>CAZJYZ010000005.1:0-97166 GCA_964550345.1 uncultured Aliiroseovarius sp. | reverse complement strand
CACTACAGTGCCCGCCAACCTGAGTGTAGCCGCGCGCACCGATGCGGTACTCATAGCCAGTAATATATTGAATGCGCTTGATTATGTTGGTGTTCTGGGGGTGGAGTTGTTTGTCACTTCAGCCGGGTTGGTGGTGAACGAGATTGCCCCGCGCGTGCACAATTCCGGCCACTGGACCCAAAACGGCTGTACCGTTGACCAGTTTGAGCAGCATATCCGCGCGGTGGCGGGATGGCCGATCAGCAGTGGAGCACGTCATGCGGACGTGGTTATGGAAAACCTCATTGGCGGCGATGTAGACCGGATACCGGAAATCGCCCGCCAACCCGACACGGCAGTACACCTATATGGCAAAGCCGAGGTTAAACCGGGGCGCAAAATGGGACATGTGAACCGGGTTGTGGCTTTAAAATGAGCGCCTGCGGCGCACATTATTCCTGAGATCAGGGGGTTTCACCCCCTGACCCCCAAGGATTTTTCCAAGATGAAGGGAAGGCCGTTTAAGCGTGAATGGCCCCGTCCCCGCAGGCAAGGGCAGCCTCGCGCACCCCTTCTGAAAAGGTCGGATGTGCGTGGCAGGTACGTGCGAGGTCTTCAGCAGAAGCCCCAAACTCCATCGCCACACAGGCTTCGTGGATCAACTCGCCCGCAGCCGGACCGAGAATATGAACCCCAAGAATCCGGTCAGTGTTTTGATCTGCAAGGATTTTCACAAATCCTTCGCCGGCGAAAACCGCCTTGGCACGAGCATTGGCCATGAAGCTGAACTTGCCGACCTTGTAGGCACGGCCTTCCGCTTTCAGCTCCTCTTCTGTTTGACCAACCGAGGCAACTTCTGGGGCCGTGTAGACCACGCCTGGAATGACATCGTAATTCACATGCCCTGCCTGCCCGGCAAGGCTTTCTGCCACCGCGATACCTTCGTCTTCGGCCTTGTGGGCCAGCATGGGGCCTTCGATAACATCCCCGATCGCCCAGATGCCACTTATATTGGTTTTCCAACCATTGGTGGCAATCTGGCCGCGCTCGGTCATCTCAACACCTAAGGTCTCAAGCCCAAGTCCATCGATATATGGTTTACGTCCGGTGGCCAGCAGCACAGTATCAGCCTCAAGTATCGCATCACTGTCATTTTTGCGCAGCTTATAGTGAATTTTCAGCTTGGTTTTCAGTTTCTCAACGGATTGCACGGCAGCCCCGAGCACGAAGGTAAGTCCCTGCTTTTTAAGTGCCCTCTGGAAGGCTTTCGCCAACCCGGCATCCATGCCGGGGGTTATATTGTCGAGGAATTCCACTACCGTGACCTCGGCCCCCAACCTCGCGTAAACCGAGCCCATTTCAAGCCCGATCACACCAGCACCGATTACAACGAGTTTCTTGGGGATTTTTCCCAGAGATAAAGCACCTGTGGAAGTGACAATGGTTTTTTCGTCAATTTCAACACCAGGCAGCGAAGCCGGTTCAGAGCCCGTCGCGATGACGATATTCCCGGCATTGTGCATATCGTTGCCAACCTTGACCTGTCCGGGCGCAGGGATGGTCGCCCATCCTTTTATCCAGTCTATCTTATTCTTTTTAAACAGAAATTCTATGCCCTTGGTGTTTTGCCCTATGACCTCGTCCTTATAGGCCAGCATCTGCTTCCAATCGACCGAGGGACTTTTACCCTTAAGACCCATATGAGCAAAATTGTGCTGGGCCTCATGCAAGGAATGGCTAGCATGCAAAAGCGCCTTTGAGGGGATACAGCCGACATTCAGGCAGGTACCGCCGAGGGTTTCGCGCCCCTCTACCACGGCTGTTTTCAGCCCTAACTGGGCGCAGCGAATGGCGCAGACATAGCCGCCGGGGCCACCACCGATGATGATCACATCATAATCTGCCATTTTCGGTCTCCTTGGGGCTTACTAAAATTTTTACATCTCTGGCCGGGAGAGTTTAAGCTTTCCCGAGTCGTGTTTTGGGTTGTTTATAGATCCATCAGCAGGCGGCGCGGATCTTCCAGCGCTTCTTTCACGCGCACGAGGAAGGTCACAGCTCCTTTACCATCCACGATCCGGTGGTCGTATGACAGGGCCAGATACATCATCGGGCGGATCACAATCTCACCACCAACCACGACCGGACGGTCCTGAATTTTATGCATGCCCAAAATGCCCGATTGCGGTGGGTTGAGGATGGGCGAAGACATAAGCGAGCCATAGACGCCACCATTAGAGATGGTGAAGGATCCGCCCTGCATTTCAGCAAGAGACAGCTTACCGTCCCGGGCCTTTTTCCCCAGTTCCGCAATGGTCTGTTCGATCTTGTGAAAAGACATCTGGTCGGCGTCACGCACCACGGGAACCACAAGACCGTTCGGCGTGCCAACAGCAACACCCATATGAACATAATTCTTATAGATCACGTGGTCGCCATCAATCTCCGCATTGACGTCGGGCACTTCATTCAGGGCGTGAATGCAGGCTTTGGCAAAGAACGACATGAAGCCAAGCTTGACGCCATGCTTCTTCAGGAACAGGTCCTTGTATTCGCTTCGCAACGCCATGACCGCTGACATATCAACCTCATTGTAGGTCGTCAGCATGGCGGCCGTGTTTTGTGCGTCCTTCAGGCGTCTTGCGATTGTCTGGCGCAGACGGGTCATTTTCACCCGTTCTTCGCGCTCCGCATCCTCGGCGGCAACGGGCGCGCGGGCGGGGGTTTGTGCCTTAGGGCTTTCGGAGGGGGTGGGCACAGTCGGCGCAGCCGCTGGGGCCGCCGCCGCGCGGGCCACATCCTCTTTCATGATACGCCCGTCACGCCCTGTGCCCGTGACCTGAGTGGGGGTTAACCCGGCCTCGGCCATGGCCTTTTTCGCGGAGGGGGCATGTTCGATATCAGCTTGTGTTGTGGCCTCGGCTGCCACCGGAGAAGATGCAACTGCACCACCACTGGCAGAGATCACAGCAAGGCGGGCACCAGCAGCAACAGTGTCGCCTTCTTTCGCAAGAACCTCGCCCAGAAACCCGGCAGCAGGTGCTGGCACCTCGACCGAGACCTTGTCTGTTTCAAGCTCGCACAACATTTCATCCTGCGCCACCGCATCACCTGGTTGTTTATACCAAGAGGACACAGTCGCTTCGGTGACGCTTTCCCCCAAAGCGGGGACCATCACATCCACCGATCCAGCAGCTGGGGACATAGCAGGAGCCATACTTGGCGCGGCTTGCGCTGAGGCAGGTGCTGTTGTGGGCGCCGGGGCGGTACCTTCGCCTTCACTGATTATCGCCAGAAGCGCATCTACGCCCACGGTCGCACCTTCGGCAGCAACGATCTCGACCAGGGAACCTGCGACCGGTGAGGGCACCTCGACCGTTACTTTATCGGTTTCAAGCTCACACAACATTTCGTCAACAGCGACCGTATCACCGGGTTTTTTAAACCATGTGGCGATGGTTGCTTCGGTAACGCTTTCGCCCAGAGTGGGGACTTTTACCTCTTTACTCATGGCGTATCTCCTTCGATCGTCAGCGCGTCAGAGACCAGCGCCTGTTGTTGTGATTTATGGGCGCTTGCTAACCCTGTGGCGGGCGAGGCCGCAGCCGGGCGGCCAGCGTAAAGGACACGTTTATGTTTTGCGTTGATCCGGGTCAGGACCCATTCAAGGTTCGGTTCCATGAAGGTCCAGGAGCCCTGGTTTTTCGGTTCTTCCTGACACCACACGAAATCGGCATCCTTGAAACGGTCCAGTTCCTTGACCAGTGACAGCGCCGGGAAAGGATAGAACTGCTCAACCCGCATCAGGTAGATGTCATCAATGCCAGCCGCATCGCGTGCCTCAAGCAGATCATAATACACCTTCCCCGCACACATAACCACACGGCGGATTTTCTTGTCGGGCACCAGCTTGGTATCTGAATGGCCTTTCTGCGCATCATCCCACAGCACCCGGTGGAAGGAAGAACCGGTGATAAAATCACCACGATCCGATACTGCCAGTTTGTTCCTCAACAGGGATTTCGGAGTCATCAGGATCAGTGGCTTGCGGTAAGAGCGATGCATCTGACGCCGCAGAATGTGGAAATAATTCGACGGTGTGGTGCAATTGGCCACGATCCAGTTGTCACCGCCACACATTTGCAGAAACCGCTCCAGCCGGGCCGAGGAATGCTCTGGACCCTGCCCCTCAAAGCCATGCGGCAGCAACACCACAAGGCCAGACATACGTAACCATTTCGATTCACCAGAGGAAATGAACTGGTCAAACATGATCTGTGCACCGTTGGCAAAGTCGCCAAACTGCGCCTCCCACATCACCAATGTGTTGGGTTCGGCAAGCGTATAGCCGTATTCAAAACCAAGCACCGCGTATTCTGACAGCATGCTGTCGATCACTTCGTATTGCACCTGCCCTTCGCGAATATTGTTCAGGGGGTAATAGCGGTCTTCGTTTTCCTGATTGATCAGGGCGGAGTGGCGTTGCGAAAAGGTGCCGCGGGTGCAATCCTGCCCGGACAGGCGCACCGGGTAGCCTTCGGTCAGAAGCGAGCCGAAAGCCAGCGCCTCGGCAGTGGCCCAGTCGATCCCTTCACCGCTTTCCAGCGTGTTTCTTTTGGTGTCGAGCATCCGGCCTACGGTTTTGTGTATCGGATAGCCTTCGGGGACGCGGGTCAGCGCCCCTGCCACCTCATCGAACGTTTCGGGCGGAATGGCGGTGTCGCCGCGCTGATATTCTTCACCCTGACGATTCATCTTCGACCAGCGGCCATCCAGCCAATCGGCCTTGTTTGGCTTATAGCTTTTGCCTGCCTCAAATTCGGCATTCAGCATCGCCTGAAATGAGGTTTTCATGTCGTCGATTTCGCCTTCGGGGATCAACCCATCTGAAATCAGACGTTCGGTGTAAAGCTGCAAAGTCGACTTATGGGTCTTGATCTTTTTGTACATGACCGGGTTGGTAAACATCGGCTCGTCGCCTTCGTTGTGGCCAAACCGGCGGTAACAAAAGATATCGATAACCACATCCTTGTGGAATTTCTGGCGGTATTCCGTGGCAACCTTTGCAGCATGAACCACAGCTTCCGGGTCGTCGCCGTTAACGTGGAAAATCGGTGCTTCGGCCGCCAGCGCAATGTCCGTCGGATAAGGAGACGAGCGCGAAAAATGCGGCGCGGTGGTAAAACCGATCTGGTTATTGACGATGATATGCATGGTGCCGCCGGTTCGGTGGCCCACCAGACCCGAAAGGCCAAAGCCCTCGGCAACCACCCCCTGCCCGGCAAAGGCCGCATCCCCATGCAAAAGCACTGGCAGGACCGAGCCGCGTTCCGCATCGTTACGCTGGTTTTGCTTGGCGCGCACCTTGCCCAGAACCACTGGGTTCACGGCCTCAAGGTGGCTGGGATTGGCGGTCAGCGACAAGTGAACTTTGTTGTCGTCAAACTCTCGGTCCGAGGATGCCCCGAGGTGGTATTTCACATCGCCCGAGCCGTCTACGTCGGTTGGTTTAAAACTGCCGCCCTGAAATTCGTTGAAGATCGCGGCGTAGGGTTTGCTCATCACATTGGCAAGCACGCTCAGCCTGCCCCGGTGGGGCATACCGATGACAATTTCCTTGACCCCCAGCGCCCCGCCACGCTTGATGATTTGTTCCATCGCCGGGATCAGGCTTTCACCGCCATCCAGGCCGAAACGCTTGGTGCCCATATATTTTACATGCAGGAATTTCTCGAACCCTTCGGCCTCGACCAACTTGTTCAGAATTGCCTTGCGGCCCATCTTGGTGAAGTGAATTTCCTTGCCCAGCCCCTCGATACGTTCTTTAAGCCAGCCGGCCTGTTCAGGGTTTGAGATATGCATGTATTGCAGCGCGAAAGTTCCACAATAGGTCCGGCGCACGATATCGATGATCTGACGCATAGTGGCGGTTTCCAGCCCCAGCACGTAATCAAGGAAAATGGGCCGGTCCATGTCCTCTTCTGTGAAGCCGTAGGAAGATGGCTCAAGCTCGGGCAGGACCTTGACCTCGCCCATGCCAAGCGGGTCGAGGTTGGCAATCCGGTGGCCACGGATACGGTAAGCGCGGATGATCATGATGGCGCGAATACTGTCGAGCACCGCACGTTTGACCTGTTCTTCAGAGACTTGCGCACCCTTCTCTTCGGCCTTCTCAGAAATCTTCCGGGCCAGAACCTTCGGGTCGCCCTCGGACTTTTCCTCGGGTTTTTCTTCCGGCCACATGCCGTCCAGCGCATGGGTCAGATCATCCGAAGGCACCGGAGGCCAGTCAGCCCGCGCCCAGCTTGGCCCGGCGGCTTCAGCGGTAACATCGGCGCTGTCATCCTGCATCGAGGCAAAAAACTCGGCCCAGCCGGCATCAACCGCCGTGGGGTCGCCCGCCCAGCGCGCATATAGCTGCTCCATATAGGCTGCATTATGGCCTTGCAGAAACGAGCTGGCCTTGAACTGGTCATTTTGGGGATGGTCGGTCATTAGGACACCTCAATTCTCGGTTGCGGCTATTGTCGAAAATCCAAGCACGGCGGCAGGCGCTTTCTCAAACTCGGCTGGAATTTTGTTGTATCTGGCTATCAGTATGCTTGTGTATATCTGGACATCTGGTTGCATTGGGGATGGCTCCATCCCTTCTATATGTACGGAATCGAATTCGGGGTTCACCGGGGCGATGCCGACATGAGCATCCAATTTACTTACCGTCGTAATTAAACTGTCAGTTTCGTCGTCAGACCCGCCTGTGTAAATGCAGCGCAGCACTTGTTGGTTTTCAGCCGGAAATTGCATAACCATCAAACCGGAAAACTCTCCGTTTCCGGCTACAAACAAAGATACTTTCTCCCCGTCCTCGTACGAATCGAGAACCGCATTAGTAAAACTGTACCCTTCTTGGATTGCTGCAGCCCAATCAACTTTCGAAGTGGCATCAGCAGTAGCAATGATAACGCCCTCAGAGAATGTCTGCTTAAAGTGTTCGATCTTGTCTTGCGAAAGGGGCGACCATCCAATTTCTGCCAGCCTGGATTTCAGATTCTGGTCCAGAGTTGTGGTGGAGGCACAGATTTCACGTGTATTAGTAGCCAATTTCTCCGCAAAAAGCGGTGTACTAGCGACGAACACGAACACCCACGTTACAACTACGAGTTTTTCCCAGATAAACCTCATTCAGTCATCTACCCTATCGCCTCAAGCACCGCTTCACCCAGCCCGGCCGGGCTTTCTGTGACGACGATACCTGCCGAGCGCATGGCTTCGATTTTGTCTTCGGCGCCGCCTTTGCCGCATGCGACGATGGCACCGGCATGGCCCATACGACGACCCGGAGGGGCGGTGCGTCCGGCGATGAAACCGGCGGTAGGCTTCCAACGGCCTTTTTTCTTTTCATCCGCCAGAAACTGCGCCGCTTCTTCTTCGGCCGAGCCACCGATTTCGCCGATCATAATGATGCTTTCGGTTTCATCATCGGCCAGAAACCATTCCAGCACGTCGATATGCTCGGTGCCCTTAATGGGATCACCGCCGATGCCGACACAGGTTGACTGGCCAAGGCCAACATCGGTGGTCTGTTTCACGGCCTCATAAGTCAGCGTACCCGAGCGCGACACGACGCCGACAGAACCGCGTTTGTGGATATGGCCGGGCATGATGCCGATCTTGCAGGCGTCAGGTGTGATCACACCGGGGCAGTTCGGGCCAATGAGGGTGGTCTTTGTGCCCTCAAGTGCCCGTTTCACAACCATCATGTCTAGTACCGGGATACCCTCGGTGATGCACACGACCAGCTCGATACCCGCATCAATTGCCTCAAGGATTGAATCGGCGGCAAAAGGGGGTGGCACATAGATAACGCTGGCATTGGCCTGCGTTACATGCCGTGCTTCATGCACCGAGTTGAATACTGGAAGGTCAAGATGAGTTTGCCCCCCCTTGCCCGGCGTCACCCCACCAACCATTTTGGTCCCGTAAGCGATTGCTTGTTCGGAGTGGAATGTGCCCTGAGAACCGGTAAGGCCCTGGCAGATCACGCGGGTGGTTTCATCTATGAGTACGGCCAATGTGGCTCTCCTAAACTTCGAGATTTCTAGTTTTTCGCTTCACAGCGATTGTTCCAACGCCAAGAATTGCGAGAAAAGGGCCTACCCCTTCACCGCCTGCACAATCTTCTCGGCCCCATCCTTGAGGTCGTCGGCCGCGATGATATCCACGTCGCTTTCGTTGATAATACGTTTGCCTTCTTCAACATTTGTACCCTCAAGGCGCACAACCAGCGGGACGCGCAGGCCAACTTCGCGCACAGCTTCGATGACACCTTCGGCGATGACATCGCAGCGCATGATACCGCCAAAAATGTTCACCAGAATGCCTTTGACGTTGCGATCCGAGGTGATGATTTTGAAGGCTTCCGCCACTTTGTCTTTGGTGGCGCCGCCACCGACATCCAGAAAGTTGGCAGGCTCTGACCCGTATAGCTTGATGATGTCCATGGTCGCCATTGCCAGACCGGCACCATTGACCATGCAGCCAATTTCACCGTCCAGGGCAATATAGTTGAGGTCGTATTTCGACGCTTCCAGCTCTTTGGGGTCTTCCTCGGAAGTATCGCGAAGTTCGGCAATATCCGGGTGGCGCGCCACCGCGTTGCTGTCAAAACCCATCTTGGCGTCAAGGCAGTGAACATGGCCACGGGTGGTCACGATCAAGGGATTGATCTCAAGCATCTCCATGTCTTTTTCGACAAACATTTTGTAAAGCGCGCCCATCAGGTTGACACATTCACGGATCTGCTTGCCGGAAAGACCCAGTGCGAATGCAATACGGCGGCCATGAAAGCCCTGAAAACCGATGGCAGGGTCAACACTGAATGTCAGGATCTTTTCCGGCGTTTTCTCGGCAACCTCTTCGATGTCCATGCCACCTTCGGTCGAACAGACGAAAGAAATGCGGCTGGTTTGCCGGTCGACCAGCAGGGCAAGATACAATTCGCGGTCAATGCCGGCGCCGTCTTCAATATAAACGCGGTTGACCTGTTTGCCCAAGGGGCCGGTCTGTTTGGTCACCAAAGTGCGGCCCAGCATGCGCTTGGCCTCATTGGCGGCCTCTTCAGCCGAACGCGCCAGACGTACGCCGCCGTCTTCTCCGGCGTCGATTTCCAGAAACTCACCCTTACCACGCCCGCCTGCATGGATTTGCGCTTTGACAACCCAAAGAGGGCCATCAAGCGCGCCTGCGGCTGTTTTCGCCTCTTCGGCGCGTAAAACAACGCGCCCGTCGCTGACCGCGGCGCCGTATGAGCGCAACAGCGCCTTTGCCTGGTATTCGTGGATATTCATGGATGTTGTCCCGCTCTGCTCTAACAACCGCCAGTAACGCGGCCAATTTATTTCTATCAGAATGCACAACACATATTGGTAAAGATACGGTTTTTATCCCTGATAATGCAGAAACAGCCGTTTTTGTCGCTTTTGTGATCACAGTGAAAAATTGTGTGATCACATATTCAATTTCCCGCATTGATTCGCCATAAAAAAAAACCCGGACCACAGGTCCGGGGTTCTTGCCTCGATGTTGCGGGACTTATGCCAGTGAAGGGTCGATCCCTTTACAGGCTTTGATCAGGCCTTCAACTGCATCTACAGACTTGTCGAACAGAGCTTGTTCGTCTTTGGAAAGTTTGAGGTCGATTACCTTTTCAACCCCACCTTCACCGATGATAACCGGCACTCCCACATAGATATCTTTAGCTCCCATTGCCCCGTCCACATGCGCGGCAACAGGCAGTACACGTTTTTGGTCTTTAAGATACGCCTCGGCCATTTCGATACCCGCCGAAGCAGGCGCGTAAAAGGCTGATCCGGTTTTCAACAGGCCAACGATCTCGGCACCACCGTCACGAACCCGCTGGATGATCGCGTCCATTTTGTCTTGCGTCGACCAGCCCATTTCCACGAGGTCCGGCAGGGTAATGCCACCAACTGTCGAATAGCGTGGCAGTGGCAGCATGGTATCGCCGTGCCCACCTAAAACAAAGGCTGAAACATCGCGCATGGACACTCCGAATTCCAGCGATAGGAAATGGCGGTAACGGGCAGAATCCAATATACCAGCCATACCAACGATCATGTTCTTCGGTACGCCGGAATATTCCTGCAATGCCCAGACCATCGCATCCAGCGGGTTGGTAATGCAGACGATGAAGGCGTCCGGCGCATGAGCCTTAATGCCCTCGCCAACGGATTTCATCACTTTCAGGTTGATGCCCAGAAGGTCATCGCGGCTCATCCCCGGTTTGCGCGGCACACCAGCTGTCACGATGCACACATCCGCACCGGCAATATCGGCATAATCAGTGGTGCCTTTTAACTCCAGATCGGACCCAACAATCGGACCGCTTTGCGCAAGATCAAGGGCCTTACCCGCCCCAACGCCATCCGCAATATCAAACAGGACAACATCGCCCATCTCCTTCAGGGTTGCCATATGGGCAAGGGTGCCCCCGATCATTCCTGCGCCGATAAGCGCTATTTTGGGTCTGGCCATTGGAATTTCTCCGATAAATTTACACCCCAACAGACCTATTCTTTTCGTAGGGCCTGCGCAACCCTGCCGCAGTGCAGCAAATGGAAAAATCCGGTCACGGAATTCTGTACCGGGCTTTCAGGTGTACAAATGCATACCAGCCGTCAGGCAGGCTCACCAAGCATAGCAGGTGATAATTCTTCGTTGACCACCTCAAAGGCCTGTCCCGCCGCAACCATGCAGGCAATGCCAGAAGGGCGGGTGACGATGATGGTCCAGCTACCGGTTTCAGTCGAGGCAAACACCTCAACCACTTGATTATTGGCAGCTAGGCCAATCGACTGGCGCGTCTCACCATATTTTTGTTCCAATTGTTCAACCACGCTGGAATGTTCGGCACAATTGCCTCCTGACTGGCTTTGCGCTTCGCCCATCCCGGCAGTCAACAATACGGCGCCGACACCCAGCCCAAGGGTTAGAATTTGTTGCTTCATAATACGTCCCTTTCAAAAAGGAGGTGTCCGTCGGGCCAGCCCGGTTTCCCGGTGACAGAAACCACCCCAATTTCGGTGCCGAACCATATTCCCGTACTAAAAAACGGTGGCCATCCGTGGGCCCCATCCATCGCTCGGCGTGTTTGAGAAGCCTGACGGACAAGCACGAAAGGAATGGTTAACCTAGCGTGCGAACCCGTTCTCCGGGCAATGGCGGCCCAAAAAAATTCTGCACTGCGGCGCTAAGGGCTTGCGAATTGGTGCGTAAATGTGGTCCGTTGCGCAACAAAATTACAAAGGCTCAGAATCATGCCCCTGCCAACACGCCCACACCGTTCCGTCCTCTATATTCCCGGCGACAAGCCACGCGCTTTGGACAAGGCACGCGGCCTGCCCTGCGACGTTATCATATTTGATCTGGAGGATGCCGTCGGCCCGGACGCCAAGGAAGAGGCTCGCATAACCCTGCGCGAAGAACTGACCAAAGGCGGTTACGGCGCGAGACTCAGGTTAATACGGATAAATGGGTTTGACACCGTCTGGGGCCGTCAGGACCTGATGGCGCTGAAAGATGCTGATTTTGATGGATTTCTGATACCAAAGGTTAATTCAGGCTGGGACGTTGAAGTGGTGGCCGAAATCACTGACGAGGTGCCGCTTTGGGCGATGATGGAAACCCCGGCAGCGTTTCTGAACGCCTGCGAGATCGCCTCGCATACCCGCGTAGCCGGGCTGGTGATGGGCACGAACGATCTGGCCAAGGATCTGGGCAGTCGCAACCGGACAGACCGTCTGCCAATGATGATGGCGCTGCAAACATGTGTTTTGGCCGCGCGCGCCGCGCAGATCGTCGCGATTGACGGCGTTTACAATGCCTTCAAGGACGAAGAAGGACTTGCGGTGGAGTGCGAACAAGGGCGTGATCTGGGCTTTGACGGCAAAACCCTGATCCATCCGGCTCAACTGGCCATTGCCAACGCTGCCTTCGCGCCCAACGAAGAGGAACTGGCCCTGGCGCGGCGCCAGATCGAAGCATTTGAGGCTGCCGAGGCCGAAGGCAAAGGCGTGGCAGTCCTGGACGGGCGTATTGTTGAAAACCTTCATATTGTCACCGCGCGAGCTCTGTTGGAAAAAGCCGATGCCATCGCAGAACTGGAGGGATAAGTGACTTACCTTGTACTGGGGCTGATCCTGTGGATCGTAGCGCATCTTTTTAAACGTGTGGCACCGGAATTGCGTGCCAGAATGGGAGACAAGGCCAAGGGGCCGGTGGCGTTGGTTAGTCTGGGCGCCATTGTGTTGATGGTCATCGGCTATCGCGGTGCCGAGATCATCCCGCTTTACACCCCGGTCCCAGGCATGGGGCATTTCAACAATCTGGTGATGGTACTCGCCATCTACCTTTCCGGCGTGAGCATGACCAATAGCCTATTGATCAGCAAATTGCGTCACCCGTTACTGGTGAGTGCAATTCTATGGGGCATCGCGCATTTGCTGGTGAACGGCGACTTTGCTTCGCTTATTTTGTTTGGTGGTATGACATTATGGGCGCTGGTCGAAATCATCCTGATCAACCGGTCCGAGGGGCCGTGGCAGCGCCCGGATCCCGGCACGATGCAGGGCGAAATAAAGAATGTTTTTGGCACGATCCTGCTGGTTGCAGTGATCACTTACGCCCACATCTGGCTGGGCCATAACCCCTTTTTAGGAACTTACGGATGAAGCTTTATCGCCTGTTGACCGAAGAAGACACAGCCGCCTTTTGCCACAAGGTTACGGCCGCTTTGAACAAGGGGTGGGAGCTCTATGGCTCTCCTTCCTACGCCTTTGACGCCGGCAACAACGTGATGCGCTGCGCACAGGCTGTAGTCAAAGAAGCTGACGGGGAATACAGCCCCGAAATGAAACTGGGGGAACAGTGAATGGCCGCGCAGACGAAAACCAGCGCCGGACGTTTTTTTGAGGATTACACGCTGGGCGAAGTTATTCCCCACGCGGTACCGCGGACCATTTCGGGCGGAGAAAGGGCGTTATACCATGCGTTATATCCAGCCCGGCATGCGCTCTATTCCTCTGACGAGTTTGCCCGCGAATGTGGGCTGGAAGCCTCCCCTGTTGATGACCTTGCCGCTTTCCACACAGTTTTCGGAAAATCCGTGCCTGATATTTCGCTAAATGCGGTTGCCAATCTGGGATATGCGGAAGGCCGGTGGCTGAAACCGGTCTGGCCCGGTGACACGTTGACTTCGAGTTCCGAAGTCATTGGTCTGAAGCAAAATTCCAACGGTAAATCCGGCGTTGTCTGGGTGCGCACACAAGGGCAAAATCAGCACGGCGAGGTGGTGCTGGAATATGTGCGCTGGGTGATGGTGCGCAAAGGCAATCTGGAGGTTGATGCGCCTGAAACCGTGATCCCGGCACTTGCAGACAGTGTTTTACCGTGTGATCTGGTTATTCCCGACGGTCTGGATTTCAGCCGGTATGATTTCACTAGTGCAGGTGAACACCACAGGCTTGCGGATTATGAGATTGGCGAGAAGATTGACCATGTGGACGGTGTCACTATCGAGGAGGCTGAGCATATGCTGGCCACCCGCCTGTGGCAGAACACTGCCAAAGTGCATTTCGACGCCACCAATCGCCCTGATGGCAAACGTCTGATCTATGGTGGACACGTGATCTCGCTGGCGCGCAGCCTGAGCTTCAACGGTTTGGCCAATGCACAGATGATCGTCGGGCTGAATGCCGGTGCCCACGCAAACCCCTGTTTTGCAAGCGATACGGTCCGCGCCTGGAGCGAGGTTCTGGACAAGGTGGAAACTCCCGCGCCCGGTGTTGGAGCCATCCGTCTACGCTTGGTCGCCACAAGAGGTGAGGCGTTTGCCCTACGCGGTGAGGATGGGAAATACCTGCCAGAAGTCCTGCTGGATTTAGATTTCTGGGCCCTGATGCCCGCCTAAAATCTGCTTTCCCCCTTGACGATAGCCTAAGAATGACAATCCTGAGGGTATGAAAAAGCTAGTTTTTTATACCGCCCCGCTTTGCCTTGCGCTCGCCTTTGCATCCCCCGCACTGGCTGGAACCAAGGATGACCGTGAACGTTCCAACAATGGTGAAACACGCGACACACCGCCTGTTGTGAGCAACCTTCCCACTGGCGCAGCGCAGGATCCAGTGGAACGGTTTGTCGAATCCAATGTGCTGGAAACCTTCTACCACGAAATGGGTCATGCCCTGGTCGACGCCATGAACCTGCCCATTTTCGGACCCGAGGAGTTTGCCGTGGATTTCTTTGCCGCGATCCTTCTGGACCGAGTGCATGATGAGGCGACAACCCGCCAATTGATCATTGATGTCACCCATTCCTATCAGGCCGATGACCGCAATGACCGCGCGGCGGGCTATGTAACCTCAAACTGGGATATTCACGGTAAACCCATGCAGCGCTACTATAATCTGGCCTGTCTTTATTACGGTGCTGATCCCGAAGGACGCAAAGAAGCCATTTCGCTGTTCAACCTGCCCGAAGGGCGCGCGGTTACCTGTGCCGAGGAATACGAACAAGCCAATTTTGCTTGGGGCGGCGTGTTGGAAGAGCTTATGGAGGATGCGCCGGGTAATTCCATAACGCTAGACTGGATTCTTGATCAGGAAAGTCACCTGACAAAATATGTGACAAGCGAGGTTGCCGCCCTGAACCAGATGCTGGTCTTGCCGGAGCCCATAACCGTCAGCGTCATCCCCTGCGGTGAGGTAAATGCATATTACGATCCTGACCCGCGCGAGATTATCATTTGCACGGAATTGTCGGACCATCTGGCCAGCAACGCCCCCTAGCCTCACGGTGGGTTTTTGAAAGAAAGTCGCAGCTTTGAAAGGCTGCGACATGCGAAATCTCGGTTTTATCATTCGCCTTCACTTTGTTGATCCTGCCAACTGCGGCACAGGACAACTATCTGAGGGGTCTCGTTGAGATCGGAATTTAGTGATCACAACCTTTTTTACGTGATCACAACTCTGTTTTTAAGACATGTTTGCGCAAAACACGTGGGTTTTCTGCCTGATCCCGCGTGACATGCGCGGAAAACTTGCCCATTGTGTCGCAGTATACCACGGCATGGGAAAGGGTATTTCATGGCTGATGCCAACCAAAGCAAACGACCATTATCGCCACATCTAACCGTCTACAAATTCCCGCTGAATGCCACGCTGTCGATTCTGCACCGGGCCACTGGCGTTGCCCTTGCCGGTTCGGGTCTTTTGATCGTTTGGTGGTTTTTGGCCGCTGCAACTTCGCCCGGCTATTTCAACACTGTTAACGCGCTGGCGACGTCATGGTTCGGCGACATTGTTTTGACCTTGTCGGTGGCCGCCCTGTGGTATCATTTCACCAACGGAATTCGGCACCTGATCTGGGACACTGGCTCAAATTTTGGTCAGCGCCGGGTGCAGAGATCAGCGATCACCGGGATCGTGGCAACCATCATCCTGACCGCCCTCACCATCTATATCGCCTGAAGGAGGCCGCTATGTCTTATCGTACCGATCGCGCACGTGTCACCGGATTGGGCAGCGCCAAACAGGGCACCGGGCATTTTTGGGAACAACGCATCAGCGCCATAGCTTTGGTCGTCCTGACGCCGCTTTTCCTGTTCCCGCTGGCCTATAATATGGGTGATACATTTGAAAATGTACGCGCCGCTTACGGCCACCCGGTAAACGCGCTGATCGCGATTGCGTTTTTTATCACTGCCTTTTTGCACCTCAATCAGGGGCTGCAGGTGGTGATCGAGGATTACGTGCATGGGCGTCTGGGAATTGTGCTGATCATTTCGGCACGTTTGTTTTGTGCAGCGGGCGCTTTGATCGGCGTCTTTGCCATTCTGAAAATTGCCTTTGGCGCCTGAGAGGATCATCATGGCTGCATACGAATACGAAACACACGATTATGACGTGGTAGTGGTTGGCGCCGGCGGGGCCGGATTGCGCGCCACTTTGGGCATGGCCGAGCAGGGGCTGAAGACCGCCTGTGTAACCAAGGTTTTCCCAACACGTTCCCACACGGTTGCAGCACAAGGCGGCATTGCAGCAAGCCTTTCGAACATGGGCCCAGACCACTGGCAGTGGCATATGTATGACACCGTCAAAGGAAGCGATTGGCTCGGCGATACCGACGCCATGGAATACCTCGCCCGCGAAGCCCCCAAGGCGGTTTACGAGCTTGAGCATTACGGCGTGCCGTTTTCGCGCACCGAAGAGGGCAAGATTTACCAACGCCCCTTCGGGGGCCATACCACTGAGTTTGGCGAAGGCCCACCCGTGCAACGCACCTGTGCGGCCGCCGACCGTACCGGCCACGCCATTCTGCACACGCTTTATGGGCAGAGCCTGAAAAACAACGCTGAATTTTATATCGAATATTTCGCCATCGACCTGATCATGGGCGAAGACGGCACCTGCCAGGGCGTGGTGTGCTGGAAGCTTGACGATGGCACTAT
This sequence comes from uncultured Aliiroseovarius sp., assembly GCA_964550345.1. GTDB lineage: Bacteria > Pseudomonadota > Alphaproteobacteria > Rhodobacterales > Rhodobacteraceae > JAAEUB01. Next base: position 80,662 of record CAZJYZ010000005.1, on the reverse strand, counting down.
GCATGTCTTCAACGCCAAAATGGTGGTGCTGGCCACGGGCGGTTATGGCCGTGCCTATTTCAGCTGTACTTCAGCCCATACCTGTACCGGGGATGGTGGCGGCATGGTGGCCCGCGCGGGCCTGCCGCTTCAGGACATGGAGTTCGTGCAGTTTCACCCAACCGGCATCTACGGCTCAGGCTGTCTGATCACCGAAGGTGCGCGCGGCGAAGGTGGCTACCTGACCAACAGCGAAGGTGAACGTTTTATGGAGCGTTATGCGCCCCATTACAAAGACCTCGCGCCGCGGGACTATGTCAGCCGCTCGATGGTCATGGAAATCCGCGAAGGGCGCGGCGTCGGGGCTGGGGGCGATCACATCTACCTGAACCTAAACCACCTGCCCCGCGAAGCTCTGGCCGAACGCCTGCCCGGCATATCGGAAAGCGCCAAGATCTTTGCAGGCGTCGACGTCACCAAAGAACCGATCCCGGTTCTGCCCACGGTGCACTACAACATGGGTGGTATTCCGACGAATTACTGGGGCGAGGTACTGAACCCGAACAAGAAGGACCCGAACGCAATTGTGCCCGGCCTCATGGCAGTGGGCGAAGCAGGCTGTGCCTCGGTGCATGGGGCCAACCGGCTTGGTTCAAACTCATTGATCGACCTGGTGGTCTTCGGCCGTGCCAGCGCCATTCGCGCCGGCAAGGTCGTCGATGCCGATGCCCACAACCCGGCGCTGAACCAGGCCTCGGTCGACGCGGCCTTTGACCGGTTCGACACCCTTCGCGAGGCTAAAGGCCAAATCGCGACCGCCGATCTGCGCCTTGAGATGCAAAAGACAATGCAAGCTGATGCCGCCGTGTTCCGCACCTCTGAAACTCTGGCTGAGGGTGTCGAGAAAATGACTGCGGTCGCCGGCAAGATGAAGGACCTGAAAGTTTCGGATCGCTCACTGGTCTGGAACACAGACCTGATGGAAACGCTGGAACTGACCAACCTCATGCCCAACGCGCTGGCCACGATCCACGGCGCCGAGGCGCGCAAGGAAAGCCGCGGTGCCCATGCGCATGAGGATTTCTCAGAGCGTGACGACAAGAACTGGCGCAAGCACACAATCGCGCGCATAGATGGTGACAAGGTCAAGCTGGATTACCGTCCGGTGGTACTCGACCCACTTACCACGCCAGCCGACGGGGGTATTGAGCCCAAGAAGATCGCACCTAAAGTGCGGACTTTCTGATCCGATGTTTATCAGACGAATACACGGTTCAGCCGGAAGGACGGGCAGGCATGACGAAACCAACAAAATGCGGTGCAATCGCCTTGGAATGCGAGGATTGAAACATGGTTGAACTTACACTCCCGAAAAACTCGCGTATGCGCGTGGGAAAAAGCTGGCCTAAACCTGAGGGCGCGACCAATGTCCGCAAGTTTCAGATCTATCGTTGGACGCCGGATGACGGGGAAAACCCCAGCGTTGACACCTATTTTGTCGATCTGGATACCTGCGGCCCGATGGTGCTGGATGCGCTGATCTGGATTAAGACCAATATCGACCCGACTTTGAGTTTCCGCCGCTCATGCCGTGAAGGTATCTGCGGGTCCTGCGCCATGAATATTGGTGGGCAGAACCATCTGGCCTGTATTTTCGGCATGGATGAGGTCAAGGGTGACATCAAGATTTACCCCCTGCCCCACCTGCCTGTCGTGCGCGACCTCATCCCGGATCTGACACATTTCTACGCCCAACATGCCAGCATCATGCCGTGGCTTGAAACCCAGTCAAACGCTCCCGCCAAGGAATGGCGCCAGTCGATTGAAGACCGCAAAAAACTGGATGGGCTTTACGAATGCGTCATGTGCGCCTCTTGCTCAACATCATGCCCAAGCTATTGGTGGAACTCTGACCGATACCTTGGCCCAGCCGCCCTGCTGCACGCTTATCGCTGGATCATCGACAGTCGGGACGAGGCAACGGGTGAAAGGCTGGATGACCTTGAGGACCCGTTCAAGCTTTATCGTTGCCACACGATCATGAACTGTACCCAGACCTGCCCCAAAGGCCTGAACCCGGCACGTGCTATTGCCGAGATCAAGAAAAAGATGGTGGCGCGGGTGGTTTAAAATCCGCCGCAAGGTAGCTCAATTCACTGACAGGCAAGCTGCCGACGGCTGCTGACATTCGTTGTCAGCAGGGGGCTTGCCGGTGCGCATACTGGCGGGTTTAATGCACCGATACTTAAAGGGGAAATTCATGCTTATTTTACGCGCCATCGGTCCTGCCGGTAATCTGATCAGCCAAAGCCCGTTTTCGATGAAAGCCATGGGGTATTTGCACCTGTTGGGGCTGGACTGGCAGCTTGATACCAAGGCAGATGTTCGCAAACAGCCCTATGGTAAGCTGCCTGTACTTGTTGATGGCGCCGCGGTGATTGCAGATAGCGGGGCCATTGCGGCACATCTTGAAGGCAAGGCAGGTAAGTCCCTGAATGACGGGCTAAGCGACCATGAAAAGGCGCTAAGCCACGCATTGGTACGCATGGCGGAAGAACATATTTATTTCATTGTTGTCCATAACCGTTGGACGGTCGATGAAAATTTTGCACTTCTGAAACCAACTTTGGAAAAGCTAGCACCATATCCCCTGTCAAAAATCCTGCCCGGTATCATTCGCAATAGCGTGAAAAAACAACTGCACGGGCAGGGTGTGGGTCGCATGTCTGACGCGTTACGCGTGGCGCGACTTGCCGCCGATTTCGGCGTACTGGAACACCAGTTGGGGCAGCAACAATATATGTTCGGCGACAAACCAAGAGCCGCCGATTTATCCGTTATCCCGCTGCTGGCGATCATTCTGGCCTGCCCGGCAGAAACAAATGTCAGACGTGAGCTAACCGGGCGGCCAAATCTGGTGGAATACGCAAACCGTGGCATGGAGGATGCCTTTCCGGCCCGCGATGCCCTGCCATTTGCCAAGCGCGCATGACCTGAACCTGTCGGAGTGAGCACCATGCCATTTCTGCCTTCTCTACCTGAAACCGCACATTTGAGTGACCTGTTACAGCTTTTTCCCGACGGCATCCGGCCTTTGATGGAATTTACAGACATCCTGTTACGAGGGGAAAGTGAGCTGAGCATCGGTGAGCGTGAATTGATAGCCACCTACACGTCTGCCCTGAACGCCTGCACGTTCTGTTATGGCTCGCACAGGGCTTATGCCGAGCTTTTCGGCATTGACCCGGACCTGATCGACGCGCTGGTTGCAGATCTGGACAGCGCCCCTGTTGACGAAAATTTGCGCCCTTTGCTAGCCTATACCGCCAAGCTGAATAATCTGCCCGCACAGCTTACCAAAGCTGACGCAAAAGCCGTTTTCGACGCCGGATGGAGTGAAGCCGCGTTGTTTGATGCGGTAAAAGTCAACGCGTTGTTCAATCTCTATAACCGGATGATTGAGGGCACAGGCGTAAACTACGATTACGCGGAACATCCGCACATGCGTCCGGGCGCAGACAATGATGCCTCAAAACATGCGAATTCCTACCTGAGTTTTGCTGACAGGCTGGAATTGTAGGCACAGGGAAACAGATGCTTGCGCGCGCGCAAAACTTTGCCTGGAATCACGGGTGCCCATACCCGCGATCTTCGTCGTCATCTTCCGCTCTTCTGCCGCAACTTCTGACAGCTTTGTCACGCTCGGACGAGGCGTTGTCCCGTGCCATCATGTCCGCTCTGATCTTGCATTTTTCGATTTCGGTACCCGTCAACTTTTAACCTAGGCATACCCCATTCCTCCAAATTGATCGCCATGGACATTACGGCCTGATCGTCCCGCCGGATGACATTCGGCTTCAAAAGCTAAGTATTTGATTTTTACCAGCTTTTTTAAGATTAGCTTTCCGAGAGCCTTATTCTCGTGCCCTGAGCACACGTGCAGGGCGCTGCGACAGGGAACGCCAGGCAAAGCCCATTCCGGCAAGCAAGGTCACCAGAATACCGCCCATAACAATAGCCAGCGCCGAAGCAGGTTCAAAGCTGAAAACCTGTTCCATGACAAAGTGGGTAACAGCCCAGCCAGCTAGCCCGCCAGCGCCAACAGCAACAAGCCCTGCCGCTGCACCCAAGAGGGCCGCACGCAGGGCGAAATTGACCAAAACCCGACCGCGGGTCGCACCGAGGGTTTTCAGCAAAGCGGCCTCATAAGCGCGTGCCCTTTCCCCGGCCGCCGCCGCCCCGATCAGCACCACAAAGCCGGTTACCAGCGTCGCCAAAGCGCCGTATGTTACCGCAGCAGCGATCTGGCCCATGATCCCAGTTACACGCTCAATAGCATTGCGCACGGATATTACCGTGATGTTGGAATGTGCCGCCGACAGGTCGCGCAGGATCGCTGCTTCGGCAGCCTGCTCGGCATAAATCGTTGCGATAAAGGAATGTGGCGCACCACGCAAAGCCGCCGGGTTCATCGACAGGATGAACCCCATACCGGCACGCGAAAAATCAACCTCTCGAAACGAGGCAATGGTGCCGGTAATATCACGCCCGAGTATGTTAATCGTCAGGGTATCACCCAAAAGCAGCCCCATTTCCTCGGCCTCGATCGCAGAAAAGCTAATTAAGGGTGGCCCGGTGTAATCCGGCGCCCACCATTCGCCCTTGACCAACTCTGTACGCTCGGGAAGAGCCTCGGAATAGGTCAGGCCACGGTCGCCGCTCAGCACCCAATGCTCGCCCGCCACTTCTTCGGCCGGGCGGTCATTGATCCGGGTGATCACACCGCGCAACATCGGGGCTGCGTCAAGGCGGCTGACGCCCTGATCGTTTTCGACACGCACGCGCACCGCTTCAATCTGGTCGGGTTGAATATCGACGACAAAGAAGGACGGCGCGACATCCGGCATTTCACGGCTGATCGCGCCGCGCAGGTTGTTATCAATCTGACCAATGGCGGCCAGAACGCTTAAACCCAACCCCAACGAAAGGACGACCGCGCCAGCATCCCCACCTGGCCCGCCAACCGCACCCAGCGCCATGCGCAGAGTTGGGCGTCCCCGCAGGGCTTTGCGACCCGCCAGCCAGCGTGAAACCAACCGTACCAATGCACCCGCAAGCGCAAGCGCTAGGAAGGCTGCAAAAAATCCGGCACTAGCCCAGAACACAAGTCTGGCGGCACCGGTCAAATATGCAGCCAGACCTATAAGGCCTGCCAAAATACCCGCTGTCAGAAGCATGAAACCTATACGCGGTAAGCCACTTTTGCCTGTGGCCACCTCGCGGAACAGGGATGCAGCACGGATTTTCTCAACCCGCGCCAAGGGCCAGATCGTAAACAAAAGTGCTGCCAGACCGCCATACGCCGCGGCCTCCAACAAAGGTCTGAGCCGCGGGCTGAAGTCAGCGGGCACCGGCAGGGCCGACTGGATAACCGGCCCCAACAGCCAAGGGACAAAGGCACCCAAGGCAAGCCCCAGAGACAGCCCCAGCACGGTCAGAGCGCCAATCTGAATCAGATAGGTTTGAAAAATCAGCCGGCCAGAGGCACCGAGCGTTTTCAGTACAGCAATCGTTGCCGTTTTTTCGTCCAGATAGGCACGCACAGCTGCTGATACGCCAACCCCACCCACCGTTAGCCCAGCCAAACCAACCAACACCAAAAACGCCCCTAAACGTTCGACAAAAAAGCGCACACCCGGCGCGCCGTCGCGGGCGTCCTGCCAGCGGGCACCACTGATTGCTTGTTCCGTTTCCACTCGCAAAACTTCAAGGTCCGTGTTGTCAGGCAGGCGAAGGCGGTACGACGTGTCAAACAAGGTGCCTTGCGCCAAAAGCCCTGAATCCACGAGGTCAGCACGTAAAACAAGGCTGCGCGGACCAAGCCCAAAACCACCCGTGGCGTTATCCGGCTCGCTTATCAGAGACGCCATTAAAACGAAGGGTGTGTCGCCCAACTGCACGACATCACCCGGCATAATTTCCAATCGCGCGACTAACAGAGGGTCCATGACAATACCGGGCAAACCTGCCTGACCGGCAAATGCCTGCGCCAGGGATATCGGCGGTTCCAGCAGCGGCGCCCCATAAAGCGGGTAAGCAGCGTCTACTGCCTTAACCTGTGTCAGGCCACGAAGGGCGTCCGAACCGGTGCCAACTACGGCCATCGATCGAAACTCGGCAATCTCGGAAAGTTGCGTTGAATTACCCGAAAGCCAAGCTCTTTCGCCCTCATCGGCAAACCGGTAGGTCAATTCAACCGAAGCGTCCCCACCCAGAAGGGTTGCGCCCTCTTCTGCCAGTCCGGCCTTTATACCTTCGCGCACACCGCCAATGGCTGCTATTGCCGCGACACCAAGTGCCAGACAGGCCAGAAAGACGCGAAACCCCCGGAGCCCGCCGCGCAACTCGCGCCGTGCCAGACGAGTAGCAACCGCGAGGCTCATACGTTGGCCTCAAGCTGGCCATCCCGCAAGGTCAGAACTCGGTCGCAGGCCGCGGTCAGATCTGGTGCATGGGTGACCAAAACCAGCGTTGCACCATAGCTTTCGCGCAGGGAAAACAGCAGCTCCAGAATTGTGGCACCCGTGCTGCCATCAAGGTTGCCGGTAGGTTCATCCGCCAGCAAAATATCAGGACGAGGCGCCACCGCACGGGCCAGGGCGACCCGCTGCTGTTCACCACCCGAAAGTTGCGCCGGATAGTGATCGTGACGTGCGCCAAGCCCAACGGCGTCAAGTTCAGCCTCGGCGCGTTCAAATGCATCGGGAGTTCCGGCAAGCTCCAGCGGGGTTGCAACATTTTCCAGCGCCGTCATAGTCGGAATCAGATGAAACGACTGAAACACGACCCCAAGGTGTGACATGCGAAAACGGGCCAATGCGTCTTCTCCCAGAGCCCCAAGATCGTGGCCCAGCACGTTAACCTGCCCGGAAGTCGCGCGTTCTAATCCACCCATGAGCATAAGGAGAGAAGATTTGCCCGAACCGGATGGCCCGATCAGCCCCAGCGTATCCCCCCGGGCAACCGACAGGCTGACATCGCGCAGGATGTCGACCCTGCCAGCATTGCTGCTGAGGCTCAGGCTGGCATCCGTCAGAGTGATAATCTGGTCCGTCATCCTGTCCGCCTTTCGTCGCGTCCGTCTGTCACCATATGGGGGTTTCGGGCGGCTTTCCAAGATGCTTTTACCGCTGATTTGTGCAGCGCAGATGTCGGCTGCGGACGAGGTCACTTTGCTCGCCTTTGGCGACAGCCTTACACAGGGCTACGGGTTACCCCCTGAACAGGGCTTTGTACCGCAATTAGAGCAATGGTTACACGAAAGAAATGTGGCGGTAACAATCATAAACGGCGGCGTGTCCGGCGACACCACGGCAGGAGGTGCCGGACGAATTGAATGGTCACTGACTGATGAAATCGATGCCGTCATTGTCGCCCTTGGCGGGAATGACATGCTGCGCGGTCTGCCGGTCAGCGAAGCGCGGCAAAACCTTGATACGATCCTGCGCAAAATTACCGAGCGGGGACTGCCAATCCTGCTGGTAGGTATGCTTGCTCCGGGAAATTTCGGCACCGAATACAAGGTCGAATTTGACGCGATTTATGGGGACCTGGCAGTAGAATACAAAACAAAATATTATGAATATTTTCTACAAGCACTGGAAGATATCGGAGATCGTGAAAAAGTGCTGCGTGAATATATGCAAAAGGATGCTGTACATCCTAACGAAGCCGGTGTGACACGCATTGTTGAGCAGATAGCACCGCATGTAATAGCGCTGATCAAGGATATTCACTGACGGGCTTTTTCTGACTTTTGCATGAAGCGGATCTGGCATTTATCAGTGCTCAGCTGGGCAGCCGACGCTCGAAAACTGGTATTCCGGTATTCCGGAAAGGTATATATGCAAATGAGTCAAAGTATTTTTGACACTAAGCACCAAGATTAAAGGGGTCGAGTTTCGAAGATGGTTCTTGCCGGTCTAAGTGTATCGTTAACCCTCGAGCTTATTCCTCCGGCGGCGTTTCATCCCAACGGTTGCTGAGGATGCGGTTGGCGTTACCGTCCGGATCATCATACTGGTTCGAGCGCATGGTCCAGAAAAATAGCGCCAGCCCAAGTCCACCAAGCACAAGCGAAGCGGGTATCAAAAAAACAAGTACATTCATTTGCTTACCTTTCTAAGGCGCAAAGCGTTCAGGGATACCGAAATAGATGAGAACGACATGGCCAGTGCTGCCGCCAAAGGCGTGGCAAAACCTGCCAGCGCGATCGGGATTGCGATCGCATTATAGGCCGCTGCAATACCAAAGTTTTCCTTAATACGGCGCGTTGCGGAACGTGAAAGGACCACGGCATTTGCAAGCGGTGACAAAGTACGGCCCAACAGCACAATGTCCGAAACGACCCTCGTTGCCTCAAGCGCCGATGCTGGTGAGATGGACACGTGAGATGCGGCAAGAGCGGCTGTATCGTTCAGGCCATCCCCAATCATCAACACCTTCTCACCGCTCTCCGCCAATTCTGACACGATACGCGCCTTTTCTTCGGGTAATACCTGTGCCTGCCAGTCATCAATGCCCAGATTTCCAGCAAGGGCCACCACCGCGTTTTCGGCGTCGCCAGACAGCATCGTCACTTTCAGGCCTTGGCTCTGAAAGGCTTTCACGACTTCACCCGCACCGGGGCGCGGCGCATCGTTGAATGTGAATACCTGCGCTTTGCCACCTTCAATCCCCAAATAGGTTGCTGTTCTTCCAATCTGATCGGCTCCAACCCAGTCAGCCCTGCCCAGCCTGACGCGCTTGCCGTGCCAGATACCTTCGATACCGTGGCCCGGGACCTCTCGAATTTCAGTGACCTTCGCGGGTTTAACCGACCTGAGGGCTGTCACCAACGCCCGCGCAAGCGGGTGGGCACTGCCTGTTGCCAGGGCCAAAGCTATCTGACGTTTGCGCAGGTCAATCTCTTCCACATTAACGGGCTCTGGTTTACCTTCAGTCAGGGTACCAGTTTTGTCAAAAACCACATGGGTCACTTCAGCCAGCCGCTCCATCGCGGTGGCAGATTTCAAAAGCATTCCTTGCGAAAACAACCGCCCAGAGGCAGCCGTGGTTACCGCTGGCACGGCAAGCCCCAGAGCACAGGGGCAGGTGATGATCAAAACAGCCACGGCGATGTTTAGCGACAGGCGCACATCACCACCCGAGGCCCAGAGCCAGCCGAGAAATGCAACAAAGGCCAACAGGTGTACCAGCGGCGCATAGACCGCTGCGGCTTTGTCAGCAAGAGATGTGTAGCGGTTGCGCGCATTCTCAGAAACAGCAACCAGATCAGCGAGGCGGTGCAGGTTGGTGTCCTGCCCTGCGGCAGTTACCCGAACGGTCAGGGGGCCGGTCAGGTTGACCTCACCAGCACTGACGCGTGTCTCAGGACCAGCAAAGGCTGGCAGGCTTTCCCCGGTTAGAAGCGACGTATCAATTTCGCTCTCGCCCTCCACCACGACACCGTCCACCGGCACCCGTGCACCCGGCACAACGCGCACGTGATCTCCGAGCAGCAACTCGTTCACGGGCACAACCTGCTCACCATCATCGCTCAGACGGTGGGCGCGTGGCACTTCCAAGGCAGCCAGTTCCTCGGCCGCGGAACGAGCTACGGACCGGGTGCGGTGATCCAGAAACCTGCCAGCAAGCAGGAAAAATGTCAGCGACAGGGCGGCATCAAAATAGGCATGCGCGCCGGATTGGGTAACCTCATAGACTGACATGCCAGCGGCCAGAATGATCGCCAGCGAGATCGGTACATCCATGTTAAGCCGTGCAACGCGCAAGGCCGACCAAGCAGAGCGGAAAAATATCTGTGCCGAAAATGCGATGGCCGGAATAGCAATGGCAGCGGAAATCCAGTGGAACATGTCGCGGGTTGCCCCCGCCGCCCCGGACCAGACCGCTACCGATAACAGCATGACATTCATCATTGCAAAACCGGACACGCCCAGACGCATCATCAGGTCCCGGCCCTGCTTGTCGGTCTGCGTTGCTAAGAGAGCTGCCGCATCCAGCTCATAGGCCTCATAGCCAATTGAACTGAGGTAATCCGCCAGAACCTGAGGTTCTATGTCCGGATCCGCCTCGACCGTTGCGCGTTTGAGGGTCAGGTTGACCCGCGCTGAACGAACACCCGGCTGGCGCGACAAACCGGCTTCGACCCCGGAAATACAAGCTGCACAATGGATCAGGGGCAGCGACAGCATAATGCGCGCCGCCTCAGCCCCGTTGCCAGCGTAGGCAGCACTGGCTGTTTCTTCGGCTAAAGGCGCGGCAATACAAGCCGGACAGGCAGAAACCGGTGCAACCAAAGTTTAGTTCCCCGCGATATAGATTACGATACGTTGCTGAAACAAAGTACCGTCATCGGCAAATGCTGTCAGGCGCAGGTTCCAGTTACCACCAGCAAGGGTTCCCACATGGGCAGAGTGCGACCCGTTGGAAGTTTGGGTGAAGGCAAGCGTCTGATCATCGCGAACATGGGTAGCCCGGCCCAGCGTAGCCTCGATTGATGTCGGCGCAACCGCATCACCATGGGAATCGTTGATAGACAACAAGAGGGTTTCACCTTCAATTGTCGCTGCCACGTCCCAACCAAGAGCCTCCTGAGCGACGCGGTTGCGATCAAACGCCTGACTGGCAACATAGGAGTTTTTAACCTCCAGACCCGGAAAGGTCCCAACGGCTTTGAAAGCCATGAATAGGTTGACCGCGATGATAACCGCAAAAAAGCCAACGGTGATCGCAAGCACTTTGCGCCCTGTCAGTTCTTTGCCTACTGGCGTGAAATCTGCTTGTGCCATGTTACATACCCCTTCCGTTAAAGACTGCATCTTTGTAAGCGCGTTCGCCGTTGATGCCGTCGGTAATCCAGATCCGCAATGTGGTGCGGTCTGACGTCGCCGCGTCGCTGCCCTTGGGTGCGATCAGATATAGACGCTGTTTATATTCCATGTCCGCAGGTGCCACAACCGAAACACCTTCCGCTCCCTCAAGCTCAAGCGTCAATTCGTCGGCCCCGCTGATCGAGAAGTAGAATGGCGTATCTTCGCCATGCATATTTCGAATGCCCACATCATAGGTGTTGCGAATGGAGCCATCAGCCAAGGTAACGAATGTCGGGTTACGCACCGGGCGCACGGTCAAGTCAATGTCAGCCTGGATGAAAAGCATCAGCACAAGCGCCAGACCAACACCAGACCACAAGACTGTGTACATGATGGTGCGCGGGCGCAAAATATGTTTCCAGATCGAGACCGGTTTTTTACCTTCCCGTTCTCGGGTTTCATCCTTGAGGGCCAGGTAGTCGACCAAACCACGTGGCTTGCCGATCTTCTCCATCATTTCGTCACAGGCGTCGATACACAGACCGCAGGTGATACATTCAAGCTGCTGGCCATCACGAATATCTATGCCCATCGGGCAGACATTGACGCACGCATTACAATCAATGCAATCGCCCAGCTCTTCACGTTTCTTGCCACGCCCGCGCGGCTCTCCACGCCAATCACGATAGCCGATGGTGATAGTATCTTCATCCATCATCGCCGCCTGAATACGCGGCCACGGACAGGCATAGATACAGATCTGTTCCCGCGCTATACCACCAAACAGAAAGGTCGTGGCAGTGAGTACGGCAACGGTACCATATGCAACTGCGTGGGCGTTCAGAGTAACCAGATCAACCAGCAAGGTTGGCGCATCGGCAAAGTAGAAAACCCATGCCCCGCCGGTCCCTACCGAAATAGCGACCCAGATAATCCATTTGAACACCCGGAGGCGGATTTTGCGCGCATTCCATTTGGAATTGTACAAACGCACGCGAGCATTACGGTCGCCCTCGATCCACCGTTCGGTCAGGATAAACAAGTCAGTCCAGACGGTTTGCGGGCAGGCATAACCACACCAAACCCGGCCTGCTGCAGAGGTGAACAGGAACAACCCCAATCCCGCCATGATTAGCAGACCGGCTATGAAGTAAAACTCATGTGGCCAAATCTCGATCCACATGAAGAAAAAGCGCCGCTCGGCCAGATCAATCAGGATCGCCTGATCCGGCAGGTTCGCACCACGATCCCAACGCAGCCACGGCGACAGGTAATAGATGCCCAGAGTGACAATCATCAGCCACCATTTGAGAGACCGGAAAGTTCCCTTAACCCGTCGCGGAAATACCGGTTCACGGGCTTTGTACAGCTTTTGGGGTACATCTGAATTTGACACAATTTATCCGATCCTGAAACGCGCGTGGCTTCGTATAAGCCAGCCTCGGTTGACACAACATTGACCTAAATCAACTTTGCATATCTCACTATTGGGATATACGTTCTCCCTTCAGTATTTTCGCCGTGACAATCCGGCGCAGAATTGGTCCAAAACCCTGTTTTCAAAATGAATGCGACGGCGCTGCCTTGGGCAACGCCGTCGCAGAATGTTCAGGTTAGCGCGGCTTTAGAAGTCAAAGCCTACGCTGATCCCCGCGGCAATGGCTGTGTTACCGGCAAAGGTACCGACAGCCGGATGGGCTGCATCCCCCAGCCAGATATAGCGCACGCCACCCGTAATCTTCGCGTCGCCCATCGTGTAGGTAACCCCAACGCCAACGCTGATATTGCCGTCTGTCGGCGCCAGCGCGGAAGGTACGCCACCAGATGCGGCCTCATACCCAACTGTTACTGCGCCCGAAAGACTATCGGTCAGCTTGCGCCCAACACCAAGCGAATAGGTGACGGAATCACTAGCATAACTAACCAGCGGGTTAAGCGGGTAGTTGGTTGGCGCGACAGAAAACGCGCTCCAGTTCACCCAGCGAACCGAACCAAAGACAAGGGTTTTCGGATTGATCCCGGTCTGGAATTCCAGATTGGCCGACTGGGGCGTTGTCACGGAAAGGGTTCCGGGGATAGCACCGAATTCAACCGTGTCGTGGGTTGAAGTAATTGCTGAGCGATAGGTTAACGCAACTCGCAGAGCGATATCCGGAATTTGGAAGGCAGCGCCGGCGACATAACCCACGCCCGAAGCCGTCGCCATGTCCAGTGTATAACCGCCTACCAATGGCATGGCAGCCTCGGCGGAAGTACTTTGCATGCTGGCACCACCGAAAACCACGATACGGTCACTGACATCGCAGGATATGCAGCACTGGCACCAAACGGCTGGTCATAGACCAGAGCCACAGCGAAGCGATCACTGATATCTACTTTTACGCCCAATCCAGCAATTGTATAGCTCGGCGCCATGTCACCAGTCGGATTAAGAATAGGATCAGTACCGCTGACCGATGGACTGATAGAGCCGAAGGAAAGTTCACCGTAGTTACCTGACTCAAACAGGATGTCGACGGATTGGCCAGAGCGGTCCAGACCGCCAGCAGTAGCCGCACTGCCTACGCCAGCAAGTGCGATGGCAATCCCTGCCACGGTTTTTGAAATCGGTTTTGTCATTTTTTTACCCCTTGTTCACATAAACAGGACTTTTGGCAGCCCCTTGGAAACTGGTCGCGTTAGTCATCACCAGAATTCCAGCCAGATCGCCCCACTTTGAACCCAAGGTCAAGAAATGTTCCCGCAAAAGGCGAGGAAACCCTGCGAAGGGCCTTTTTTGCAACGGTTTGCTTGACGTAAGGGAAAGGCGGCACCGGGATCTCCAGCACCGCCTTTCGGGGGTTTTAGCCCCTTGGAATAATGCGGCACCGACCCCGGAGAAACGCGCGAACAGGATCAGGGGTCGGTACCTATCCGGGGAGTGAGGCCCCGGGTCTCGTCACAGGCCGGAAGCTATTCGCCGCCGCCCCGCGTATGTACATAGGCCGATACGCCAGCAATTTGCGCTGCCGTCAGCTTGTCGTTCCAGTTAGGCATTTCGCCCTTACGGCCCATCAGGATGGATTGGGTTATAGTGGCTTTGTCACCACCAAACAGCCAGATCGCATCTGTCAGGTTCGGCGCGCCAAGCGCTTGCTCGCCTACGCCACCTTCACCGTGGCAACCTGAGCAACCTTCGTCCTCGAACAACACCGCGCCAGCCTCTGCTGCTGCCGCATCGCTGCCATTACCCGAAAGTGACAGGACATATTCGGCGATCTGATCGGCCTGATCGGCCTCCAGCCAGTCATGCGCAGGCATGTCACCCAGACGCGTGTCGTCGTGCGCCGAACGGATACCATAGGTCACAGAGGTCTGAATTGCCTCAATATCACCGCCCCAGAGCCAGTCATCGTCCAGCAGGTTGGGATACCCGACTGCACCAGCGGCGCCAGAACCGTGACACTGCGAACAGAAGGTCGCGAAGGTCGCCCCACCGCTTTGGATTGCGTAATTGTGCAGGTCCGAGCCGACCTCAAGTGTGGTCAGGTCAGCACTTGCCAATTGCGCTTCAAGCTCGGCGTTCATGGCTGTGAAGCGGTCGATTTCCGCCGCAACTTCCGCCCGGGTCGAGTAACCCAGAAGACCGGGTGTAGCCCCCTTGATCAGAGGCCAAGCCGGATACGCGATCGTATAGGCTATACCCCACAGGATCGTGGCGTAGAAAGTCCAGACCCACCAGCCCGGCATCGGGTTGTTATACTCCCGAATACCGTCCCATTCGTGGCCGGTAGTTTCGGGTTCGTTGTTTTCGACGTTTTTAGTAGGTTGTTTAGCCATTACCGCGCCTCCTCGGATTTTGCAGCGGGGGAATCGTCCCCGTCAGCGGCCGGTTGGAATTCATGACGAAACGGGATGTCAGCAACGTCCGCGTAGGTCTTGCTGCCACCTGGGCGAAATGCCCAGATGACTGCTGCAAGAAAGAAAGCGAACATGGCCAGAAGCACCCAGCTGTCGGCGATTTCCCGGAAAAGGGAATAAGTGTCCATCTTCCCCCCTCCTTACCGGCTGGCGTCAGGCGTGAAGGTCGAGAAATCAACCAACGTACCCAACATCTGCATATAGGCGATCAGTGCATCCATTTCGGAAATACCTGGCTGCCCGTCGAAATTGCGAGTGATAACATCGCTGCCACCCCAGCCACCTTCAGAGCCATAACGGGTCTGCAGGCCGCTGGTATCCGCATCCGGATCCACTTGCGCCACGAAATCTGCCTGCGCCTCAGCGACCATTTCTTCGCTATAGGGCACGCCGACCATGCGGTTTGCGCCAATCACGTCCTGGATATATTTACCGTCGATCATGTTATCCATCAGGTAGGCATATTTCGGCATGATTGATTCCGGTACCACCGCTTGCGGATCCGCAAAGTGATCCACATGCCATTCGTCCGAGTAGCGCCCACCGACCCGGGCCAGATCAGGCCCGGTCCGCTTGGAACCCCATTGGAACGGATGGTCATATTGTGATTCCGCTGCAAGGCTGTAATGGCCGTAACGCTCAACCTCATCGCGCATCGGGCGTATCATCTGGCTGTGGCAGACATAGCACCCTTCACGGATATAGACGTTGCGCCCTTCCATCTCCAGCGGGGTGTAGGGGCGTACGCCGTCCACATCCTCGATGGTGTTCTCCAGATAGAAGAGCGGAGCGATTTCGACGATACCACCGACGGTGACAACCAGAAGGCTGAGCACCATCAGAAGCGTGGCATTACGTTCGATGACTTTGTGTTTACTAAGAATAGACATCTAACGGCCCCCTTATTCTGCAGGAGCCGCAGCGGCGGAAGCAGCTTTTGCTGCCGGTGCCGACGTCACGGTCTTCCAAAGGTTATAACACATGATCAACGCGCCGGTCAGATACAGGATACCACCGGTACCGCGTACAATGAACATGGCGTGTTTCGCTGCAACCGTATCGGCGAACGAGTTCACCAGGAAGCCTTGCGCATCAACTTCGCGCCACATCAGGCCTTCCATGATACCGGTCACCCACATCGACGATGCGTAGAGCACGATGCCAATTGTGGCGAGCCAGAAGTGCCAGCTGACCATACGGAGCGAATACAGACCCTGTTTGGCCCAGAGTTTCGGGAACAGGAAGTAAAGCGCACCAAAGGTGATCATACCATTCCAGCCAAGTGCGCCGGAATGCACGTGACCGATGGTCCAGTCTGTATAGTGGCTCAGGCTGTTCACGGCACGGATCGACATCATCGGACCTTCAAAGGTCGACATGCCGTAAAAGCCGATGGAAACAACCATCATACGAATGACCGGGTCAGTGCGCAGTTTATCCCACGCGCCGGACAAGGTCATCAGACCGTTGATCATACCACCCCAAGAAGGCATCCACAGCACGATCGAGAACACCATGCCAAGGGTAGAAGCCCAGTCAGGCAAGGCGGTGTAATGCAAGTGGTGCGGGCCAGCCCAGATATACAGGAAGATCAGTGCCCAGAAGTGCACGATCGACAGTTTATATGAGAAAACCGGACGCTCGGCCTGTTTTGGCACGAAGTAGTACATCATGCCCAGGAAACCCGAAGTCAGGAAGAACCCAACCGCGTTGTGACCATACCACCATTGCGTCATGGCATCCTGTACACCTGCAAACAATTGTACGGATTTTGAGCCATAGATCGAAACCGGCAGTGCCAGGTTGTTAACGATATGCAACATGGCGATGGTGACGATGAAAGACAGGTAGAACCAGTTTGCCACGTAGATATGTGGCTCTTTACGTTTCATCAAAGTGCCCATGAAGACCAGCAAGTAGGCCACCCAGACGATGGTCAGCCACAGGTCTGTATACCATTCAGGCTCGGCATATTCTTTACCTTGGGTAGAACCCAGCAAGTAACCGGTGGCAGCCAGCAGGATCACGATCTGGTAGCCCCAGAAAACGAACCATGCCAGATTTCCACCCCAGAGCCGCGCACCGGTGGTGCGCTGCACCACGTAAAATGATGTTGTCACAAGTGCAGTTCCGCCAAAGGCAAAAATCACCGCAGAGGTGTGCAACGGGCGAAGACGCCCAAAATTCATATATCCTTCGGCCCAAGCGAAGTTCAGCTCAGGAAATGCCAGCGCGAACGCGATCCACGTCCCCACCAGAAACCCGACCGCGCCCCAAAAAGCTGTCAGAATAACGCCGACCTTTACGGGGCCGTCCATATATCCTGTCTCTGGCGCTGTTTTTGCTCCACCCATACTGCGCAGAGTATAGATAAAAACACCTGCCGCTATCAGCACTACCAGAATCGCATGGACCAGATAGGCTAGATCGCGGGCGTTGTTTGCTGCGTACCCGGCCGCCAAAACGACCACGGCAAGAAGCAGCAACTTAATGTAATCCCACATTTTTTTGTCCCTTCTTATTGTCTTTCACACCCAAAATAGCCGCAAATGGGGTGCACTCGACTGTGCAGGGTTTGCAGGGTTCGACAAAAGACCACCTTGATCCAAATCAAATTACCGCGCACAGAAGCTGCGACATATATGGATTGACCCATATCAATGCAGGATTGTTAATGCGCGCGCAAAATGGTCGCAGAAACGAAAAAAACGACCAATGTGACCATATTGAGGAATGATTCCATGGCTTATCGGACAATCACAACGATCGTGACTGAAACTGAAAGTCTCGCCAACTCGTTGGAAAACGCCGCGAGGGTGGCGAGGATGACCGGCGCACATCTTGATGTGCTTTGCCTCGGCCTGGACCAGACCCAACCGGGGTTTTACTATGCTGGTGCGTCGGCGGTAGTGTTTCAGGACAACATGGCCCAGGCACGCGATCAGGCGGAGGCGCTTGAGGCTGCAGCCCGCAAAGAGCTTGAGAATATTGAACTGAACTGGGCCGTAACGGCTTTGACCGCGCAGATGGTTGCTGTGAACGGCCTTGTTGCCCATCGCACCCGGTTTTCCGACCTCGTCGTACTGCCGCGCCCCTATGGCGAAGGCCGCGGCCATGAACAGGAGGCCATCGTGGAAGCCGCATTGTTTAACGGCAACGTTCCGGTGCTGGTCCTACCCGACAACTATTCCTTCCCGGACAAAGTCGAAAACATAGTGTTGGCCTGGAATGACAGTGCCGAATCGCTGCGCGCAACCCGCGCTGCACTGCCCTTCCTGCAAGCGGCAGATGGTGTGTGCATCACTATTATCGACCCACCCGCCCATGGGCCCGACCGCTCGGACCCAGGCGGAGCGCTGAGCCAGATGCTGTCCCGCCATGATATCCGCGCCGAAGTGTCAGTGCTGGCCAAGACCATGCCAAGGGTGTCAGATATCCTGAACCGCCATGTCGGCGACAAGGATGCACAGATGGTTGTGATGGGTGCCTATGGTCATTCACGCTTCCGGGAGGCCATCATGGGCGGCGCCACACGGCATATGCTGGAAGTGGCCGAAGTACCGGTTTTGATGGCACACTAAACCGCCGGGGAAGGGACCACCAATTTCCGAATGGGCGATCTGACAGTTTCGCGCCAAGAGCGGGCGCAATATCTGATCCAAAACCGCCAGAAGAACTCTGTGGAATGTTCAGTGAATTGGCCCATTGGCATTTTCACAGTAGCTTGTTGGCTATCTAAAAAATTGGAACACTGAGATGAAGCAAGTTTCAGGCGGGTGTCTGTGCGGTAAAGTGAGGCTTGCAGCTTCCGGGCACCCAAAACGGGTCGGCATTTGTCACTGTCTGGATTGCCGCAAACATCACGGAGCAGTATTTCATGCTTCGGCAATTTTCCCTAAAAATTTAGTCACCATAGATGGCGAATTAAGTGAATACCATGGGCGGCATTTCTGCCCGGAATGTGGATCATCTGTTTTTTCAACCAGCGGTGACGAAGTCGAAATACATTTGGGGGCTTTGGATGAACCAGACCAATTGTCTCCGACCTATGAGCTTTGGACCATCAGGCGGGAATCCTGGCTGCCGCAATTTTTAGTGTCGAAACGTTATGAGCGTAATCGCCCCTCTGAATCGTAAATGACGCGAAACCAGGGATCACTCAGACCTTATTAAACTGATATCATCGGCAACCCCTGCGGGGGCACGATTCCTCCGGCTAAAGCCACCGTAACTTCGCCAGCGTGAGACCGACAGCTGCGTTTAGGCAAATCTCAACCACATTTCGAATGCCCACAGGCACCGCAGGTCATGCAACCTTCGACCATGCGCATTTCATACTGCCCACAGCGCGGGCAGGCCGGACCGCGCGGCTGGTCGAGGTTGACCACCTCGGCCTGCGGATCACTTTTGAGCCCCAGCCCCTCGCCCGCCAGAAAACCGGTTGAGATCATATGCGTTTCGATCACGCCGCCAATGGCTGCCAAGATGGACGGTACATACTTGCCCCCCATCCAGGCGCCGCCTCGGGGGTCAAACACAGCTTTTAATTCCTCGACGACAAACGACACATCTCCACCTCGCCGGAATACCGCACTGATCATGCGGGTCAGAGCCACGGTCCAGGCAAAATGCTCCATGTTCTTGGAGTTGATGAAGACTTCAAACGGGCGCCTGTGACCGTTGACCACAAGGTCATTCACGGTGATGTAGATCGCGTGTTCGCTTTCGGGCCATTTGAGTTTGTAGGTCGCCCCTTCCAGTGATTTCGGCCGGTCCAGCGGCTCGGCCATATAGATCACGTCTGCGCCCTGATCGGCCTCGGGCGTCTCTTCACTGTCGGCGTTGACGCTAAGCACAGAACCCGTCACCGCATTGGGCCGGTAGGTGGTGCAACCCTTGCACCCGGCTTCCCACGCCGCAAGATAAACGTCTTTGAAATCCTCAAAAGAGATGTCTTCGGGGCAGTTGATGGTTTTGGAAATGCTCGAATCGACCCATTTCTGCGCGGCAGCCTGCATCTTGACATGATCCAGCGGCGCCAGGGTCTGGGCGTTGACGAAATGCTCAGGCAATTCCTTGTCTCCAAACTTGTCCCGCCACATCTGCACGGCATAGTCCACCACCTCTTCCTCGGTATGAGAGCCGTCGTTTTGAAGCACTTTACGGGTGTATGCATAGGCAAAAACAGGTTCGATCCCGGAACTGACATTGCCCGCATAGAGGCTGATCGTCCCGGTCGGAGCGATAGAGGTCAGAAGTGCGTTGCGAATACCGTGTTCGCGGATGGCTTTGCGTACATCTTCATCCATGGCCTGCATCATTCCCGAAGCCAGATAGGCCTCGGCATCAAACAACGGAAAGGCACCCTTTTCCTTGGCCAGCTCCACAGATGCAAGATAGGCAGCGCGGGCGATGGCTTTGGTCCAGCTTTCGGTCTGTTTTACCGCCGCGTCGGACCCATAGCGCAGCCCGATCATCAATAAAGCGTCCGCCAGCCCGGTAACTCCAAGGCCAATACGTCTTTTGGCTTGCGCCTCCTGCCTCTGGGCTTCGAGCGGGAAGCGCGAAGCGTCCACCACGTTGTCCATCAACCGCACGGCTGTCGTCACCAGATCGGCCAGCGCTTTTTCGTCAAGCCGGGCGGTTTCCTCAAATGGGTCAGCAACCAGCCGCGCCAAATTTACCGACCCCAACAGACACGCCCCGTATGGTGGTAATGGCTGTTCGCCACAGGGATTGGTGGCAGCAATGGTTTCGCAATAGGCAAGGTTGTTGGCATGATTGATCCGGTCGATGAAAATCACCCCCGGCTCGGCATAATCATATGTGGCGCGCATGATCTGATTCCACAAATCCCGCGCGTCAATCGTGTGGTATATCCTGCCTTCAAATTTCAGGTCCCACCTGGCGTCCTCGCGCACCGCCGCCATGAATTCATCCGTAATCAGCACGGACATATTGAACATGCGCAGACGGGCGGAGTCGGACTTGGCTGAGACGAATTGCTGAATATCCGGATGATCACAGCGCATGGTCGCCATCATCGCCCCGCGCCGTGACCCGGCGCTCATGATCGTGCGGCACATGGCATCCCAGACATCCATGAACGAGATCGGGCCTGATGCATCCGCTGCCACACCATGCACGTCGGCACCTTTCGGGCGGATGGTCGAGAAATCATAACCGATACCGCCCCCCTGCTGCATGGTCAGAGCGGCCTCTTTCAACATGTCAAAAATGCCCGCCAGGCTATCAGGTATGGTGCCCATGACAAAACAGTTGAACAGGGTCACGCTGCGCCCGGTTCCGGCACCGGCGGTGATGCGCCCGGCGGGCAGGAACTTGAAATCTTCAAGCGCTTCAAAGAACATTTCTTCCTCGGCCGAATCCACCGCCAAAGCCCGCGCGATGCGCCGCCAGCTGTCTTCGACACTCAGGTCAACCGGATCACCCTCCGGGTTTTTGAGCCGGTATTTCATATCCCAGATCTGCTCGGCAATGGGGGCGGCGAAACGAGTCATATCATGGTCCTGGTTGGGTTGCAGTGGATGTGCGAGGCTCTAATATAGCGCCATCACACGGGGGTGTCATCAATTGGCTTACGTTAATCTGGTAAAGCTTTGCGTCGGTGCGGAAAAGGTCGAGGACCTCGAAATCTGGCAAGCGGCGCGAGCCCAGGGGCGGGGAGACTACACTCCGCGCCATGTCACCCGCATGTGGCCGCGCCGTGAAACAGAATTAACCAATGGCGGTTCGCTATATTGGGTTTTCAAAGGCCTCATACTGGCCCGTCAGGAAATCCTGCATCTGGAAGAGGTGATTGGCGAAGATGGCATACGACGCTGCGGTATTGTCATGGAACGACAGGTGACCCGAACGCAAGCGGCCCCACGGCGCCCGTTTCAGGGCTGGCGGTACCTGACGCCGGAAGATGCACCCGCTGACCTGCCACAAAGCCGCAAAGGGGACGACACCTTACCCGACGCCCTCTCGGCTGCCTTGGCAGATATTGGCGTCAGATAACCAGTTCTTCTTCATCTTGGAGCAAATACCTCGGGGGTCCGAGGGCGGGCCCCCGGCCGCCAGGAATAATTCAAGCCCCTGTACCGATGGGGCAGGAAACTCCCGTACCCCCAACCCCGCAATATCCTGCGGGGTTTTTTGATAGATATTGCTGGTGATAATCCTCAGCCATGTAAAAAAGCCCGGCCCGTGTAATCTCGGTGGTGATGGCTCCATAACCTTGCGCTGCCAGTCGCGGGGCAAACACCTCCTTGCTGGCTCTGGCTGCAGCAAGCTGCGCTTCATCCGAAGCATAAATTGCCGACCGGTATTGCGTACCACGATCATTGCCCTGACGCATGCCCTGTGTTGGGTCGTGACCTTCCCAGAACACTTTCAGAAGGGCATCATAGGAAGTTACCTCCGGGTCAAAAACCACGCGCACAACCTCAGCATGCCCGGTTTTGCCGGTGCAAACTTCTTCGTATGTCGGATTAGGTGTGGTACCGCCCGCTGAGCCCACCATGGTTAGCCAGATACCGGGAAGTGCCCAGAACATGCGTTCAACCCCCCAATAACAGCCCATAGCGAACACCGCGACCTGCATGCCTTCCGGCACTTCCAGGCTCAGTTCCCGACCGTTAACATGGTGCTTTCCGCCACTGAAAACTGAGGCCGCACGCCCAGGCAGAGCCTCATTGGCATCGACCATCTTGTCCTTGTCGCCTAGTCCAAACATTCGCGCCCCTCCTGTTGCCAGCGTATTATAGCCCTGCCCGCAAGCTCCGCCAGAGCGGAAATTGCACTCCCGCCGGTCATCAACCCCTTTCGGGACTTCTTCCCGTTGGGCCGGGCTCGTCCATGAATGGACGCGCCTGACACGCTACGCGTGGGATTTGAGGCCTCCGGCGGAGGTATTTTCCCAAGATGAAGAGGATTAACCGCGTGAGAACACGGTTTCATGCCCTTTTTCAGGGTGACGCGGTATCATTAGGGCGAGCGTCAAAGAGACCCCTGCCATCCCGGCTGCTGTTGCGAATACTGCCCCCGGCGAGGTTATCCACAGATATCCAAGCAATGCAGGCAGAAACACCGCAGCTATGTGGTTGATCGTAAAGGCTACAGCCGCGGTTGGCGCAATATCCTGTGGATCTGCTATTTTCTGAAAATAGGTTTTCAGGGCAAATGCCAGTGCAAAAAACAGATGGTCGACTACATAGAGGATTGCTGCCAGCATAACGCCCCAGCCAAAATAATATATGCCGCCATAAGCAAGGAACACCGCAACCAGCCCGGCATATTCAAAGATCAGCGCCCGGCGTTCCCCCCAATACCCCACCGCGCGGCCCATCAAAGGTGCGAATATCATGTTGGCAACGTAATTTATCAGCAGAAGGGCCGTCACTTCGTGTACTTCAAAGCCAAACCTTTCAACCATCATGAAGGCGGCAAAAACCACAAATATCTGGCGCCGTGCACCGGCCATCGCCTGCAAGGCGTAGTAAAGCCAGTAGCGGCGCCGGAGGACAAAAGTTTTCAGCTGTGGCTCGGGGCTTTCAAACTGCGGATAAGCGAAAAACACGAAAACGGCGATGGCAGTGGTGATACCGCCGGCGGTCAGATAGACGAAATT
Source organism: uncultured Aliiroseovarius sp. (assembly GCA_964550345.1). GTDB lineage: Bacteria > Pseudomonadota > Alphaproteobacteria > Rhodobacterales > Rhodobacteraceae > JAAEUB01. The sequence continues at coordinate 57,271 of CAZJYZ010000005.1, read as the reverse complement.
ATAGCTCAGCCCCAGGTTTTTCCATGTCAGCACCAGCGCCGCATAGGAGACCAGTGAGGCAGCCGAGCCAACTGCCAGGATCCAGCCCAACATTTGTGGCGCCCGTTTCTTGTCTATCCATTGGAGCTGCAGCGACTGGTTCACCGTTTCGTAGTAGTGGAAGCCGATGGAAGAGAGCATCGTCAGTGTTAGAAGCCCGCCGAATGTCGGGAACCACGCGGTAATTGCGGTCGCAACCCCCAGCATCGCCAGGGCAACTGCTCCCAGTACTTGTTCGCGGATGAACATGATCAGGACGATCACCCCAATTGCCAGAAAACCGGGAATTTCACGTACAGAATGTAACCAGCCGATCTCGGCTCCGGTAAAGCCTGCTTCTTCGATCACAAAATTATTCAGCAAGGCAGACCAGGTGTTGAACCCTACCAGCATCCCCACCGACATAAGTATCAGCAAGAAAATCGGGCGGCGCCAAAAGGGCAGCATCCTTGCCTCATCGAGGGGTAAAATCGTCTTTCTGTTCGCCATGTTGTCGCCATACGCGGCTTTTTGCCCGGTTGCGAGGAGAAAAAATATTCAATAATGCGAATATACATATGACTTCGATCAAGGAAGCCCTGAAATACCTGTGCGAGTTTTACGGCGAAAGGGAACGTGATGGACATTCTGCCCATATTAGAACGGATTGGCGAAGCACCCACGGCGGCCTTGTTTGGCCTGTTCACCGGTGCGGTTTTCGGCATTGCTGCACAGCGGTCACGCTTTTGCCTGCGCGCGGCTACGGTTGAGTTTGCCCGGGGGCGCCTGGGGCAGGCAGTGGCGGTCTGGTTGCTGACTTTCTCAACCGCTCTGGTCTGGGTCCAGGGCGCACGGATGCTGAGCCTGTTTGAACCTCAAGAGGCACGCATCATGTCTGTTGCCGGAAGCTGGTCGGGTGCGATCATCGGTGGCCTGTTGTTTGGGGTCGGCATGGTGCTGGCACGCGGATGCTCCGGACGCTTGCTGGTATTAGCCTCGACTGGCAATCTGCGTTCAGTCATGTCCGGGCTGATCTTCGCGGTCGTGGCACAGATGAGCCTGTCAGGCTGGCTGGCGCCGGTTCGCAATTATCTAGCCTCGCTTTGGACAACGCCTGGGGGGCGCAACATCGAACTTTTACAGGAATTTCACCTTCCGGAATGGAGTGGTCTGGCGCTGGGGTTGGTTCTGGCAGCATTTGCAATCCACATTGCAAGGCGCAACATAATGAGCCCGGGAAGGCTGGTTTTCGCCTCGGGCGTCGGCTTTGCCGTAGCGCTGGGGTGGGTGCTGACGTACAATCTGGCGCAGGTTTCTTTCGACCCGATTTCAGTTGCCTCAGCAACATTTACGGGACCATCCGCCAACACCCTGATGTTTTTCCTCACATCCTCTCCCGTTCTGGAATTTGATGTGGGTCTTGTGCCCGGTGTTGTACTTGGCGCTTTCGCCGCGTCCATTATCCGGCGCGAGTTTCGCTTTCAGGGGTTTGATGGGGAAGCAACCATGCGCCGGGCCATAACAGGTGCGGCACTGATGGGCTTTGGCGGCATGCTGGCCGGCGGCTGCGCCATTGGTAACGGTGTTACCGGTGGTTCAATTTTTGCCGCCACTGCGTGGCTGGCGCTTTTATCCATGTGGATCGGCGCAATGGTGACAGACTTGGTAGTCGACCAGCACGGGGCGCCTCTGCCGGTTTAGGTTTCGGAGAACCCTGAGGCGGAACGACTGGGCCAGATATACTGATCGGTAGCCTCACTTCGTTCGGCAGATTTGAGACCTCCGGCGGAAGTATTTGTGCCAAGATGAAGATGGCAGCGAAACATCCAAGAAAATCATGTGTCGCAATGTAGCGTAAGTTAGTAAAAGCTTTGCGGGTCAATATCCACATTGAGGCGCATATCGCCTGTGAGCTTCACCAGTGCCAGCCAGCGTTTCAGTGCTGCCTGAATAGGCGCGCCCTTGTCGGCCTTGACCAGTAGACGCACACGGTGGCGGCCGCGGACGCGGGCTATCGGGGCCGGGGCCGGGCCAAAAACCTGAGCGCCAATAGCGCGCAGAGGCGCATCGTTTCGTGCCAGGGTATTACCAAGATCAAAAGCTTGTTCAACATTGCTGGACGACAGCACGATCCCGGCAAGTCGCCCATAGGGCGGCACGCCTGCTGCTTTGCGCTCTGCCGCTTCGGCGCGCCAGAAATCTTCTTCGTCCCCGGAAAGGATGGCACGGATAACCGGGTGCTCCGGTTGGAAGGTCTGCAACAGCGCCAGACCTGGCTTGTCCGCACGCCCGGCGCGGCCGGAAACCTGCCGTATCAGTTGAAAAGTACGTTCGGCCGCGCGCAGGTCACTACCTTGTAGGCCAAGGTCGGCATCAATAACACCAACAAGGGTCAGGAGGGGGAAGTTATGGCCCTTGGCGACTAATTGTGTGCCGATGATGATATCCGCGCCACCGCTGGCAATGCGTTCGATCTGTTCTTTCAGAGCGCGGGCAGAACCGAACAAGTCCGACGACAACACCGCAACACGTGCCTCGGGAAACGCCTCGCCAACCTCCTCAGCGAGACGTTCAACGCCCGGCCCCACTGGCGCCAACCTCCCTTCGGCTTCGCAGGAAGGGCAGGTATCCGGCATTGGCTTGGTTTCACCGCATTGGTGACAGACCAGACGTTTCAGAAACCGGTGCTCGACCATGCACGCATCACAGTGATCGCAACCGATTTGATGGCCGCAGGCGCGGCAGACAGTAACCGGGGCGTAGCCACGACGGTTGAGAAACAAGAGCGCTTGTTCGCCCCTTTCAATGCGCCCAGACACCGCGTTTCGGAGGCTTGGTGAAATCCAGCGGCCTGCGGGCAAATCCTCGCTACGCATATCTATGCTGCGCATTTCAGGCAATACGGCGTCGCCGTAGCGGCTGGTCAGTTCAAGACGGGTATATTTACCTGCTTCAGCGTTTGCCCAACTTTCCAGAGACGGCGTGGCCGAGGCCAGCACCACCAGCGCCTGACAGATAGACCCGCGCAAAACCGCCATGTCTCGGGCAGAATACAGCACCCCGTCTTCCTGCTTGTAGCTTTGGTCATGTTCCTCATCGACCACAATCAGCCCGAGATCACGGAAAGGCAGATAGAGCGCTGAGCGCGCGCCAACCACAAGCTGCGCCTCACCCAGACCCGCCATGCGCCATAATCGGCGTCGCTCGGTCATGGTCACGCCGGAATGCCATTCAGCCGGGCGCGCACCAAAACGCGCCTCTACGCGTTTGAGAAATTCAGCGGTCAGGGCGATTTCGGGCAGAAGCACTAAAGCCTGACGCCCTTTTTTCAGGCATTCGACGACGGCTTCCAGATAGACCTCGGTTTTGCCCGAACCGGTAACACCACGCAGTAGAACAGCCTTGTAGTGACCGTTGGCAGTTGCTTCGCGCAATGTTCCCGCGGCAGTGGTCTGTTCCGGGTTCAGCTCTTTACCGGGCATAGAATAGTCCAGTACGGGATAGGGTAGATCCCGCGGGGTTTCCTCTTCCCGGATCGCGCCTAACTTGACCAGCCCCTTGATGACCGAGGGCGAAACACCGGCCATGTCAGCCAGTTCCTTTAGGGTAAATGCAAGCCCACCATATTCGCCCAACGTCTCCATCACCCGGACGCGCGCATCGGTCATGCGGTTGGGTCTGGACCCTGAGGCTCGGTAAACTTTGCGCATTGAGGGCGGGTCCATCAGACCCGGCGCGCGCGTTGCCAGCCGCAACATTGCCGACATGGGTGTCAAGGTATAGTCGCCCACCCGTGTCAGAAAACCTGCCATTTCTTCACGCATCGGGGCGACATCCAGCACCCGGATAATAGCACGCAATTTCGACGCATCAAATCCACCTTCACCCGCCCCCCAGACCACACCGATGACCTTGCGGGGGCCCAAAGGCACCTCGACAAATGCGCCCTGCCAACAGCCACCTTCAGGCGCGCGGTAGGTCAGGATACGTTCAATCGGCTGGGTGGTCAGCACCCCGACACGCGCACCGGCATCAAAGAATTCCGGCCCGCTCATTGAACACCTCCTAAAATGCAACGCACAACGACATCCTGTCCGATTGGGGCTTTCCGCGCCGCGTCGCCTGCGCTATTCAGTCGCAGATAGGATACCAGTGCATACGAAGAGGTCCCCATGAAGTTTTTTGCCGATACTGCCGAAATTGACGAGATTGCCGACCTGCATGCCCATGGTATGGTTGATGGTGTTACGACCAACCCATCCCTGATCATGAAGTCCGGCCGCGACATCCTGGAAGTCACCCGCGAGATTGCCGAGATGATTGACGGGCCGGTGTCTGCAGAAGTTGTAGCCGTGGACGCTGAAAACATGCTGAAAGAGGGGCGAAAATTAGCCGAGATCGCGCCAAATATCGCCATTAAGGTCCCACTGACATGGGATGGGCTGAAGGCGTGCAAAGCACTCAGTGCAGAAGGCCACATGGTCAATGTCACTCTATGTTTTTCAGCCAACCAGGCGCTGTTGGCGGCCAAGGCCGGTGCGACCTTCATTTCACCCTTCATCGGGCGTCTGGATGATATCAACATCGACGGTATGGAACTGATTGCAGACATTCGCACCATCTATGACAATTACGGGTTTGAGACGCAAATACTTGCAGCATCCATCCGTTCCCCCAACCACATGAAAGAGGCCGCTCTGATCGGCGCTGACGTGGCAACCGCGCCGCCTTCGGTGATCCGCAAAATGGCCGATCACGTTCTGACCGACAAGGGGCTTGAGGGCTTTATGAAGGATTGGGAGAAAACAGGACAGACAATCACATAGGGTTTTCGTCCGGCGGCATGTGCGACAATATCGTCTCACAACCGTATTTCCTCGAACAAAAATTTAAAAAAGTTGCAGAAATCGAACCTCACCTCTGTTAAGTTTAAAAAAAACAAAACGAGGCAGTGAGAAGTTCGATGGGCAGTGAAGCCGTGATCAGTGATGAATTGCGCGAAAAAATTATCGCGCAACCCGAAGCAATTCTGGACGACCATAATGTGATGAGCGCGCTCATTTCCGCGAATGAACGCGCCATGGGCGCCAATATCGTTGATATGCGCGGCATTGCCATGGAGCGGCTGGAAAAACGCCTTGACCGGCTGGAGGACACCCATCGTGGTGTGATCGCTGCGGCATACGAAAACCTTGCCGGTATGAACCTCATCCACCGGGCCGTTCTACGCATGCTGGATCCGGCTGATTTTGAGGATTTCATGCTCGACCTTGACGGTGAAGTGGCCGAGATTTTACGGGTCGATTGTGTGCGTCTGGTGCTGGAAACCAAGCAGGATCAGGAAAATCCGGCAGTACAAAAACTGGGTAAGGTGTTGATCACAGCCCCTCCGGGCTTCAGCAGCACCTATCTGAACCAAAATAATAGCACCCCGCAGCGCCCGGTAACTCTGCGTCAGCTTTCCGAGCAGGACGAAAAAATCTTTGGTGATAGCGGCTTCTGGATCCGTTCCGAGGCCTGCCTGCGGCTGGACCTTGGCGAAGGGCGCCTTCCCGGTCTTCTGGTGATGGGGGCCGAGGATCCGCATCAGTTCAAACCCGGTCAGGGCACTGACCTGCTGGCCTTTTTTGGCGGGGTGTTTGAACGCGCCATGCGCCGCTGGTTGTCGTGACGCTGACAATTTCACCCGGAGCTCGCGATGCGCTGTCCGGCTGGCTGGACCACCAGCGCGCCATTGGTGGAGCGTCTGAAAACACCCTTGCCGCATACCTCACAGACGTCAGCGCGTACCTTACCTTCATGGTCGGACATTTTGGCGCCGCGCAAGGACGCGCAGCCCTTGCCCGCGTCACTTTGCGCGACATCCGTGCCTGGATGGCCTCGGAACGCGCCGGGGGCGTCGGTGCGCGTACCCTTGCGCGCAAACTTTCGGCGGTCAAAAGTTTCTACCGCTGGCTGGCGCAGAAAGACGGTTTTGACCCAACACCCATTCTTTCGACCCGTGCCCCGAAATTTGCAGCAAAATTACCCCGTCCGATGGCCTCGGATGCGACACAGCAAATGATTGACCAGACAGCAGCCATAGCGGGCTCGAACTGGGTTGGCGCGCGCGATGCTGCGGTGCTTACGCTTCTTTATGGTTGTGGCTTGCGAATATCCGAGGCTTTGGGCCTGAATGGCCGGGACGCGCCACTGCCCGAGGTTCTGCGTATCACAGGCAAGGGAGGCAAAGAACGGCTGGTGCCGGTTCTGCCCGCCGCGCGGGATGCAGTTGCGACCTATGTGAACCTGTGCCCCCACATGCAGGAACCGGACCGCCCGTTATTTCGCGGGGTTCGGGGCGGTGCCCTTAACCCAAGACAGATACAGAAAGTTGTAGAGCAGGCACGTTTGCAACTCGGCCTGCCCGCCTCGGCCACCCCGCATGCCTTTCGCCATTCCTTCGCCACGCATCTCTTGAATGCCGGAGGTGATCTGCGTGCCATTCAGGAGCTACTGGGCCACGCATCGCTTTCCACCACACAGGCCTATACGGCCGTGGACACGGCCCGTCTGATGGAAGTTTATGAAAAAGCACATCCGCGCGCCTGAACATATAATCCTTTGAATGACCTTTCCCCTCGCCTCTTTTTACGTCATGTAGCTGCCATGAAAGTTACGACCAAAGCCTATTTCGTTCACCTGCTAACTGCCACGGGTGCAGTATTCGCCATGCTGGCAATGCTGGCGGCCGTAGAGGAGAAATGGGGCCTCATGTTCGTCTGGCTGGTAGTGGCATTCGCGGTGGACGGGATCGACGGGCCGCTGGCGCGCCGATATCAAACCAAAAGGAATGCACCGCAAATCGACGGCGTGTTGATGGATCTGATCATTGATTACCTGACTTATGTATTCATCCCGGCCTATGCCTTATTCAAGTCCGGGTTGCTACCGGGCTGGACCGGCTGGATCGCCATTATCGTCATCACCTTTACCAGCGCCCTCTATTATGCAGATACACGTATGAAAACAAAGGATAACTCCTTTGCTGGCTTCCCCGGATGCTGGAATATGGTAATCATTATCCTGTTTGCGTGGCACCCTAATTTCTGGATCATGTTGGCCATTGTCATAGCGCTGGCAGCGGCAATGTTTTCGCCATTGAAATTCATCCACCCGGCGCGCACCGAGCGCTGGCGCATACTGTCTTTGCCTATGGTCATCGCCTGGACGGGTTTTGCCGGTTGGGCCGCATGGGTGGATTTCGATGCCGAAAGCTGGGCCCATTGGGGCTTGCTGTTAACCTCGGCCTATCTGCTGCTGGCTGGCATCGCCCAGCAAATCATTCCGGCGCGCAACGCCTAAAGCCGCGTTACGGCAACGCCAGATACAATCAGCAAAGCAGCAATTACCTTGCCCTTGTGCAGGCGTTCGCCAAACACCAGCCAGCCGATCAGCACGGCAAACAGGATAGAGGTTTCACGCATCGAAGTGACCAGAGCAATCGGTGCACGCGTCATAGCCCAGACCGCAATCGCGTAAGCAGCGTATGACGCAACAGCCGCCGCCGCTGATATGCGCCATTCACGTGCAGTTGCCCGCAAAACGCCCCTGCCCTTCAACGTCAGGGCTGCAAAGGTGAACCCAACCGCATCCAGCAAAAACATCCATGCCACGAAAAGGGCCGCATCCCCCGCCAGCCGCGCACCCATTCCGTCAATCACCGAATAGCTGGCCGTAGCCAGCGCCGATCCCAAGGCAAAAGGTAGCAACCGCCGGGATTCACCATTGGTGAAAACACCATGCGCCATGGCCAGTATGCCAATTCCGATGACCAAAATACCCAGATATTCAACCAGCCTGACCTCATCAGGCAGCAGGAAAAAGCCCACCACAGCGACCATCATGGGAGCTGCCCCGCGCGCTATCGGGTAAACCCGGCTCAGATCGCCCTGTTCATAGGCATAGGCCAGAAACAACTTATAGGCTGAATGCGCCACACCAGAGGCAAGAAGCCACCACCAAACCTCGCCCTGGGGCAGTGGCTTGCTGGCCGCAATCAGCGCCCCCAGCGCGCCCTGCACCAAGGTCAAAAGCAACATGTTGGTCATCTTGTTGCCACCAGCTTTGACCAAGGCGTTCCAGCCCGCATGCAGGAAGGCAGCCAGTAAGACTGCCAGAAGCACAGTCAGGCTCATATCAGCAACCCCGCCGCCCCTTCGTGCCTGAGCAACCAGACCTTGGTCTCAACCCCGCCTGCGCCAGAAAACCCACCCAGATTACCCGTGCCCACCACACGGTGACAGGGAATGATAATCGGGATCGGGTTGGCACCACAGGCTGCGCCGACTGCCTGAGCCGAAGCGCCCAGTTCTTTGGCTATATCGCCATAGGTACGAACCTCGCCGTAAGGAATGGCATAGATGGCATCACATACATCGCGTTGAAACTGGGATCCGTTAACCCTCAGAGGCAGGTCAAACACTTTGAGGGTTCCTGCAAAATAGGTCTCAAGCTGCCCACGCACGCGCGCCAGCAGTTCAGTTTCCGCATTCACCGCAGAACGAAGCCATTCCAGCCGGACAATCGCCCCACCCTCTTCGCTAAACTCAAGCGGTCCCATCGGTGTATTCAGTTTTCCTGACACCATGAAACCCTTGTCACCTAACTTTGCGGCGGCGCCAAGAATTTTCGCCCGACTTCAACCAAGCGCCTCGTCGCAACGTCCACATGTACCTTCATGCCCGTGACTGCCTACATCCGGCAGGATTCGCCAGCAACGTTGGCATTTTTCACCCGAGGCATGCTCAAACACCACCCCGACACCTTCATTTTCAGGCATGCGGAAGGCTTCAGAAGGCATTGGATCACCGCTTAGAGCCACATCTGAGGTGATGCAGATATCCGCGAAATCCACCGATTTCAACGCCTTCAGAACGTCGCCGTCACGCACATGCACCACCGGAGCAGCCTCCAGCGACGCGCCAATGACCTTATCACGTCGCTGCACTTCCAACGCTGCGGTGACCACCCGGCGCACGGCGCGGATGTCGGCCCATTTGGCAGCCAACGGTTCATCCAGCCAATCGGCCGGGGTCGCGGGCATATCTTCCAGATGCACCGATGTGCCTTCGCCGGAATGACGCTCCAGCCAGACCTCTTCCATGGTGAACACCAGAATGGGTGCCAGCCAGGTGGTCAGGCGATCATAGAGCAGATCCAGCACAGTCAGCGCCGCGCGCCGGTTCAGACTGTCATCGGCGTCGCAATACAGCGCATCTTTGCGGATATCGAAATAGAAGCTCGACAGGTCAATCGTGGCAAAGGTGAAAACCGCCTGGAACACGCCCTGGAAGTCATATTTACGGTAACCTTCGCGCACTTTGTGATCCAGCTCGGCCAAACGGTGCAGCACCCAGCGTTCAAGCTCGGGCATGTCTGCGGGTTCCACGCGATCGGCATCCGTAAACCCAGTCAGAGAGCCCAGCATGAAACGCATCGTATTGCGCAGGCGGCGATAGCTGTCAGCCACACCCTTAAGGATTTCATCCCCGATGCGTTGATCGGCAGAATAATCCACCTGTGCCACCCAAAGGCGCAAAATATCGGCGCCATATTGCTTGATGACCTTTTCAGGCGCGATGATATTGCCCAGCGACTTGGACATTTTCATGCCCTTGTCATCCAACGTGAAGCCGCAGGTCATCACGCCGCGATAAGGCGCGCGCCCCATCGTGCCGCAAGCTTGCAACATCGAGGAATGGAACCAGCCGCGGTGCTGGTCGGTGCCTTCCAGATACAGGTCGGCAATTCCATCTTCCGTTCCGTCCTCGCGGTCGCGCAAAACGAAAGCATGGGTCGAACCTGAATCGAACCATACGTCGAGCACATCAAAGATCTGCTTATAATCATCCGGGTTATACTCTGCCCCGAGGAAGCGCGCCTTGGCATCGTCCGCATACCATGCATCGGCTCCGTCAGCCTCAAACGCTTCCACGACCCGGGCATTCACCGCATCATCGCGCAACAGGAAGTCAGGGTCATGCGGCATCAGACCTTTCCTGACAAAACACGTCAAAGGCACGCCCCATGCACGCTGGCGGCTGAGCACCCAGTCAGGGCGGGCTTCGATCATAGAATACAACCGGTTGCGCCCGCTTTTTGGCGTCCATTCCACCAGCTTGTCGATCGAGGTCAGGGCACGTTCACGAATGGTCGTGCCATAGGTGTCATCGCCACCCAACTCTTTGTCGATGGCAACAAACCATTGCGGTGTGTTGCGGAAGATCACAGGCGCTTTTGAGCGCCAGCTATGGGGGTAGCTATGGGTCAGTCGCCCCCGCGCGATCAGCGCACCCATTTCCACCAGCTTGTTGATGACGGCGGTATTTGCGCCGCCTTCTTTGCCTTTGGGGGTGATGATCACCTCGCCGCCGAATACCGGCAGGTCCGCACGGAACGAGCCATCCTCGAGCACGTTATGGGTCATCGGCAGCTTGTATTTTACACCGATCTGGTAATCGTCGTCGCCGTGGCTGGGGGCGGTGTGGACAAATCCGGTGCCCGCGTCATCAGTTACGTGATCGCCCGGCAGCATGGGCACGTCATAATCCCATTCACCATTGTCCGCGAGTCCGCGGAAGGGGTGGGCGCAGGTGAGTGCGTCCAGCTCATCCGCCGAAACATCGCGCAGACGGGTGTACATGTCCGCCTCAAGGCGGGCCGCCGTCAGGACATCCTCAGCCAAACTATCCGCCAGCAGGTATTTGTCGCCAACACGAGCCCAGCTTTCATCCGGCGTGCCGGTGATTTCGTAAAGTCCATAGGCGATACCCGGTCCGAAACACACGGCGCGGTTTTGCGGGATGGTCCAAGGCGTCGTCGTCCAGATGATTACGTTTTCACCACGCAGGTCATCCGGTCCGGCGGTGATGGGAAATTTCACCCAGATAGTGTGGCTTTTGTGGTCGTGATACTCGATCTCGGCTTCCGCGAGCGCCGTCTTTTCGACCGGCGACCACATCACAGGTTTCGACCCCTGATAGAGGGTCCCGTTCATCAGGAACTTCATGAACTCACCGGCAATAACCGCCTCGGCGTGATAGTCCATGGTCAGGTAAGGGTCGGCCCAGTTGCCGGTTACGCCCAAGCGTTTGAACTCTTCGCGCTGAACGTCCACCCAGCCCTCGGCAAACTTGCGACATTCCTGACGGAAATCCACCACATCTACCGCGTCCTTGTCCTGCCCTCGCGAACGGTATTGCTCTTCTATTTTCCATTCGATTGGTAAGCCGTGGCAATCCCAGCCGGGCACATAGCGCGCGTCGAAACCCATCATCTGGTGGCTGCGCACCACCATATCCTTGAGGATCTTGTTCAGCGCGTGACCAATGTGCAAATGACCGTTAGCATAGGGGGGGCCGTCGTGCAGCGTGAAGGGTTCGCGCCCCTCTTTTTCGCGCAAGCGGTCGTAGACGCCGATATCGGCCCAGCGCTCTAACCAGCCAGGCTCGCGCTTTGGCAAGCCCGCGCGCATGGGAAAATCGGTTTTGGGCAGGTTCAGAGTAGATTTATAATCGGGTGTTTCGGGCGTATCGGCACACATTTTGGTGTCCTCGTGGAATTTCTGGAAGGGTCAGACGGCGCGGTTTTCCATACGCCTTGTCCCGGCGGCTCATGCGTATCAGAGCGCCGGGCTAATAATTCGAATAATAATGGCGATTATCATTGTCATGCCCCGCTTATAGGCATGCCTTTGCCGGGCGTCCAGTGGTGCTATGCCTGCGACTTATTGGCTGTATATTTTCCTCCACTATTTCCATAGTATTTCACTCGGAATTAGGAGAGGCCCATGACCCCTGTACCCCCAAGGTTTGACATCACTGCCAGCCAGATCGACGACATGGTGCAGGCCTTTTATGCCGAGATCCGCGAGCATGAAGTGCTGGGGCCGATATTTGCCCACCATGTCAACGACTGGCCTAAACATGAGGCCAAGATAGCTAGTTTCTGGCGCAATGCCATTTTGTTCGAACGTGGCTATGACGGGAGACCACAACAGGTGCACATGCAGCGACCAGAGGTAATGGCGGAACACTTCCCGATCTGGCTGGACCTGTTCGAGCAAGTCGCGCAAGGGGTTTTACCAGATCAGACCGCTGCCGCCTGGACGGCACTTGCCCGACGCATAGGTGCCGGGATGCAGATGGGTATCGCGCAGGCACGCGCCAGTGCAGGAGCCGTACCGGATTTGCGGCTGGGGTAAGCTGAGTAGCTTTGAAAACGTGGCGCTCCCGCCCGTCGTTGGCCCCTGACGGGACACTCCTCCCGTTGGGCGCGGCTCGTCCACACATGGACGAGCCTGAAACGCCCATTTTCAGGGGTGTTTGCCGAGCGAAGCGAGGCACCCGTCGGATGGCGAAGCCATTCGAACCCGCCCACAAGCCACCCGCAGAACCCCTGCTCAGTCTCCTTGCGCCTCCCCATCCCTCTGGCTACCCTGACCCGCCGCCCAGCGGTTGAGCCATGCCAGTCCGGCCAGTGACAAGCCCAGAGCGAGGAAGGAAAACACCCGCGTCAGACCGGTCAGACCGGAAATGTCGACAAGGAAAACTTTCGCAACGGTCAGGGCAATCACGCTCATCGCCACCCGCCGCAGGGCGACGCTGCCGCGCGATATCGCATGATAGAGCAGCCCGCCACCGATCAGCAGCATTGCGATGGTGTAAGAATAAAGCTCGCCCTGTAATGTCCCCGGCCCCGCAATCACCTCGCCTTGCCAAAAGTGGCGAATTGCCAAAGCCAACCAGAAGACCACTCCGGCAGAAGCGACAGCACCCAGAATTATGCGCAAATGCCGAGGCAGAAATTCAAAGCGCCAGACGACGAATGCTACGACCAGAGAAGGCAGCAAATATGCTGGGATCAACGTGTTCAGAACCGGCCAACCAAGGATAATCTCTTGCTTGCTCAAAAGCGGATTCAACGGGCCAAACGCAACGATCATCGACAAGCTACCAACAGTTGCGAACAACACCGCCAACACCGCCCGCACCCAGGTTATAATCTTGCCCCCGGCCTGCATACGCCACGTTTGATTTGCAGCCGAGGCCAGCCATACCAGTGCTAACAGACCGATGCCCCAATGGGTTTCAAATTGTCCGCCTGTACCGGCAAACCGGTCAATCAGGCGGAACAGCATTACCGAGGCGAATACCGCCAACAGCGTCCATGCAGCACTTTCCAGCATAGTAAGTGCTATCAGGCGCGCCATTCCGCGCAAGACGGAAAGCGCTGAGACAAGCGCCGCAATCGACCCGGCATAGACGGCAACCACGTGCCCTATACCAGCGCTTGCTGCCCAATCAACGCCCGGATCGATAATCAGTCGCCAGCCGACCACAACCACGCCCACCTGAACGAACCACGCCAGGGGGGCCATGTTGAAGCGCAGGTCAATCGCTGCTGCTGCCAGCATTGTCAAGGCAAGGGCAAGGGTAAGGGCGGCTTCGCTCAGAACCTGTATCAGGGCAAAGGAAATCATCGACAATGCTGCCAGCACGAAAAGTGCCGCGCGGGATTTTTCATCGCCGTCAACGCGGGCAAAGCTACCGGCCAGCGCCCCCATCACCACCGCCATGGCAGCGGCGGTTAATGCCCATGGATAAGGGCCGATCACCTGCGCGGGCTGCCACCAGATTTCCAGCACCACCATCACCAGCGGGCCGGTTAGTGCAGCACAAGCGGCCCAGCCAACAGGCCACCGGGCAATGGTCAGGCTACGCCATGCCGCAATAATGCTCAGACCCGCGCCGATACCGGCCAGCATAAACATTGTTAAGGGCATCGTTGTGCCCGGCTCTGCGGTCATGAAACCGGTAAATTGCGCAAGAACCCCGCCATCTGCGTAATCTTGCAAGAACAAGAGGCCCAACAGTCCCAATACGGGCAAGGCTGCCAGATCCTCGAGTGCTTGCGCCTTGCGCGCCCAGATAGCCATTGCCGCAAAGAGGACCGCCAGAATGCCCGTGCTCAGCCAGAACATTCCCGTATCTTCAAGCGATAGCAGGGTCAGAGCGGCAACGCTGAAAATCCAAGTGCCCCAAGCTACGCGCGTTGGAAATTCCGGCCAGCCGGATGGAAGGCCGCTGCGAAACATCTCGAACATGGCAGCACCGGAATGGGTGGGCCAAAGACGTAAGGGGGGAATTGCAACCGCTGCAATTGCCATCACCGCCACAAACCCGGCAAACCATTCAGGCCCACCGGATTCTGCATAGAGAATGAACCCGGCGCCGTTCCCAAGCGCCAGCGCCAGCAAGGTCACCCAGGCCCATCGCCGCACGGCGTCTATGACCATGCCTACCAAAGTGATCAGCACAAAATATAGGTAGAACAGCTCAGGCCTGTCGCTGTCACCGCCAACAATGAACGGGGCAACCATTGCGCCGACGATACCCATTGCCGCCAGAAGTGGCCCGGAAAACCAGCCCAAAACTATGGCCAATATGGCAACTGCCACCAACCCGGAAAGTGCAAGCGCCGGGCCTATCAGCGCGTATAGATGCAGCGCTGCCAAAACAGCGGCAAACAAAGTGACAATGCCCGCCCCGGAAAAGACCGAGGGCAGATAGGCCGTCGTCGCCTCGGCATCGTCCCCCCAGCGCCGGCGCAGATATTCGCCGCTGGCCACCAGAGCCGCACCGAATAGTATCGCAATTGCAACCCGCATAGCAGGCGGCAACAAGCCTTTCTCAATGCCATATTGCAGAAGGAATATTCCGGCTAACGATAAGGAAACCGCCGCCACGACGTATATCCAGTTTGCTGCCAGCCAAACGCCGAGAGCACGCGCCTTATCAGCCCGAAGCACAAAGGCGCGTGGCGGCGCGTAGGCAGGCTTCTCATCCAATTCCCGGTCCGGTTCGGTTTCAGCGGTGTCTGGTTTGATGCCTTCGTCAAGCACAGGTTCCTGACCTTGTTGCCTTCGCCATGGTCCCGCATCGGTGGCCACGCTTTGCAAGGGGGTTTCACTTTCCCGATCCTGCTCCGTTGCCGTTGTTGGACTTTCTGCAATGGCTGGGGCACCTTCTGGCGCTTCGGATCTGGCACCTTGTTCCAACTGTCCCAAACGAGTCTCAAGCCCGCGCAATCTGCGCCCCTGACGAATTGCCACAATCATCAGGATCATAGTTGCCACCGGGACAATGACAACCAGCCCGACGGCTAAAATGATATAAAATGTCTCATCCATATTTTAGCCCCCATAGGTCGTTCGGACGAAAAGCCTGCTGCGTCGTCAATCAGAGCTGTTTTACCCCTGCGCCATCTCGTCAAACGGGCTTGCAACCGTTAAAGCAATCATATGAAGATTCACCAACAAGTCACACCTGAAATTATCCGCGACGTCCGCACCCTGATTACAGGGGCGCTTCATGCAAGCCTGGCGGTGCTGGAGGTTGGCACAGGTGCGCCCTTTGTGTCGCGTGTAGCCTTGGCCACCCGAGACGTCTGCACCCCTGTCCTGCTAACATCGGCTCTGGCCCCACATACGGGCGCCTTGCAGGCTGACGGGCGCTGCGCCTTGATGATCGGGGAGCCGGGCAAGGGCGACCCGATGGCCCATCCACGTGTCACAATTTCCTGCGCGGCCCATGCCGCACCAAAAGGGGATCGCGATATGCTGCGGGAAGTATTCCTTGCCCACCACCCAAAGGCACGAAATTATATTGACCTGCCTGATTTCGGATTTTGGCAACTTGTGATCAGCCGGGCCAGTTACAATGCCGGGTTTGGCAAAGCTTACCCGCTGACCGGGGAAGACCTTACCGGGGAGAATTAGGCTTAGCCGCCAAAAAGCCCGACCAAAGCCCGTTTGACCAGCCCGGTTACGGATGGTCGTTTACCTGTGCTGAAAGGCAAGGGTCGGCAGACCTCCATCGCGGCAACCCCAACCCGCGCTGTCAACGCGCCATTTACCACGCCTTCACCGAACCTGCGGCTAACCTTTGACAGGACACCGCCACCGGCAATGGAGCCAATCAAGTCATCGCCCACCGCAACCGCACCGGTTGCGACCAGATGAGTCATCACCGCGCGAGTCAGCCGCCATCCACCAAGAAACCCGGCCCTGCCACCATAAATCTCGGCAATGCGTCGGATCATGCGCATATTTGCTGTCAAAGCGGTGGCCACGTCGGCCAGCGCCAGCGGTACAATCGCGGTTACGGTCGCAACCTGGCGCGCCGCGGTCTCGATCTCTTTTTGGGCAACCATATCCAAAGGCAACAGGAGTTCCGCCTCGGCCAAAGCCAGTAAACCATCCGCCTCAAACACCTCAGCTTCGCGCTCACGCAAGCGATCCAGCCCCCAGTTCAGCTCATCGCGGCCCGCATATAGGCGGCGAATGCGAGCCAGAACACTACGTGCCTCATCCAGATCGTCATGCAGCAACGCGGTTTCGCCTGCTTGTCTCAACCCGTCGATCCGACCCAGACGTACAAAGGCCAGCCATTCGCGTAGTGCCAATGCCAGCAAAACCGCGACTAATGCCCCGCCCAAACCCAATGCGACATAGCCAAGTGTCGGATTGCGCGCCAACAGCCCAGTGACATAATCCCACGCGGCCAGTGAAACGACGAATCCCGTCAACGCCATCAGGAGCGACCAAAACCAGCGTGTCAGACGCGATGGTTTGCGTGCGGCCATCGCAGCAACACGCTGCATTGCACCCGGCGACACGGGCAGGTCAGGTTCCGGCACCGGTGGCGCACTAGCTGGAGAAGGCTCGGTTTTCGCGTCCAGTTCGATCAGCACCGGACCCGATTTTTTATTTTCGGCCATCGAATCTCCTCCACTCATAACGAATATCCGGCAGGCCTTCGTCATTGCCTTCGCCTTGTGATCGACGAACCTCGCTAAACCCTTCCCGAAGATAGAAACGCTGCGCAGGGATGTTAGCCTGAAATGTCCACAGGCCCAGTTGTTTTTCTTGCGCTTTGGCGTGATCCAAAAGCATCTTGCCTATCCCCTGACCGCGCACGGGTGGCGCTAGATACAAGGCGTGAATTTCAGCGCCTTCGCGCGCCAGAAAACCCACCGCTTTTCCCTCACGCCGCACTAGGGTAACCCAGCCGCGCCCAATCAAATCTGCAAGAAAATCAACGGCCTGCTCGGCGCTGTGCAAGCGTGGTATCCAGTCGGTTTCTTCGATCCAATAATCCATCAGCCTGCCACAGGCTTCGGCATCGCGTGCCTGCGCGATTTCGACCAAATCAATCACTTCTTTGACACTCACAACACATCTCCAAACAAAAACTCAGCCGCCTTATCCAGACGAATATGCGGCGGGCCTTCCCCCGGTGCCAGCTCCAGTCCAGCGGGCGCAAAACGCATCACCTGATAATCTTCGTCCAGCCAGTTTTCTGCGCCCTCCCGTGCCGGAGCCAGCAGGCGGGTTGGGTCTTTGGGCAGGTCCCCCGGGTAGAAGGCGGCACTTTTACCGCTGTCCAGCAACGTACCACGCACGCAATCCAGCTTGCGCCCCTGATGGTCCAGCGTTTCTTCGGTTGTTGTACGTAGCGAGGCAATCGACATCGCCGCCGTATGCGCCCCGGCATAATCGGCACGGTCCTTGGCCTCGCCAACCATAGCATCAACAAGCGCGGTCAGTTTTGCGTGCTGGCTGTGATGCAAGTGATCCGCTTTAGTGGCGGCAAATAGGATGCGTTCAACCCGCCGCCCACGCAGGATGCGGGCAAGAAAGGCATTGCGACCGGGTCGAAAGGCACCAAGGGTGCCAGCCATGGCATGGCGCATATCCTCAAGCGCCGCAGGCCCCGCATGTACCGCACCAAGCACATCCATCAACACCACCTGCCGGTCGATACGGGCAAAATGGTCGCGAAAAAAGGGTTTCACGACTTTCGATTTATAGGCCTCAAACCGCCGCTCCATCTGCCGCCAGAGGGAGGCCCGTTTTGCCTTTTCCGGCTTGGCCAGTGGCGCGAAGGTCAAGGCAGGGGAACCGGCCAGATCACCGGGAAGCAAAAAGCGCCCCGGCGTGCAATCCGAGAACCCGGCAGCTCGCGCCTGATGCAGGTAGTCGGTAAAGCTGACCGCCAGTTCCTTGGCCTCAACCTCATCCAATGGCGCGGTGGCGTCCGTTGCTCCGGCCCGCGACAGGTAATCGGCAGCACTTTCTCGTTCCCTGATATGCTGCAAAACCTGCTCGGACCATTCACTGTAGGACAAATCAAGCAAGGCCAGATCCAGCAACCATTCCCCGGGATAATCAACGATATCAAGGTGAACGATGCGCGGGCGGCGCATCCCGGCCAGCAAGCCCCCCGGACGCACCCTAAAGGACAGACGTAATTCGGACACCTGCGTGGTTGATTGCGGCCAATGGGGTGTGGCGCCGGTTAGGGCGGCCAAATGCGCCTCATAGTCAAAGCGTGGCACGGTCACGTCCGGTTGTGGCTGCAAGAAAACCGCTTCTATGCGCCCCTCGGCCGAAGCAACAAGCTGCCCCATGCGCGAGCGGTTCAGAAGATTCGCCACCAGCGTGGTGATAAACACCGTCTTGCCAGCCCGGCTTAGACCGGTGACGCCCAAACGCACCACGGGTTCAAACAGCGCCTCATGCGCTGCATCCCCTGCCGCCTCGATCCGGCGCGCTACATTGTCTGCTATGTCACCCAGCCCCAAAGCTGCTCTCCTGCATGTATTCGGGTGTTACATAAGGCGCGCGCGGGCCATCGGCTAGGGTTTTGCACAAATATGCCTCGCGCGTCACCAGCTATTGCCGCGCCCGCTACTTGCGCGTATCGCTACCTCCATGCCCCGTTACGTGTTGAAAATAGAATATAATGGAGCCCCCTTCGCCGGTTGGCAGCGCCAAAAAGACCAGCCTTCCGTGCAAGGTGCGGTTGAAGCAGCTTTAGCAAGGCTTGAACGTGACGTGCCCTCAATCGGGGCTGCGGGGCGTACCGACGCTGGCGTACATGCCCATGCGCAAGTGGCGCATTGCGACCTTGTCAAAGACTGGGACCCGTTTCGCCTGTCCGAGGCCCTAAACCATCACCTGAAGCCAGCGCCCGTTGCCATTGTCGCTTGCGCGCTGGTTGAGGATGATTTTCACGCCCGGTTTTCAGCCATTGAGCGGCGCTACCTGTTTCGTCTGATAACGCGGCGCGCGCCCCTGACCCACGACAAAGGGCTGGCTTGGCGTGTGTCTCATGACCTTGATCCGGATGCCATGCAGGCAGGGGCCGACAGGCTCATCGGCGTACATGACTTTACCACTTTCCGATCGGTTCAGTGCCAGTCAAACAGCCCGGTGAAATCACTGGATGAACTGAGGATCGAGACCTGCCGCTTGCCCCACGGCATCGAATACCGTTTCCACGTGCGCGCAAGGTCGTTCCTGCACAATCAGGTGCGTAGCTTTGTGGGCACGTTAGAGCGTGTGGGGACTGGCGCATGGACTCCAGAGGACGTCAGCCGCGTGCTTGAAGCCAAAGACCGCGCCGCCTGCGGGCCAGTTTGCCCGCCACACGGGCTGTATCTGGCCGGGGTCGGGTACGAAAGCGACCCATTTTCAACAGGGTAGAAAGCCCGCCTGTCTAAATTGCGGGTCAAACATTGTCAGGGGCAGTCAGGACAAACACGTCACTGACTGTAGGACATATCCTGACCACAACACATGGGCGATTTGATCTTGCCTTCGCAAGACGGACAGCGCGAAACCTGAACCACCGCACCCGCATCCGTGGTGATTGTGTCATTCACCAGCGGTTTGTTACAATCCGCACAGGTTGCGTTGACACCCATATTGCAGACATCACAACGATATGTAGCCATAATCTTTTCCTCCCAGCCTAATTTTTCGAAGATACGTTTTTTGCATCCGTTTCAATAGTTTGAAATCGGAAACACCCACCATGTCAAGCTGCAAGGCATTAAGATGCGCTTTGTCTGCGCAGATGAGCCGCCAAAACGCGGCACTATCATCTTCCCCCTCCCCCTTCCCTCTGCCATAATGCCAGCAAGCAAAAACAAAACCTGAACCAGATCAGAGCAGCAGCCCATGAACGACCTCCTGACCGGAGCCACACCCGATAGCTATGACGCCTCTTCCATCGAAGTGCTGGAGGATATGGAGCATGTGCGCCTGCGCCCTGGTATGTATATCGGCGGAACCGACGCGCGTTCGTTGCATCATATGGTTGCCGAGATTGTCGACAATTCGATGGACGAAGCCGTGGCCGGGCACGCCAACTGGATCGAGGTTGAGCTGCATGAAAACGGGCATGTCACTGTGCGTGATAATGGCCGTGGTATCCCGACAGACCCACACCCCAAGGACCCTTCGAAGTCCGCTCTCGAAATCATTTTCTGCACCCTCAATGCGGGCGGCAAATTTTCCGGGGATTCTTACCAGACATCTGGTGGTCTGCACGGGGTCGGCTCATCCGTCGTCAACGCCTTGTCTGACCATGTGCGCGTCGAGGTGGCCCGAAACCGCGAGCTTTATGCCATGGAATTTGCCCGCGGCATCCCGCAGGCACCTCTGGCGAAAATAGGCTCGGCCCCCAACCGGCGCGGCACCTCGGTCACCTTCCACCCCGACCCGGAAATCTTCGGCTCGCTCAAATTCAAACCTGCACGCCTGTTCAAACTTGCCCGCTCCAAGGCCTATCTGTTTTCGGGCGTCGAAATTCGCTGGAAAAGCCATATTGAGGATGGCGATACGCCAATGGAGGCGACCTTCCACTTTCCCGGTGGTCTGGCGGACTACCTTGGCGAAGTGCTGGGCGGTGCTTCCACCTACGCCGAAAAACCCTTTGCCGGCAAAGTCTCGTTTCAGGAGAAGTTTGACGCCCCCGGCTCGGTGGAATGGGCGATCAACTGGACGCCCAGCCGCGACGGTTTCATCCAGTCCTACTGTAACACCGTGCCAACCCCCGAAGGCGGCACGCACGAGGCCGGGTTCTGGGCTGCCATCCTCAAGGGCATCCGCGCATACGGCGAGTTGGTGGGTAACAAGAAAGCCACGACCATTACCCGCGAAGACCTGACCGCAGGCGGCTCAGCCTTGGTCAGCTGTTTCATCCGTGAACCCGAATTCGTCGGCCAGACCAAGGACCGGCTGGCCACGACCGAAGCCCAGCGCATGGTCGAAAACTCGGTACGTGACCACTTTGACAACTGGCTGGCATCTGACACCAAATCCGCCGGTGCCATCCTTGATTTTCTGGTACTGCGGGCTGAGGAACGTCTGCGCCGGCGCAAGGAAAAAGAGACCGCGCGCAAATCCGCCACCAAGAAATTGCGCCTGCCCGGCAAGCTGACCGACTGCACCAACAAGGAGCGCGAAGGCACGGAGCTTTTCATTGTCGAGGGGGATAGCGCCGGTGGCTCGGGCAAGGGCGCACGCAACCGCAATACGCAGGCGCTCCTGCCGCTCAAGGGCAAGATCCTGAACGTGCTGGGGGCTGCCTCGTCCAAGCTCAGCACCAATGCCGAGATTTCGGACCTCTGTGAGGCGCTGGGTGTCGGCATGGGCACCAAGTTCAATGTTGATGACCTGCGCTATGAAAAGATCATCATAATGACGGATGCGGATGTGGACGGCGCCCATATCGCCGCCCTTCTGATGACATTTTTCTTCACCCAGATGCGCCCGCTGATCGACGGCGGGCATTTATACCTTGCCTGCCCGCCCCTGTTTCGCCTGACCCAGGGCGCCAAACGCGTCTATTGCCTTGATGAGGCCGAGCGCGACGCGTGGCTTGAAAAGGGGCTTGGCGGTAAAGGCAAAATCGACCTCTCCCGCTTTAAAGGGCTGGGGGAAATGGACGCCAAGGACCTCAAAGAAACCACCATGGACCCCAAAACCCGCAGGCTGATCCGGGTAACGATAGACGAGGATGAACCCGGCGAAACCGGAGACCTTGTGGAACGCCTGATGGGCAAAAAACCCGAGAAACGCTTTGAGTATATTCAGGAGAATGCGAGGTTCGTGGAGGAGTTGGATGTTTGAAACGGCATAGAAATTGAACGTACCAAAACGCCATCATACTACCCCTAGGGTTTATCTCGAAAAGTTTGTCGATAACGACGCTCGGCTCACACTATTCTCAAAACGACACAAGGAACAGCGTAGGCCTCAGCCCGATGGAGCGCTTTTTCGGCGGTATTATTACAGTCAACCTCTAGATGGTAATCTGAACGTTGAACATGGAATTGAAACCGAACTCCTAGGTGGATTGGACGACCGGTACAACGAACTATACGACCAGCTTTTATGCAATGGACCCGTTAATGTCGATTTATTGATCCAAACTCTTGTATCCATGCGTGCGCGCTCCCCTGCGTTTAGAGAGGCGTTTGAAATAGGCCTCGCAGATTTTGTAATGGCAAAAACAAAGGCTCTTCCAAAGGGCTTTTTACCTCATCCGCCCGATGGGTTTCCAGATATTTTGGAAAAAACTGTAGCAACAATAGACCCACATCGGTCTCTAATTGCCATGGCGCATTATGTGAGGAACTACATGTGGAGGATTGCGGATTTTAGTTTTCAATTGTAGTCGCTCCTAAAGGGCGTGTGTTTCTGACATCGGACAATCCCGTTTTATGGTTCGAACGTGGCCGTGGAATTGGAAACGAGGCAATTTATCCCAACCTCCCCTCAAGCAAAACGAGAGTATTCTTTCCCCTCAACAGGACGACCGCGTTAATGGGGAGGATTCGCGAAGAAAATGAGCCGCCTTTTCGTCATGGAAAAAGAACACTTTCAAAAAATGAAATAAGGGTTGCAAATGAAATGCAATTAGCCTGCGCATGGGATGTAGTTATCGGTACTGCGAAACTGGCCCGACGAAGCCGTAATTACTACGAAGAACTTGCTCCCTATATGAAAATCATCGATTTCAACCCCGACCGAAACGAATTTGTTCTCGAAGAGACCACCCTAAAACCGCTCCGTTCAAAGCACAAGTTCCGGCACACTAAATAAGCGCCTCATACTCATTCACGATTAATTTTATCAGAGGGAAATTGAAGGCCAGCGCCCGAGCCTGGGTGGGCACGTCTTACGGGTTTGTGGGGCGGTGTGGGTGACTGAGCCGTAACCGGTGTGGGGGTTGATAGGTTCGAGGAAGCGCCCTCCCATGGGGAGGGTCGGGCGCTGCCCGGCCTATCGTCCGGGCGGGGCATGCGACGCGAGCTTAGTCAGCCAGTCTAAAGGGCAGCCCCTCACCCAACCTGCAAAAACACCCCGATCACCGCACCTAGCACCAGCATTTCCGCCAGCCCTGAGAGCAGATTATAGGCCAGCAAGGCCACCGGCACGCGGTGGGTCATCCATGTGGTGGCCGCAGCCATCACCACCCGGAAAAACCACATGATCAAGCCATAGCTCAGCCCCTTCAGCAAACCGCTTTCCCCCGGTAACGTACTTGCAATCAGCCAGAAAATTGCGGCCATGATCACGCCATAGGCAAGGTCGATGGCAATGCCCGCTGGTACGTTGATCTCGGTTTTAGCGATTGGCTCATAGGCTGAATTCAGACGCCGTGCCAATGGATTGGCGTTGATCACTGCGTCCATGAAGCCAAACAGGATACCCGCCCCAACGGACACGATCAAAAAATTCAGCACGGCACTTACCCCTGCAAGTCTTCCAGATACTCGGCCAGTTGCAACAGCACCGTGGGCGTTGGGGTTTCGACGCCGTATTCATCCGTCCAGATCTCGGTTTCGCCCTCAAGGGTCTCCCCAAACAAAGGCATTGGCCCATGGGTGGCGTCACGCGAAAAACCGTCGATGGTGGACATGATATAGGTGCGCGGGAAGACGCCGCCGTTGCGGCTGGCCAGTGTGGTCAGGTCGGGTGCGCCGGGCATTGCGCCGCCGCGGGCATCCACCCCGTGGCAGGCAACGCAATTGGCCGAATAAAGCTCGGCGCCGGTTTGGGGCATGGGCGTACAGGCCGCCAACAGGCCCAGTCCTGCGATCAGTTTGAATATCTTCATGCTCGCCTCCTGTTTTCTGCTTTATGGCACAGAGCGAGCCTTAGCACCACGATCTAGCTTAGGTCACCTGACCGCCATCCAGATGCAAAACCCGGTCCATGCGCGCTGCCAGCTCCATATTGTGGGTGGCGATGAGCGCCGAAAGACCCGAAGAGCGCACCAGCTCGATCAGCACGTTAAACACCCTGTCCGAGGTTTCCGGGTCAAGGTTGCCAGTTGGCTCATCCGCCAGCAACAAAGCCGGCTGGTTGGCCAATGCGCGGCAAAAGGCGACCCGCTGTTGTTCGCCGCCGGACATTTGGGCCGGCCGGTGGCTGGCGCGATCCGCCAAACCGGTTTTTTCGAGCAGGATCATTGCCTTCTCGCGAGCCTCACCCGCCGGAACCCCGTTTGCCAGCTGCGGTAGGGTGATGTTTTCGAGGGCTGTAAATTCCGGCAGCAGATGATGAAACTGGTAGATGAAGCCAACCTGTTCGCGCCGGATCTCGGTACGTTTTCGGTCACTAAGGTTGCCTGTGTCCGCACCGTGAATATTTACCCGCCCGGCGTCCGGCATGTCCAGCAACCCAGCGATATGCAAAAGCGTTGATTTCCCTGCCCCGGACGGGGCGACCAGCGCCACCACCTCCCCCGGCTCCATCGCCAGTGAGGCATCTTTGAGAACGGTGATCTCCCCCGGGGTGCCAGCGTTGTAGACCTTGGTAATTCCATCAAGCTTCAGCACTGAATTACTCATAGCGCAGTGCCTCGACCGGGTTCATCCGCGCGGCTTTGCGTGCCGGCAACAATGTGACCACGAATGACAGGAACAGCGACAGGCTGACCGCCGAGGCGACATCCCAGAACTCAAGCTTGGCGGGCAGGCGGTAAATGCCCCGGATCGATGGGTCCCAGACCCCGCCCCCGGCGATGAAATCCACCACGGCGAAAATCTGGTCGATATAGATGGAGAATGCGCAGCCCAGTGCCACCCCCGCAATGGTCCCAACCAGCCCAGTCAGTGATCCGCATAGGAAAAACACCCTCAGCACAGACCCCTGTGTCAGCCCCATCGTGCGCAGAATACCAATGTCGCTGCCCTTGTTTTTCACCAGCATGATCAGGCCGGAAATGATGTTCAGTGAAGCGATCAGCACCAGAATGGAAAGGATCACGAACATGACGTTATCCTCCATTTTCAGCGCCTGCAGGAACGCGCCCGACCGGTCGCGCCAAGTCCATACGGTTGATTTTTCACCCGCCGCACGCATCACTTCCAGCAGCAGATCGTCGACCGCCTCGGGTTCTTCGACCATAACCTCGATCTCATCCGCGACGCCTTCGCGGTTGAAGAAAGATTGTGCCTCGTCAAAGGGCAGATAGACGCGGGTGCGGTCAATATCCCAGCGCCCGGCAGTGAATATATAGGTGACCTCATAGGCGTTTACCCGCGGCGAGGTGCCAAAGGCAGTTTTCACCCCGTTGGGGGAAATGATCTTAATACGGTCGCCAACAAATACGCCCAGCTCACGCGCCACGCCCGAGCCAATTGCGATGCCTTCGGTGAACCGGCTTATATCGCCTTGCGAAACCTCGGGCTGGGCGATGCGTGGTATGGTCAGAATGTCGTCATAGGCGATGCCGAAGACCTCGACTCCGACATTGGAGCTTCCTTTGTTGGCCATCACCTGGCCTTTCACCAAAGGGGCGGCGCGGATAACGCCGGGCACGGCAGAAACACGTTCGGCCCAGCCAAGATAGTCCGGGATTACCCGCGTTGTTTGCCCATTCTCCGAGGCATACATGTGCGAATAGACGGTGATATGGGAATTGGCGCCAAGGATGGTATCAACAAATTCGTCACGAAACCCAGTGCGCACGGCCAGCGTAATGATCAGGGCGGCGACCGCCAGTGTGATGCCAATCAGGCTGATCCACGTCATCACGCTGACCCCACCTTCTGCGCGGCGTGCGCGCAGATAGCGCCAGGCGATCATCCATTCAAAACGGCTAAAGGGCGCGGTTGAGGCCATGTCTGCTCCGGTTTTTCAGGGCAAAGTGAGGCGGCTTGCCGCCAAGGTCAAGCGCAATGGGGCAAAACCCGCTGGAATACGCCGGATTTGCGCGATAGCCTGCGCGGTGAAAGGGACCATCATGAATATTCTAGACGACCTTAGGGCAGTATTGGGCAGCGCGAACCTTTTGCAAGGCGAAGATACCAAAGGGTATCAATCCGATTGGCTTGGGAAATACCATTGGCAGCCTCTGGCAGTTGCACGCCCTGCCAACATGGATGAGGTCGCCGCTGTCGTGCGCATCGCCCATGCAGCCGACATAGCCGTCGTTCCCATGGGCGGAAATACCGGGCTGGCGGGTGGCACCAAGGCCGAGGGCGCGCTGGTGCTGTCACTCGAACGCATGAATACGGTACGCGAGATCCGCAAGGACGCGCGCATTGCCATTGTCGAAGCCGGTGTCATCCTGTCCCAGCTGCATGATGCGGTTGATGAATTCGGGCTGCGCTTTCCCATGACTTTTGGGGCGCGTGGTTCAGCCAGGCTGGGGGGGCTGCTATCAACAAATGCCGGTGGGTCGAACGTGCTGCGTTTTGGCAATACCCGTGCGTTATGCCTGGGGCTGGAAGTTGTTCTGGCAGACGGTCAGGTACTTGATATCATGAGCGAATTGCACAAGGACAATTCCGGATACGACCTCAAGGATATGTTTATCGGGGCTGAGGGCACATTGGGGATTATCACTGCCGCCGTCCTGAAGCTGGTCCCCAAGCCACGTGCCTTTGCCACGGCCATGGTTGCCACCCCGGACCTCTCCAGCGCTCTGGTTTTGCTCAACCGCCTGCAAGAGGCAACAAGCGGGGCGGTTGAGGCGTTTGAATATATGCCGGGCAGTTATATCAATGCCCATCTGGACGTGTTCCCCGACGCCCGTGCCCCTTTTGAAGCCCATCACGAGGTCAACATTCTGGTCGAGGTTGGTGCAACCGCCCCGCGCGATGCCATGACCGCCGCCGATGGCAGCCTACCTGTGGTCACCTATCTCGAAGAGATTTTGGCCGGGCTGTTGGAGGAGGAAGCCGTGCTTGATGCGGTGATCGCAAAGTCCGACGCTCAGCGCGCAGAAATGTGGGCGCGGCGCGAGGCGGCGGCTGAGGTGATGCTGGCCAGCACACCACGTGTGGATACCGATATTGCCCTGCCGCTGGATCTGGTGGCAGATTTTCTGACCCGGATGGAGCAGATCTTACCCAGACTGGACGCGCAGGCCAGACATTTTGAGGTCGCACATCTGGGCGACGGGAACATACATTATTCAGTGGTTTGCAGCCGCGATGACCCGGTCTTGATGGATCAGATCACCGAACAGGTCGAAGAGGTCGTGGTTTCCATGGGGGGATCATTTTCCGCCGAACACGGCGTTGGGCTGTCAAAGAAACCTTCGATGCAGCGGCGTAAAAACCCGGTAGCTCTGGCCCTGATGCGGCAGGTGAAAACAGCGCTTGACCCCAAAGGGATCATGAACCCAGGTAAGGTGTTACCGGACGCTTAAAATACCCGCCCCTCTCAGAACACGCCTTCTTCGCGTGCCGTGCGGATAATGATCTCGATCATTTCAAACTGGCTTTCGGCACTGATATCTTCAAAATAGATATGGCTGGGCCAGGGTTGGCGCATCAACTTTTCTTCCGGCACACCTACCGCGTCGCAGATATTCTTGATGGCGGTAACAAATTCGCGGGCTGTTTGTCGGATACCGTGTCTGGCAAGCTCAAGGTCCCCAACCGAATTGGCGTCAACCTGCCCCGAACCGATGCCCGTTGTCAGGGGGATGCCGCGCTTGATGGCTTGCTCTTCATAGAATTGTACCGGCACCCGGTCAGCCTCTAACCGCATGATGAAACGTGGGCAAACGCTATGCTTGAGGTCGGTCAGTTCAAGTAGGTCAACGCCTGCACCAGTGTCATCAGAGGATGCGCGCCGCCTCGACCCACGCGCCTTTTTCTTTGCCTGCGTTACAAAGTCACCACGATAATTGCAGTCAAACAACCGGTCAGCCCAGGGTTTGCCCTGCGTCATGCGTTGCATGGCGCGGATCGCCATGTTCTTGCAATTATCCGGACCGATAAAAAACGGCGAACCGGAGGCGTCAGAAAGCTCGATCCAGCCATTTGGGAATTGTTCCAGGAAATGCTCGATCCACGGGGTGAGAACGGTATCAGCCAGATGATCAAGCAGTTCGTTGACGAAATCAGGGTCATGCACCACGTCAGCCAACAAGGGTTCCTGCCCGTAGATATCAGCAGCCAGAGAATAGGGGGCAGATATCTGCAACAGCGGTGCGACGCCCGTCAGCCGCTCGGTTTCTCGTACGAAATCATTGATGACCGCCGGAATGCCAGTATCAAAATCCGGGGTGGTGACACTTTTCCAGTTACCCTTCGTAATCAGCACCTCGTCCGGGTCTGACCCCGGCGGGAACTTATCGGGATACATCATCTTTTGCCCGACAGCCTCGCAAGTGAAAGCATAAAGCGCCCAGGTGCTGTAAAACTTATCAATGCCAAGCAGGCGGCTGGTTATCAGGTTGGTGCGGGCATAGCGCAACCCATCCGTTTTATAGAACTCTGCCGAGGTGACACCGTAAAGATCATACATGAGAGCAAGGGCAAGCATGTGGACCGAACCCGAGATATGCACCCTGTCCTGCGGGGCGGGCTTTGCAAAATCCGCGTCCATTTCTCCTGCGATCGTTGCGTCGAATAAGCGTTTAAGCTGCGCCCTGGCCGCCTTGTCTCCGGATTGCCAGCGCGTCAGCAGATGCAGGCCTTCGGGGAATTCCAGCTTTTCCAACATGCTAATCCCCACCTGTATCCGTTTTGCTTCACATGTTTTTCAAATCCGCGATCAACCGGTCCAGATCCCCGCCGCGCCGGTCCAGCATGGTGCCAATCTCGCTACGTTCTGATTTGATCAGGCTGATCCCTTCGATCTTCAAATCAATGAAGCGCCCGGATTTATCGGATACAACATAGACCACCTCGAACGGTGCCTGTCCGACAAAAATCGATTTGGTTGAAACCTCGTAGAAACTCTTGACCGCGCGGGCATCTGTTATCTCGACCCGCCCACCAGCCATTTCCCGAAAACGACGGCCGTATTTATGGGAAATGTAGATTTGAAATGCATTCGCGAACGCCCGTTTCTGGCTGGCGCTGGCTGATCGACCGTCCGCCCCAAGCACAAGTTGACCAATTATTTCCACATCCCCATAGTCGCTAAAAATTCCCTCGAAGTCTTTCAACATTGCAGCTTCGGATTTACCGGAATTGATGATCGACATGATATCGGCGATCACATTTTCGATCAGCGCCTCTGCTCTGTCTACACTGAAGGCCAAAACGGCCGAGGGTGCAAACATCAACGCACCAATGCCCCCCCCAACAAGGGTCAGGAATGAACGGCGTGGCAGGTTACGCATGGGGTTATTCATAAGCTTCCTCGTAAATATCATATAGGTCATCCGAGCTTTGCCCGCCGCTCAGGGTGTAGCGGCGATTGTCCAGATAAAACAGACGCGCTGTCAGGTAGCTGTCTTCGCTGGAATAGAGGATGTCGTCGATCGTCGACGCATAGGCGATCCGGGCCCCAAAAGGCGCCAGCACAATCGCGACGGAGGGCAGATATTTTTCCGGGCTGCCAAGGGTGTAGGTCAACGGATTGGTGAACAGGTCAACCACAGTTCCAACCGCATCCCGCTCGGTCGATGGCCCGAAAAACGGCATGACGACATAGTCGCCTTCAGGCACGCCCCAGACATGCAAGGTCTCGCCGAAATCGGTCGAGCGTTTCTCAATCCCGATACCCGTCGCCGGGTCAAAAAGACCACCCAGACCAATGGTCGTGTTAAACAGTAACCGCACCGAATTTTGGGCAGCATCTTCCAGATCACCCTGCAAAAGGTCGTTAACAATCAGACTGGGCAAAGAGGTGTTGGACGCAAAATTGGTGAGCCCCTTCATGAAGGCCCCCGGCCCATCCTCTTCCTCACCATCCGAAGCCGACCCCAGAAGCGCCTGGTCAACACGAAGGTTGAATTCATGAATGCGCCGGTTTGTAACTTCGTTCGGATCACTGACGCCTGTTGCCTGCGGTGCAGGAGAGCACGAAGCCACCAGCAACAGAGCCATTGCGGCAACGTAGATTGCGCTTGTAGGAAATGAATGTTTCACGTCAGCAGCTCACCTGGTTATCTTTTTTTTTCGTCAGAATTCACATAATGGATGACGTCAGCGCGCCAATCCCTTAACCATCCGACTATATAAATATGAGACCTATTGACAACAAATGCACGTAAAAACCCTCCACACAACGTTCTCAGCAGATATATTCCGGCCGCGAACAAAGTTTTAAGGTGGAAAAGGAACCGGCAAGATGAACTCAGCGGAACTTGAAAAGGGACGCGAAGAATTGCGTCAGGCGCGTGCCGACAGCAAATGGCCATTCCTGGCCGCCGCATTCTTTTCGGTTTTCGTGAATTTACTGATGCTTACGGGCCCGATTTTCATGCTGCAGGTTTACGATCGTGTGCTTGGCAGCCGTAGCGAAGAAACCCTTCTGGCTTTATTAATCCTGATGGGTTTCCTGTTTGCCACAATGGGTATTTTGGATTTTCTGCGCGGGCGGATACTGGCCCGGATAGCAGCTGCCTTTCAGGCACGACTGGAAGCACGTATATTCTCGGCTGTGCTGAACAAGGCGTCTCTTTCACCACGACCCGATCAGGTTGCTAATTCCTTGCGCGACCTCGACGCGATACAACGATTTGTTGGCTCTCCGGTGTTTACCGCGATTTATGATATCCCGTGGACGCCGGTTTTTCTGGCTGGCATTTTGATCTTTCATCCATGGCTTGGCTATCTGGCACTTGCGGGCGGGTTGGTTTTGGTACTGGTCACTGTTCTCAACCAGTTGCTTACCCAAAACCCACAGCTACGCGCAAATGTCGCCATGCTCCAGGCCGAGCAAGTCGCAGCCCAGCTCAAGAACGAAGCTGAAATGGTGCGGGCTCTGGGCATGCAAGAGGCTGGGTTCCAGCGTTGGCAGGCCGCACGCAGCCAGGCGTCGGAAGCAAACTTATCCCACTCGGACCGCGGGGGGCGTTTCACCACACTTTCAAAAACATTTCGCATGTTTCTTCAGTCAGCAATGCTGGGGCTTGGGGCCTATCTGGTTTTGCAAAATCAGTTAACTGCCGGCGCTATGATCGCCTCGTCTATCCTTTTAGGGCGCGCTCTGGCTCCAGTGGATCTGGCTATAGGGCAGTGGCAGCTTGTTCAGGCCGCGCGCAAAGGCTGGAAGGCGTTGGGTGAATTGCTGGCAGAAATCCCCGCACCACCTCAGCGCACCCAATTGCCGAAACCCAAAGCCCATCTCAAGGCTGAGAACCTGACAATAGTCCCTCCGGGACAAAGTCAGGCCGCGCTTAAAATGCTGAGCTTTGAGTTGAAGCCAGGGCAGGCACTTGGCGTCATAGGTAAGTCAGGCGCGGGTAAAACAACGCTCGCACGCGCAATTACTGGCGTGTGGCGCATGGCTGGTGGAAAAATCAGGTTGGGCGGTGCAGCGCTGGAACAATACGATCCGGCAAGTTTGGGCCAGTATATCGGTTACCTGCCGCAGCGTGTACAATTGTTTGACGGCACCATTGCAGAGAATATTGCGAAAATGGCTGTAAGCCCGGATGATACTGCTGTGGTCGAAGCCGCACAAAAGGCCGATGCACATCAGATGATCCTGCGCCTTCCTGATGGGTACGATACCCGCGTCAGCACTGGTGGTGGCATGTTGTCCGGTGGCCAGATGCAACGCATCGGCCTGGCCCGAGCTCTGTATGGTGACCCGGTCATACTGGTGCTGGATGAGCCTAATTCAAACCTTGATAATGAAGGCAGTCAGGCGTTGAATGCCGCAATCAAGTCGACGAAGGCAGCGGGTAATTCAGTATTGATAATGGCCCACCGGCCTGCGGCTATTCAGGAATGTGATCTTTTGCTTGTGCTTGAACATGGTCAGACCCGCGCCTTTGGTCCACGTGACGAAGTGCTTGCAAAAACCGTTCAGAACGCTGGCGCTATTACCGGTGGTGACAAGCAGGGGGGTGTCTCTTGATGGCTGGTAATACCCCCGTCTTTTCTGCGCGCCGGTACATAATCTACGGCCTGCTTGCCATTGTCGTACTTGTCGGCGGTTTCGGTCTCTGGGCAGTTACGGCCAATATTTCCGGCGCTATCGTTGCACCGGGAAACATTGAGGTCGAGCAAAATCGCCAAATTGTACAGCATATAGACGGAGGGTCTGTGGCTGCCGTGGATGTGCAGGAAGGCGACCCCGTCACGGCGGGGCAGGTACTGATCCGTCTTGATCCGAGCATATTGACACGAGAACGAACAGTTACCGAAGGTTCCCTATTCGAGGTTCTCGCACGCCAAGGCCGCCTAGCGGCCGAGCGTGATGGCCTGGAAGAAATTGTCTTTGACCCTGAGCTTGCTGCCCTTGCCGAAACACGCCCTGACATCCGCGCCTTGACTGATGGCCAGACCCGTTTGTTTCACTCTCGTGGTGAGACCATGAA
The DNA here is from genome assembly GCA_964550345.1 of uncultured Aliiroseovarius sp. Taxonomy (GTDB): domain Bacteria; phylum Pseudomonadota; class Alphaproteobacteria; order Rhodobacterales; family Rhodobacteraceae; genus JAAEUB01. The sequence goes on along the minus strand of CAZJYZ010000005.1, from coordinate 24,608 downwards.
TTCCGAAATTTCGCAGCTTGAAAAACGCATAGGACAAATTCGAAACCAGATCGAAGGGCTGGACGCTCAGGCGACAGCACTGGACACTCAGTTGGTTCTGTTGCGCGCTGAGCTTAAGAACCAGCAAATCCTGCTGGAAAAAGGGCTGACACAGACTGCAACAGTGCTGACTTTGCAGCGGGAAGAGGCTTCCATCCTGGGACAGCAGGGCAACCTGACAGCTCTACGCGCTGAATATGAAGGGCGCATTACGGAGGTTGAAATTAATATCCTGCGTATTGCCACTGTGCGTCGCGAAGAGGCGATAACCGAGCTGAGGGACCTTGGGTTCAATGAATTGGAGCTCAGCGAAAAATTGCGTGGCCTGGATCAGAAGCTTGACCGGCTGGATATCCGCGCTCCGGTAGCTGGTGTCGTGCACGGGTTAAAAGTATTTGCCGAAGGCGCGGTTATCCGCGCGGCTGAACCAGTGCTTTTCCTTGTCCCGCAGGACCGGCCGCTCCTGATCGTCGCTCGGGTTGACCCGATTCATGTGGATGAGGTTTTTGTGGGTCAGGAAGTTGCTGTGCGTTTTGCCGCACTGGACAGCCGCACCACACCGGAATTGTTTGGGCGCGTGATCACCGTCTCGCCCGACGCATTCACCGACGAAACGACGGGCGAACGGTTTTTCCGCACAGGCATCCAACTGCTTGAAGGAGAGACGGAAAAGCTCCCTGATGGGCTGGCGCTCATTCCAGGCATGCCGGCTGATGCCTATATCCGGACATCCGACCGCACCCCGCTGGCCTATCTGGTGAAACCGTTGACCGACTATTTTAACAAGGCGTTTCGGGAAAAGTAAGCCGGACCTGTCTGGCCTCGCCTGTATCGCACCACCTGCACCAGACATTCGTTTTGCCCCTTTCCCCGCGCAGCTATCCCGGCTAGCGTCTCATGAAACTCTGTGAAAGGAACCCAGATGAGCACCTTTGAAAAACGCCTTGCCGAACTTGGTGTAACCCTGCCCGATGCCCCCGCCCCGGCGGCAAATTATGTGCCATATGTCCAGGTGGGTAACATTGTCTATATCTCGGGCCAGGTTCCGATGGATGCGGACGGGTTCATCACGGGTAAACTTGGGGACAATATGAGCATTGAGGATGGCGCCGCTGCCGCCAAAGCTTGTGCCATTGGCCTGCTGGCTCAGGTCAAGGCAGCCTGCGGTGGCGACCTTGACCGTCTAGTACGCGCCGTGAAACTGACTGGATTTGTCAATTCCACGGCAGAATTCGGCGACCAGCCCAAAGTTATCAACGGGGCCTCGGACTTTCTGGTGGAAGCGTTGGGGGATGCCGGACGCCATTCGCGCTCGGCCGTTTCGGCGGCCTCTCTGCCCTTTGGGGTAGCGGTCGAAATCGAGGGGATTTTTGAGATCAAATGACGCCTCTGCCTTCCACCTTTCTGACCGCCCCCATTGCCCACAGGGCGTTGCATGATGCAAATGCAGGGCGGCCGGAAAATTCGCCCGCCGCGATCCGCGCGGCGGTGGAGGCAGGATATGCGATCGAGATCGACCTACAATTGTCCCGCGACGGTCAGGCTATGGTTTTTCATGATTACCAGCTGGACAGGCTAACCGGTGAAAAAGGCGCTGTGCGTATGCGCGATAGTGCAGACCTGCAGGAAATTGCGCTGACGAACAGCCTGGCAAATGAAACCATTCCAACTCTGACCGAAGTTTTGCACCTGGTTGCCGGAAAGGTACCTTTGCTGATTGAAATCAAGGACCAGGACGGGGCTTTGGGACCGCAAACCGGCACCTTGGAAAAGGCGACGGCAGAAGTGCTGGCATCTTACAAAGGCCCGGTCGCTGTCATGTCGTTCAACCCCCATGCCATTGCGGCCTTTGCCCTGCACGCGCCAGATACTCCACGCGGTCTGGTCACCGGTGCCTTTGCCCGCGAAAACTGGCAACTGATACCCGAAAAAAGGCTTGCTGAATTGCGGCCAATCCCTGATTTCGACCGGGTCGGAGCAAGCTTCATCAGCCATCGTTCAAGTGACCTGCACTCGCCTCATGTGGCAAGAATAAAAGCGACCGGAGCCAATGTTTTGTGCTGGACCATCTGCAGTGCCGATGAAGAAACTGAGGCACGCAAAATTGCACAAAACATTACCTTTGAAGGGTATATACCGGCCGGTTCCGGGGATTGAACACAGCGCCTATCACAACGCGGCTCCACCAAAGCATGCATGAGTTCACACAGGCGGACTGGGATGCCTGCGCCTGTCCGGAAAGTGCGGATGGTGGGCGGCCCACCGATCCCTTCACCACTTACCGGTTTCTCATGGCGCTTGAGGAAAGTGGCTCGGTAGGTGCGGGTACAGGCTGGCAGCCATATTACCTCAGCGCCCATGCTGGTGACGTGCTAATCGCAGTTGCGCCCCTTTTTGCCAAAAGTCACTCTCAGGGCGAATATGTGTTCGATATGAGCTGGGCAGACGCCTATATGCGGGCGGGCGGGCAATATTACCCCAAACTGCAAATCGCCGTCCCCTTCACCCCTGTCCCCGGTCGCCGTCTGCTGACCCGGCCCGGTCTTGAAACCCTTGGCCGCTCGGCGCTGATCAAGGGGGCGACACAAATCTGCGATGACAACAATCTTTCGTCTCTGCATGTCACCTTTTGTACTGTGGAAGAAGCCGAGGCAGGGGAAACACTGGGGCTGATGCACCGAATTGGGCAGCAATTTCACTGGAAAAACAGGGGGTATGCGGATTTTGAGAGTTTTCTGGCGGACTTAAGTGCGCGTAAACGCAAGAATATCCGGCGGGAACGCCGCGTGGCGCAGGAATTTGGCGGTGACATCATCACCCTGACAGGCGACGCCATAAAGCCTGAACATATGCAGGCCTTCTGGCACTTTTATCAGGATACCGGTGCGCGCAAATGGGGCAGTCCATATCTGACCCGCGAATTTTTCGATCTGGCGCAAAAAGATATGCGGCACGATATGGCACTGGTGATGGCGCGCCGGGATGGTGAATGGATAGCGGGTGCTTTGAACTTTATCGGGCGCGACGCGCTATTCGGGCGCTATTGGGGGGCCACCGAACACCAATCCTGCCTGCATTTTGAACTGTGTTACTATCGGGCGATTGATCAGGCGATAGCACTGGGGCTATCGAGGGTAGAAGCCGGCGCCCAGGGTGAACACAAAATTGCCCGTGGCTACCAGCCCATAGAAACACATTCACTCCACTGGATCGCAAATCCGGGATTTCGCGAGGCAGTTGCGCAGTTTCTGGATGCGGAAAAGCAGGCGGTAGGGGAAGATATCGAGATTTTGACGGCGATGGGACCATTTCGAAACACGGAGTGATTGACGCGGGCAATGCCAATGCCCACATTCCGGCAAAGACCTATGAAGGAAAGGAATACCGAATGGGATACTCAATTAACCGCGTTCTGACCGGCGTTGACATGGAAGACGCAGATGCCAGAACCCGCGCAGCTCTGCAAGACAGGGGCTTTGGCGTTCTGACCGAAATCGACGTGCAGGCGACCATGAAAAAGAAAATCGACAAGGACATGGATGGCTACCGCATCCTTGGTGCCTGCAACCCCAACATGGCCTGGGAGGCAATTGGGCTGGAGCCTCGCCTAGGCACAATGCTGCCCTGCAATGTTATCCTGCGCGAAGTCGAAGGCGGCATCGAAGTTTCTGCGATTGATCCGGTTGCCTCGATGTCAGCGATCGAAAACCCACCCCTGCACGAGGTGGCTGGCAAGGTCCGGGACATGTTGGCGCAAGTAGTGGAGGCAATTTAGGGCGCTTCCGCCAGCAGGCATCCCGGCCGGAATGCTTGCCCCTTTATGGGCCATCCGAGAAAGCGAACAAACTATGGGTAATATATGAGCCACATTGTTGTTGTCGGTGCCGGACAAGCCGGAGCTTCGCTGGTCGCAAAGCTGCGTAGTACCGGTTTTAGCGGAAAAGTGACGCTGATCGGGGCGGAGCCTCACCCGCCATATCAGCGCCCACCCTTGTCCAAGGCCTATTTGCTGGGGGACATGGCACGCGAGCGGTTATATCTGCGACCCGAGGCCTTTTATGGGGATCAGGATATCACCCTGCGTCTGAACGCGCCGGTCCTGTCAATCGACCGGGCGGCCAACAAAGTGATCCTGCCAGACAGCGAATTGACGTACGACAAACTTGCCCTGGTCACCGGCTCAGACCCAATCCGCCTGAACGATTCGGACGGAGGGCAGCTTGCGGGCATTCATGTGGTGCGCGGGCTGGATGATATTGACGGGTTAGAACCGGAGTTCGCAGAAGGTCGCCGGGTGCTGATTATCGGCGGCGGCTATATTGGGCTAGAAGCCGCGGCAGTAGCGGCCAAGAAGGGCCTGAAAGTCACGCTGATACACCGTAGTGAACGCATATTGCGAAGGATCTCGGCGGCTGAAACTTCGGATTTCTTTCGCGTGTTGCACCGGTCCCATGGCGTCGACATTCGTGAGAATGTAACGCTGGAAACACTGAGCGGCACTGCGCGGGTCAGTGGGGCAAAACTGAGCGACGGCACGGAAATCGACGTGGATTTCGTCATCGTCGGCATTGGCGTCACGCCCTCTGTGGACCTGGCCGGAACCTCGGGTCTTGAGGTTGATAATGGTATCAAAGTTGATGAATTCGGACAAACCTCGGACCCGAATATCTGGGCCGCCGGGGATTGTGCTTCGTTTCCTTACAGGGGCGAACGTATCCGGCTGGAAAGCGTTCCCAACGCCATTGATCAGGCCGAATGCGTGGCTGAAAACATGTTAGGCGCAGGCAAGGAATATGTCGCAAAGCCCTGGTTCTGGTCGGACCAATATGACGTGAAACTGCAGATTGCCGGGCTGAATAGCGGCTACGACGAGGTTATCGAGCGCCCTGGCAGTAAAGAGGGGGCCGTGTCCTTCTGGTACTATCGCGGCACCGAATTGTTAGCGGTCGACGCGATGAATGAACCGCGCGCCTATATGATCGGAAAACGCCTGATTGAAGGGGGGAAATCCCCTGATAAGACCCTTGTCTCCAACCCAGAAACTGACCTTAAGGCCCTGATGTGAGATGAGAATTATCGCTGGGCAGTTCCGCGGCACCAAACTGGCAGCGCTTGGCAAAGGCGACGCGGGCGCGCATCTGAGGCCGACGAGTGACCGGGTGCGCGAAAGCCTGTTTTCCATGTTGACCAGCGGGCGATATGGTGCGCCGGTGCAAGACGCAAATGTTCTGGACCTGTTTGCTGGAACCGGCGCCTTAGGGCTTGAGGCCCTGTCGCGCGGGGCAAGTCATGTCACTTTTGTTGAAAACGGTCGTAAGGCGCAGGGCCTGATCCGGGAAAACGTGGCAAAATGCCGGGCAGAGGGGCAAACCAACCTTATCACCCGCGACGCCACCCGGTTGGGCGCAGGCACACCGCATGATCTGATCTTTCTTGACCCGCCTTACGGCAAGGGGCTGGGAGAAAGGGCTCTGAAAGCAGCCGCCACCGGGGGCTGGCTGTCAGGTGATGCTTTGGTGGTTTGGGAGGAAAGCGCTGTGATTACTCCACCCGGCAACATGGACTTGCTGGATCAGCGCACATATGGCGGCACCATTATTTCCCTGCTGCGGGTTAGACAGGTTTAAGAGAACCATCCCCCGTTGTTTTCCCAGCATCGGATACAGATGGGTCAGAATTTAAACCCATTGAGGACTACTGATACTGAAAGCTCATCAAAACCCGTCCACCCAGCGTTTCGGGCAACTGCTCGGGCCCGGAGATCGGAACCAGCGTCCGGCTTAAGTTATGAACTACCAAATAGCTATTTGCACTGTCAGGATTTGGCAGACCTGCCATTTGAAGAACCATCGGACCATTATCCGGGTCCGTATAAATGGCAACCAGTTCGACAGAGGCCACACCCCCAACTTCGATTTCCCGTAAACCGATTAGCTCAACATCGGCAAAGCCCTTGACGACCTGCGGCAACACTTGTTCTTTCATCGCCTGTGCAACCATTTGCAGTCGGGCTGCATCAGGGTCGGAAGCGCCTTCGGGCACCCCAAATGTCACTTCAAACACATGAAAATTTTCAATGAACTTTCTGCCCTCCGGATCTTTGGTTGCGAAGGTGAATTTGACAAAACCCGTATCTGGTTGCCCGTCTGCTATCAGCTCGACATCATCACGCATTGGAATCGCAACCCGAAAGGCGGCGCTTACGGGAATGCCGTATTTTTGGGTATATGCATCGTCGAAGTTAAAAGCACGGCTGAGATAGGCGCCTTCATAACTGAGTAGATTGAACTGGACAGACCCCGAAGTGGCTTGCGCCTGTAGAGGGGGCACCATCAGAAAAAGGAGTATTGCAGCTGAATAAAGTTTTTGAAACATAGCATGTCCCCCTATCGGTTTAGCACCATAGTAAAAGTAACAAAGTTTCTGTCAAACTACCCCCAGGTCGGGTGAAATTTCCCGGCCGGACTGAGGGTGAAAATCTCGCACCCATCCGCCGTCACACCGATTGAATGTTCAAATTGCGCTGACAGGGATTTGTCGCGGGTCACAGCCGTCCAATCATCCGCCAGCACTTTGGTTTCAGGGCGACCAAGATTGATCATCGGCTCGACGGTGAAAAACATGCCTTCCTGCAGCGTGGCACCCGAACCGGCGCGCCCATAATGCAGCACATTGGGCGGCGCGTGAAAGACTTTACCCAGCCCGTGGCCACAGAAATCGCGTACCACCGACATGCGGTGCGCTTCGGCATAGGCCTGAATGGCGTGGCCAATATCACCGAACGTGTTACCGGGCCTGATCGCCGCGATGCCCATCATCAGGGCATCATGGGTGACATCAATCAACCGCTCGGCCTTGCGGGGTAGTTTGCCGGCCACATACATGCGTGACGTGTCGCCATACCAGCCATCAACGATGACGGTAACGTCGATATTCAGAACATCCCCGTCCTTCAGGCGTTTGTCACTTGGAATACCGTGACAAACTACGTGGTTGATCGAGATACAGCTGGCATGCCTGTAACCTTTGTAACCGATCGTGGCTGACTTTGCCCCGGCATCGTCCACCATATCCTCGATGGCCTTGTCCAACTCACCGGTTGAGACCCCGGGCACAACCAGCGGGATCATCGCATCAAGGATTTCCGCGGCCAGTCGTCCGGCTTTGTGCATTCCGGCAAAATCAGCGGGGTCATACAGGCGGATGCCATCACGGGTCAGGCGGGCGCGGGGTTCGTCCAAGGTATTCTCCTTCATTTGCCCTTAAATAGGGCGATCAGGCCAGCGATACCAGTGCTTTGCCCAACCAAACGCCCTTTGGCGAAATCTGAGTGTCATAAACCAGCACCTCAACCCCTGTAGCGCGGGCATCGGCAAAGGCCGCTGCGTAGGTCGGGTCAATATCCCGGGCCAGGTCGAAACAGTCACAATCGGTGCGCTGCACCAGATAGAGCATGATCGCCCGATGGCCCTGTCGGGTCATCTTGGAAAGCTCTGCCAGATGCTTGGCACCGCGTTTTGTCACCGAGTCGGGAAATTCACCCAAACCGGGTTCCCGGTTAAGCGTGACCGACTTCACCTCGACATAGGCATCGGGCAGCTCTTCCCCGCTGAGCAGAAAATCAATGCGGCTGTTTTCACCGTATCGCACCTCGGGCCGCACCATGGGATAGGCCGCCAGTTCAGCCACTTCACGCGCCATCAGCGACATTTTCAACGCCCGGTTCGGGACCGAGGTATCAACCCCGGTGAAATGGCCATTTTCATGGTCCACCAGCCGCCAGCCATAATTCAGTTTTTTCTTAGGGTCGTCATTGGGTTCCAGCCAGATACGCATGCCCGGCTCGGCCAGCCCCATCATTGACCCGGGATTAGCGCAATGGGCGGTAATTTCCTGCCCGTTATCCTCTAACACGGCATCGGCCAAAAACCGCTTGTAGCGGCGGGTCAGGCGGGCAGGGACAAGGGGGGTTTGAAACTCCATGAGGGCGGGCCTATACCGGGTACGCTGAAGGAGCAAGCCATGCCTAACCCAAAAGCTGCCATGCTGGTGATCGGAGACGAGATCCTCTCGGGCCGCACCCGCGACGCAAACATGTACCATCTGGCGGGTGAACTGATACGCATGGGCATAAACCTGACCGAGGTACGGGTGGTCGCCGATGACGAAGCAGCCATCGTCGACGCGGTGCAAGCATTGTCAGACACCTATGACCATGTCTTTACCTCCGGCGGCATTGGCCCGACCCATGATGACATTACTGCCGATTGCGTGGCCAAGGCCTTTGGCACTTCGATTGACGTGCGCGCCGATGCGCGCGCGCTGCTCGCCGCTTTCTATGACGCGCAAGGGATCGAGTTTAACGCCGCCCGCAAACGCATGGCACGCATCCCTGACGGGGCCAGCTTGATCGAAAACCCAGTCTCAACCGCGCCGGGGTTTTCGCTGCAAAATGTGCATGTCATGGCCGGGGTGCCGCAGGTATTTCAGGCGATGCTGGCGGGGCTATTGCCCAAACTGACCGGTGGCGCGCCGCTCTTGTCGCAAACCCTCAAGGTCGAGCGACCCGAGGGCGAAATCGCCGGGCCACTGGCTGATCTGGCTGGCGAGTTTCCGTCACTGTTCATAGGCTCTTACCCTTTTTGGCGACAAGGGGTATTTGGGGCGAATATCGTTATTCGTGGAACGGATGAGCATCAGCTTGGTGCCGCCATGTCCCGACTGGCACAGGTTTTTGAGGTAGAGATATGACCGCCCCCGCCCCCCTGCCAGACGCCAACACGCTTTTAGAAGTTTGCGAAGCCACATGGCCCCCTGCGGCCACCAGCAAACAGGGCGCCTGGACCATTCGCGAAGGACAGGGCGGCGGGCAAAGAGTTTCCTCAGCCACTGAAAACTGGCCGGTGACCGAGGCCGATCTGCCTGCCGCAGAGGCCGCCATGAAAGCGCTGGATCAGGACCTGATCTTTCAGATCCGGTCCGGACAGGAAACGCTGAACGAAATGCTGGCGCATCACGGTTATGACATTGTTGATCCGGTCAATATATACGCTATCGCAACCTCTGAACTTACGGTTCATACACGCCCGCCCGTTTCGGCCTTTGACATCTGGCCACCCATGGCGATCATGCGCGAGCTTTGGCAAAACGCCGGTATCGGCTCTGGCCGTCAGGCGGTGATGGCGCGCGCTGCCGGCCCCAAGACCGCGCTGCTGGCCCGCACCGATGAACAACCCGCTGGCGTCGCTTTTGTCGCCATCCACGAGGGTATCGCCATGCTGCATGCGCTTGAAGTTTCCCCTCAGCTACGTCGACGGGGTACGGCGCGAAATTTGATCATTAAGGCGGCGGAATGGGCCGAGGAAAACGGGGCCGAAATACTCTCGCTGATTGTGACAAAAGGCAACCACGCCGCAAACCCGCTATATGCCTCCCTTGGAATGCACCTCGTTGGGCATTATCATTACCGTAAGAAACTAAACCCGGACCGCACCAATGACTGAGAACAACACCGCCCCCACCGCGCTGGACCTACCGCAGGTAAACCCGCTTCCCGAGGATACTCAGAAGTATTTCGACCTTTGTGACGAAAAATTGGGCATGGTGCCAAATGTCCTGCGCGCCTACGCGTTTGACATCGACAAGCTGAATGCGTTCACCGCCATGTATAACGACATCATGCTGGCCCCATCCGGGCTGAGCAAGCTGGAGCGTGAGATGATCGCTGTTGTGGTTTCCGCCCATAACCGCTGCTGGTATTGTCAGGTCGCCCATGGCGCCGCCGTGCGTGCGCTTTCCGGCAAGCCCGAGCTGGGCGAGGCCATGGTGATGAACTACCGCGAGGCCGACATTACCCCACGCCAACGCGCCATGCTCGATTTTGCCCTGAAACTAACCGAAGCAAGTGCCGCCATAGAAGAGGCCGACCGCGAAAAGCTGCGTGCGGCGGGCCTGAATGACCGCGATATATTCGACACGGCCAGCGTCGCCGGGTTCTTCAATATGACCAATCGGGTTGCCGCAGCCACCGGCATGCAGCCCAATTTGGAATACCACGCACAAGCAAGATGAAGTGGCAGTCATTCATAAGTGCAGGGCTTGTAGGCTTTGCAACGCAGGCATCCGCGCAGGTGTTGGAGCTACCGGCTCCGGCAACCAGAACTTATGAGTTCATTGAACCAAACGGGGCATATTCCGCCCCGATAGGGCCGTGGCGCGACGGACAAGTCGAAAGCCTGCCATTAACGGGGGATTTAAGCCTGGAAGCCTGGAGACTGGGCAGCGAGGGCCACGGCAGCCATATCCTGATGGCAAATCTTTCCGGCCAACTGGCTGAAGCCGGGTTCGAGGTACTGTATCAATGCAGTGACGCCCAGTGCGGCGGCTTTGACTTTCGCTTTGCAATTCCTGTGGTGGCCGAACCGAACATGCATGTGGATCTGGGGGAGTTCCGATATCTGGCGGCCCATAAAGCAGGAGAAGATGGTGGCGAATACACCACCCTTTTGGTCAGCCGGTCGCCCGGGGCGCAATTTGTGCAAATCGCCCGGATTGGCCCGGCAGGCGGGGAAGGTGACGTTAGCGACAGCGCGACCATCACATCGACAATGACAGACCCAGCCAGTCAGACCGCCCTGCCCGAGGCTTCGCTGGAAGATCAGCTAACCCAAAACGGGTATGCTGTTCTTTCGGATCTGGTGTTTGAAACCGGATCTTCCGACCTTGGCGAGGGTCCGTTTGACAGCCTCACACAATTGGGTCTGTATCTGGCGGCACATCCCGAACATACTATTGCCCTCGTGGGCCACACCGATGCTGAAGGGTCGCTGGAGGTCAACATAACCCTGTCGAAACGCCGGGCCGCCTCGGTTCGGGCGCGATTGATCAACAGTTTTGATCTGCCTGCCGAGCAGATGGTTGCCGAAGGTGTCGGATTTTTGGCGCCGCTCGGATCGAACCTGACGGATGAGGGGCGCACCCAAAACAGAAGGGTCGAGGTGGTGCTGACCTCGACCCAATAATCTGCACTAACTACGTTTACTAATTACCAGACATCCGGTCCTTTATCACCGAATGCATGCACCAAGAAGTCAATGAAGGCGCGCACTTTGGGCTGGGTAAAACGACCCGGCGGATAGACCGCATATATGCCCTGCCGGTCCACTGGCAAATCAGGAATGGCATCTTCGACCAGACCTGCCTCCATCGCCTCGGCATAGAGAAAGCTGGGCAGATAGGCGATACCAAGCCCGGCAACAGCGGCGTTCAAAAGTGACTGGCCGTCATTGACGCTTAACCAGCCCGCAGTGCGTACCTGACGCACCTCACCCGAAGGTGCCGGAACTTTCCAGACATTGCCCGAAGACTGGCTGGAATAATGCAACAGTTTGTGTTCATTCAGATCGTCAATCCGCATTGGGCGACCGTATTTCTGAAAATATGACGGGGAACCGACCATGCGCCGCGTCGTCTCGGTCAGTTTGCGGGCACGTAGTGAGCTGTCTTCCAGCTCACCCACCCGGATTGCCATGTCAAACCCTTCGCTGATCAGTTCAACGAAACGGTTATTCAGGACCATGTTCACGTTGACGTCCGGAAAATCTGCCAGAAAATCACCCAGAACCGGGCTGAGGTGATTAACCCCAAAATCCGTGGCGACACTGATGCGCAGCAGACCCGAAGGCTCGCTTTGCATGGATGTTACCAGCGCGTCGGCCTCACCTGCATCGTTTAGCACCCGGCGTGCACGGTCGTAATATGCCAGACCTATCTCGGTCGGGGAAACGCGCCGTGTGGTGCGGTTTAAAAGCCGGGCTCCAAGGCGGGCCTCCAGCGAAGAAACATGTTTGGACACGGCGGACTTGGAGATACCAAGTTTCTTTGCCGCATCTGTAAATCCGCCCTGGTCTACAACCATGGCAAAAGCTTCCATTTCGCTTAATCGATCCATTTTTTTACACTCTCAACATTCTTGGCCCCGTTGAGGGAACTTATCCCGTTCAAATTGGGCGGGAATGTGGAGGCAAGCCGACAATACCGGGGTAATTACACGGATCGTTTAAGGCATGGAAACAGAGAAACAATAGTTTCCGCAGGCACAAAGCCTTTGTTTATAAGGCCCTGCTAGTGCAATCTTGCATGCACCAGATAGCCATCGACGTGGGTCTCGCCCAGCGCCTTTAATGCTTCAAGACGGTGCAGGCCTTCTACCAGCACGAACCGGTCTTTGCCTGCACGCAGGCGGATCGGGGTCAACTGCCCTTCCTCCAACATGCTTTCAGCAATCTCCTGTACTTTAGCTGGTTCAAGCGTTTTCAACCGTTTCACTGGCACGTAGATTTGCTCAATCTCGAAGCTTTCTTTTTCCAGCATGGTCAGGCCCCGTTTTGACTATAGTTGTGATGCAAGTCGCGCACCCTGCTCAATCGCCCGCTTGGCATCAAGTTCGGCCGCGACATCCGCGCCCCCTATAACATGGGGGGATATCCCCGTCGCAGCAAGCGCGTCCGCCAGCGCCCGGTTACTGACCTGCCCGGCACAGAGCACTACATTGTCCGCCGCGATCATCTGAGGGTTCTCACGCGCCTCGCCAAAGCTGACATGCAGGCCTTCGGCATCAATCTTTTCGTAGTTCACCCCGGCAACCATCTTCACCTGTTTCATTTTCAACGTGGCGCGATGAATCCAGCCGGTGGTTTTGCCCAGCCCTTTGCCCGGCCTGCCCGCCTTGCGCTGCAATAAAGTGACTTCCCGCACAGGGGCATCCGGCATCGGTCCTTGCGGCGCTAGCCCACCGCGCACCTCTTCGGGGTCGCCAACGCCCCATTCGCGCCGCCATGCCTGAGGATCTGTTGTGGTTGAATGTTCGGTGGTCAGAAACTCGGCCATATCAAAGCCTATGCCGCCAGCCCCGATGATAGCCACCCTGCCACCTACCTCGGCCCCGTCTCTGAGCACATCTATATAGGACAGCACATTTGGGCCATCGTCGCCCTCAATTTCCGGCTCGCGCGGGGTGACGCCTGTGGCAATCACAACCTCGTCGAAGTCTTTCAGGTCCTGCACGCCCACTTCAGCACCCAATCGCAGCTCAATCCCCAACTGGTCCATCATGGTGGAATACCAGTCCACCAGCCCGTAAAACTCTTCCTTACCCGGAATGCGTTTGGCCATGTTTAGCTGGCCGCCTATCTGGTCCGCCTTGTCCATCAAGACAACCTGATGCCCGCGTTTGGCAGCGACCATCGCAGTGGAAAGCCCGGCAGGCCCAGCACCAACCACGGCTATGTGTTTGGCATTTTCTACGGGGGGATAACTGAACTCGGTCTCAAAACCTGCACGCGGATTGACCAGACAGGTCGAGATTTTGCCGCTGAACGTATGGTCCAGACAGGCCTGATTGCAGGCGATACAGGGCGCGATCTCTTCCGCTTTTCCAGCTGCGGCCTTGTTGACAAATTCCGCATCCGCCAGAAAGGGCCGCGCCATTGACACCATGTCTGCCGCACCGCCCGCCAGCAGCCCCTCGGCCACGTCAGGGGTATTGATACGGTTTGAGGTGATGACCGGCACGCCGACCTTGCCCATCAGCTTTTGCGTCACCCATGCAAAACCGGCGCGCGGAACGCTGGTGGCAATGGTGGGAATGCGCGCTTCGTGCCAGCCAATGCCTGTATTGATGATGCTCGCCCCGGCAGCCTCAACCGCCTTTGCCAGCGTCACCACCTCGTCAAAGGTCGATCCGTCCGGCACGAGATCAATCATGCTGAGGCGATAAATAACGATGAAATCCTCGCCCACGGCAGCGCGCACCGCCCGCATCACCTCAAGCGGCAGACGCATGCGGTTTTCATAAGAGCCGCCCCAGCGGTCGGTGCGTTTATTCACATGGCGCACCAGAAACTGGTTGAGGAAATACCCTTCCGAGCCCATCACCTCGACCCCGTCATAGCCTGCTTCACGCGCCCGGGCGGCGGCTGTGGCAAAATCAGCGATCTGCTTTTGAATGCCTTCCTCATCCAGCTCTTTCGGCGGGAAGGGGGAAATAGGGCTTTTTACCGGGCTGGCAGATACACAATCAGGTCCGTATGCATAGCGCCCCGCATGCAGGATCTGCATGGCAATTTTGCCGCCTGCTTGGTGCACCCGGTCGGTGACAATCCGGTGGTTTGTGATGTCTTCGGCCGAATACAGCCCGGCTGCACCGGGGAAAACACCGCCTTCAGGGTTGGGTGCCATGCCACCCGTTACGATAAGGCCGGCCCCCCCGCGCGCGCGTTCCGCATAAAACTCAGCGACCCGCTGCCAGTCGCCCCGTTCTTCCAGCCCCGTATGCATCGACCCCATCAGCACCCGGTTCTTTAATGTGGTAAAGCCCAGATCAAGCGGGGCAAGAAGGTTGGGATAATCAGTCATAGCAGGCTCCGGTATGTGATGCCTGATAGAACACCGCCCACGCGCGCATGTCACGCGAAACGCCGCGTAAGGCACTGCGTGCTAAGTCAGGAAATCGCCCACAATGCCTTCAGCCGTAATGGTAGCCTGCACTGCCGGGCGTTGCAGAACATTTCGAACAAGCGCGCCGGTTTTGGGCAGGCTGGCGGGAGGTTGGGCCAAGTACCTTCCCCATCGCACCAGAATTGTAAGATACGGGTCCAGCACCGAATAATTCTGACCCAGAAAGTAAGGACCTTCGCCCAAATTATCCTCGACAATCTGAAACCATTTCTGAAGGTTCTTTGCGGCAGCCTGTTTGACTGCGGCGCCCCCATCAGGGTCACTCGTATAGCGCTCATTATAATAAAACATCAAAATGTCAGGCTGAATGGTGTTGGTCAGAAACATCAGCCACTGATACAGTCGCGCCCGTTCGTTGCTGACTAACTGTGGGGCAAGCCCAGCCTCAGGGTACTTGTCCGCAAGATGCAGGCAGATTGCAGCGGTTTCGGAAATCACAAGGCCCCCGTCAACCAGCGTCGGGATGCGGCCAGCCGGGTTCAGGTTCAGATATTCTGGGCCCTTATGCGCATCCCTGTCGCGATCAACCAGCTCAAGCTCAAATGGAACGCCGAGTTCTCGCAGCAATACATGTGGTATGAAACTAGCGTTTCCGGGGTAGTAATAAAGTTTGCACATGCCGGGATGTCCTTTTTTTAACTCTGCCCTTACGGTTCTACATCGTTTCGACACAATGGCGGCGAAACGCGCGCTTAAGCATATCCAGCTCTTCACGCAGAAGATCCATTTCGGCCCGGATGTCATCCTCCATTGGCTGACCTGTAACAATGCTAAAACTGTCCAGCCGCGCACCGGTTTCTTTTTCACTGATCACGAATGTCTGCACCCCATCGCTTAGCACATCTGCGGGAATGGGCACGCTCAGCGTAAAATGGCCTTTGGTGGCCTCTTTTGCACGCAGCTTCACCCCACCCAGCACCTGATCCAGGTGGCGCACTTCGATCTCGGGCGTGGCGTCCGTGCCCTCTGTCACAAGCTCCCCTGTCCAGACACCCTCTTTGATTTGGATTTTCGTCAGCCTCAGTTCAGCCATGCCCCCTCCTACAATTCAGCGCGTGGGCGACGGCTGAAGTTCACATCTCGCAAAATAATCTGGTTCATTTCGGGGCCTTCAAAAATTAGGTCGACCCAGGCGGCTTCTACCCGCTTTTCGTTCATCTTGGTGTATGCCAGATCAAATTCGACCATCACGTCATCTTCGTTCAGCGGCAATTCACGCACTATTTGTTCTGTATTAGGCCCGTGACGAATGTTTAGGCGGGCAAAAATCTCAAGCGGTTTTTCCGTTTCCACCACTGTATTCATGCGCACGACATGACGCAGTTGCAGCCCATTGACCGCCGCCTCGGGCAGATCAATGACCAGTGACAAAAAGGAACCATCAAAACGAAACACATCCATGCGCAAGCCGAATGGCGCCAGATCCCGTTCGCGCCGGTTTCGTAACTGTCGAACAGTCAATTCGGAAATTCGACAATCGTGAAATAACGTCACCTCTTCCCCAAAAGTGCTTTTTGTTTTCGCCGCTGCCAGGCCCAGCGGCTGGATGGGCCCGCGCCAAAGTTCCGGCCTGTACCACCAATCTGAATGCAGTGGCTTTTGGAACGAGTTTGACCCGATCAGCGGCAAAGTCAGCCTTTCATCCGCGACAAACAGAAACCGGTCAAGTTGACCGCGCAACTGGCGGCCACTCCCGCGCATACGCTTCAGGCCGCTCAGGTCGAGGCTTTTGGCTTTGTCTGCATTTCTCTGCCAGCGCCTCAAAGCAAGGCGTTGTCCAATATTGTCGAGCGCAGATGTCAGAAAATTAGCCATACGTGACGGAATCGCTCCTGTGAAACTCTATTGTTTCCATTTTAAAACAAAATAGTTTCCCTAGAGCAAACGATTGAGGACATCCATCAGCCCCTGACCGCCATTCTTGGGTTCGGGATTAGCATTTTGCATTGAGCTGACAAAACTGCGCAAAAGCCTTTGACCGGTTTGTTCGGCAAAGGGATAGGTCTTTAACGCAGTGACGGTCAGGCTAACCAAATGGCCGTTCAACGTTAACATGCCGCGCCAGTATTCATCATCCAGCATCTCGGCCCGCCCGGGTGAGGTATCCTCGGCTTGCACCAGCAAGGCCGTGTCTGTCGTTTTCATATCCAGGAGGCGCGCATCATCGGCCTGGCCGGACTGTGCCAGAGCTGCGCGTCCTTCTTTCGATCTGAAAAACCGCTTCAACCCGTCAGGTGTCGCCGCCTGAACTTCTCCAAGGGGTGAAACAGTGACAGTAAGCATGGCCAATATGCGTGGCACGGCATCATCAGGGTTACCCGAAATCGAGGCGCAGGAGCCCAGCACAACAAAGCTACCGCTGGTGGTTTCCAGCTTGGTTGATTTGTCTATGCAAAATCCTGCCGGCCCCTGAACCTTGATGCGTCCTGCGGCCAGCCGGGTTGTTTGAGGTGCCTTTGCGTGCGACAATCCCGCCAGAAAACCTTGGCCACCGCCCTCGCATGCTGCCGAGGTCAGCAATATTGCAACGGCAAGAATTACCTTGCCGGAATGGCGAAGCCCGCGCATGCCCCGCCCCCGCTACAGGTCCATGTAGATATGGCGTTCGTCTTTTGCGCCTGGATGTGTCACAGCCCCTTTGTAGGTAGCCCCGACCTGCTGCGCATATTTCCAGATCGCCCCGGAAGTATAGATCGTTTCGCGCGGGCCTTTCCAATTCGCTTTACGTTTGGCCAGCTCTTCGTCACTGACGTCAAAACTCAGCTCACCGGTAATGGCGTTCAGGGTTATCATGTCGCCATTTTCAACCAGTGCGATCGGGCCGCCATGCGCCGCCTCTGGCCCCACATGCCCAACGCAAAAACCGCGCGTCGCACCGGAAAAGCGCCCGTCCGTAATCAGCGCAACTTTCTTGCCCATACCCTGACCGGAAAGAGCCGCCGTGGTTGAAAGCATTTCACGCATGCCCGGCCCGCCGGACGGGCCTTCGTTGCGGATGACGAGAACTTCGCCTTCTTCATAGGCGCGCGCCTGAACGGCTTCAAACGCGTCCTGTTCACATTCGAACACTCGCGCCGGGCCGGTGAAGACAATATCTTCTTCGCCCATTCCAGCGATCTTCACAATCGCACCTTCCGGCGCCAGACTACCCTTGAGCCCAACCACCCCACCGGTGGCGGAAATCGGTGTCTCGATCGGGTAGATCACCTGCCCGTCGGCCTCGCGATCAATTTTGTCCAGCTCTTCGCCCATGGAATACCCGCTGGCGGTCATACAATCCTCATGCATCAGACCGGCCTTGCGCAGCTCTTTCATCACCACGGGAACGCCGCCGACCTCATAAAGGTCCTTGGCAACATAGGTGCCGCCCGGCTTGAGGTCGACGAAATAGGGGGTTTCGCGGAAGATGTCACAGACGTCTTCAAGGTAAAATTCGATACCCGCTTCATGCGCGATGGCTGGCAGGTGCAGGCCTGCATTGGTGCTGCCACCTGTCGCAGCCACCAGACGGGCAGCGTTAATCAGAGATTCGCGTGTAACCACGTCGCGTGCGCGAATGTTCTTCTCCAACAGGTTCATGACAGCACGGCCCGAAGCCTCGCCATACTGATCGCGGCTTTCGTAGGGTGCTGGTGCACCAGATGAATTCATCAAGGCCAGCCCGATCGCCTCGGAAACCCCCGCCATCGTGTTGGCAGTAAACTGACCGCCACAGGAACCGGATGACGGACAGGCCACAGCCTCCATCACCTTCAGTTCTGCTTCGGAAAGGTTACCAGCCTGGTTTTGGCCAACGGCTTCGAACATGTCCTGTACCGTGATATCCTTGCCTTTATAGCGGCCTGGCAGGATTGACCCGCCATAAATGAAGACAGACGGCACGTTAAGACGCACCATCACCATCATCATCCCCGGCAGGGACTTGTCGCAGCCCGCAAGCCCTACCAAGGCATCATAGCAATGCCCGCGCATGGTCAATTCAACAGAATCTGCAATCGCCTCGCGCGACGCCAAAGACGCCCGCATGCCCTCATGCCCCATGGCAATGCCATCGGTCACCGTGATGGTGGTAAACTCCCGCGGCGTACCCATGGCCTGTTTCACACCCATCTTGGCCGACTGTGCCTGACGGCTGAGCGCGATGTTACAGGGGGCTGCTTCGTTCCAGCAGGTAGCTACGCCCACCAGGGGTTGGTGGATTTCTTCCTCAGAAAGGCCCATGGCATAAAGGTACGACCGGTGCGGTGCACGCTCTGGCCCCTCAGTCACGTGGCGACTGGGCAATTTGGACTTAAAGTTCGAACTGGACATGATGACCTCCCAAAAATCTTGTTAAACACGGGATATTCGCCTTCCGCGCCCTATACAAGCGCTTTGAGCCTGTCGTGAGAGATTGCAATCCGCGCTGACCCTGATTATTTGGACCTAAGGTAAACCAAAGGCGAAACCCAGATGAACTGGATCACAAACTACGTCCGTCCCACCATTAACTCGCTGTTTTCACGCCGCGAGGTGCCTGAGAACCTTTGGACCAAGTGCCCGGAATGCGGCACCATGCTTTTTCACCGTGAATATACGGAAAATCTGCATGTCTGCAGTGACTGCGATCATCACATGGCAATCTCGCCGCGCGAACGCTTTCACACGCTGTTCGATGGCGGCATCTACACGGATGTCGAAGTGCCCGAACCGGTCGCCGACCCGCTGCATTTTAAAGACCAGAAAAAATACCCTGACCGCATGAAGGCGGCGCAGAAAAAAACCGGCGAGGCTGAGGCGATGTTGGTTGCGGAAGGTGAAATCGGGCGCACACCCATCGTTGCTGCCGCGCAGGATTTCAGCTTCATGGGTGGCTCCATGGGTATGTATGTGGGCAATGCGATGATTGCTGCCGCTGAACGCGCGGTTGCCCTTAAACGCCCGCTGGTATTGTTTTCCGCCGCCGGTGGCGCACGTATGCAGGAAGGCATTCTTTCGCTGATGCAAATGCCGCGCACTACAGTAGCGGTTCAGATGTTGAAAGAAGCCGGGCTTCCTTATGTGGTGGTGCTGACCCACCCGACAACTGGTGGCGTCACCGCCAGCTATGCCATGCTGGGGGACGTGCATATTGCCGAGCCCAACGCCCTGATTTGTTTCGCAGGCCCACGCGTCATTCAACAAACCATCGGTGAAAAACTGCCCGAGGGTTTCCAACGCGCCGAATACCTGCTGGATCACGGCATGCTGGACCGTGTGACCCACCGTAAGGACCTCAAAGACGAACTGGTGGTGATCCTGCGCATGCTACTTGGGCAAACACCGCGTGTCCTGGGCGATCTGCCCGCGCCCGAGAAAGCCGACACGCAGGATGCACCTGAGACCAAAGGGGAAAAACCCGCCAAGGCCAGCGCCGCAAGCACCCCGAACAAGGCTTTGAAGAAAGCCGCGCAAAAATGACCGCGACGCATTCCGACGTCATCCTGGAACGGATGATGTCGCTGCACCCCAAGATCATAGACCTGACATTGGACCGAGTCTGGCGACTACTGCAAGCTCTGGACCACCCCGAACGCCGCCTGCCGCCGGTCATCCACCTTGCAGGCACTAACGGCAAAGGTTCAACTCAGGCGATGATACGCGCTGGCCTGGAAGCAACGGGCGCGCGCGTACATGCCTATACGTCCCCACATCTGGCGCGCTTTCATGAACGCATCCGTCTGGCGGGTGCGCTGATTTCCGAAGAGGCTCTGACACAGGTTCTGGATCGCTGCATTGCCGCAAATAACGGCGAGGCGATTACCTATTTTGAGGCCACGACTGTAGCAGGTTTCCTGGCTTTCGCAGAGACGCCTGCCGATTATCTGCTTTTGGAAACCGGGCTAGGTGGCCGGTTGGACGCGACAAATGTCATCGCTAAACCTGCCCTGACCGTGATCACCCCCATCTCGATTGATCATACCCAGTTCCTTGGCGACACGCTGGCCAAGATCGCCTTTGAAAAGGCCGGTATCCTCAAGCCGGGCGTACCCTGCATCGTTGGGCCGCAGCCCGAAGAAGCCATGGACGTGATCGAAACACAGGCCGCTCGTGTCGGCGCACCGCTGATTGCGCAGGGCCAGCACTGGCATGTCTGGGAGGAGCGCGGGAGGTTGGTTTTTCAGGATGAAACCGGCCTTCTCGATCTTCCACTGCCAAACCTCCCAGGGGCACACCAAGTCGACAATGCAGGCGCGGCTCTGGCCGCCTTGCGCAAATTCGGCTGCGACGAAACAGCCTGTGAAACTGCGGTAACAAATGCCTTCTGGCCTGCTCGCATGCAGCGGCTGCGCCACGGGCCTCTGGTTGAAGCTGCGGCTGGAGCCGAGCTTTGGCTTGACGGCGGCCATAACCCGGCAGCGGGCGAGGCGCTGGCCAAAGTTCTGCGTGGCCTGCCCCCACGTCCGACCTATCTGGTTTGCGGCATGCTCAATACCAAGGATGTCACAGGCTTTCTGCAACACTTTTCCCCGATCGCGGACAGCCTGATCGCGGTGTCAATTCCCGGTGAGGCAAATACCCTGAAGGCTGAGGACACAGCCGAATTCGCCCATCAGGCGGGCCTGAGCGCCATAACAGCGCCAGACACTGCCACCGCAATCGCGCAGATCACAGCTGACAACCCGGACGCGCGGATTGTCATTTGCGGCTCGTTATACCTGGCCGGTGCGGTGCTTCGCGAGAACGGCTGATTTTCGAACTTTCCCCCTTTTCACACCAATAATTTCATTGTGATCACGAAAAAAAATTTTGCTTTTCTGAAGCTGTGGCCCCTGATTTCGATTCAAGCCAATGAAACGACTCAGTTTTTTCAACTTACGTAGACTCACCCTATGCAGGCACGCAGAATATTGACGAAATCAAGTAAATAAACCAATATGTAGCATTATAACATGAGGGGCGAGGCTCCCAAATTAGTATTTTTTGTACCTGTCGAGCAGGACAGTAGGACAGGGGATAAGACGATGTTTCGGTTGGCTTTCTGCGCCTTGATCACATTTGTGATCACAAGTTTACAGGCCACGGCGTAAGACAGAAGGATATCGCCCGAGCTGGGCACGTTCAGCGTGACGATCAACGGAGAAGTGATCGGGATATCGCGCATTCAGAACACCAGCCACCGGCTTTCCTCGGACTTCACGAAAACATCGCGCCCCTGTCCCCCCTTTTGCATCCACCCGGTTTCAGAGCGCCCGGAATCGAGACAGTCAGTGAAAGTGAGCTTCTGAGTTTCTTTGAAAGCCATGTGGTAACCGGCACCGGTCTTTTGGGTAACGGGCGGGTTCCCGAATAGTTTGCCAAAGGAGCGATTGCGGGTCGCACAGAAGCGGCGCATTCCTGGAAAATTCCGCCGCTTTGCCGCTTAACTGCCCCAGTCCTGCCCCTGCATTTCGCGCAACCGGCTGGCGGTACGTTCAAACTCAAAGGCACCGTCACCCTCCAGATATAACATTTCAGGCTCAGCTGCGGCCGAGGCAATGAAGCGCACCCGAGCCTCGTATAGCGCATCAATCAGGGTGACAAAGCGCTTCGCCTCGTTGAAGTTCGACCGCCCCAACCGGGGGATATCTTCCAGTATCAACACCCGTATATTCTCGGCGATAGTCAGGTAATCTGCGGCACCAAGCATTTGACCACACAGGTCAAAAAATTTGGCCCGCGCCACCCCGTTGCGAAAGGCAGGTAAAACCACATGACGCCCCTTGACTTCAAGCGTCAGGGCTTCGCCGACACCGCCTGCAAGCTCATCCCAGGCGGCCTGTATTCCGGCACGGGCATCGACATCGTTCGGACAGAAATAAACTTCGGATCCGGTCAGGAACCTTTGGCGATAATCCATAGGGCTGGCCAGTTCATGCACAACCATCCGCTTCTTCAGCAGTTCGATGAATGGCAGGAAAAGCTGGCGGTTAAGCCCATCTTTGTAAAGGTCATCCGGCACCCGGTTTGAGGTTGCTACAATGACCACACCCGCCGCCATCAGCTTTTCGAACAAACGTCCGACGATCATCGCATCGGTGATGTCGTTTATCTGCATTTCGTCAAACGCCAGCAGACGCAAGCCCTGCGACAGGCGCTCGGCCACGGGTGCCAGCGCGTCATCAACGCCGGTTTTGCGCGCTTCGTGCATCCCTGCATGCACCTCCTGCATGAACGCGTGGAAATGCACCCGACGTTTGCCTTTGATGTTCAGGTTTCCGACAAACAGATCCATCAGCATCGACTTGCCCCGCCCGACGCCGCCCCAAAGATACAGACCTTGCGGTACGTCTTCAGGCTTGTGGAACAAGCCGCCCAAAATACCGCGGCGGCGGTTATTGCTGGCCTCCAAATGGTGCCGGATATCCTCCAGCACCGGCAACACAAGTTCCTGAGCCGGATCAACGGTCAATTCGCCATCAACGGCAAGGTCAGAATAGATTTCAGGCAGGCCTTTGGTCATGTCTTTCGCATAGCGCGGCCCTGATCAGGAGTCGACACCCACCAAAAACCTTTCCATCTCGGCAGTGACCAAATCAGGTTCTTCGACAACTGAAGAGTGACCAGAAAGCGGGAGTGTCACCAGCTCCGATCCGAATATCAACTCATGTATCCGTGCAGATTTTGCCGGAATGGTTGCCACGTCTTGCGCGCCTGCCAAAATCAGAACCGGCTGATCAATCGCTCCGATCTCATCAAGCACCCCTTTGCGGTCAACAACGCCGCGCACAGCGCGCGTGACCCCTATCCTGTTTCCTGCAGCAATCTGGTTCTTCCAGTACCGCAGGTCATCCTTGCGCGCCTGGTCCGTCAGGAAGCTCGGACCAATCATGATCGGTGCAACCTTCCCAAGGACCACGCGAAAACCAAACCATCGGGCAATAAAGTTCAGCATCCTGTATTTGCCGTGATTTTCCCTGGGCTCTGGTGCGGCCGTGGTATTGAGCAGGATCAGGGAACGTAAAAGCTCGGGCCGGCGCGCCGCCAGCCGCATACCGACAAATCCCCCCATGGAATGCCCGGCAAAATGGCAAGGACCTGCCTCCAGCGCCTCAATCAGCGCCGCCGCATCTTCATACAATGTGTCCATGTCATAACCGCTAAGTGCGACCGCACTTTTCCCCTGACCGCGATGATCAAAAGTGATACACCTATACCGGTCCTTCAGGGCCGCGACCCGAGCACGGAACATGTGACCACTGAAAAGTAATCCGTGGGAAAACACGATGGTTTCTTCGCCCTTACCCTCATCGGTATAGTGGATTCGTACGCCGTTAACTTCCAGAAACGGCATCTTGCCCTCCCCCAAAAGGATTTCATCAAAGGTAGCATGAAATCCGTCAATAAAGATCACCAATAGTTATCCAGCCTGCCACAAAGAACGATTTGACGCCGTGCGCAAACTGGACCAGCGTGCCGCAATGACACAAATACGCACTCCTCTTATCACGCCGGTACTGGTCGTTGGCTGCATCATCATCATGGTCGGCTTTTCCATTCGTGCCTCTTTCGGGGTGTTCCAGATCCCTATCGCCGATCAGTTTGGCTGGGCCAGGGCCGAGTTTTCCCTGGCCATTGCCATTCAGAACCTTGCCTGGGGCATCGGCCAACCCATCTTTGGCGCCATTGCGGAAAAGATCGGCGACCGCAAAGCGATTATTCTGGGCGCAGCAACCTATGCTGCAGGGCTTGTTGCGTCGTCCTTCGCCGTCACTCCCGAAGCGCATCAGCTGTTGGAGATCCTCGTAGGTTTTGGCATCGCTGGCACAGGCTTTGGTGTCATACTTGCTGTCGTCGGACGTGCGGCCAGCGATGAAAACCGATCAATGGCATTAGCCATCGCCACCGCTGCAGGATCTGCCGGCCAGGTCTTTGGCGCACCTTTGGCTGAATTTCTGCTGGGTTTCATGCAATGGCATCAGGTCTTCATGGTGTTCGCAGCTGCTATTCTTGCCACCTTGCTGCTCCTGCCCATGATGCGCTCGCCCAACCCACCTGCTACCCGCGCAGAGCTTGAGGCCAGCATGGGCACGGTCCTGAAAAGCGCCCTGCGC
>CAZJYZ010000004.1:0-99475 GCA_964550345.1 uncultured Aliiroseovarius sp. | reverse complement strand
CCGGCCCCTGCCTCCCGAAGACAGTGCTCTACCAGGCTGAGCTACACTCCGACCGTGACGGGCGGGATAGCTCAGGCTGGGGAAATTGGCAAGAGAGGATTAGGGCTTTGGTTTGCGGCGCAGTAATGGTGAAATCCTAAACGACGCTGCACTTGGCCCCCGCGAGCGGGTGCGTAAAACCGGCGTGTTCGACCGGCTGCCCAACCTGCTTTCACGAAAGACAATATAGAGCCCCGAAGCGATGATAATTGCAGCGCCAGCCAGAGTTGTTCCATCTGGTTTTTCATCAAACAGGAATATCCCAAAGCCGGTGGCCCAGAGGATTTGTGAATACTGCATTGGGGCAACGATGGCCGCGTCCCCGTGTCGGTACGCCACGATCAACAACAGACCAGCACTAAAGCCCAGTAGCGAGAGCAGACCCATTGCGCCCAAATGGATAATTGGCATCGGCTGGTACACGAAGGCCAGAGCTGCGGACATAACGATGAAATTGGTGATCATCGGGTACATCATCAAAACTGCCGTTCTCTCCTCACGTCCGATTTTGCGCACAATGACCGAGGCAAGCGCCCCAAACACTGCTGCGGCCAGCCCGGCTATATGGCCCAGCCCCATTGGCGTGCTACCGGGACGCAGAACGACGAACACGCCGATCAGTCCAATCAGCACGGCGGCCAGTCGTTGCAACCCCACACGCTCCCCAAGGATCGGGATCGACAAAAGCGTAATGAGGAGCGGGGAGGCAAACAGCATCACATAGACCTGCGCCAATGGCAGGACGGAAAAGGCATAGAAGGCAGATAGCCCGGTCATGGCTGCTGCAACGGTGCGGGCAGCAACCCAGTAGGGGTGCACCGGTCGGAAATTGCCTTCGGTCTTGTCGCGCATCAACATCAGCAAGATCAGCGGAAAGGAAAACAGAGTTGAATAAAAGATGATTTGCACCGGCGAATAGGTGCCACCCAGATACTTGATGATCACATCATGAGACGCAAACACAGCAAAAGCCAGCAGGGCATAGAGGGGACCAGAAAGGTTCATACCCTTTCTTACGCACTAGATTCCGACTTGTCTTACAAAAAAGCCGGAATGCGGCTGCATTCCGGCTTTCAGTTTTTTGCATGAGCCCGATGGGCTTTTGGTCAGAGGCTGGCCTCAAGAGCGGCGATAACCGCGTCTCCCATTTCGCTGGTTGTGGCCGGTGTTCCTTCGCCTGCCTGCAGCAGGTCCGGGGTACGCACGCCATCGGCCAGCACCTTTTCAACTGCGGCTTCCAGCCGGTCCGCCTCGTCGCCTTCATCAAAGGAATAGCGCAACGCCATAGCAAAGCTGAGGATACAGGCGCTTGGGTTTGCCTTGCCCTGCCCGGCAATGTCGGGTGCTGAGCCGTGCACGGGTTCATAAAGCGCCTTGGGGCGTCCATTGGCCATCGGCGCGCCAAGGCTGGCGGAGGGCAACATACCAAGGCTGCCGGTCAGCATGGCTGCGAGGTCAGACAGAAGGTCGCCAAACAGGTTGTCGGTGACAATCACATCAAACTGCTTGGGCCAGCGTGTCAGCTGCATGGCACCTGCATCGGCGTACATGTGGCTGAGCTCGATATCCGAATAATCCTTAGCGTGCACTTCGTTCACAACATCGCGCCACAGGATGCCCGATTCCATCACGTTGGCCTTTTCCATCGAGCAGAGCTTTCCGCCGCGCTTGCGTGCAAGCTCAAAAGCGGCGCGCGCAACACGCGCAATTTCACTTTCCGTATAGCGCTGGGTATTGATGCCGACGCGTTCATTACCTTCGTTGATGATACCGCGCGGTTCGCCAAAATAGACGCCCGAGGTAAGTTCGCGCACGATCATGATATCAAGCCCCGATACCACGTCCTTTTTCAGGCTGGAGAAATCCGCCAACGCATCAAAGCATTGGGCCGGGCGCAGATTGGCGAAAAGGTCCATTTCCTTGCGTAGCCGCAACAACCCGCGTTCTGGTTTTATGGAGAAGTCGAGATCGTCGTATTTTGGCCCGCCGACAGCGCCCAGCAGCACCGCGTCAACCTCTTGCGCGCGGGCCATGGTTTCATCGGTCAGGGGGGTGCCGTGGGCGTCATAGGCGCACCCGCCAACAAGATCTTCGTCGACATCAAAAGCAAGGCCACGCTTGTCGCCGTACCAGCTGATGACCTTGCGAACTTCGGCCATGACTTCGGGGCCGATACCGTCACCGGCGAGGATTAAAAGGGTGGGGTTGCTCATGGTGTCTTCCTTGCGCATCGTTTGGGGCTGTTTTCGTCCGCTTGGGCCTAGCCTGCCTAGGCACGGGGGTCAAGAATGCGGGTCAGGAAAGGCCTTTGAAAGTCCCAATGCCAACGCTTCCCAGACCCGGCGCACCCGCGGTGTGCGGCGCATAGCTTCATGCGCCGTCAGCCAGACCGGCAGGGGCGGGATGTGCAGGTCGGGAAATAGCCGGACCAAATCTTTATCCTCCCGCACCGCCGCAACCTGGCCAACACCCAAACCACAGCCCGCGCGCACCAAATGCCAATAGGCGGCCTGATCGTCTGTGCGGATACCAAAGAAATCGCGGCTGATTTTCCAGCCTAATTCCGCCATGCCACGAATAATACGATCATCGCGGTCATAGCCGACAAAATCGTGGGTCAGCATCTGCTCAAGGGTTTCGGGACGACCTGCGCGCTCAAGATAAGAACGCGCAGCAAAAATACCGATAGGCAGGTCTGTGACGTGGCGGGTGATAACATCAAGCTGCTGCGGCCGGTACATACGAATGGCAATATCCGCCTCGCGAAACAGCAGGTTTTCGGTGGTATCCGAAGGCACAAGGTCAATACGGATACCGGGTTCGTCCTCCCGCAATTTTGCCAGAATTGGCGGCAGGATGAAATGCGATACCACATCCGAGGCCGTAATCCGCACGTCACCCTCTAACGCCTCGTCCTGACCGGCCGCAACCAGAGCCATACGCCCGGCTGCCTCCTGCATTGCTTTTGCTGCGGGCACGATCATTTTACCGTGCTTACTTAATTCCAGACCACGGGGCCGACGGTTGAACAAGGTCAAACCAAGGGCTTCTTCCATCCGCGCAATCTGGCGGCCCAAAGTTGGCTGACTGGTCCCGAGCTTGCGCGCCGCGGCCGATAGTGAGCCGGTTTCAGCTACCGCCAGAAATGCCTGCACCAGCGACCAATCGAGGGATGAAAGCGGGTTATCCATTCATTATTGAATAGCATAGCCTCATTTTTTCTCAATTCATTTGACGTAAGTGAATAGATACTTTTGTTGCAGAAAAGGAGAAACACCATGTCAAAGAATGTCCTCATCCTCGGCGGCTCCGGCAGATTTGGCCGCAACGCCACCAAATCATTTCTGGACGCTGGCTGGAATGTCCGCCAGTTCAACCGTGAAACCGACGACCTGACAAAAGCCGCCATAGGCATTGACGTGATCGTCAATGCCATGAACCCTTCCTACGAAAAGTGGCGAACCGAAGTGCCAAAACAGACGGCGCAGGTCATTGCCGCCGCCAAAGCCAGCGGCGCCACAGTAATTATTCCGGGCAACGTCTATGTCTTCGGTGCCGATGCCCCCGCGCGCCTGACAAGCAACACAACCCATGCGGCGAAGAACCCGCTGGGGCGTGTGCGGATTGAAATGGAGGCCGCCTATCGGGCCTCGGGTGTTCAGGT
Source organism: uncultured Aliiroseovarius sp. (assembly GCA_964550345.1). GTDB lineage: Bacteria > Pseudomonadota > Alphaproteobacteria > Rhodobacterales > Rhodobacteraceae > JAAEUB01. Next base: position 95,772 of record CAZJYZ010000004.1, on the reverse strand, counting down.
CATTGTTTTACGGGCCGGTGATTTCATTGACACATTACCAAGCGGTAACTGGTTCGACCGGGTGCTGACGGCAAAGCTGTCCAAAGGGATTTTTACCTATATGGCCCGCGCAGATGCGCCCCATGCATGGGCCTATCTGCCTGATGTTACACGCGCCGCCGTCGACCTTGCGGAACAACGCACCCATCTCAACCAGTTTGAGGATGTACCTTTTTCCGGTTACACCCTGACAGCCGAAGAACTGGAAACAGCCCTTGAGGACGTGACCGGGCGCAATTTGCGGCGCAAAGTATTTTCATACCTGCCACTGATCTTGCTGGCCCCATTTTGGAAAATGGGGCGCCACCTGGTGGAAATGCGGTATCTGTGGAGCAAACCACATTTTCTGGATGATGCCCGGCTGAAAGAGTTGTTGCCGGACTTCAAACCTACACCCCTGCGTGAGGCGTTGAAGACGGCACTATAGGTCCAGATCAACCCAAACCAGCCGGTGGCGCGAGGCGTTTGCAGCGTCCTGCGCGCCCGGCTGCCCCTCGCCGGGCCAGTACACGCCGGAACCGGTTACGCGTAAATCGGCCGAGGGCAAAACGTAGTCCACCCGCAGGTTGCCAGGACGCGGTTCGTTCCAGTCTACAGTGTCGGTCGCGTCGCCTACGGTTACCGCACCCTCACTGGCAGGGGCTGGGTCTTGCAACGCGGGATGCTCCAATAACGTGGTGATCGCGTCGCGCCGACCGGAGCCTGCGGCAGGGTCAAGATTGGCATCCCCCAGCACGACCACCGGCCCCGGTGGGGGCAGGAAGGGCAGAGCGCCGTCCAGCAACCTTGCCCAAAACAAAACTTCGTCATGGTTGCGGCGCCCGTTGCGGTCTTCATCACCGTCATAAACCGGTGTGGTTGCATGAAAAGCCAACAGGTGCAGCAGGCCCCCACCGTTCAACCGCACCGGCACGTCCCAATGGCCAACCGAAGACAGGCGCTGCACCGCCTGCGCCTGTTCTGAAGGAAACGGAGCATTATTCACCTCTGGCAGGATCGCCCCGGGCAAATTTCGCCACAAGAAAGCACTAAAATCGCGAACAGCCTCGGTTTCAATCGGCAAATTTGACAGCAGCGCCAACCCGCCTTGCCCATTAAAACGCCCATAACCTTGGGCATCTCGCGCCTCGCCCAGCTTGCCATTTCCATCCATGTCCAACCCGGTTGCCATGCCGGTATTGGGCCTGAGAGCAAACACAAACGGGTAGTGAGGACCGCCATTTTTTGCCAAGGCATCGCGAAAGGCGGTCAGTGCGTGAAGGTCCAGGTCTTAATCAAAATCCTGCAGCAGCAAAACATCGGGACTGATCGAGGAAATCACCCTCATCACCGCATGGATCTGCGCATCCTCACCGCGCAGAATATCACGCAGCAGCAGGCCCGGACCCTTTCGCGACAGGTCAGAATTATATGTGGCGATCCGCAAACGTTCGGCCTGAACCGGAGCAAGGTTCAGTAAAAGAAGGGCAAAAGCCGTAATCAGGCGGCTTGAACAACGCTTTCTTTTGACCGTCGCGCATCGCTTCTGGCGCGTTCTGCCCGGATAATTCCGGCTACCCGCCCCATGGCGATCCCACGCATGAAAAGGCTTGCTGGCAGAAATGCCCATGCTGCTATTGTCCAAATCATTGTATGGATGTTTGCCACAGAAACTACTCCGAAAAGCGACCCTGCGGCAGTTATGATTGCTGGCGTCAAGAATGGCAGCAAAAACCCTAACGCAATGTTAACATTCGCGTCACGCTCCAGCCGGTAGACAATGTCCCCGCTGGCGGTTGGATCAAATATCGGCAGGTTCACCCAAACGTTGAATGCACCATGTTGGTTGGGCCAATTCATTGCTTTTAAAGAGATGAGCAGCGCGGCGAGAGATAGTAGTGAGATCAGATAAGCAAGGCCGGCAGCGGTGCGGATACGTTCGACCTGCCATTCCGGAGCATTTTCAGGCAGCATCAGAACCACGAGGTTAACGGGGGAATAGGGAAAATCAATCACCTCGCCAATCCGGGCGCCGATTGCATGGGTCAACTGGGCCAGATCCGAAGCATTGTTTTGGTCCCGCGCAATCACCGAAAGAAGGAAAACCGTCGCAAACAAGCTGACAAAACGAATGCGGTTAAAAGGCGGGGCGTCGCGAAACTCAACCAGCCCAGGATAGGTGGTGATATATTCTGAGAAGGTAATCACACCCGCAATTATCGCAAGTAAAGCAACGATTTGCGTGGTATCCGGCCCCGTCCCGGGAACCATCATCGCCGGTGTTGCGATGAGAATAACCATCAGAAATGCGCGCGCAATCGCGCCTGTGAAACGTGCTACCACTGCCTTTTCCCCAACTTGGACAGAAACGATTCTTTGCCGTCTCTTGTCTCTTGTTGACCCACCTGTACCGGCGGTTTGCCTCATTGTTGCCCCATTTCTGACAACATTCACTACATCCCGCAACCCCCTGTTTAGGTTGATGAATGTTTTTAGGTTAATCTGGGGTAAACTGGTGCATCAAAGCATCATTGCCACAATTGACATGGGTCGCCGGAGTTGGCGACCCATAATGTAGTAGGTATGACGGGCACAAACGCGAGGTTTAGAATCAGACCCAAGGGCGGGCTTGCGCGCCGGCCTCTTCAAAGGCAGCAATGCTCTTTTTCTTTTCCAGCGTCAGGCCGATGTCATCGAGCCCCTCGAGCAGGCAATGCTTTTTGAATGCGTCAACTTGAAACGGGATAACTGCGCCGTCGGACGTGGTGATTTCCTGGGCCTCAAGATCGACGCTCATCCGGGCATTGGCACCCTTTTCGGCATCTTTCATAAGGATATCGACCTGTTCCTTCGGCAGCACGATCGGCAACAGACCATTCTTGAAGCTGTTGTTAAAGAAAATGTCAGCAAATGAGGTACTTACCACGCATTTAATGCCAAAATCCGCGAGCGCCCAAGGGGCGTGCTCACGGCTGGAGCCACAGCCGAAATTGTCACCGGCAATGATGATCTCGGCGTTGCGATAAGCCGGTTGGTTCAGAACGAAATCCGGCTTTTCCGACCCGTCCTGATTATAACGCATCTCATCAAACAGGTTCACGCCAAGGCCTGAACGTTTGATGGTCTTGAGGAAGAGTTTCGGGATGATCATATCAGTGTCGATATTGATCAGCGGCATGGGTGCAGCAACCCCGGTGATTTTTTTAAACTTGTCCATATTTAGTGTCCTTCCTGTGCCGCCCTGAATTAGCCCGATCGTACCCTTTGGTAAAAGTTTAACATTTTCAGCACCCCTGAAGGGCAATATTTAAACTCTGGCTGGTCCTTCTGGCGACATTTGTAACTTTCCTAGAGCTTCGAAATCGTCGAACTGGTCTCAGCTGAGACTACGCACATCGGTCAGGTGACCAGTCACCGCAGCGGCAGCGGCCATACCCGGGCTGACCAGATGGGTGCGCCCTTCGCGACCCTGCCTGCCCTCAAAATTCCGGTTCGAGGTAGACGCGCAACGGTCCCCCGGCTCCAGCTGATCGGGGTTCATGGCAAGACACATGGAGCAACCTGCCAGCCGCCATTCGGCGCCTGCCTCGCGAAAGATATCCGCCAGCCCCTCTTCTTCGGCCTGCGCGCGCACCAGCCCGGAACCGGGCACGATCAGGGCGCGCACCCCATCCGCAACTTTGCGGCCTTTGAGAATTTCTGCAGCCTCGCGGAAATCCTCAATCCGGCCATTGGTGCAGGAACCGATAAAGACGGTATTCACGGCCACCTCGGACAACGGCGTTCCGGGGGTCAGGCCCATGTAATCCAGTGCACGCGCGGCGGCTTCGACCTTGCCGCCCTCGAAATCTTCGGCAGCTGGCACGGTGGCGGTGATCGGCAGCACGTCTTCGGGCGAAGTGCCCCATGTCACCATCGGCGCGATGTCTTCGCCCTTGAGCGTCAGCACCTTGTCAAAATGTGCGCCTTCGTCGGTGAAAAGGGTTTTCCACCACGCCAAAGCAGCCTCCCATTGCGCGCCCTTGGGGGCGTGCGGGCGGCCTTTGACATAGTCAAACGTCACCTCGTCCGGTGCGATCAGTCCAGCGCGCGCGCCGCCTTCGATTGCCATGTTGCAGACGGTCATGCGCCCTTCCATGGACAGACTGCGGATCGCCTCGCCGCAATATTCGATGACATGGCCGGTACCGCCAGCAGTGCCGGTGGCGCCGATCACGGCCATGGTGATGTCCTTGGCAGTAACACCAGGCTGCAACTGACCGGTGATTTCGACCTTCATATTCTTTGATTTCTGCTGGATCAGGGTCTGGGTGGCCAGCACATGTTCCACCTCGGACGTGCCGATACCGTGGGCGATGGCACCAAAGGCACCGTGGGTGGCGGTATGGCTGTCGCCACAAACCACGGTCATGCCCGGCAGGGTCCAGCCCTGTTCCGGTCCAACCACATGCACGATCCCCTGCCGAATGTCATCAACAGGGTAATAATGGATGCCAGTGGCGCGGGCGTTTTTTTCCAGCGCCTCGACCTGAATGCGGCTTTGTTCATTTTCGATGGTCGCGGTGCGGTCCCCGGTTGTGGGCACGTTATGGTCTGGCACGGCAATGGTTTTGTCCGGCGCATGCACGCCGCGCCCGGCCATGGCGAGCCCTTCGAAGGCCTGCGGGCTGGTAACTTCGTGCACCAGATGGCGGTCGATAAAGATCAGCGAGGTGCCGTCATCGTCTTCTGAGACCACGTGGGCGTCCCAGATTTTGTCATAGAGTGTTTTGGGGGACATTGGTCCTCTCCCGTATGTAAAGGTGGCTTTGATGGAAAACGGGCGCGTGCCTTAACCCCGTGCAAGGGCCGAAGTGGTTTCGCCATAAAACCGCTCGGACAGGCGGGTGCGATCAACTATGTGCCATGTTCGTTCCATGCGGCCGGGATACACCCACAAAGGCGACGCATCAAGGGCGGGTTTTCTTGCGGGTTGGGCACAAAGGTGCGAATGTCCGCACATGGCTGGTGAATTGACAGACGTAGTGGAAGATGCGGCAACCGGGCTGGAGGCTGTGGCCGAAGAGGCTGCGCAAGTAGCCGAGGAGGCCACATCCGGCGCGGCGGAAGCGCAGGAAGTTGCGATTTCACTGGTAGATCAGGCGATGAACTTTGCCACCGGTCTGATGCGGCCATGGAATGCCTATCAGATTGCCATTGCCCTGGGAATATTCGCGGTTGCGTGGGTGTTGGCGCGTTTGGTTGCACCAAAGCTGCATCAATGGATGCGTAGCCGCGAGGGTTGGCCAAAGTGGCGCTATCGCATTTTGCTGGCCGTGCATAAGAGGCTGGGGCTGATTTTTTTCGTGGTCCTGATCTGGGCTACCGTTTGGGTGATGCGCGAAGTGACATGGCCCAGCCGGTCATATCTGCTGGGCATTATCGGCAACCTGACTTTTGCCTGGCTGGCAATTGCCGCCATATCACGCCAGATCTCAAACCGCTTCCTGCGCCAGATGGCACGATATGTGGGCTGGATCTGGGTCACGCTGTCCATCATCGGTTTTCTGGACGAAGCGCAAACTTTGCTGGATTCGGCGGCAGTTAGCATAGGGGATTCGCGCCTGTCACTGTGGCTATTACTGCAGGCGGCGCTGTCCCTGGGTATCCTGTTCGTCATAGCCCGTATCATTTCGCGCACCATGTCCGGCTCTGTCCGGCGCAACCCCGACATAAGCCCCTCAATGCAGGTTCTGGCGATCAAGTTCCTGCAGGTGGGCCTTTATGGCGCGGCGTTCTTTATTGGTCTGAAAGTGATCGGGCTGGACCTGACCGGATTGGCGTTCCTGTCAGGGGCGATTGGTGTCGGCCTTGGTTTCGGCCTGCAAAAGGTGGTGTCGAACCTTGTTTCCGGCATCATTATTCTTCTTGATAAGTCGATCAAACCCGGCGATGTGATCAGCCTGGGCGAGACCTTTGGCTGGATCGACAGCCTGGGCGCGCGTTATGTCAGTGTGGTCACCCGCGACGGCAAGGAGTTCCTGATCCCGAACGAAGACCTGATCACCGGGCAGGTGGTTAACTGGTCGCATAGTAGTGATTTTGTCCGGCTGGACGTGCATTTCGGCACCGCTTACGGCGACGATCCGCACAAGGTAAGGGAAGTGGCGATCAATGCAGCGCTTTCGGTGGACCGGGTGCTGGAGGACCCGAAACGCCCGGTCTGTCATATCATCGGTTTTGGCGATAGCTCGGTTGATTATGTGCTGAGGTTCTGGATTTTGGATCCAACCGGCGGCCTGACCAATATTCGCGGCAATGTCTTTCTGGCGCTGTGGGATGCGTTTCAGGAGCGCGGCATCTCAATTCCCTTCCCACAACGCGAGGTGCGGATGCTGAAGGACGAAACGCAAAGCGACCTATTGCCGACAGAATAGCTTTTGCAGGCATCCGCTTTCTGCGTAACTAACGCGACGATATGATGCGCTACCATTTTAAATCTAAACCTTCCCAAGAGGCTCCCCATGAAACAGCTTTTAGCCAGCGTTGCGATACTTGCCGTCCTTGCGGGGCAGACAATGGCTCAGTCAGACGATGGGTCTGAAGCCGTTGACATTGTCGATGGTGACACGCCTTCGGGAGAGGTAACGCCTGACAGCGGTGAAACGCCGATACCGGCACCGCTTGATACAGTTGAAAGCCCTGTTCTGGTAAACGTGCAAGGGGTGGAATTTACCCTGCCGGAAGGTTGGCAGGCGATCAGTGACATCCCCACCGACAAGTTGTTCATCAGCCCGGATGAACGTTATACATTGCTGGCTTTCTGGTGGTTCCCGGATGAGCCGCTGGCCGGATTTGATGACATTATCGAGGTTAATCAGGTGGTCGTTGACAATGAGCCGATGATCCGGACATTTTCGGAAATCGGTGAAATTCTAAGCCTGCAAAACATTAGCAAACGCGCCCGTAGCGACAGCACCCGTTTTGTATTCACCGTTGAAGGCAGCAAGGTATCGCCCGAAGAATTACAGGCCGTGCATGACACGGTGCTTGCCAGCCTGCGCTTTGGCACCGGGTTTGATACACCTGAAGATATCCCACCTGTTATCGCCGACCCGTTACCCCCGGAAGAAGTTACACCAACCCTGCCAGAACCGGTTTGGGACAGCTATGAAAACACCCGTTTTGGTACGAGCATCGCTTACCCGTCAAATCTGTTTGAGCCAATGGCGCCCCCTGCCAATAATGACGGGCGCACGTTTGGTGGCATTGACGGCAGCCACAGGTTCTTTGTTTTCGGCCAAAATAACATCGGCAATCTTGCCATCCCCGAGCTGATAGGGCGCGATATCGACTGGGCTCTCTACGAACATGTCGACATTAGCGAAAGTGGCGATGACTGGTATATTCTTGCTGGACGCAAAGATGGCACCAGCTTCTTTCGCAAAGTTCTGGTTGATTGGACTACCGGGCATCTGCACGAGTTCGAAATCTCCTACCCGACTGCTCTGGCACAGGATTTTGAACCGATTGCGCAGGAAATGGCAGCCTCGTTTGCCGTACCTGAATATACCGCACCGCCGCCTGTAGTCGATACAGGTCGCAGAGGGCTTAGCGGGAGCAACTAGCCGCCCATTTTGCAGATCAACGAGACCCCACCGTGCCCCTTTGAAAGCGGGCACGGTTTTGCTGGTAATATCACCCGTTTCAGTGTTGGTTGCCCCGGTCTGTGATATGTGAACCGAAAGGCCCCCTTGATGCGCGCTCTTACCCTTCTGGCCTGTCAGGTCACGATACCTGAAACCTTGGACGCCAGCGCGCGCGACGCCCATGTGTCCCGGCTTTGTGACCGGATCACTACCGAGGCCGCACCGGGCCAGTATGACCTGATCGTTCTGCCGGAACTAAGCACGATCGAATACTCCGATGCCGCCTTTACCCGGCTGGACACGCTGGCAGAATGCGAAGACGGTCCTTCCTTCTCCGCCTTCTCCGCTCTGGCGCAAAGGCTGCAAAGCACCGTGGTGTACGGATACGCGCGGCAAGGTGATGACGGGTTTTACATTACACAGGCAGCTATAGGCCCGGATGGCAAGCTTCTGGGCGCGTATGACAAACTGCATCTGGCGCAGTTTGGTGCCTCGGCGGAAGCCGCGGCCTTTACCCCCGGCAGGCATTTGTTCACCTTCTCTGTGAAGGGTGTGAAAATCGCCCCAATGATCTGCTATGACATTCGCTTTGCTGATCTGGCACGACGTCTGGCTGACGAAGGGGTCGGCCTGATCCTGCAATGCAGCGCCTATGCGAAAGACCTGTCCTATCACTCCTGGCGGCATTTCGTGGTGACGCGCGCCATGGAAAACGGCATTGCCTGGCTGGGGTTGAACCGGGCGGGCAAGGATTGGGGCGGGTCGATCTGGTGCCCAGGCCACGCGGATAGTGAGGCACCAGAGCTGGTGTTTGGCGACGGGCAGGAATTTCAGCCCCTGACATTGCCAGCAGGAGACGCACAAAAGGACCGAGGACAATTGCCCATCCTTCACGACCGGCGCGGTGATTATGAAACGCTTCCGCTAAAGATTACCGGCGACGTCAGTCAGTAAGAACCCCTGCGCCATCGGACCACCTTTACCATCAGAGATAGCCATATTATCGGTGCAGGCAGGACCATACGAGGAGAGCGACATGAAATTTCTGCGATACGGTGAAGCCGGGCAGGAAAAACCCGGCATTCTGGATAGGGACGGAAATATCCGCGACCTTTCGGGGGTACTTCGTGACCTTTCCGGGCGGGTGCTTGGCAATCTGCCTGCGCTGAACGGGCTGGACGTTTCTGCCTTGCCACTTGTGGAAGGCAACCCGCGCCTTGGCCCCCCGGTTGCAGGCACCGGCAAGTTTATCTGCATCGGCCTGAACTATGCCGACCACGCTGCGGAAAGCGGCATGGATGTGCCACCTGAGCCGGTGATTTTCATGAAGGCAACCTCGGCCATCTGCGGGCCGACCGACCCGATCCTGCTGCCGCGCGGCTCGCAAAAAACCGATTGGGAGGTTGAACTGGCCTTCGTGATCGGCAAGCGCGCGAAATATGTCAGTGAAGATCAGGCACTGGACCATGTGGCGGGCTATACGCTGGCCAATGACGTGTCCGAGCGCGCTTTTCAGCTTGAGCGTCAGGGCCAGTGGTCCAAGGGCAAATCCTGCGACAATTTCGGCCCCCTCGGCCCCTATCTGGTGACCCCGGATGAGGTGGCGGACCCGCAAGACCTGAAAATGTGGCTGACGGTGAATGGCGAGACGAAGCAGGATGGCACCACCGCCACCATGGTCTATGGCGTGAAAACGCTGATCTCGTACCTCAGCCAATTCATGACCCTGCATCCCGGCGACGTCATCTCAACCGGAACCCCGCCGGGCGTCGGCATGGGGCAGAAACCGCCGCATTACCTGAAAGCAGGTGACGTGGTGGAAATGGGCATCGAAGGGCTTGGGGAGCAACGCCAGGAGGTGGTGGCTGACTAGGCCACCACCCTTACCCCCATGCCCGCTACATGGCCCCGAACTGGGCATGTTCATCCAGCCCAACTGGTTCGAGGTGAAAAACCCGGGAGTGGGGACGAAACCTCTTACACTGGCACCGTTTGGCCTTCAGGTCGGCAGCAAATACTGATTAATACTGAAGGATAGGAAGGAGGAATTCACGCTATTATGACACTTAGGCAGGCCTTAGAGTAGGTATGGAACTCGAATGAAAAAGTGGCATCAGTTAGTTGTTGGAATTGTAGCCACCGTTCTGGCAGCGTGTTTTTTGGCGTTTTGGTATATGTGCTCGATTTTTCCACCTACCGTATTTCACAGTGACAAAATTGAAGTGGGAGAAGTTCATACTTTGGTATCGTTGGAGGGATTAAAACAACGAATGGAGACCAACGAAGGACTGAGGTGCAAGCTTATTGACAATACGCAACTGAGTTGCTGGCTGAAAGGAACGAACGCTATAACAAAGGTGGGCTCTTCAAGCGTAACAGTATCCTCTGAAATTGGCAGTTGTTGGGGGACAAGACGCATACCAAGTGAACACACGGAACTAGTTTCCATTATTGAAAAGTACTATCAGAATGATGGTGATGACCTCTGAGCTGTTGTTGTCCCCTTGAGTATTAGCACCATTTAAAACCGTAACCCCGACGGCAACATGACCACCGGGCTTCATGGCAAGACCATGATCTTTGATGGCCAGAACCGGCCCTTACTACGGCCCGGAGCTCGGCATGTTCACCCAACCCGACTGGTTCGGGCTTTGGGGCATGAGACGGTTCTCCTCAGATCACCGGCAACTCGCGGCCGGCGCGGGTGGTGAGGAGTTTGGCGCCGCTTGCGCGCACCACGATGTTTTCTTCGTGCACCATGATGCGGCCATCCCCGTAGCTTAGCGATGGTTCCAGCGTCAGGACCATGTTTTCTTCGATCACCGTATCGTCAAACGCGGCGTGGGAGGGCCATTCGGTCAGTTGCATGCCCAGCCCGTGCCCCAGCCGCCCCACATCTCCGCCCTGATCGTCAAGCTCGGAAATCACCGACTGCATCACCTGATACAACTCGCGGCAAGTGGTGCCGGGACGGGCGGCTGCAATGCCTGCTTCGGTCGCGCGCCACAGCACGTCGTAAGCGCGGCGGGAGGCATCATCGGCGCTGCCAATGGCAAAGTTGCGGTCAAAATCGCAAAAATACCCGTCCCATGTGGCGCCAGTATCCAGCATGACGATATCGCCATTCTGCAAGTGCCGCGGAGAGGGGGGTGAGATCACGTCGTGATACCCGCCCTGATCGGCACCACCGACCAGATAGGGCACGTCATCGGCACCTTGCGCCAAAGCCTCGCGGCGAAATTCCCGAAACAGGTCTTCGAAGCGCTGCCCCTCATGCGCCAGCCGGGGGACCTGCGCGAAAGTGCGTGAGCCGATGGCACAGATATGGGCGAGTTTCTCAATCTCGGCCTCGGATTTGACCATGCGCAAAGCCCGTATCAACCCGGTGGCATCGGTGATTTTCAAGCCGGGCAGGCCGCTGATCAACGCTTCATAGTCGCCAAGCGGCATACGCAAACTGGTCTCATGCCCCTTCAACATGCCAACCTTGCCACCCCGCCCGGCGATGGGGGCCAGAAGCTCGGTCAGCAGGCTTAGACCGTCATCTTTGGGGGCGGGGGCGGACCAGGTGCGAATATCCTCGACCCATGTTTGGCGCATGAGTGCTGCGCCAATTTCGGGGATGATCGCGATGGGCTTGCCGGACGGGGGCAGGAACAGGAACCAAGGCCGCGTTGGGCTTTGCCAGAACAGGGTGTGAAAGCCACTGAAATACCGCACTTCGGGTTCCGTCAGCAGCAGAAGGCCATCCAGCCCCTGATCCGCCATGTGCTGCTGCGCACGGGCGGTGCGAGTGGCAAATTCGGCCTCGCAAAACCCGCGCGCCGGTGCTTCAGACATGATCGGCACCGCCCATGATGGCGGCAAATATGGCCTTGTCGGTGACGCCCTCAGACCCGATCAGCAGCACTCGCGACCGGTCATCCAACCCCAGCTTTGCCGACAGGTCCGGGTTTTGGCGTACCGCGATCAGTGCCGCCAGCCCCGCCACCGCACTTTCCCCGGCTTCGATCACCGGGTCATCACCGGCAGGTTTTGCCAACAACCGCACGGTTGGGGCAACCAGCGCATCGGGGATGGTCAGAAAGTCTGATGCTTCCTCCCGCAGGACTTCCCATGCCATTTGCGAAGGCTCGCCGCAGGACAGGCCTGCCATGATGGTTTCGTCTTCGATGGTGACATTCGTGGCCTCTCCGCTGCGGGCACTCGCATACAGACAAGCGGCAAGGTCGGGCTCGACAATCACGACGCGCGGGGCCTTGTCTCCGTAATGCTGGCGCAGGCCTGCGGCGACCGAGGCTGCCAGCCCCCCGACCCCGCCCTGCAGGAAAACATGGGTCGGTGCCTGATCAAGTTCATTGCAGATTTCACGGGTCATGACGCCGTAACCTGCCATCACGTCGCGCGGAGGCTCGGTATAGCCCGGCCAGGACGTGTCTGAGACGACAAACCAGCCATTGTCGGCGGCTTCCTGCGTGGCAAGGTGGACCGAAGCGTCATAGTCGCCGTCAATGCGGATCACCTCGGCACCAAGGGACTGCATGGCCTCTTCGCGCGCTTTGCTAACCTCGGCGTGAATATAGGTGCGGCAGCGCGCCCCGACCCGCTGACAGCCCCATGCAAGCGAACGACCGTGATTGCCATCCGTGGCGGAAACCAGCGTGATCCCGGCGCAGGCATCGCGGTAGATGCCTTTGCGGATATCTCCCAACGAAACTGCGTGGCCAAGCTGGGCCGTTAGCTCGCGTTGAAGTACGCGCATGGCCGCGTAGGACCCACCCAACGCCTTGAAACTACCAAGCCCGAAACGCGGGCCTTCGTGTTTATAGGCAATCCCACCCACACCAATCTGCGCGGTAAGTTGCGAGAGCGCATGAAGCGGGGTTGGCGCATAGCCGTCCCATGCGGTGATTTCGTCCCAGGCCGTGGCGAAATCCTGTTTCGACAATACCTCATATGCAGCTTTGCCCGGGTTAGGTTTACAGGCGATATGCCCGATCTTGGGCGAGGTGAAAGCATCCAGCATCGTCAGTCCTTTTGTAACGGTAGCCGGTCCCGCACCAGCTGCACCCAGAACTCTGCGCCAATGGGCAACAAAGCGTCGTTGAAATCATAATCCGCGGCATGAAGTGGTTGCCCGTGCGCGCCATTTTCACCGTTACCCAACAGCAAAAAGCACCCCGGCACAAGGGCGCTGAAATGGGCGAAATCTTCAGAAAAGCTCATGGGTTCGCGCCCTTCGGTAACGTCAAAGCCCGCGGCCCGCCCGGCGCGGTAGACAGCTTGGGTAGGCGCGTCCGCATTGATGGTTTCGATGAACTCAGTGTTAAAGTTTACCTGCACGTCAACGCCATGCGCGGCGGCAATTCCGCTGGCAATCTGGCGCATAAATCTTTCGACCGCAGCCCGGTCAGCAGGTTGGCGTGCACGTACGTCGCCCTTTAGTACCGCCTGACCGGGCAGCACGTTGCGCTGGCCGTCGGTCACGAATTCGGTCACCGAAACAACGACACCAGCACCGGGCGCCAGCTTGCGCGCAACGATGGTCTGCAGGGCCTGCACCATCTCGGCCCCCACGGTAATGGCATCCACGCCAACCTGCGGCATCGAGGCATGCCCACCCTGGCCGGAAATGGTAATCTCAAACAGGCTTTCACTGCTGCAGATCACACCCGTCCGGCTTGAAACCTGCCCGAGGGGGGCGCCGGGCAGGTTGTGAATGCCGTAGACTTCCTCAATCGGGAAACGCTCCAGAACCCCTTCGTCAATCATCGCCTGGGCGCCCAGCCCGTGTTCCTCATTCGGTTGGAACAGGAACACCACGCTGCCGTCAAATCCCTGCGCCTGCGCCAACCGTTCGGCCGCACCCAGCAACATGGTCGTATGCCCGTCATGGCCACAGGCATGCATCACCCCCGGTGTTTCAGAAACGTAGTCATGCGTGGAGATTTCAGTAATTGGCAGGGCATCTATATCGGCGCGCAACCCGATGGCGCGACTACCTGTACCGGCGCGCAGGATACCGACAACGCCGACACCTTCATGCACCTCCAACCCCAGATCGCGCAGGTGCTGCGCGACAACTGCCTTGGTCCGATCCTCCTGAAAACCCAATTCAGGGTGGCGATGGAAATCCCAGCGCAACTCGGTCAGATGATCCAGCAACGTGTTCATGGTTATCCTTTCAATAAGGTCAGGCGGCACGCTTTCGAGTTTTCATGCACTGGCGCCCGACATTCATGGAACGAAATTCGATCCCGCATCAATCCCTTTTAGTGTGGACATAAGTGTCCAATAATGCTCTGAATACCAGACAGGGTGTTCAGGGCTGGTCAATAATCGCGAACGCCCCCAACAACAAATCCGTGGAGAGGGCTTATGAAAACGCATTATCGTGCCGTTGTGATTGGGGGCGGTGTCGTCGGTACTTCGGTATTATATCATCTGGCCAAGCTTGGTTGGAGCGATGTCTGCCTGATCGAACGTTCCATTTTGACGGCGGGCTCCAGCTGGCACGCTGCGGGGGGTTTTCATGCCCTGAACGCCGATCCGAATATTGCAGCGCTTCAGGCCTATACGATCGACCTTTTGAGCGAGATCGAGGAAGAATCCGGCCAGTCGGTTGGCATGCACATGACCGGCGGCATGACGCTGGCAGGAACCCCGGACCGTTGGGAGTGGCTGCAATCGACCTACCGGACGTTCCAGTCAATCGGCATTGACGATTGTCGCCTGATAACCCCCAAGGAAGCCGGGGAACTTTGCCCGATCATGTCAACCGAGGGCATTCTTGGCGGTATGTGGGCAGACCGCGAAGGCTATGTCGATACGACCGGCACCGTGCATGCCTATGCCGGGGCCGCAAAGAAACGCGGTGCCGAGGTGATCGAACATAACCGTGTGCTGGAGTTGAACCAGACAAAGGATGGCTGGGAGGTGGTGACGGAGAAAGGCACCATTTACACCGAACACGTGGTCAATGCCGCAGGCCTATGGGCCAAGCAGGTTGGGCGCATGGCGGGAATCGAACTGCCGGTTTCGCCGCTCAATCACCACTACCTGATCTCGGACACCATTCCGGGGTTGGAAGAGATCGACTTTGAAGTACCCATGACGGTGGATCTGGAAGGGTTCACCTATATGCGGCAGGACCAGAAGGGCATCCTTTTGGGCATCTACGAGATTGATCACCAGCATTGGATGATGGACGGGGCCCCGTGGGAATACGGCTTTGAGTTGCAGCAGGAAGATACAGACCGCATCGAAAACGAACTGATCCTGGGCTTTGAGCGTTATCCTGCCTTGCAGGAGGTTGGCGTGAAGACATGGGTCAACGGTGCCTTCACCTTCTCGCCCGATGGCAACCCGCTGGTTGGCCCGGTGCGCGGTAAACCCGGCTACTGGTGCGCCTGCGCCGTGATGGCGGGTTTCCTGCAAGGCGGCGGCGTTGGCAAGTCGCTGGCCGAGTGGATGATCCATGGCGAGCCTGAGGCGGATGTCTACGGCATGGACGTGGCCCGCTATGGCCCCTATGCCGAGAACAAGCAGTTCATCAAAGAAACCACCGGGCAATTTTATACCCGCCGATTTGTGATGACCTATCCCAACGAGCAGCTTCCGGCCGGGCGGCCCCTGAGAATGGCGCCTGCCTACAGTGAAATGAGTTCCGCCGGCTGCCGTTGGGGGGAAAGCTGGGGGCTGGAAGTACCGCTCTATTTCGCGCCTGAGGGTTTTGAGGAAACGCCGACGCTCAAACGCTCAAACGCCTTTGATATCGTGGCGCAGGAATGCAAAGCGGTGCGCGAAGCGGTTGGCCTCTTGGACATATCAGGCTTCTCGCGCTTCGAGGTCTCCGGACCGGCGGCCGAGGCGTGGCTTGACCGTATCATGGCATCAAAACTCCCGGCACCGGGGCGTGCACGTCTGGCGCCCATGCTCTCGCCGGATGGCAGGCTGAAGGGTGACCTGACTGTGTTTAACTGGGGCGATGGCACATGGTGGATTATGGGCAGCTATTACCTGCGCGAATGGCATATGCGCTGGTTCCATGACCATATGAAGGACGGAGTAGAGCTTTCAGATATTTCCGACGATACCGTCGGTTTCAGCCTGTCCGGCCCCAACAGTTTGGCGGTTCTTGAAAAGCTCACGGAAGGCCCGATTGCTGATCTGCCCTTCATGGGATGCGGCAGTTTTGACATTGGGCTGGCCCGCGCCAAAATCGGACGCCTCTCGGTAACCGGCGAAAAGGGGTATGAGATCCACTGTACAGCCGGCGAACACATCGCCCTTCGGCGCGCTTTGCTTGATTCAGGCGCTGAGCTGGACATGAAAGAGGTCGGCTTTAATGCCCTTCTGTCTTTGCGGCTTGAAAAGAGCTTTGGCATCTGGAGCGCTGAATTCACCCAAGGCTACACCGCTGCCCAAACCGGCATGGACAGGTGGATCGACTGGGGCAAGGATTTCATCGGAAAGGAAGCCGCTTTGAAAGAGCGTAACGGTGATGGACCTGCGCAAATCCTGGTGACGCTTGAAGTGGCCGCCGACGACGCCGATGCAAGCGGATATGAGCCGGTCTGGAAGGACGATAAAATGGTCGGCTTCGTGACGTCCGGCGGCTATGGGCACAGTACCGGAAAATCTCTGGCCATGGCCATGGTGGACCGTGATGCAGCAGCCGTAGGGTCCGACCTGAGTGTGCATATCGTTGGGGTTGAGCGGGCAGCAAAGGTGATCGCACCCTCGCCCTATGACCCGACTGGCAAAGCCATGCGGGGCTGATGCACGGTCACTCCGAGGCCGGGCAAAGGTTTCTGACGCCCCGGATCACAGTTGATTCGGGTCACACCTTAAATGGTTTCAGCATAAGCTCTGGACAGAGGATGGGACGCCGTTTGTGCAAACTCCTCCATTCGCAGGTCTTCGACGATTTGAGCGTCGGCCAGCACCGCAACCCGGTCGGCAAGTTGGCGCAGCGGGGCCAGATCGTGGCTGACGATCAGCATCGACAAGCCCCGCGCCGCATGCAATTTGCGCAATAGGCGGATCGTGTTGATCTGGGTGGACAGATCCAGCGAAGACAGCGGTTCATCAAGGATCAGAACCTTTGGTTCGGCGGCAAGGGCCCGGGCCAGCGCGATGCGCTGACACTGGCCGCCCGAAAGCGAGTGCGGCCGCCGTGTCCGGGCTTCGGCTTCGATCCCAAGATCACTCAGAAGCGCCGTGGCGGTTTCCTGGCGCATCGCGGGCGGTCCGATGCCAAACCCGTTCAGTGTTTCCAAAACGGCAGCATGGGCGCTCAGATATGGGCTGAGGGACTGGGTCGGGTCCTGCCAGAGGTACTGGATGCGTTGACGGGCCAGCCCCATACCGGGATCAACCGGTTGGCCGTTCAGAGAAATTGTGCCGCTATCGGGTATCTCCAGCCCGACAAGGCAGCGCGCCAGGGTCGATTTGCCCGCCCCGGAATGCCCGATCAGCCCCACAACCTCGCCGGGTTCAATTGAAAGGTCGATGTTTTTCAGCACATCTTGCCCGTAGAAACGTTTGCTGAGGCCCCGCACGCTCAACATTGGTTCTGCAGCATGACCGCCGCCTCCGCCAGATTTCGCGCTGCCGGTGCTTGCGAAGTTGCGAGTTCGGATACGGGTGCATCCTCGACCAGTTGCCCGCCCTGCATCACCAGCGTGCGCGTCGCCACTTCGCGCACCGCACGCAGATCATGGCTGATGAACAAAACCGCTGCACCGGTTTCGTCTGCCATAGTGTTGAGCGCCGATAGGATGTCACGCTCGGTCAATACGTCCAGCCCGGTCGTCGGCTCATCCGCGATCAGAATACGTGGCCGCAGAATCAGCGCCATGGCGATCAGCACCCGTTGTTTCATGCCGCCCGAAAGCTGGTAGGGGAAATACCCGCCAACGCTTTGATCCAGCGCCACACTGTCAAGCGCATGGCGTATCGCATTACCGGGATCGGCACCGGCAATGCGCGCTGTTTCCACCAATTGCGGACGTATGCGGCGCGTTGGGGTCAATGCCGTGCCGGGGCTTTGGAATATCTGAAAAATCTGCCGTCCACGGATGCGTCGCCATGTTACCGGTGAGGCGCTCATAAGCTCCTGCCCATCCAGCTGAACCGAGGAGGCTTGGCCGATCTTGAGTGGCGGTCGTAACAGCCCGCATAGCGCTGCTGCGGTCAGCGACTTGCCACAGCCACTTTCACCCACCAGCCCAACACGCTCGCCCGCGCTCAGATCAAAGCTGAGCCGGTTCAAAAGCGGCGTGGCACCGGGAATGGTCACGGTCAGATTCTTTACGCAAAGGGTGGCTACCATCTGAAGGGCTCCCTTTTATCCAGCAGATCGCGCAAGCCTTCACCCACAAGGTTGAAGGCCAAAACCGCCAGCGTCACGGCCAGACCGGGGACCAACAACATGTGTGGGGCCTGGGTGAAGAAGGGGCGTGCCTCGTTCAGCATGGCGCCCCATTCCGGGGTAGGCGGTTGCGCACCAATGCCCAGAAAGCTGAGCGAAGAGAGAGCCAGCAGGACCGAGGCTGTTTCAAGCGATACAATCACCGCTAGTGGCGGCAGGACCTGTGGCAGGATGTGGCGCAGCACCAGCCGCGTGCGGGTAGCACCGGCAAGACGCGCTGCCCGCACGAAATCGCGCTGGCTGGCGGAAAGCACCAGCGCGCGCACAAGCCGGGCGTTCGAGGGCCACCAGGCCGCCGCCACGCCGACGATTGAAGCCTCAAGCGAAGCTCCCATGAAGCCAATCACCGCAAGGGCGAGCACCAGAGTGGGGAATGCCATGATGATATCCGCCAGCCGCATCATCACCATATCAACGCGCCCGCCCGCCAACCCGGCAACCAGCCCCCAGGGGAGCGAGATTGCCAGAATCGCCAGCATGGCCGACAGAGCAGCACCCAGCGAGACAGGCACGGCGGCAATCAACCGGGCCAGTACGTCGCGGCCAACATGGTCGGCCCCAAGCGGATGCGCGAAAGATGGGGGCGACAGGCGCGCCAGCAGGTCCATTTTTTCCGGCGGGGGCAGATCGACAAAGGGGGCGGACAGGCCAAGCAGGATGAAGCCTGCAAGCAGGATCAGACCAAGGACCAATCCGATACGGCCGCCTTTCAGCCCAAGCCTTAGGGCGGGAATGCGAAGGGCGCGCTCACTCATAGCTTACCTTTCGACGCAATTGCGGGTCGGACAATATCACGATCACATCCGCCAGCAGGCTGGTCGTGAAAAAGGTCAGCCCCATAAAAACCAGATAGGCCTGAATTACCGGGAAATCCCGCTGGGCGATGGCTTGCAGGATAAGCTGGCCCAGACCGGGCCAGCCAAAGATGCTTTCGACAATCACCGCCCCGCCCAGAAGTGCGCCAAAGGTATTGGCCCAGGCAGTGGCGAGCGGGCCGATAATGCGGGGGGCGATATGGCCAAACAGGATCCTCGTCGGGCTCAGCCCCTTGGCGATGGCAAGACGAATGTGGTCCTCGCATTGTTCGGCGCGGACCCGTTCAAAAACGACCCGGCCCAGCGCCGCCCCGGCGCCAAGACTGAGGGTCAGGGCAGGAAGGACCAGATCAGAAAGCTCTCCGTTGCCCACAAGCCGGGCCCAGCCCAGCCGGAGCACGAAAGCGTAGATCAGCAAAAGCGCCAGCCAGAATGACGGCACCGAAACCAGAAGGATCGTGATCCCCCTGAGGCCCGCGCCGGTCCAGCTTTTGGCGGCCACGGCAGCGGCGCCCAGCGCCAGTGAAAACAATATGGCACCGAAAAGTGCGCTGATTGCCAGCGCCAGGGTTGCCGGCAAGTGGATGGCGATCTCGGACATGACGGTGCGCCCGGTGGCGATGGAATGACCAAAGTCAAACCGGACTGCGCGGCCTAGCCAGTCAAAATATCGCGGGAAAAAGGATTTATCGAGCCCGTATTCCGCCTTGATCGCTGCGATATCTTCGGGCTCAGGCACGATGCCCATGGCGCGCAGCTCCATCATAACAGGATCGCCCGGAGCGAGCGTGACGATGGCAAAGGCCACGAAGGACATGCCCAACAAGGTGGGCAGTGCAGCGGCAAGCCGGATCAGGATATAGCGCAGCATGATTGCATCCTTTGACGGGGCCCCGGGGGGCTCCGTCTTTTTCAAAAGAACGACCTATTCGGAGAAGGTCACACGACCGTAATCGATCCAGTCCGCATATTCCGACATCGGCACTTCGATACCGGGGCGCGACAGGGCGAAGTTAGGCACCATCAGGATCGGGATCGCTGCCAGATCGTCCTGCACAATGGCCCGGTGGGCCTGGCGCACCAGGTCGATCACCGCTTCGCGCGACTGGGCGTCACGGGCATCAAGCAGCATCTGGTCGACATGCGGCCCCGGTGCGGTGAATTTATAACCACCCCAGGCTGTGACCGTGGTGAAGAGGTTATACAGCAGGTAGGTCGGGTCGGTGTTGTTGTTCGATGCAAACTCCATGTAGAGATCCGCCTCACCGGTATCGAGATAGGTCGAGCCATAGACACCGCTGTCATCTACTTCCACCAGATCAATATCGATACCAACGGCAGCAAACATCTGATCGAGCATCTCGGGCATCGGTTTAACCGTCGACACGTTAGGATAGGCTGCCACCAGCCGCAGGGAGAGCTTGCGCCCGTCCTTCTCGCGCACGCCGTCCGCACCCATGGTCCAACCGGCCGCGTCCAGCATCGCGCCTGCTTTGGCCGGATCATAGCCGAATCCGTCGGTGTGATCCTCACCCAGGTTGAACATCCAGCCCGGCAGGATGCCCTTGGCCGGAACACCACGCCCCGCAAACAGAACGCTGGCAATGGTTTCGCGGTCGATCGCCCAAGCCAGTGCTTCGCGTACTTTATAGTCCTGGATGATGTCAAACGGGGCCTCGCCGTGCAGGTTGGCCAGAAGTGCGACATAGCGGATCGGCCGGCTTTCATGCAGCACGACGGAACCATCCTGCGGCATCGACAGCATCATTTGCGGCGTAACCTCACCGATCACGTCAATCTCACCGTTTTGCAACGCCAGCAGACGGGCATTGTCATCAGCGATGAAGCGGTAGGTCAGGCGGTCGACGCTTGGCGCTTCGCCCCAGTAATCGGGGTTCTTCACAACCGTGATCTGCTGCTTGGGGTCATAGCTGTCAAGCAGGTAAGGGCCCGTGCCCACAGGGTTTTCCGCCCGGTTCTCGGATGGTCCGAACAGGGACGTTCCGCGGTGGGTCATGTTTTCGATCACCAGTGCCGAGCCCTTCTCGGAGGCAAAGCTGATCTGGTATTCACCCAGTTTGGCAAAACTATCCTGATCGATCTGCAAGAAGTCGGACTTGCCCTGATCATAAAGCCTGAGTGCTGCGATGGCACTGTCAGCATTAAAGGCGGTGCCGTCCGAGAAGTTCACGCCCTGACGCAGCGTGACGGTATAGGTGCCATCGATGTAGTCCCAGCTTTCAAACAATAGTGGGCTGGGCAGAAAGTTTTCATCCGGCATCACAGCCGTTTCGACAATCTGTGCCGCGGGACGGCGGGTGGTGAACGTGAACTTTTGTTCATCGACGCTGTAACGGTCCCGTTTAACGGCGATGGTCAAAGACGTTTCGGCTTGTACGGGTGCAAGCGACACTGGTACGGCAAGCATGGCTGCTGCACCAAGGCGCAGGCCAAAAGACAGTATAGACATTGTATTGATATCCCATTGAGTTGAGTTGATTCAGGTTAGGTCTGAAGTCAGCTCACATGGGGAGGGCTGCGTGGGATATATGGACGCCATGTCTTACGGGAAAGGTCCAGTGCAATTTGCTGTACCGGGGCAAGAATTTCCGCTTCGGCAGGCACCGGTAGGACATTTGGCGCGCTGATAGGGAAAGAGGTGATCTGAGCCGTGAAGAAGTCACATCCAAGATCAATCTCACCGCCGTTGCCACCATCGCCGTTCAGCGCAACGGTAACAGTCTCGGGCTCGCCGCCTGTGCAGATGATATAGGTGATCGTGTCACCATCAAGTGCCAGCATCGTACCCGGCGGGCGCAGAAAAAAGCTTGCAAGAATGGTCAGGGCAAATAACAGCCGCAAGACACCATTCCACCTAAAACGCATTGCAGTAACTCCCCGCCGCTCAGCGGCACATATTGGAGCGTAGCTGCGCGAACAGCGCGACACTATAGCCATTGTGTCGCACCCCGGAAGGCCTAAACTGACCGGTATGAAAGGTGCCCTGGCAAACTCCACTTATCGCCGGTTACTGTTGGCACAGATACTATCTGTTTTAGGATCTGGCCTAACGACAATCGCGCTGGGCCTGCTGGCTTTTGAGCTGGCGGGCGGTGATGCCGGTGTCGTGCTGGGCATTGCGCTTGGGCTAAAAATGGTCGCCTATGTCGGGCTTGCGCCGGTAGCTGCGGCCTTCACCTCGTGGTTGCCACGCCGCCCGTTTCTGATCGCGCTTGACCTGAGCCGCGCTGCCTTGGTTCTGCTTTTGCCTTTTGTCACCGAGATTTGGCAGATCTACGTATTAGTTTTCAGCTTTCAGGCCTTTTCAGCGGCCTTCACTCCGACCTTTCAGGCCACCATCCCCGATATTCTGGAGGACGAGGCAGAATATACACAAGCCTTGTCCCTGTCTCGTTTGACCTATGACCTCGAATCGCTCCTCGGCCCGCTTCTGGCCGGATTATTGCTGAGCATTTTGTCTTTCCACTTTCTGTTCGCCGGAACGGCAATCGGTTTTCTGGCATCCGCTATTCTGGTCTTCAGCGTTGTCCTGCCTAAACCAAAACCTGCCGCCGTTCAGGCCACGTTTCGCAAACGTCTGACACGGGGCATGTGGATTTATCTGGCTACACCACGCCTGCGCGGGTTGCTGGCACTTTATGTGGGCGTTGCTGCAGCCACTGCCATGGTCATCGTGAACACGGTGGTCCGGGTTAAAGCCGAGCTTGGTTTCGGGGATGAAATGGTTGCCTTGTATTTTGCAGCCAGCGGTATCGGCTCTATCAGTGTCGCCTTGCTGCTCCCCAAAATGCTCACCAGATTTCCACCCCGCCCCGTTATGCTGTCCGGAGTGACCCTTCTCACTGTCAGCTTGACGCTGGCCGGTTTCTTCCCGGGCGTATATGCGGGGCTGGCCATCTGGATCGCCCTTGGGGTTGGAGCGTCACTTATCCAAACACCATCCGGCCTGCTGATCACGCGGTCCTGCCACGAAGAGGACAGGCCGGCCATGTTTGCCGCTCAGTTCGCCTTGTCACATGCCTGCTGGCTTTTGGCCTATCCGCTTGCGGGGATACTGGGGGCAACACTTGGCTTGTCCATGACCTTTTTTGTCATGGCCGTCATCACCCTTGGTTCTGCAATAGCCGCCGCTGCCATGTGGCCCACAGAAGACCCACGTGAAATCGAACACACGCATCCTGAACAGGATCATGAACACGCCTTTGGTGATACCCTTCACCACGCGTCGGGCTTATCACAATCAGAGCAGCAGGTTCGCCACCGTCACGGCCCCTTAAAACACAGCCACGCATTTATAATAGACGACCACCACCCGGTTTGGCCAACAAGGGGATAGGTCAGAACAGCGGCTTACAGACACAGTCAATTGGCTGACCCGCTACCTGTTGAATCCCGGGAGTTTTTGAAATGGATTCACGGTTAATCGAACCTCGCCGACACGCTGTTTACCCTGTGAGAGGCACATGTCATCAGAATTTGGCCCTTGGTCCCGGATTAAGGCGCGACGATAAAAAATGGGTAATTTCTGCTGGTTAGGCAAAAAATAGTACGAATTTCGACCGTAGCAACACATTCCTTTGTTGCCCCAGCCCCACACTTCGCTAACATATCATGGTCTGCGCAAAACAAATTGGGGTGGGAAGTTATTCTAATAATATAACCAACGGATCGAAACTGCCCCGCAGGTTTACCTGCGCGGTTGTGCGCAAAATTAAGAATATCCAGGGAGGATTCTATGAAGAAAACTTACTTAGAAAACCAAGCAAGCCGGCTGGGCTCGGGTCTGATTGACCGCCGCCGTTTTGTTTCAACGGCACTGGCTTCCGGTCTGGCTTTGCCCGCTGCTTTGTCAATGGCAGGCTCTGCCATGGCAGCCACTCCAAACAAAGGCGGCACGTTCCGCATCGGCTCAGCGCATGGTTCGACCACCGATTCGCTGGACCCCAGCACCTATGAAAACGGCTTCTCTACCCAAGTCGGTTTTTTGTTCGGCAATTGCCTGACTGAGATTGACAGTAACGGTTCTCTCGTCAACGAACTAGCCGAAAGCGTCGACAGCTCGGACGCCAAGACCTGGGTGTTCACGCTGCGTGCTGGCGTGACGCACCATAATGGCCAGCCGCTGACTGCGGGTGACGTGGTGGCTACGTTCAACTATCACCGGGGCGAAGATTCCAAGTCGGCCGCCAAGGGGCTTCTGACCGCTGTGGTTGATGTCCGTGCCGAAGGCGATAATACCGTGATCTTCGAGCTTGATGGTGCGAATGCCGACTTCCCTTATGTGGTCAGCGATTATCACCTGATCATCCTGCCCGCGACGGACGGAGAGATCAACGCGACCGCCGGTATTGGCACAGGCCCCTATACTATCGAAAACTACGAACCGGGCGTGCGCTGCGTCGCCCACCGCAACCCGAACTACTGGAAAGCGGGACGGGCGCATTTTGATGCGGTCGAGCTGATTTCGATCATTGACGTCACCGCGCGCCAGAACGCTTTGATGAACGGTGATGTGGATGCCATCGACCGGGTCGATCCCAAAACCGTGAATCTGATGGCGCGCAACCCGAACATCCAGATCTTCGAAAAAACCGGCACGTTGCACTACACCATGCCGATGCGCTTGGACGTGGCACCTTTCGACAATTACGATCTGCGCATGGCGCTGAAACTGTCGGTCAAGCGACAGGAACTGGTGGACAAGATCCTGCTGGGCCATGGTGCGCTGGGTAATGACCACCCGATCTCGCCGGCCACCAGCTTCTATGCCGACGATATCCCGCAGCGTGAATTCGATGCTGACAAGGCGGCGTTCCACTACAAGAAATCCGGCCATTCCGGCGCCATCCAGCTTTCGACCTCGGATGCGGCCTTTGCCGGTGCGGTGGATGCCGCGCAGCTGATCGCCGCCTCGGCCGCCGAATGCGGGATTGATGTGGAAGTGGTGCGTGAGCCGAAAGATGGCTACTGGTCCAACGTTTGGAACAAAAAGGGCTGGTGTACTTGTTACTGGGGCGGCCGTCCGACCTCGGACTGGATGTATGCATCGGCTTATGTCGAAACGACCGAGTGGAACGACACCGCATGGAAGGGCACCGATGCAGCCAACCGCTTCAACGAACTGGTCATCTCGGCGCGGGCCGAACTGGATCAGACCAAGCGGGCCGAGATGTATCGCGAAACTCAATTGCTCATCAACGATGACGGTGGCGCTCTGATCCCGATGTTTGCCAATTACATCATGGGGCTGGGCAAAAACGTCATGCATGACGACGCGGTTGCGGCCAACTGGGAGCTGGACGGCATGAAAGCCGCTGAGCGCTGGTGGTTTGCGTAAGCATACCCGTTAAAGGGTACATTTGGGCGGCGGGTATATCCCGCCGCTCATAATAACTCCGGGGGGGAAATAGCGTGCATCCCGTATTGCGTACCATCCTGCAACGCCTGTTTTTTGGCGTTGTCACCTTGTTCTTCGTATCGATAATTATTTTCAGCTCGATTGAAATGTTGCCGGGTGACTTCACTCAGGCAGTACTAGGTCAGGCCGCAACCGAAGAAACCGTCGCGGCGTTTCGGCGTGAATTAGGGTTAGATCAGCCCGCATATTTACGATACCTGAACTGGATCGGCTCGGTTATGCAGGGCGATCTGGGAACATCGTTTTCCGGTCGGGCCTCGTCTGGTGTTGACCGCTCGCGTGCTGTCGCCGACCTGATTGCACCACGGTTGTGGAATACATTGTTCCTTGCCGGGGTCGCGGCCATCATCGCAGTTCCGCTGGCTCTGTTCTTGGGAATTACCGCCGCCCTTTTCCGCAATTCGATCTATGACCGCTCGGTAAACGCTGCGACGCTCACCACAATTTCCTTCCCGGAATTCTTTGTGGCTTACGTTCTGATCCTGCTGATGGCGTCGCTTTGGCCGGTGTTTCCGTCATTGGCAAACGTGACTGCGGACACACCTTTGGGCGAGCGTCTGTATAAAATCGTACTACCTGCGCTGACACTGACGCTGGTGATTGTCGCCCACATGATGCGCATGACCCGCGCTGCAATCATTAATCTGCTGGCCAGCCCCTACATTGAAATGGCCCAGCTCAAGGGCATTTCCAGAACGAAGGTCATCATCCACCATGCGCTGCCAAACGCCTGGGCCCCGATAGCAACGGTCATTGCCTTTAACCTGGCCTATCTGGTTGTGGGCGTTGTCGTTGTCGAAGTCGTTTTCGTTTATCCCGGTATCGGCCAGTTGATGGTCGACGCGGTCTCAAGTCGGGACATTCCAGTGGTACAGGCCTGCGCGCTGATATTTGCTGCGACCTATATTCTGCTAAACCTGATTGCTGACATCATTGGTATTGTCACTAATCCAAGATTGTTGCACCCAAGATGACAGATTCAACAAAAAACTACTCTGCCGCCGCTGAGGTCGGGAATTTGCGTGAACGCCGCTCGCGGTGGGAAACGATAAAGATCGACCTTAAAAAGGCACCCATTTCCGCCTGGTTTGGCATGGTTGTCATCACTTTTTATATTCTCGTCGCCATATTCGGCCCGTTTTTTGCCCCTTACGGCGAGGCGCAAGTGCACCCGATACCTTATGCGCCCTGGGGTGGTGAATTCATCTTTGGGACGGATCAGATCGGGCGCGATGTCTTTACACGCCTCATATATGGTGCGCGCAACACGATGGGGATCGCACTGGCCACGACCCTTGTTTCATTCGCGATAGGCGGTGGCCTTGGTCTGGTGGCTGCGATTTCCGGCAATTGGCTGGATCAGATCCTCAGTCGGATTGTAGATGTGCTGATGGCCATCCCCGCCCTGATCTTTGCACTGATGCTGCTGACAATCTTTGGTTCCAGTATCCTGTCGCTGATCCTGATCATTGCCGTTCTGGACAGCACCCGGGTGTTTCGCCTGACCCGTGCGGTATCTATCAGCGTGGTTGTGATGGAATATGTCGAGGCCGCAAAGCTGCGCGGTGAAAACCTGGGCTGGATCATGCGCCGCGAGATACTTCCCAACATCATGCCGCCGCTTATTGCCGAATTTGGACTGCGCTTCAGTTTCGTGTTTCTGACCATTGCTTCGCTCAGTTTCCTGGGCCTTGGCATTCAGCCACCGACGGCTGACTGGGGGTCGATGGTGCGTGAAAATGCATCACTGATCCAGTTTGCCAAATATGACCTGACGGCGGCAATGACCCCAATGCTACCCGCGGGCGCCATTGCGCTTTTGACCGTCGCAGTAAATTTCGTCGTGGATTGGTTATTGCACAGAACAAGTGGATTAGACTGATGAGCACAAAAGCAGGCAAAAAAGGCGACGTTCTTCTGGAAATAAAAGATATCCATATCGACGGATTTTCAGATGAACGTTGGCATAAGATCATCAAAGGCGTTGATCTGACACTGCATCGTGGCGAGATCATGGGCTTGATCGGTGAATCCGGCGCCGGCAAATCCACACTTGGCCTGTCAGCCATGGGGTATGTTCAGCCGGGCATCCGGATCAACTCCGGTTCTATCCAGTTTGACGGGATTGACTTGAACAATGCCTCAAATAACAAAAAACGCGCGCTTTGGGGCACCCGGATCGCATATGTGGCGCAATCTGCCGCCGCGTCGTTTAACCCCGCCCACCGATTGATGGACCAGACCGTCGAGGCCACGCTAAACCGGAAATTGCAGGACCGCGCCACCGCTGAAGGGGATGCGCGCGTACTTTACGCTGACCTGCAATTGCCTGACCCTGACAATATCGGCACGCGCTACCCGCATCAGGTTTCCGGGGGGCAGCTCCAGCGTATGATGACCGCCATGGCCATGTCGGCGCGCCCTGACCTGATCATTTTTGATGAACCGACTACTGCACTGGACGTCACAACGCAGGTCGAGGTCTTGCTCGCCATGCGTAGTATCGTCGAGCAGTTCAATACCGCCGCGATTTACATCACGCATGATCTGGCTGTCGTCGCCCAGATGGCAGATGTGATCAAAGTGTTGCGTTATGGCGTTGAGGTTGAACAATCCGAAACTCGCGAGATGCTATCGAACCCCAAAGAAGACTACACAAAGTCGCTTTGGTCTGTGCGCGCATTGGAAAAGCCGGAATCGCCAAGCGAAGATATTGTGCTTTCGATCAATAATGTTGATGCCGCTTACGGTGGGGCGGTCAAAGTACTGCACGATGTGAGTATTAAAATTCCACGCGGGCGTACTGTGGCCGTGGTTGGCGAAAGCGGATCAGGAAAATCAACGACCGCGCGGGTTATCACCGGACTGCTGCCGCCCATGAGTGGGGAAGTTTTATTTAACGGCGAACCCCTTCCAACCGAGTTGAAGAATCGCACTAAGGATCAGTTGCAGCGCATTCAAATGATCTATCAAAGCGCTGATACGGCCATGAACCCGCGCCAGACAGTGGCCGAAATCATCGGCCGCCCGTTAACTTTTTATCACGGTCTGACGGGTGCGAAGAGACAAGAGCGGATCATCGAGCTTTTGCGTATGATCGAGTTGGACGAGACCTTCTATGACAGGTTCCACAGCGAATTGTCAGGCGGGCAAAAACAACGCATTTGCATCGCCCGCGCCCTTGCCGCCGAGCCAGAGGTCATCATTTGTGACGAGGTCACATCTGCACTCGATCAGATTGTTCAGGAGGGTATTCTTCAACTCTTGCTACGTCTGCAGAAAGAATACAACATTACCTACCTTTTCATAACGCACGACATCGCCGTGGTTCAGGCTATATCGGACGAGATCGTTGTGATGTATCAGGGTGCGGTTGTGGAGCAGGGGCTGAAAAGTCAGATCATGGCCCCACCTTATCCGGATTACACCGAATTGTTGCTCAAATCGGTACCTGAAATGGACCCTGATTGGTTAACAAACCTCGTAGAATCCCGAGAAGAGGCCACCAGTTAAAGCGTTTCGAGAAAAACCTGAATCAAGTTATTGGTGAAACGCTTTAATCTTCCTGTTTTTCCTCGGGATCCGCCTCGACAACCTCAGCGTCAATGATGTCGGCAGCCGGTTCAGGCTCGCCCTCATCTTCATCTTTGGGTTTGGCCTGTTCGGCAGGGGCTGCAACAATCAAAGGCAACATATCCGTGCCACCGGGTATGGCAACTTCACCTTCGGGCGGAACACTCCAGCCGAGTGTGTCAAAACTTTCGCAATGGTCGCAAACCGGGGACCATATCGTATGTATATGATGACAATTCTCGCACACCCATTGGGGCCCTCGTGACGCGGTTACGGCACGGGCCAACCACGCGCGCACCACCACATCTTCAGCCCCTTCCCCCCGTTCAATTGCGGCCATCAGGGTTAAGGAACGCTGTGTTGGGTTAACCTCTGCCACATCGCTCAAAGCTGCCCGTGCTGCCGGAAAGTCCTCGGCGGCAATATTAAGTTCAGTCAGCAGCATGCGGGTCTCATCCGCCTCGGAATTGTGTTTGGTTAGAGCTTTAAATCGCTTGATACGCTCTTCGGCCGTTTCGTCCGGATATATCGCCGCAAATGCAGCGGCAAGGTCCGGATGCGGTTGGGATTGCCATGCTTTTACCAAAACACGTGCCGCATATTTTAACTTACCGTCCTCAATATACCCATGCGCAGCCAGCACAGCTGCGGGTACCAAATCTGGCGATAAACGGTTCGCCTCAATTGCCGCCTCGCGCGCCTCAACGGTGCTGCCCTCGGCCACAACTTCGCGCGCCATACTTAATGCCAGCACTGCATCACGGCGGCGATGCACATCCCGCGGCAAGGCACCATATTTCAGTTTGGCCCCTAGGGTTTCCCGCGCGCCGGTCCAGTCACCTTTGCCAGCTTGCAGGCCAAGCAACGTGTCCTGCGTTTCTACATGGCGCGGCTTCAGCGCAAATGCTTTGGCCGCCAGTTTCATCGCTGTGTCGGTGTCCCCTTCCGCCAGCTTTTGCTGCATGATCCCGCGCACACCGACAAACCGGGTCCGGTCGTCCTTCAACAGGCGTTTGTACATTTCGCCAGCCATCTGCTTGTCGCCAGTCATCTCGGCTGCCTGTGCAGATATGAGATTGGTCAGTTCAGGGCGCGCCAGATACTTGTCGGCCTTCGCAGCCTTGGAGGCCGCCAGACGCCCCTCGCCAGACGCAAGCGCCATCATGCCATCCGCCAGAGCCTCAAAGCCCTTACGTTCCCGAGAGCGGTCGAAATAGCGTGAGATTGCGGTCTCGTCGCCATTGAGAAACCGGAATATTGCCACCAATAAGCTGAAAACCTTCATCGCAACCCAAATGACAATGACCAAAATAACAAGGGAGATTGCGGCCTGTAACGGGTCCAGATTGTATTCCATTGATCCGATTGCAATGCTGATACCGCCTTCGGTTTCCATCAACATTGCCGCCCCAAATGTCAGGACTGCTATCGCAACAACAAAAAGGACAATTTTAGAAAGTGACCAAAGCATTTTGTGTCCCTATTCCTCGTTCATTTGGTCAGTAAGGGTGTCTATTGCGTCCAAAACCCCCAAACGGGATTGCGCCATTGCCACCCATGCCATCATTTCTGCACGACCAGTTTCCGGCAAGGATGCGATTTCTTCCAACGCTGGCAAAATCAACCCCTGTTTCAAGGCACCTTCTGCCCGTGACAGGATTGCGTCCGGATCGTCGCCTTCCTTTGGTTCCAGGCTTCGCGTGCCCAACTGACTTTGCAGGAAACCGCTGAACCAACCGACTGTTCCATCCTCAATGGCTTTCGCGACCGAGGCGTCCAGCGCGGCGCGCGCTGCGTCCGGAAACACATCCTGCAGCATGGCCAAAGTTGGAACGCCCTGGGGTGCCGCAATGACCAATGCTTCGGGAATATCCTGATTGCTTGCGGACCTGATCTCGGCCAGCACGTCTTCAAACGGTTGCCCACTTTCCGTGGCCGCATGTAAGTGGGACAACGCCGTCAGCAAGGCCGTTTGGCGTGCAACACCCTCGGCATCCAGTTGCGTCACCCGCGCTGCCTCACCCTCGGCACGTATTTGCGCAAGCTCACCCGCCAGCATTTCGCGCATCGCTGACAATTCACGTTCGTAGGCTGCCGCTGCGGCCTCTGCTGCCTCGATTCCTGACCCTTGCGGAATTTTCTCCAACTGGGAAAGCCGGTCTTCCAAAGTCGCGAGTAGACTTTGCAGCTCTGTCAGCCGCCCCTCGGCCGTTGCCAGCTTTGCCGCAAGGTCTTGGACAGATTGGTCGGCCTGTAGTAATGCCTGTCCAGCCTCCAGCGCCGTTACCGTTTCACCCAATGAACTTGTTATTTCCTCAAGGTCATTCAGGCGCTCACCTTGCTCGGCTTGTGCGACTACAACGGGATCAGGCTCGGGCGTCACGCCGGGAAATGGCCAGCCTTCTGGCACAACATAACGGGCAGCAAAAAAACCAATGCCGCAAGACACCGCCCCACCTAGAACCAAAGCCAGAAAAACCGATGCCCCACGACGAGAAGTGGAGGGCTTTACCGCAACATCTCCAGAAGTATTTTCCTCTGATTCCTCCGTAACCGAAGCAATCTCTCCCAGTGGTTTTTCCGGGTTCTCTTCATCAATTGGAGTGCTGGATGTGTTGGTCACTTCCAAACCTTTCCTAATGCTCACGCCAGACCAAATCAGGTTAGCGCTCAAAAACCATATCGTGCCGCCTATGCGGTCTCAAGTACGTTCAGGCACGCAAAGCCGCGACAATTCTGGCGCGCATTTCGCCCCCGTCCGGCTGCTCGCAAATCTCACAGGTTCCGCCAGTTTCCTCCTGCCACACCTGCGCAACTGCAGGGCTCATAGCTATGACATGGAGACCCGCGCCGAGCCCTTCAACACCTTGCCCAAGTAAATGTGCCGAGCGCGGAGAATAAAGTGGAAGCACTGCACGCATACTCCCACTTATCGCCTGTCGCGCGGCTATGCCGACTGGCCGTGCTTTCTGATGATATACTTCGTAAAAATCAGTCTCTATTCCGCCCTGACTCAGCTCTTTTGCAGCGTCACCTGCTACATGATCCCCCCGTAGGTGGATCAGCGGTCCCGAAGGTTTTTGAATAAGGATACACCTTACCAGTTCTTCACTATTTTTTGCAGTCAAGACAACGGTTCCACCGGCTTTGCGTCCGGCGGTTTCGGTACGTTTTCCCACGCAATAGAGCCGCTTTCCGGCAAGTCCCTTCGCATGCCTCACCGCACTTACCGAGGTCAAGATCACTCCCTTATAAGGCGCCAAATCCGGGTGTTCGCCCGCCGGTGTAATTTCCATTATCGGAGAAATCACTGCCGCAATTGATGATCCTATTTCCGCCTCGCATTCCCTGAGCAGGTGCTTGGACTGCCCTTCGGGGCGCACTAAAATCAAGAGGGGCGTTGTAACCATTTTCGGCTGCCGGGATTGTGAAAAAAGCATACCGGTGTTACCCCGCTCGCACGTAACAAGCAACTGGCACAACATGAATGACAGTCTGACAATTCTGGGTCTGGAAAGCAGCTGTGATGACACAGGGGCTGCAATTGTACGACAATCCTCTGACGGTACAGTTTCGATTCTTTCTTCTGTGGTCGCAAGCCAGACCGATCTGCACGCTGATTTCGGGGGGGTTGTGCCCGAGATTGCGGCACGTGCACATGTTGAAAAACTGGATCTTTGCACCGAAGCAGCGTTTGAACAAGCTGGCGTCACACTGTCCGAAATCGACGCCATCGCGGTAACTGCCGGGCCGGGCCTGATTGGCGGGGTTCTGGCTGGTGTAATGTTCGCAAAGGGGCTGGCAACAGGTAGTGGACTACCACTGGTTGGGGTCAATCATCTGGCGGGGCATGCCCTGACACCGAGGCTGACCGATCATGTGGCCTATCCCTACCTCATGCTGCTGGTCTCTGGCGGCCATTGCCAGTTTCTGCTGGTTCAGTCACATCAGGATTTCACCCGGTTGGGCGGCACAATAGATGACGCCCCTGGCGAGGCTTTTGACAAAGCCGCACGGCTGATGGGACTTCCTCAGCCCGGCGGTCCATCTGTTGAGCAATGCGCGCAAAATGGTAACCCCACCCGTTTCAAGCTGCCACGTCCGTTGCTGGACCGCCCCGGTTGCGACATGAGCTTTTCTGGTCTCAAGACCGCCCTGCTGCGCACCCGTGATAAGCTGGTTGATGAACATGGTGGTCTGAGGCAAGCAGACCGCGCTGATCTTTGCGCAAGTTTTCAGGCGGCAATGACGGATGTTCTCGCCGAAAAATCCCGACGTGCCCTGCGCGAGTACCTGAAACTTGATCCTCAAGTACCGCTTTTTGCAGTGGCCGGCGGAGTAGCTGCAAACACGTCCATTCGGGCTGCATTAGAGACTGTATCAGAGCTATCAGGCACTGAATTTTGCGCCCCGCCCATTTCCCTGTGTACAGATAATGCAGCGATGGTCGCATGGGCTGGTCTTGAAAGATTTGAAGCAGGCGAAACCGATGACATGACTTTGTCGGCCCGGCCAAGGTGGCCCTTGGACCAAAACAGTCCTTCAATGCTTGGGTCAGGCAAAAAGGGAGCAAAAGCATGAGCACATCCATTGCCGTTCTCGGGGCCGGAGCCTTCGGCACCTCTCTGGCAATTGCGGTTTCCCAAGGCGGTAAACTCACAACCCTTTGGGGGCGTAATATTCGTGACATGCAAGAGGCACGCGAAAACAAAGCCCGCCTTCCTGGTCACCCTTTCCCGCAATCCCTGAAGGTTACGGATGACCTTAAGGAAGCAACGCAAGCCGATATTCTTCTGGTCGTGACCCCCATGCAGTCCTTGTCTGGCCTCCTGAGGGAAAACGAAAACCTATTTACGGGCAAATCGCTCGTACTTTGCAGCAAAGGTGTCGATTTGCGCACCGGGTCAAATCCTGTTGAGGTAGCGCAGCAAGCCTGCCCGACCGCCAAGGTTGCCATCCTTTCCGGCCCCGGTTTCGCGGTTGATATCGCCCGTGGTCTGCCCACCGCCCTGACGCTGGCAGGTGAAGATGGCGAAGAGTTACAAGCGGCGTTGTCAAACGACACGCTCAGGCTCTATCGCACTCAGGACCTCACCGGCGTCGCCTTGGGTGGCGCGCTGAAAAACGTCATTGCCATTGCCTGTGGGCTTGCTATCGGAGCCGGGCTTGGTGAAAGCGCGCGGGCTGCGTTGCTTACGCGCGGCTTTGCTGAAATGAACAGATATGCCCGCCACCACGGCGCATTACCCGAGACTTTGGCCGGCCTGTCGGGCCTTGGTGACCTTGTCCTGACTGCCACATCAGAAAAATCCCGCAATTATGCCTACGGTCTGGCACTGGGTCGCGGCGAACCGGACGCGGCGAAAACAGGCACCACGATCGAGGGCATAGCAACTGCGAAAGCTGTGTCTGACGCGGCTAAAAGGCTCGGGCTGGACATGCCGGTTACAGATATGGTTGTTGCCGTACAATCAGGCCACTTGACAATTGAAGAGGCGAAAGGCCGACTGTTCTCACGCCCGTTAAAGGAGGAATGAATGCTCGTTGCCGTAATTTGTACCGATAAACCCGGTGCCATCGAAACCCGCAAAGCCAACCGCGAGGCGCATCTGAGTTACGTTAAGTCCACCGGTGTTGTGGCGCAGGCAGGACCGTTTCTGGATAGTGCGGGCGTTATGTGCGGGTCGCTGATCATTCTCGATGTACCGGATATTTCGAATGCTGAAAGCTGGGCCGGGAATGACCCTTATGCAAAGGCTGGCTTGTTTATGGATGTGCGCATTGAACATTGGAACAAGGTGGTGGGATAATGCGTTACTGGCTGTTCAAATCCGAAGTTTCGACCTGGAGCTGGGACCAGCAAGTGGCCAAAGGAGATATTGGCGAAGAATGGGACGGGGTGCGCAATTATCAGGCCCGCAACTTCATGCGCGAGATGAAAAAAGGTGACTTGGGGTTCTTTTACCATTCACAAAAGGAAAAAGAGATCGTGGGTATCGTTGAGGTTATCGCCGAAGCCCATCCCGACAGCACAACAGATGATGCGCGCTGGGAATGCGTCGACGTAAAGGCCGTTAGCAGCCTGTCAAAACCGATCTCTCTGGCTATGTGCAAAGAAGACCAACGGCTGGCCGACATGGTGCTGGTCAATAATTCCCGCCTGTCCGTTCAACCTGTGTCGCCAGAAGAATGGCGAATCATACTTGAGATGGCAGAAGGGAAAACCTAGCCACAGCCCGTTTTTTTCTCCAAACTGAACGTGCTTCATGCGAACAGGAGAAAAAACATGGAATATGTTAACGTTTTAGCGGCAGCCATAGCTTCCTTTGCCTTTGGGGCGGTCTGGTACATGGTATTGGCAAAACCGTGGATGGCTGCATCGGGAGTCGAAGTTGGCGACGACGGGCGGCCCGCAAACTCTGCCTCACCAACGGCTTACATTATCGCACTTATAGCGGCGGTTCTGGTCGCCGGAATGATGCGCCATGTTTTTGAACTTGCCGGGATCACCACAATTTCAAAAGGCATAATAGGTGGCTTTGGCCTTGGTTTATTTATCGCCACACCCTGGATAGCCACCAATAATGCTTTTGGCGGCAGGCCAATGACACTTTCGGTGATTGATGGCGGATACGCTACAATAGGGTGCACGATTATGGGCCTCGTTCTAACCCTTTTTTAAGCCTCAATAATAAAAGGAGGGTCCCGACCCCATCGGAACCCTCCTTTCCACCCCACGTGCTCCCTCAGCACCACACGTGACTATGAATAAGGTTCCGACCTTCCTGGCCTTACGTAGGACGTTAGGCCTGTTTTCGGGAATGCGCAATCATTGTAAGTGTGCAATTTCCTTTAAATACAATATGTTAGGCTTAATTCCCAATTAACCAATAAAAAAGGCACCGGCAAAATTGCCAGTGCCCTGTTTGGTTCAGGAGTTGATCAGCCGTAAACTGATTCCTTCCCGAAATGCTTGGTCAGCATGTAGTAGACAACGGCACGGTATTTGTTGCGTTCACTACGACCATAGGTCTCGATCACCGCATTGATAGCGTCCATCAGCTCAGGACCGTCGGCAAGACCCAGTTTCTTGATCAGGAAGTTGTCTTTAACTGTCTCCAGTTCGTGATCCTGACCGGCTGCAACGGTCGAGGCGTCCGCATTATAAATTGCCGGACCGCAGCCAATAGTGACTTTTGTCAACAGATCCATGTCGGCTGTCATCCCGCACTTGTTCTTCAATTCATCTGCATATTTTGCAATTAATTCGTCGCGTTTTCCCATATCGGTATCTCCCTTATTAAATTCAGGCAAAAGCCTCACTCACCATTCACGTTAATGCCAAAGTACTGCACGACAAAGGGGAAAGATCAGCGCAGCACGCATGATGCGAAATCTTGTCTTGCGTTTCGCACCTTCTAACGGTCAGATTGACGCGAATTCACAGGGAGAAAATAAAAAATGACTTCATACTTAGATACCACACCAAATGCAGACGGTTTTTTTGGTGATTATGGTGGGGCGATGCTGCCGCCACCGCTTGAACCTCATTTCAAAGAGATACGCGAAGCATATGCCCAGCTTTCAAAGTCCGAGGATTTCCTCAATGAGCTGGCGCTTATCCGCAAACATTTTCAGGGCCGCCCAACGCCAATCTCACACCTTAAAAACCTGTCAGGCTTGATGGGTGGTGCACAAATTTACGCAAAACGCGAAGACCTCAACCACACCGGCGCGCATAAGCTGAACCATTGCATGGCCGAGGGGCTGCTGGCCAAACACATGGGTAAAACCAAGTTGATGGCAGAAACCGGGGCGGGCCAACACGGCGTGGCCCTTGCCACTGCCGCCGCCTATTTCGGCATGGATTGCGAAATCCATATGGGTGAGATCGACATCGAAAAAGAAGCGCCCAACGTAACACGGATGAAACTGCTTGGTGCAACGGTCGTTCCCGTTGGCCATGGTGGCCGGTCCCTGAAGGAAGCAGTGGACAGCGCATTTCAGGCCTATGTTCCCCAGGCTGATACGGCATTTTTTGCCATTGGCTCCGTGGTTGGTCCACACCCATTCCCGATGATGGTACGTGATTTCCAGCACGTCGTTGGAATTGAAGCACGCGAACAATTCATGGAAATGACCGGTGGGCTGCCTGATATGGTTGCGGCCTGTGTTGGCGGTGGCTCCAACGCCATGGGGCTTTTCTCAGGCTTCATTGATGACGAAGGTGTCTCCCTGCACGGTGTTGAACCGCTGGGCACGTCTTCCAATCTTGGCGATCACGCCGCCACTATCACCTTCGGCGCGCCGGGCGACATTCATGGCTTTCGCACTCTTGTGCTAACCGATGACGCAGGAGAACCTGCCCCGGTGCATACGATTGCTTCGGGTTTGGATTATCCCGGCGTTGGGCCAGAACACGCCCATTTGTCGGAGACCGGGCGCGTGAACTATACCGCTGCTGACGACAAGGAAGCACTGGCTGCCTTTTATGCTCTGTCACGTCACGAAGGCATCATCCCGGCACTGGAAAGCGCCCACGCCGTTGCATTTGCCATGCGCGAAGCCAAAAATAACCCGGGCAAGTCAATCCTTCTGAACCTGTCGGGTCGAGGTGACAAGGATCTGGATTATGTGACAGAGACCTTTGGGTTTGGTGACGAGGGATAAGCGCCCAGGCCTGATGACATAGAAAAGGGGGCCTTTCGGTCCCCCTTTTTTATGCCCGCACGGGAGATATGTCGGCTTTGCGGGCAATGCTGCCGTCCGACCGTTCACGTACGGCAACTGGTAATTACATTTGAGTTATGTAGCGTTGCAGAGCCAACTTCTGGAGAACAACTATGCCCAAGCCAACTAGATTGCACCAACACCTGACGGATATGATTTCAAGAGAAGGTATCCTTGCAAACTTGATGTCGGGTCTTGCGCAAGGCTCTCAAAGTAATGACGAAGTGGCAGAGTTGCTCAACGATATCCACGAAAAATCTGTGATGCAGCAAGACGCTCTGCGCACTCGGTTTTCTGCGATAGGCGCCGACGCCCCGACCGCCGAGGAGTTCAGCGAAGTGCCATTTCCGGCGCCAGAATTTCCCGTAACCTCCGCTTTGACCGAAGCTGCAGGAGCGCTTAACCAAGCGATAGTCGGATACGCGATGCTACGTTCCATAGCGCTGAGATATCGCGATAGCATATTGGCCGGAGAGGATAATACTGGCGACATGGCGGAGCGCCATCTGGGAAGTTATGTCCGCATGATGCACCGCATTTATCGTGTGCTGAACAACGCTGTTTTGTGGGAGTTGGACAAAGACGGCGAGACTTGCCAATGCACTTGTCCGTCGTGCAGTCACGGAATTTGCATGCGTTCTCAGGCCCCACGAAGGACACTAAGTGATATTTGGTCAGAGGCCGGCCCGATAGCCGATGATACCTCTGTCTACGTTCATCCGCCTCGGCCCGGCAGTCCCGCAGAGCAAGCGGGCTTGTGTGCTGGCGACGAAATCCTTGAAGCCGACGGGAATGCCCTGGAGACCCATTTTGTTCTTCAAGGCATCGTTGGTGAACACGCGCGGGGTGACCCGATGGAGCTTCGTGTCAGGCGTGCTTCTGGCGAAGTCGAAGCCGTCTCAATTATCAAATCTTGAGATAATTCTCGGCCACTATGGGCTCCAAACAGCCCTTCCTAAAAGCACAACGCCGCCCGGAAGGACGGCGCTGACGCTTGCCGGGATTTGGCGATCAATACCGATAATGCTCGGGTTTGAACGGTCCCTCGGGGGTCACGCCGATATAATCCGCTTGTTCCTTGCTGAGCTCGGTCAGTTTCACGCCGATCCGGTCCAGATGTAGCCGCGCGACCTTTTCGTCCAGATGTTTGGGCAGAATATAGACCTCGTTCTTGTATTCATCCCCCTTCGTCCAAAGCTCAATCTGCGCCAGTACCTGATTGGTGAAGCTGGCGGACATCACGAAGGATGGGTGCCCTGTGGCGTTACCTAGGTTCAGCAAACGGCCCTCGGAGAGCAGGATGATACGGTTGCCCGAAGGCATCTCGATCATATCAACCTGTTCCTTGATGTTGGTCCATTTATGGTTCTTCAGGTTTGCCACCTGAATTTCATTATCGAAATGGCCGATATTACCGACAATCGCCATATCCTTCATCTCGCGCATATGCTCGATACGGATGATATCTTTGTTGCCGGTTGTGGTGATAATGATGTCAGCATCCGCCACGGCGTCTTCCAGCGTCACAACCTCATAGCCGTCCATCGCCGCTTGTAGGGCGC
The DNA here is from genome assembly GCA_964550345.1 of uncultured Aliiroseovarius sp. GTDB lineage: Bacteria > Pseudomonadota > Alphaproteobacteria > Rhodobacterales > Rhodobacteraceae > JAAEUB01. The sequence goes on along the minus strand of CAZJYZ010000004.1, from coordinate 56,572 downwards.
AGATCGGGTCAATCTCGGTCACTTTCACGCGTGCACCTGCGCCGGACAGGCTGGCAGCCGAACCCTTGCCAACATCGCCATAACCGCAAACAACCGCAACTTTACCGGCCATCATCGTGTCCGTTGCGCGGCGAATACCGTCAACCAGACTTTCTTTGCAGCCATACTTGTTATCGAACTTCGATTTGGTGACCGAGTCATTGACGTTGATCGCCGGGAAGGGCAGCTGGCCCGCTTCCATCAGTTGATACAGGCGGTGAACGCCGGTTGTGGTTTCTTCGGACACGCCCTGAATGGCATCGCGTTGCTTGGTGAACCAGCCGGGGCTTTCTTTCAGGCGCTTTTTAATCTGCGCAAAGACGGCCTCTTCCTCTTCGGATTGCGGAACTTCCAGTAATTCGGGTTCACCATTTTCCGCCCGCGCACCTAAAAGCACATAAAGCGTGGCATCCCCACCATCATCGAGGATCATGTTGCACATGCCGTCTTTGAACAGGAAGATACGATCCTGGTAATCCCAGTGCTCTTCCAGAGACTGTCCCTTAACAGCAAATACCGGCACCCCGCTGGCGGCAATCGCCGCCGCCGCATGATCCTGCGTAGAAAAGATGTTGCAGCTTGCCCAGCGCACATCAGCGCCCAGCGCCACCAGCGTTTCGATCAATACCGCCGTCTGAATAGTCATATGCAATGAGCCAGCAATCCGCGCGCCCTTCAGGGGTTTGCTGTCGCCATATTCGGCGCGCAAAGCCATCAGGCCCGGCATTTCAGTTTCGGCAATATCAAGTTCTTTGCGGCCAAATTCAGCGAGCGCTATGTCGCGTATAATGTAATCTGCGGTCACGGTTTTATCCCTTCTGTGCGCGTTGCGCCTGCCTAACACCGGGGTGGTTAATAGGCAATGTAAGGAAACCTGATTTGGCTGATGCGTGGCTGGTTTGAATTGACCAATTTAGCATCCAGCCCTATCTTGCCTTCTCGCAGAACAAACAGGATGTGAGGCAGCGTGAAACAACCCCGCGCATGGCAAAGGATGCTTTCGGGCCGACGGTTAGACCTTCTGGACCCGACACCGATGGATATCGAGATTGAGGACATCGCCCACGGTCTGGCTTTCGTGGCCCGCTGGAACGGGCAAACCGTGGGGGACTGGCCCTATTCCGTGGCCGAACACTCGTTGCTGGTCGAAGAAATATATGTGCGTCTGAACCCTAAAGCTCCAGCCAAATGGCGGCTGGCGGCATTGCTTCACGATGCGCCGGAATATGTCATTGGCGATATGATTTCCCCGGTCAAGGCAGCCGTAGGCCCCGGTTATGGCGTGTTAGATGACCGCCTGCAGGCCGCAATCAATATCCGCTTCGGCCTGCCTGCTCAGGTACCGGTCGCAACCAAGAAAGCAATCAAAAAGGCCGACCGCATCTCGGCCTGGCTGGAAGCCACCCAAATTGCCGGGTTCAGCAAGGCAGAATCTGACAAATTCTTTGGCAAGCCTGATCCAAAAGCCATCGAAGGCCTGCACGTACATTTGCGCCCCCCGGTCCAGGTTCGGCTGGGTTTCATCGAACGGCACAATGTCCTGCTGGAGCAAATAAAGTGACGCTTAACATACGCCCGGCGCGTGCAGAAGACGCCGAGCAAATGTGCACCCTGTTAAACCCTATTATTCTTCAGGGCGGCTCAACCGCGCACCAAAGCACCTTTGACCCGGCACGGATGCGTGCGCATTATCTTAACCCACCACTTTTGATCTCATGTTTTCTGGCGGAGCTGGCTGGCGAAATTGTTGGATTCCAGGCCCTGGAATGGTGCGACCCTAATTGGCCGGGAAATGACGTATTGCCCTCTGACTGGGCAGTCATAGCCAGCTTTGTCTCGCCTGCAGCACACCGAAAAGGCGTGGGGCGGGCAATGTTCCGGGAAACTTTGATGTCTGCGAAAGAAGCAAATGTCACGACAATCGACGCGACTATTCGCGCTGATAACACACTTGGCCTTGCCTATTACACGGCCCTAGGGTTTGCAGATTACAAACGCCTGCCTAAGGTGCCACTTGGGGATGGCACCAGAATTGATCGTATCCGAAAACGTCTGGATCTATAATTTACGCTAAAACGTTTCTGTCATGCTGAACGACTTCATCGAAAAAAGCAGCTAACGCCTGCCCATAACAACACAGCGCTCGCATTCGCATCTGGTCCGTCAAGAATGCCGAATACCTCACCGCTGGAGAATTCAATTCCTAGGCTGGTTTCAAAAAACTCGTTAACGCCATTGGCCTCAAGGGTGGCGCGGGTCATGCCAGCAGCAAGGCCGTTACTGGTTACAAAATCGGCACTGTTCGAATTCCATCCGGCAAAGCTGCCATTCATGAACAAGAGGTCCAACCCCTCTTCAAACGAAACAGTGTTGATAGGCCCGGCGCCGCATTCAGCGTTTTCAACCCGTGAAGTGGGTTCAACGCCCAAAATCTTGCTGACGGCAGAAATCGCACCGGCTTCAGCACGGCCAAAATCAATTCTCAGGTCGCTGCCCGTGACATGAAGACCGCCCGGTGCCGGGTTCAGACCATCGACATTCGGCGAGGGAAGAAAGTCGGAAACTTGCATGCAAGAGGCCAGAAAAAGAGCCGCAACCGCAAATACAAGATGTTTAGTATGCATCATTCAGCGTGGCGAGCGTTTGGCCAGAATTCGTTGCAAGGTACGGCGGTGCATGTTCAGCCTGCGCGCAGTTTCTGAAACATTGCGGTCACAAAGCTCATAAACTCGCTGGATATGTTCCCAACGAACACGGTCAGCACTCATCGGGTTTTCCGGTGGTGGCGGCAGCTCATCACCTTTGGTCAGCAATGCGTTGGTAATATCGTTGGCATCTGCGGGTTTTGACAGATAGTCCGTCGCCCCGATCTTAACCGCAGCCACGGCTGTGGCGATGGCCCCGTAGCCAGTCAGAACGACGACGCGCGCATCCGGGCGTTTTTCCCTTAAGACCTCGACCACATCAAGGCCGTTACCATCTTCCAGACGAAGATCAACCACCGCATAGGCAGGGGGGCGGGCCGTGGCAATCGCCTTGCCAGCCGCTACTGAACCTGCTGTTTCCGGTGCAAATCCACGTTTTTCCATTGCCCGGGCCAGACGGCGCAAAAAAGGTTCGTCGTCATCCACCAATAACAGCGAGGCATCCTCGCCAATGTCTTTCAATTCTTGTTCTGACACGGATGTCCCCTTTGGCTGATCGCGCGGTCAGCCCTGTTTAGTCGCATTGGAACCAACGGTCAATTTGTCAGGTGTTAATTGCCCTTAGCATCTACGAAACATCCAACCCGTGTCGCCATGTCCTCAGGCGTATCTCCACGCTTGAAGAACTCAACAAACCCGTGCTCAGGCAGAACCAGATAAGTAAATGTTGAATGGTCAATCAGGTAATATTCCGGATCACCCTCTTCTTGCTTGCGAAAATAGGTCTTGTAGGCCTGAGAGGCGGCTTTGACCTGCTCGAGAGTGCCTGTATAGCCGGTCATATCCTCATGCATATAGTCAGTAAAATCGGCCAAAAGCTCAGGCGTGTCGCGTTCAGGGTCAATAGAAACAAAGGCCGCCTGCGCGTCATAGCCATTATCCTGAATAAGCTGCAATGCTTCCGCATTGCGCGCATTGTCCAGCGGGCAGACATCCGGGCAGAACGTATACCCGAAATACAGCAATGTCGGTCTGGTGAACATTTCGGCATCCGTCACTGCCTGACCGTTTTCGTCTATCAGCTCAAGCGGCCCTCCGATCGAGGCCGCGCCGGTTGCGACCTGCGAGGCTCTGCATTCAGCGAAAATATCGTCAACTGGACGTCCCAGAAACCAGGTTATTCCCAATATTGCTATGATTGCCGCGGATGCCGCCGCTGCCCAAATACGCACCATACAGATACCCTTTCGTGTTTCAGGGCATTGATCCTCCAGACGGGACCGACATACAAGAGGCAAGATCGCCGCAGAATATCAGGGTAAACGCACAGATGGCCGGACCGGAAACAACCGAGTTTTCAAATTTCCAACCCGATAGCTGGGTACGTCTTCGCACGCTTATTTCCCTGCGATGGGTGGCAATTCTTGGCCAGGTTCTGGCAGTGATGGCGGCGCGCCATCTATTTGGCCTCAATCTGGATCTGGGCATGTTTGCCATGGTTATCGGATTGTCGGTGCTTGCCAACACGGTCTTTATTTTTGTCTACCCGCAAAACAAACGTCTGGCCGAGTCCGAAGTAACCGCCATGCTGGTGTTTGACACCTTACAGCTTGCCGGGCTCCTGTACCTTTCCGGGGGCCTAAACAATCCATTTTCAGTCCTGATCGTGGCACCGGTGACCGTCGCAGCAACAGCGCTGTCGTTGCGTGCAACCATTCTGGTCGCCCTTGCAGCCTTTGTTTCGACGACCCTGCTTGCCATCGTCCATATGCCGTTACAAACCAATGCGGGTCTGGTTCTGCATATGCCAGAAATGCTGATTTTCGGGTTCTGGATGGCAATTCTGATCACCATCGCTTTTCTTGGGCTATATGCCCTGCAACTCACCAATGAAATGCGCGCCATGTCCCAGGCGCTTCTGGCAACACAAATGGCGCTATCTCGGGAACAAAAACTGACGGACCTTGGCGGCGTCGTAGCGGCCGCAGCGCATGAGCTGGGTACGCCACTGGCGACAATTACCCTTGTCAGCTCAGAACTTGCTGACGAATTGCAGGACAACCCGACTCATCTTGAAGATGTCAGGCTAATTCGCGAACAAGCTGACCGCTGCCGCGACATCCTGCGCTCGATGGGCAAGGTCGGCAAAGACGACATGATGGTCCGGCAAGCCCCGCTTAGCTCTATTGTCGAAGAAGCTGCCGAACCGCATGCGAACCGAGGTAAAAGTATCAAGATCAGAGTAGGCGACGACAATATTAAAGCGACGGACCAGCCTGTCATTTACCGGCGCTCTGAAATCGTGCACGGGCTGCGAAACCTGATCCAGAATGCCGTTGATTTTTCCTCATCTACCGTCTGGATTGACCTGTGCTGGACGGAACGCGCCATGTCGGTGCGTATCGTCGATGATGGCCCGGGTTATGCCCCAAACGTTATCGGTAATATTGGCGAACCCTTTGTGGGTCGGCGCAAATCTGGTCAAAAAATAAAAAACCGGCCTGGATACGAAGGTATGGGCCTTGGCCTTTTCATAGCCAAAACCCTGTTGGAACGTACTGGTGCCGATTTAAGCTTCAGCAATGGAACTGACCCCTATTCCGGCGTCCCCCAGCCAGGAACAAGATCCGGGGCGATCGCGGTTGCTGTCTGGGATCGTGGTCCGGGTAGTATTGAGGCCGATGTGAAGAACCCTGTGTTGGCAGAAAACATCCAGTTTAAAGTCTGATATTGGCCATTTGGGATCACAAAGGCACAGAATTGCTCCAATAATTGCCAAATTTTCGATAAATTTCACCAGTTTAAGGCTTCGTTAACCTTCTCTTTTCTACCATTGGGTGAAAAGTGATATGGCAAATGGGGCCTGTGTAATGTTCAACACTATTCTTGCTTTGGCAGTCATTCTTGCCTCCTTTCTGACCGCTCTTTCGACGTTGTTGGGATTTGCCATATTCACCCGAAACAGGGACAGGCGACTGACCCGCGACTCCAAAGCGGAACAGAACAAGGTTACATTTTTGTTTGATGGCGAAATCCTGGCCGATGCGACAGGTCCTGCAAAAAAACTCCTTGCCTCTTCTGCTATTGAGGGAAGTGATTGGGGCAAATTGACCGCAATGCTAAGCCCGCGCTTTGAGGGTATTTGCGACCTTGCCTGGAAAACCGTCGATACCGGACCCGGCACGCTGGTTTCTCATGACGGAACTTCACGCTTGGACAGCATGGTAACGCGCGGTTTGTTACGCCTTGAACTCACGGATGTAGAAACCTCCGAGGTGCGCCCGAAAATGGACAGGCACTCCATTCAGGCGCTGCAGGATGAACTTAGGACATTGCGCGCAACGGCTGCCAAGGTTCCCTATCTGAATTGGCGCGAAACTCAAACGGGTGAAATTGTATGGGCCAATCGGGCATATTTGGACATTGTTGAAATCGTTCATTCCGAGAATTCTCTGACCTCTTGGCCCCCTGCCCAATTATTTGAAAGTCTGGCGCCTATTGATGGCGGAAATGGCTCTGACCGGCAGCGTGTAGCCCTTCCTATCCCCGGTGAATCCGGGACAAACTGGTTTGAAGTTTATCGTGAGACGCTGGGTGAGGACACGCTCTTTACTGCTATCCCAATTGATAAAATGGTAAAGGCCGAGGCCACATTGTCCGAGTTTGTAACCACCCTGACCGGCACTTTTGCCCATTTGCCAATTGGGTTGGCAATCTTTGATCAGGACCGCAAGCTGAGCCTGTTTAACCCGGCCCTGACCGATCTGACCATGCTGCCTGCCGAGTTTCTTTGTGGCCAGCCAACCCTGTTTGCCTTTCTGGACGCCCTGCGTGACAAGCGAATGATGCCAGAGCCGAAAGATTATAAAACCTGGCGTCAGAAAATGTCAGAATTAGAGGAAAAGGCGGTTAACGGCACCTATCTGGAAACCTGGTTTCTTCCAACCGGCCAAACCTATCGTGTTACGGGTCGTCCACATCCGGGCGGAGCCGTCGCTTTTTTGCTGGAAGATATTACATCGGAAATTTCCTTGACCCATCGGTTCAAAGCCGAACTGGATATGGGGCGATCGGCACTTGATAGTCTGGAGGAAGCCATTGCAATCTTCACCGCGGGCGGAGTTTTATCTATGGCCAATTCTGCCTATGCGGAATTATGGGGAAATGACCCCTCAACCTCAATGGAAGACATCAACATTTCTGATGCTACCAGTTCGTGGAACCAGAAGTGTAATCCGACACCGATCTGGCGCCAATTGCGCGGGTTTATCCGTGAGCAAGGTGACCGTAAGAAATGGACCGCCCCGGTTTCCATGAAATCCGGACGCGTTCTGACTTGCTGTTTTGTTCCGATGATAGAAGGGGCAACAATGGTCACGTTCTCACCCGCTGTTCTTAAAACCAGAAAACGTGAATTGGAGCCGATTTCAGCCAGCGCTGGCTCGTAAACCGGTTTTCAGACCGGCTATTGGTCGCTACAATTGGCATATGCCGGATACGTCTATTCTCACCACGGTTTTCCAAGCCCCTGAAGCGACCTCTGCGTTTGCATCATCCCTGGCACCATTCCTAAACCCCGGCGACACTATTTTGCTGGAAGGGCCGATCGGGGCTGGCAAATCGCACTTTGCCCGTTCCGTAATTCAGACACGTCTGACAAATTCTGGCATTATCGAAGATGTGCCTTCCCCTACCTTCACGCTGGTCCAGACATATGACGATGATATTTGCGAAATCTGGCACGCGGACCTTTACCGGGTGACAAATACCTCCGAAATTGACGAGCTTGGCCTGTGGGATGCCTTTGGCTCTGCGATCTGCCTTGTTGAATGGCCCGACCGTCTGGGCACACTCGCCCCTGCGAATGCTTTGACCATCGCGCTGGAACAGGGCCAGACAGAAGGCGAGCGCTCAGCCCGTTTCATCTCATCAGATCCAGGGTGGAAACCACGGCTTTTGCAGGCGGGGCTTTCCGATGATTGAGCATGAAATACTGATCACAGAATTCCTGACCGCCGCCGGCTGGCAAAATTCAACTGGCTCCCATCTTGCCGGTGATGCCTCGGGCCGTCTCTATACCCGTCTGAAAAATGAAAATGGTGACACTGCCATCTTGATGGAAATGCCGCCCAGCTTGGGTTCGGTCAAACCGTTCCTGACCGTTGGCACCCATCTGGATGAGCTTGGCTTCAGCCCGCCAAAGGTCCTTTTTTGCGATGAGGTAAGGGGCTTGCTTCTGCTTGAGGACCTTGGCGATGATCTCTTTTCCCGTGTGGCGCATGTACATCCTGAAAAAGAACAGGAGCTTTATGAAACTGCCATAGACTTCCTGATAGCGCTTCATCGCTATCCACCACCAGACTTCTGTGCCCAACACACGGCAGGTGAAATGGCTCAAGCGGCCGGTTTGGCATACGAGTTTTACGCACCGAAAGCTGCTGGTAAAAACAAGGATGCTGCACTGGAGTTACTGCGGGCCGCCCTAAAGTCACACCGCCCCTTTGCCCCAGTTCTTGCCTTGCGTGATTTCCACTCTGAGAACCTGATATGGTTGCCTGCCCGCGCGGGAAGTAAACGTATTGGTTTGCTGGATTTTCAGGACGCATTTGCCTGCCATCCAGCATATGATCTGGTGTCCCTTACCGAAGATGCGAGGCGCGATGTTCCACTTGAACTGGCGCAGGACTTAACCGAAAGGTACATCCGCAAAACCGGACAAGACGAAAAGAAATTTAGGGCTGCGGCTGCGGTGATCGCAGCGCAACGTAATCTGCGAATTCTGGGCGTCTTTGCCCGGCTCGCACTTCGATATGGCAAGCCTGCTTATCTTGACCTGACGCCGCGCGTCTGGAGCCACTTGCTGCGTGATCTTGCCCATCCTGACCTAACAGACCTGCGCGAACGCCTTTTGGCTGATCTGCCCGAACCCACGCCCCAATACCTGAAATCCTTGGGAAAGCATGGCTGAAACACCTAACTCTGTCATGATTTTTGCCGCCGGATTTGGAACACGCATGGGTGCGATGACCAAAGAAAGGCCAAAACCATTGCTTCCGGTCGCTGGCAAACCATTAATTGACCACGCGATCGGAATTGCCCGTGGCGCGAATGTTTCACAGATCACCGCCAACCTGCATTATCACCCCGAAATGCTTGGCCGCCACCTTTCACCCCAAGGCATCCAACTATCCCTCGAGCAGCCGGAAATTCTGGAAACGGGCGGGGGGCTGCGCCATGCCCTGCCACTCACGGGCGAGGGAGCGGTATTTACCCTTAACTCAGACACCATCTGGCAAGGCCCCAACCCCTTGCTGAAGCTTTCACAAGCCTGGCGGCCCGACAAAATGGACGCGCTTTTGCTGCTTATCCCACGGGACAAAGCCCTTGGACACGGCGGAAAAGGTGATTTTATGATTGAACAGGACGGCAATCTGGCCCGGGGGCCAGGCATGGTCTATTCTGGTGCTCAGATCATTAAAACATCCGGATTGCACGCAATACCAGAACACGCTTTTTCCCTAAACCGCCTCTGGGATATCATGAAAAAACAAAATCGTCTTTTTGGTCTGCCCTATCAGGGAAACTGGTGCGACGTCGGCAGCCCCGAAGGATTGGTGCTGGCCGATGAAATGCTGGGGCCTCAGAATGTTTGACCCATCTGAAACCGCGCGGGTCTTTGCTGTAGCACCCGGGGTGGACCTGCCGCGTGCGCTCATATCAGGATTAGCGGCACGATTGTCAGGCCAACCACCGGAAGACTGGGCCAGGGTTGAAATATTCGTCAATACAAGGCGCATGCAGAGGCGGATCATGGCACTATTTGCTGAAGGACCGCCCCGCCTGCTACCACGCATCCGAACCATAACCGATTTGGGGCAGGACATTGGTGCAGCTGATATCCCCTCACCGGTTCCAGCCCTGAGACGCAGGCTGGAGCTTACCCAGCTTGTTAGCCAGTTGCTGGAGCGCGAACCCGACCTTGCCCCACGCTCATCCCTTTATGATCTTGCGGACAGTCTTGCCGGTCTCATGGATGAAATGCAGGGTGAAGGGGTCGAGCCATCGGTTCTACACGGGCTGGATATCACGGATCTTTCAGGCCATTGGCAGCGTAGTTTGAAATTCATCAATATCGTTCAGCGCTATTTTGGCGCTGCGAGCATTGAGGCACCCGATGTCGAGGCCCGTCAAAGACTTGTCATCGAACGCCTAAGCGCTCATTGGCAGGATAACCCACCTGACCACCCGATTATTGTCGCGGGCTCAACAGGGTCACGCGGCGCAACCGCACTTTTCATGCGCGCGGTGGCACGTTTGCCGCAGGGTGCGTTGGTATTACCCGGTTTTGATACTGATTTACCCGCCTCTGTTTGGGCAAAGCTTTCGGACCCACTGACCAGCGAGGATCACCCGCAATATCGTTTCGCGCGCCTGCTTGCGGATTTGTCCCTAGGCCCGGAACAAGTTCCGGTGTGGGCTGCCTCTCTAACACCGCCCAATCGCGCCCGAAATGCTCTGCTGTCACTGGCGCTCAGGCCCGCTCCGGTAACGGACCAATGGCTGTCGGATAGCAAGGAAATCGACCGGGCTTTTATCAACAAGGCTACATCCGGGCTAACGATGATCGAGGCCTCGTCACCGCGTATGGAAGCCGTTGCTATCGCCCTGCGACTGCGCAAGGCTGTTGAGGACGGACAACAAGCGGCGGTGATCACGCCGGACCGAAACCTGACCCGGCAGATTACTGCTGTTCTTGAACGGTGGAACATTGAGCCTGACGACAGCGCCGGCCGGCCGCTTGCTCTTTCCGCGCCCGGACGTTTGCTGCGCCATGTCAGCGAACTTTTTGGCCAGCAGCTGACATCTTCTGCGCTTTTGACCCTTCTGAAACACCCCCTTTGCGCGTCCGGCTCAAAACGGGGTGACCATCTGCGTTGGACGCGTGACCTTGAACTGGAAGTTCTGCGCCGTGGCCTGCCTTTTCCAACCAAAAATGACTTTTTTGATTGGGTTGAAAAAAAGCATAAAGGCGACCAGCCAAGGTTGCTTTGGATTGGCTGGATAACAGACCTGCTTGAGAAGGCTGAACACACGGCAAAATCTGACTTATCAAACCTCCTGACCCGGCACATAGAGATAAGCGAGGCCCTTGCCGCCGGACCAGAACCTGAAGGAGACAATACTTCCGGTGGGCTTTGGGATAAAGCTGCAGGTCGTGAAGCCCTGCTTGTCGTTGAGGAACTGAAACGAGAAGCCCATGCTGGTGGCGTCCTGAATCCCTCTGACTACCGCAACCTGTTTCGCGCCATCCTCAACAAATCGGAAATTCGCGACCCTGACAGCCCACATCCCGGTGTAATGATCTGGGGCACGATGGAGGCGAGGGTGCAGGGCGCTGACCTTGTTATCCTTGCAGGGCTGAATGATGGTGTTTGGCCTGAACTTCCTGCCCCGGACCCTTGGCTAAACCGCAAAATGCGCCATGATGCCGGATTGCTGTTGCCGGAACGCCGCATTGGCCTGTCGGCACATGATTTTCAACAGGCGATCGCGGCAAAAGAGGTCGTGCTTAGCCGTGCTGTCAGGGATTCTGAGAGTGAAACCATTCCCTCGCGCTGGATAATGAGGCTGACCAACCTGTTGAACGGTCTACCGGAAGGCGGCACAGGAATCACCGATACCATGCGCGCGGGTGGTGATGTCTATCTTGATCTCGCGGCCCGTCTGGACGACAGGATCGAGGGGCCTTTACCGCCCGCAAAACGCCCCTCGCCGTGTCCACCTGTTAGTGCACGACCTAGCCGGTTATCGGTCACGCGAATAAGCCGTCTGGTGCTGGATCCATACTCTATTTATGCCGAAAGCGTGCTAAAACTGCGCGCGCTTGACCCTCTGCAACGCACAGCTGACGCACCCTTGCGCGGCACGATCCTGCACCGGATCATGGAGGAGTTTATCGTCCTCAATATGTCCCCCGAACATCCCGACGCGCATGACAAGCTGATGGCTATCGCCGATCAGGTTTTGGCAGAAGAGGTGCCATGGCCCGCAGCGCGCATACTTTGGCGAGCAAGACTTGAGCGCGTGGTTGACCATTTCCTGAAAGGCGAAGAGCAACGGCGCGTGCAAGGGCATAATCTGGGGAACGAAGTGCGTGGAAGCACCAAGATTGGCGCCCATGATTTCACACTTAGTGCTACGGCAGACCGGATCGATTTATTGAATGAGGGTGGGGTAGCAATTTATGACTACAAGTCCGGAACGCTGCCCACAGCACAGGCGCAACGCCTTTTTGACAAACAGCTGAAGCTCGAGGCGGTCATTGCCAGTGTCGGTGGGTTTGATAACCTCGCCGCTAATCCGGTTGGTTCTGTCGCCTATATCTCTTTGGGAAAAGTTCAACCATTCAAACCAGAGATGTTGTTGGCAGACGATATCACCACCACCCGAGAAGAGCTTGAGATACTGATCAACACCTACCAAAATCGCGATCAGGGTTATACGGCGCAACGTCTGGATCCAAAACTGGGGTTCCCCAGCGACTTTCAGCATCTGTCGCGGTTTGGCGAGTGGGATATCAGCCAGCTACCTGATCCCGAGGAGGTAGGCTGATGAAACTGGACAAGGCAACACTCAGTCAAAACCGAGCCTCTGAGCCATTGGCCTCCACCTGGCTGTCGGCAAATGCAGGGTCGGGCAAAACCAAGGTCCTGACTGACCGGGTGGCGCGGCTTTTATTGTCGGGGGTTTCCCCCCAGAACATCCTGTGTCTGACCTATACCAAAGCCGCAGCAAACGAGATGCAAAACCGGCTTTTCAAACTGCTCGGTGACTGGGCAATGAAAAGCGACGCGCAATTGCGCGCAGAACTGCTAAAGCTTGGTGAGGACCCGGGTCAGGATCTTGCATCGGCGCGCCGTCTGTTTGCCCGCGCAATCGAAACCCCCGGCGGGTTGAAAATCCAGACCATCCACTCGTTCTGCTCTGCCCTGTTGCGGCGGTTTTCACTTGAGGCCGGCGTTTCTCCTCAATTCAAGGAAATGGATGACCGGGCACAGCTAATTCTTCGGGAAGAAGTTGTCGAAGCTATGGCGATGGGTGAAGGGAAGACTGCCCTTGCTGACTTGGCGGCATTTTACTCTGGTCAGGATTTTGGCACCCTAACAAAGGATATCTGCGCCAAACGTCACTTTTTCGCAAATGACGTCGGCCGCGCGGGAATATGGGAGCAGTTTGGTATTGCGGCGGGATTTGATGAATCAGCCTTGTTAGAGACTGTTTTGCATCGTTCAGATATGAAATTGTTAGCTGACCTGGTCCCAGCCCTCAGGCAAGGCAGTGTGAGGGATCAGAATCAAGCAGATAAACTTGCCTCGCTTGGGTCCGAACCAAAATTAGAATATCTTAAAGTCCTGGAGTCAGTCTTTCTGACAGGCAGAACAGCAGCAAGCCCATTCGCCGCAAAAATCGGATCCTTTCCCACAAAAGCCACGCAAAATGGACCTGCAGCACCCTTTATGCAGGACCTCGAAGCGCTCATGCTACGTGTTGAATCGGCTCGATTGCCTCGTATTAGTCTCTATTCCGCGCAAAAAACCCACGTACTGCACCAATTCGCCAGACCATTTCTTAGGGAATACGAGACCCAAAAAATGCAGCGTGGCTGGGTTGATTTTGATGATCTGATTGAAAAAGCCGGTGATCTTCTGGGTTCCTCTTCGCTGGCCGCTTGGGTTTTGTACCGGTTGGACGGAGGCATTGATCACATCCTTGTGGATGAGGCGCAGGATACCAGTCCGGCACAGTGGAAAGTGATCCGCCTTTTGGCGCAGGAGTTTACCAGCGGCAAAGGTGCGCGCGAAGTTGACCGGACAATGTTTGTTGTCGGTGACCCAAAACAATCGATCTATTCGTTTCAGGGAGCCGAACCCGCTGCCTTTAAAAACATGCAGGATCACTTTGGCAGGCACCTGTCAGAGATTGGCAAAAGGCTTGAAAACCGCCGGCTGGAGCATTCCTTTCGATCCGCCCCGGCAATTTTACGGCTGGCAGATTTCGCATTGCGCGATCGGCCCGGACTAGGCCATGAGTTTAATCATATCGCCTATTTTGACCAAAAACCCGGCCGCGTCGATCTTTGGCCGGTGATTGAGAAGACTAGTTACAAGGAAACCCGTGACTGGTTTGACACTCGTGACGCCGATATGCCGCAAACCCATATGATTAAACTGGCGCGCTCTGTTGCAGAAGAGGTTAAGCGACTGGTTGCGGAAGAAAGCCTCGTGGACGGCGATGGAGCGTTTCGACCGGTTACACCCGGCGATATTCTGATCCTTGTGCGAAGACGTACTGGCGAATTGTTCAGTGAAATTATTCGCGCTTGTAAAGAACTTGGCGTACCCATTGCCGGCGCGGACCGAATGCGGATCGGTGCCGAACTTGCCGTGAAAGATCTGACCGCACTTTTGCGTTTTCTGGCCACGCCCGAGGATGACTTGTCGCTGGCCGCAGCACTCCGATCCCCGCTGTTCGGTTTATCAGAAGGGGCGCTTTTTGATATTGCCCATGATCGCCCGAACGACCAGTATCTCTGGACGGCTCTTCGGGATAAGGCACAAACCTACCCGGAATGCGTAGAGATGCTTACCAGCCTTCGAAATGACGCCGATTTTTTGCGGCCATATGAATTGTTGGAACGTATCCTGACCAGGTTTCGGGGGCGCTCAAATCTGCTGGCGCGCTTGGGGAATGAAGCGGAAGACGGTATTGATGCGCTACTTAGTCAATCGCTCACTTTTGAAAACACTCTGACACCCAGCCTGACGGGGTTTCTGGAATGGCTGGATGTGATGGAGGTCGAAGTCAAGCGTCAGGTTGACAATGCAAGCGACCAGATCAGGGTGATGACCATTCATGGCGCAAAGGGGTTGGAAGCACCCATCGTGATCCTGCCAGACACCGCCAAGACCCGATCAGGCCCGACTCCTGAACTGATAGAGCCGGAGAATGGTGCCTTGGTTTGGAAACCTTTATCCGATGAAATGCCTCCGGATCTTGAAGGGGCCATGGATGCCCTCAGAGCCGCTGAGGAACAGGAATTGTCCCGGCTGTTATATGTCGCAACCACGCGGGCGGAGAACTGGTTGATCGTAGCGGCGGCTGGTGATGTCGGGACTGGCCCGGAAAGCTGGTACAATATTTTGGCACAAGGAATGGAAGAGGTGGGTGCCACTTCAGCCCCCATGCCATTGGGCGAAGGATACCGTTACGAAACCGGCAAGTGGGCAGAATCAGACAAAGGACGCACACATTCAGCAGGGTCGGACAAAATAACACTTCCCGATTGGGTTACCAGCCCTGTTTCCACGCCGGACGCGAAACCTGAACCCGTTAATCCGTCCGACTTAGGGGGTACAAAGGTCCTGGCCGGTACCGGCGTCGGTCTTAGCACAGAAGCCGCTAAACGCCGCGGGCTGCAAATACACCTGTTGCTGGAAGTTCTTCCCGGCGTGGCAGAAGAAAAATGGCCGGGTCTCTGCGCAACCCTTTTGGAGAAAGGTGACCTTATGGCCACCGGAGAAGAGGCTGGTGCCCTGTGCAAAGAGGTCACGAATTTACTCAAAAACCCCTCTCTCGCCCACATGTTTACTGCAGATACACTTGCCGAAGTCGACATCACCGCCTTTCTACCGGCGTTGGGCGGCGTCAAGGTTCAAGGCGTTATAGACCGGTTGATCATTTCTGATGAAAAAGTTGTGGTGATAGATTTTAAAACGAACGCTGTTGTTCCCCAGCACGCGGCTGACATCCCCGATGGAATCCTGCGCCAGATGGGGGCCTATATTCAGGCGCTGGAGCACGTTTTCCCTAAAACCAATGTGGAATGCGAGATTTTATGGACGGAAAACGCGGAATTGATGCCAATACCAGCCGAGTTGGCAATTGCTGCGCTCCCTGCATCTTGACGATCACAGCCGGGGTTCCTACTTTCGCTTCAACTTGAAACGCCAAGGAGCAAACTCATGGCTACTATCGCTGTTACTGATGCCACCTTTGAAGAAGAAGTCCGCAATTCGGACATACCTGTTATCGTCGATTTCTGGGCCGAATGGTGCGGTCCATGCAAACAAATCGGGCCTGCCTTGGAAGAGCTGGCCGTCGAATTTGAAGGCAAGATCAAAATTGCCAAGGTTAACGTTGATGAAAACCCGAACTCACCCGCGCAGATGGGTGTTCGGGGTATCCCGACACTATTCATGTTCAAGGATGGTGAAGTTGTGTCGAACAAAGTCGGCGCTGCACCAAAAGCAACCTTGCAGGCCTGGATTAACGAAACAATCTAAATCAGCAAGCAAAACAAAAAAAACCCCGCCGAGTTGGCGGGGTTTTTCTTTTGCCTATGTCGAAACTTAGGCTGGATTGTGCGCCATTGCTGCAGCAAGAACAAGCAACAGGAAGACCGGAACCAGAATTCCAGCTGCAGAGCTGGAGCCTGCTTCTTCGATGATGATTTCTGGTTCAATATACGGTGCGTCAGGTGCGCCAGCAAAAGTGGCCGTTCCTACGGAAGCCACCACAGCGGCAAGTGCAAGTTTTTTCATCTTAGTCTCCTAGTTCAAATCCACCGTAACCAACGTGTGGACAGTTCATACCTTACCGGGCCAGAAAACACTTTCTTCCTGTCCATACAAACTCGAAATGCAGTTTAATTCAGCGTGTTGTCAAATCAGCAACACCTGTGTTCCGGTTTTTGCCAGATCAAACAATTCGGCAATGTGTTCATTGTAAAGCCCAATACAACCATTTGAAGAACGCCGCCCAATTTTGCGAGTGTCATGCGTGCCATGTATTCGGTAATACTTCCAAGACAGGTAAAGTGCGTGCGTTCCCAAGGGGTTATCCGGTCCCGGAGGTATATATGGGGGCCATTCCGGGTTGCGAATACGCATTGCCGGGGTAGGGCTCCAGCTTGGGCCTTCAACTTTGCGAATTATGCTGGTTCGACCTCTGCGTGTAAGGTCTTCGGTCAGTGGCACCGACGTTGGGTACAATCTGTAAATTGACTCGTCAGCCGACCAATAATGCAAAGCGCGTGAAGTTGTATCAACCAGTATCGCGCCTTTTCTCAGGTTGCTGAAATATGGCCTCCAGTTGAGTGAACGAAAACTGGAGATATTTCGGCGTACTACTTCGGTAATTTCGTCCTCAATTTCCGTCGTACCTTCGGTCTGCGCAAGCGCGGGAGTTACCAAACCGCCCGCTGCAGCCGCTACCGTCGTTCCTAGAAACTTGCGACGGCTTAGTTTTGGTTTCTTAAATTCGGACATTCCATTACCTATATTTCGGTGATTACGATACGCAGTATATATGACCAGAATGCCTCAGTCGCAAATCAAACAAGCGTCAGCTGGCCGAGTACCGCCAACATTGGTTTGCCAGTTAAGCCTTCTCACTGTAGTGGGGGTTAACCAATAATGCAGGACCGACTATGAAACGCTACTTTTTTATCTTCCCTATTATCGCGTTATTACTGACCGCTTGTGAATCCACGCAGCCTCCGCAACTGGGGCCGGATGGCAAACCTTTGCCGCAAGTCTATCGGATTACTGCGCGTGACTCGAACAAGGTGGTTTTTCGTATGCTTGATTCGGTTAACGCTTTGCGCCAGGCCGCTGGAGCAGGCCCGGTTCAGATGAATGCGCAACTTAATGCCGCAGCCGAGACCCATTCGCGCGACATGTCCCGTCAGAACCGACCCTGGCATTTCGGTTCTGACGGATCTTCGCCGCTGGATCGGGTGGTACGAAGCGGATACACCAAGACCATGTTAGGTGAAAACATCTCGGAAACCTACGAGACCGAGCTGGAAACTCTGGCTGCCTGGATGGAAGAGAAGGGTACGCGCGACGTGATTCTTGACAGGAACGCAACTGATATGGGTTTCGCCTGGTTTCAGGAATCTTCCGGCAAAATCTGGTGGACACTGATATTAGGGGGCGAGCCCCACCTGTAGCTTACGGGTAAATATCTATGACTGTGCCTCGTTGGACCATTGAGTAAATCCGTTCCATTTCGCGGTTACTGACCGAAATACAACCAGCTGTCCAATCCGCTCCGCGCGGATCCATCGGCCGTCTGGCCCCATGAATAAAGATATCGCCACCCGGTTGTTTCCCGAGCGAGGCAGCGTGGGCCCTGTCTGCATTGTTCGGATAGGAAATGCCTAAGGACAGATGAAAAAGACTGTCAGGGTTGCGCCGGTCGATAAAGTAGCGCCCCTCCGGAGTGCGCCCATCTCCCTCAATCTCTTTATGCCCGTCCGGCGTAAAACCAAGGTCGATATCATAACTTTTGAGCACTTTATTGCCATGCATAAGATACATGCGTCTATCCGACTTCATTATAATAATCTGGGTAACTTCCGGCCCATTATAAGTCTTGAATTTTGAGCATCCGGAAAAAGCCAGCAAACCAGCCAAAAGCACCAGTGACAGAATAAACCGCATTTTTGCCTCGCGTTTTACCCGTGATAATATAGTTTTTGGTGCATTATTAAAAGCCCGGGATTACGCGCTTCGGGTGAGGCGCGCGACAATCTCAACATGTGGTGACCACCGAAACTGATCAACCACATCGACCCAATCTATTGAAAAGCCGGCCTGCGTCAGCACCTTTGTATCGCGCGCGAAGGTCACCGGATTGCACGAAACCATGGCAATGACAGGAACCTTCGAGCTTGCCACCTGATTGGCCTGCGCTTCAGCTCCGGCACGCGGTGGGTCGATCACAATCGCGTCAAAATCGTTTAACTCATCTGGTAAAAGAGGCCTTTGAAAAAGGTCTCGGGCCTCAATACTAACAGGTTTCAGCCCGACCGCTCCGCGCCAGCCTGCCAGTAATGACGCCATCATATCCTCGGATGCCTCAACCGCATGTACCTTGGCCTGTTCGGCAAGGGGCAATGCAAAAGTTCCACAACCGGCGAAAAGATCCGCAATACTTTTTGCTCCGCCAATGGCCTCGGCAACGGCGGCCTCAAGTGCTGCCTGCCCCTCCACGGTTGCCTGAAGAAAGGCACCCGGCGGTGGGGTGATCACAGCTTTTCCCAAGCCAAGCTTTGGCGCAAAAAACTCCGCCACAACTTCATCTTCCCATGACAGGCGCGCAATAGTGTCGGTTTCTCTGGAAAGCGCTGAAAGTTCGGAGAACAATGGGCCGGTCATCGGCTTGCCGCCTTTGACAGAGACATCAACACCCGCATCAAGCAGCGTCAGAGTAACCGCTAGCCGCCCCTTGCGAGAGGCGCCGATGCTGGTCAGATCACGCACAAACGGCAACATCTGCAACAGCTCTGGCCTCAGCAACTGGCAGTCTTCGATTTCACAAATCACATCCGTTTGAGCACCGTAAAACCCGGCCTGTGCGCCCTTTTTTACGCGACGTGCCGCAATCGTTGCCCGCCTGCGTGAATGGGGCGGCGAAGTGTGGATTTGACGTATAGGTGCGGGCAAGCCCTGAGCCTGCAAGGCCGTTTCCACCACGCCTTTCTTCCAGCTTTCCACAAAAGCATCGCTGGCATGTTGTAGCGCGCATCCACCGCAGTTTTTGTAATGCCTGCAGGCTGGCCGCACCCTTTCAGGAACCGGGGTCACGATTTTCGGCGCGATCATCCGATCACCTTCAACCGCACCCGCCACGACCTCGCCGGGCAAGGTGCGTGGCACAAAAACCGGACCTGCGGCAATACCGTCACCCTGATGGCCCAACCTTTCAATCGTGACGGTTTTCACGTCAAAAGCTCCTTACGGGAAAGCGAGAAACCGGACGCGATCCAGCGCGCCTCCAGCTCTTTCAGCCGATTGCCCAGCGCGACACCTTCGTACTCTCCTGCCAAATCCTTTGCCTTGATCGGAAAAACAGCCTCTGCACCAAAGATCAGCTCTTGCTCAAGATCTTGCGGCAAATGCGTCTCAAAAAGAACAGCACGCAGCACCATGACGTCGCGCGCGAAATCTGCATCGTTTCTATAAGCCAGCTCGCTGGCGGTAGCCGTGCTTTCAACCGCCCTGACCAAAGCTTCAACGCGCCGCGTATCCTTGCGTGACAAGCGCAGGCTTTTACCAAACCCGGTGACATTTCCCAGACTTGCCAGCCGGCGCACGGCGTCCGGGCGCATATCAGTCTGACCTTCAATATGCACCAAAAGCGGCAAGGCCGAGGCATTTGTGCCGGGCAGTATATGGGCAAGAACCCCCACCTGTTGCATGCTCGCCATTGCCGGTGCCGGATCCGGTGCGGCCAGTAATTTCAACATCTCGTGCCCAATGCGTTCGCGCGATAAAGTCTCTAATCCTGCCTGATTTGCCGCAACTGCCGCCAAACCCTCCGCATCCAGCCCGGCATCTGGGTCACCGTACCAGGCATGAAATCTGAAAAAACGAAGAATGCGCAGATAATCTTCGCGTATGCGTTCATCGGCGTTTTCAATGAAACGCACCCGACGTTTGATCAGGTCCGGCAACCCGTTCAGCGGATCCAGAACCTCCCCCGCTGCATTGGCGTAAAGGGCGTTCATGGTGAAATCACGCCGCTTGGCGTCATCCTCGATTGCTTCCGAAAAATGCACGACGGCACGACGCCCGTCAGTCTCGATGTCTTTTCGAAAAGTGGTGACCTCACAAACCAGCCCGTCTGACACGATCGTCACGGTTCCATGTTCAACCCCGGTAGGCACCGCATGCAGGCCAGCCTTTTCAGCCAGTTCCATCACCATTTGCGGACGGGCATCCGTGGCCAGATCAATATCGGAGATCGCGGCACCCAGTAAATCGTTGCGTACACATCCTCCGACAAAATAGGCCTGATACCCAGCGCTGTTCAGGACGGTACAAACAGCCTGTGCTTTTGGGTCCTTCAGCCATTCAGAAGTAATGCGTTTCACCCTGCAATCCCTCCTGCCAGGGCTCGTAGTATCCGGGCTGTCGCGCCCCAGATATAATAGGGTCCATACGGGATCGTGTAGAAATACCGCCGCTCACCCCGCCAAATGCGTGATTCGATCTGATATCTTGCCGGATCTGCCAGAAAATCAAACGGCACCGAAAAAATTTCATCCACTTCGCCAACTTCCGGCCGGGGCGTAAACTCGCCAGTAATCAGACCAAGCACCGGCTGAATGGAAAAGCCGGTTACAGTTTCGTGGCAGGGCATCTCACCCAATACTTCAACTTTGTTTCGCACAAGGCCAATTTCTTCTTCTGCCTCACGCAAAGCTGCCGCCCTTGGCCCGTCATCCTCCGGGTCAACTTTTCCACCGGGAAACGCAATCTGACCGGGGTGGTGGCGAAGATGCGCGGCTCTTTTCGTTAAGATAAGGCGCAATCCATTTTCACACTCTAAAAAGGGCATTAAAACTGCTGCTGGGCGTAGCTGATAACCGTCCGGCATCTGAACAGCTGGGTTGAGGTCAAAATCCGACGATGTTTCAATGGTGCGGCTCGCCCCGCTGATCACCGTTTTCAGTGCCTCACTTTTTTTCATTCGCCCGCTCCGCAGCTTCAAAACCAAGGTCTTTTGGATCAAGCCGGTAATGCGCACCACAAAACTGGCAATCAGCAGTCACTGATCCGTCTTCTTTGGTCATATGTGCAATGTCTTTGTCTGAGTAGATAGACAGGCTGTTCATGACTTTTTCAACCGAACAGGTACAGCCAAAATACACCGGCTGAGCTTCGAACACCCGCGGCTTTTCCTCGTGAAACAACCGGTAAAGCAAATCAGTGGGTTTTAAAGACGGGCCAATCAGCTCAAACTCCTCAACGGAATCAAGAAGAATGTTGGCCCGGTTCCAGTTTTCACCTTCTTCTTCATTCAACAGGTCTTCAGCGGCAACCAGCGTGGCTTCTTCTGTGCCTTCCTTAGCATCAGCCACGAATGGCGAAGCCTTGGGAAGATGTTGCAGCATGACCCCGCCAGCGCGCCACCGTTCCGGCTGGCCCGGCACCGAGGACCTGCCATAGGACAAGGAAAACCGGGTGGGCAATTGTTCTGACTGGGCGAAATAGCTGCCAGCGCAAGCTGCCAGTGAACCGCCTGCAAGGGGCGTCAGCCCTGAATAGGGCGTCGTGCCTTCCCCCTGGTCGATCAGAACAGCGAAATAACCCTTGCCGATAAGGCTAAACGGCTCTGAGTCCGTTACGAGCTTTTCGGCATCATAGCTGGCATAGGCCCGTATCTGCGCAGGCTCGCCGTCTTTACCCGGTGCATAATAATCTGTTGCAATCAAACGGGCGGGTCCATCCCCCCGGATTTGCAGGGACAATTTCCACCTAAGCTTAATTGTCTGACCAATCAGGGCGGTTAGAATTACTGCCTCGGCCACCAGCGCCTCGATCGCTGGTGGATATTCGTGCTGTGAAAGTATTTTGTTCAGGCTGGCGTCAAGCCGCGCCACGCGGCCCCTTGTGTCACAGGCATCAAGCTGAAAAGGCAGGATCGTATCATCCCAGGTGGATTTATCTGCTACTGACATTTGGGTTTCCTATCTTCGCCTGAATTGCCATACCGTGTCTGTAGAAGCGCGGCAACAACGGGGCGATTAACATGCGCAGGTTTGGCGAGCCAAGGCAAATCGGGCGAAAATATACGCAGCGCCCTGGCGTTTACGCAATTTTGCCGCGCGGCCCTGACCTGCTGTTAACCCATCAGGATGAGCCTATACCCGAGTTTCAACTGCCTGGCGGTGGGATTGACCCGGGAGAATCCCCGATAACCGCACTGCATCGCGAGGTTTGGGAGGAAACGGGCTGGCGCATTGCTGCCCCACGCCGAATTGGCGCCTTTCGCCGTTTCACCTATATGCCGGAATATGATTTATGGGCCGAAAAAGTGTGTACTATCTATCTGGCACACCCGGTACGACGACTTGGCCCCCCGGTCGAGTTGGGTCATCAGGCGGTTTGGGCAAGCCCGAAAGAAGCTGCAAAAATTGTTGGAAATGATGGCGACCGCGCCTTCCTCATGCATTATTGCGAATTCTCGGCACCGTTGTAGCGCACCATTGTACACGACAAATCATCGCCGAAATCCTGCCCCCCGCAAAACAAATCCAGATTCCAGACCAAAGCGGTAAAAAAATCGCCACCATCAAGTTCGGTGTTTTCACGTATCAGTTTTTCAAACCCATCTTCGCCTAATTGGTCGGTTTTATCGTTTTCACATTCGGTGAAACCATCCGAATAGAAAAGCAGCCGCTCCCCTGGCTCAAGCTGAATTTTGTGCTGTTCGTACTCAGCTTCGGGGATGAGACCGATTGGCAAACCGCCAGGTCCAAAGAACCGGACGTCTCCGCTTTCATCTATGATCAGAGGGGTAGGATGGCCGCATTGGCTATACTCTACCTGACCAGATTTCAGATCAAGAAACCCTATTAGCGCGGTCAGATATAACTCAGTTTGCATGTCCTCGATCATGAGAATGTTCAGCAAATCGGCAACTTCCCGTGCCGGGCGGGCGATGTATTGCCCGTTTGTATCGCGCACAAGCGCAATGTTTTGCTCCGGCACTCCGTCAGACAGGTAAGATGCAAGCCGCGCCGTCAGCATTGCTGAGGCAACACCATGCCCGGAAACATCAATCGAATAGAATCCGATTCTGTCCGGACCAACGCCAAAAAACCCAACTAAATCTCCGCCAACATGTCCACAGGGTTTCAACAACAATGAAACCTCAGCAGTGCCAAAGTCGCGAAAGGGCTCGCGTACAAGGGATTGCTGCATATTTCGTGCTTCAATCAGATCGCGATCTAACGAATCATACAGCGTTTGAATTTGGTCAAGCGTTGCGCTTACCAGACGGTTTTTCTCCGTCAGCTCCCGCTCCATCCTTAAAATTCGATCACCTGCGTTAATCCGCGCCAGCAGTTCGTCACTGTTTACTGGTTTCGTTAAAAAATCATCGGCCCCGACGTCCAGACCCTTCGCAACTGCGCCGCTTTCAGTCTTGGAGGTCAACAGAATGAAATACCCATAATTCTCACGCGGCAATGTGCGAAAAGCTCGGCAAAATTCGGTACCATCCATACCGGGCATCATCCAGTCGCTCAGGACAAGATCAAACTCCTCGGCCTGACAGGCAGCCAGCGCCTCTTCCCCCGAAGCAGCTTCGCAAACGTCGTAGCCCTGCCGAGCTAGTGAGCGGGATAACAACATGCGTTGTGCAGCACTATCATCCACAATCGAAACACGTTGAATAACCCCGGTCAGAGCGGGCGGAATGGCGTTTGGTTTCTTAACAACACCCAAAAATTTGTCCTGTTTAAACTCGGGCTCGTTCCCGAATTTCCTGACTACGTGCTCCAGCTTAACAGCCACTTAAATCTAAAATTGTGCAAAAAATGCCTGGAAATGTAACCGGTTGTTAAAACTGAAGGTTACATATTCTTCCCGACTTTACATGAGGTTGAGATGATAAACTGGGACCGTGTAGAAGAACTAAGGCAAGAAATCGGTGACGAGGATTTTGCCGAGGTCGTTGAATTGTTCTTGATGGAAGTGGAGGAGGTTATCAGACGTCTTAAGTCAAATCCGGCTCCTGAAAACCTGGAGCAAGACCTTCACTTCCTGAAAGGCAGTGCCCTGAATATCGGGTTCGATGATTTTGGCAAGCTTTGCCATCAGGGGGAGCGGATGGCAGCAGGTGGGGATTTTGCTGGCGTCAACCTGGCCCCGGTATTTGACACGTATGCGCAGTCACGGGCAGAGTTCACAGTCAGCCAGTTGCCTTAGCTGGTTCAGATGCAAAATTCAGAAGAATTTATATGACAAATTCCGAGATAGCCTCGTCATTCGTTATATCGGTATAGGCAAGCCCAGCAGTATCAAGGCGACCGAACATAACATTGAAGTTCTCGGCTCTTAGAGTTTCGATACCAATCAAGACAGAACCAAAATTTCTAGCGGATTTTTTCAGGTACTCAAACCGCGTGATATTATCCTCGGGGCCAAGCAATTCAAGGAAATCGCGCAAGGCACCGGGGCGTTGAGGCAGACGAAGAATAAAGTATTTTTTCAAACCCGCATATCGCTGAGCGCGCTCTTTGACCTCAGGCAATCGTTCAAAATCGAAGTTGCCACCGGAAGTGACACACACCACGCTTTTACCGCGGATCAGATCCGCAATGTCCACCAGCGCGTCAACAGACAGCGCCCCGGCAGGCTCAAGCACTACGCCCTCTACGTTCAGCATATCCAGAATTGTTGTGCATATGCGGTCTTCCGGCGCGGCAAAAACGTGATCTGATGGCGTGCTTTTTAGCGCAGCAAAGGTCAGGTCTCCGATTCGCGCGACTGCTGCACCATCAACAAAAGTATCCACCCGGCTAAGGGATACCGGGTGTCCGACAGCTATCGCGGCCTTTAATGATGCTCCCCCGGCGGGCTCAACATATCTCAGCTCAGTTTCCGGTGCGAAATCAGCCAGACATTTTGTCACCCCGGCAGACAGGCCGCCGCCCCCGACCGGCAACACAACAATATCCGGGGCGTGCCCCATTTGTGCAAGTATCTCAACCGCAACCGAGGCCTGGCCTTCGATGACATCTACATCGTCAAACGGCGACAAAAAATGCCCGCCTTTTTCCACGCAATAGGCTTTGGCGGCCGCCAACGTGTCGTCAAAATAGTCACCGATCAGGCGTATTTCGATGGTGTCCCCACCAAAGATCTTGGTTTTGTTAATTTTTTGCTGCGGCGTGGTCACCGGCATAAAAATAACGCCCTTCACACCAAAATGCCGGCAGACAAAAGCTACCCCTTGCGCGTGGTTTCCGGCACTCGCGCAAATGAACAGAGCTTGTTCGGGATGCTCGACAAGAACTTTGCGCATCGCATTAAAAGCGCCACGGATTTTATAGCTGCGCACCGGTGAAAGGTCTTCGCGCTTCAGCCAGATATCCGCCTCAAACCGCGCCGAAAGATGGTCATTACGCTGCAGGGGTGTTGGCGGAAAAAGCGCCCGCATCTCTTGTTCGGCCGCCCGGGCCTTATCGCAAAACTCAGTCATACAGCCGCTTTGGCCTATCCGGCACGTATTAGCAACCATTCATAGCTCTTGCCGGGCCTTGCTAAACCCAATAAACCCACGCCGAAACCTCAAGATGGAATACTGATATGACCGCGCCCAAAAAAGTAGTTCTGGCCTATTCCGGCGGGCTTGATACCTCGATTATCCTGAAGTGGCTTCAGGTTGAGTATGGCTGCGAGGTTGTGACATTCACCGCCGATCTTGGGCAGGGCGAAGAGCTGGACCCGGCACGCAAAAAGGCCGAACTTCTGGGAATTAAGCCCGAAAATATCTTCATCGAAGATCTGCGCGAGGAATTCGTGCGCGACTTTGTATTCCCGATGTTTAGGGCGAATGCGGTTTATGAAGGCCTGTACCTTTTGGGGACTTCCATCGCACGGCCACTGATTTCCAAGCGTTTGGTTGAGATCGCCGAACAAACCGGCGCAGACGCCGTTTCGCATGGTGCCACCGGCAAAGGCAATGATCAGGTCAGGTTTGAGCTTGCTGCCTACGCTCTGAACCCAGAAATCAAAGTTATCGCGCCATGGCGTGAATGGGACCTAGGCTCACGTACACGGTTGATCGAATTCGCTGAAGCACATCAGATTCCGATTGCCAAGGACAAACGTGGTGAAGCGCCGTTTTCGGTGGATGCCAACCTTCTGCACACCTCCTCCGAAGGTAAGGTACTGGAAGACCCGGCTGTTGAAGCACCCGACTATGTCTATCAACGCACGGTCCATCCCGAAGATGCGCCGGACACACCGGAATTCATCGAAGTCACCTTTGAGCAGGGCGATCCGGTCGCAATCAACAGCGAAGCCATGAGCCCAGCAGGCATTTTGACCAAACTTAACGAACTTGGTGGTAAACATGGCATTGGTCGCCTTGATCTGGTCGAAGGGCGTTTTGTTGGCATGAAATCCCGCGGTATTTATGAAACCCCAGGCGGCACGCTGTTGCTGGAGGCACATAGAGGGATCGAAAGCATCACCATGGATCGCGGTGCGATGCACCTGAAAGACCAGCTGATGCCGCAATATGCCGAGCTGATTTACAATGGTTTTTGGTATTCACCCGAGCGTGAAATGCTGCAGGCCGCTATTGATAAAAGCCAAGAGCACGTTACCGGAACCGTACGCCTGAAGCTCTACAAAGGGTCGGCGCGCACCGTTGGCCGCTGGTCAGATCATTCGCTTTACAGCGAAGAGCATGTGACTTTTGAGGAAGATATGGGCGCTTATGATCAAACCGACGCTGCCGGCTTCATCCAGCTTAACGCCCTGCGTCTGAAACTGATTGCCGGACGTAATCGTCGGGTTGCCAAGGACGGATAGATTAAGATCCTGAATAAGCTAAAGCGTCAAAGTTTAAACTTCTGCATGTGTTCGTAAGGCTGTGTTGCAAGTTTTAAGACCTCTTCCAGAGGTCCGATAATTTGCGGAAGCGGCCCCTCGGCCCCTGCAAATCCCGTACTTTGATGCACCGCCCCATACCAGTGTTTGGCCCAGACGCCATCCTGAGGATGTGGGCCAGCAAACCAGCCAAGCATTCCCGGATCCCAGTCCAAGCCTATAGCGTCGCAAAGCTTGCGCAGCATCCCTTCCGGATCGTTGCGGATATCAAAGCTGTCAATCACCACTGGTTCGCCGCCCGCGGCACGAACCTCGTCGAATAACTCGGCCTGTTGAACAAATCCAATGTCTTCAATCGCGGGGTTCTCTCGTTTCACAGCGTAAGAGGCAATGACCCGCGCAGGGTGGCGGATAAGAAAGACATTTTTGACATCAGACATCCAGCCCCTCGGGATACCGGGCACCATGTGCTGGGTCATGTGTTTTTGATAAAAATGCGGTTTTCCGGACGGAATAGAGCCTGTTATTTGCGACACAACACGCGCCGGATCAGTATCTTGTGAGGCTAGGATTTCCTGGCGCATCGGATGTTCCAGCCCGGTCTTCTTCAGGTAGGCAGCATAAAAGGGTTCGTCTACTACAGCACAATCAGACCGTGCCGCAAATGAATACATCATTGCCGTGGAAAGGTTGCGCGGGCCGGACCACATAGCGATGCGCATTAGGCCGTTTCCTGCTGGATTAGTGTCTTATAAAGCCCTCGAATACGCGTTGTTACCGGCCCAAAGTCACCAGTTCCGATCTGCCTGCCGTCGATCAAGCTTACGGGGGTCTGCGCGCCAAAAGTTCCGGTCAGAAACGCCTCATCAGCGCCGTATGTGTCAACAATGCTGAAGTTACGCTCAAACACGGGAATGTCGTTGGCGCGGCACAGGTCGATCACCTTCTGACGCGTGATGCCATTCATGCAATAATCACCGGTCGACGTCCAAACTTCCCCCTTGCGAACGATGAAAAAGTTGCAGGCGTTGGTGGTGTTCACAAAGCCATGAATATCCAGCATCAGAGCCTCATCCGCCCCGGATTTCTCCGCTGCAATGCAAGCGAGAATGCAGTTCAGTTTGGAGTGAGAGTTCAGTTTCGGGTCCTGCGTCATCGGTAACCCGCGAACATGCGGCACCGTGGCCAGACGGATCGGACGGGGCAGCGCGGGCTTTGAGTGCTCCATGATGATAACAATCGTCGGCCCGGACTGGCTGAGCGACGGATGCTGGAATGGCCGAACTTTCACACCCCGGGTGATCATCAGGCGGGCATGGGCATCGGTTGTCATGTTATTCGCAGCGCGGGTATCCTCCAGCGCCTGTATCACTCCGGCACGGTCCAGCCCGATATCCAGATCAATGGCCAGAGCTGCCTCAAATAACCGATCAAGATGCGCCTCCAGAAAGGCCCATTTACCGTTATATAACCTCAGACCCTCCCAAATTCCGTCCCCCAGCATGAAGCCAGAATCATAAACGGAAACCACCGCCTGTGCCTTAGGCACGACCTTGCCATTGAGCCAGATCTGCAAGTTTTCATTGCGCGCATCTTCTTCGGCCTGATGGGTGGTCTGGTGATCTGTCATTTAGGGTTTTCCTTTAGGAAGGCATCAACCTCGGCGCGGGTCGGGATAGCATCTGCTGTGCCGCGGCGTGTAACTTTCAAAGCAGCCGCCGCAGACCCTAGGCGCATGGCATCCCCGTTCGAAAGACCCTGATCAAGCCCCGCTGCCGTGTAACCGATAAAACAATCCCCCGCGCCAGTGGTATCTACCGGGTCAACATTGAAGGCGGGTACAAAAATCTCTTCACCACTTGCCTGAACCCGCCAGGTCGAACCGTTTGCTCCATGTGTAATCAGCACATTTGCGACTGGAAGGTCAGCAAGCGCCAGGCTTAAAGTTTCGGTTAGTTGTGCTGCCTCTATGTCGTTGACCACGATTAGGTCTGCATAGGGCATGAGTTTGGTCGTTGCATCGGCTGAAAATGGGGCTGCAGAGTAGATCACGAAAAGGCCGCAGTTTTTTGCAGTATTTGCAGCCTCTTCCTGTAAATTTGTTTCGTTCTGCAGCAACAGTATATCGCCCTTGTCCGCGCCATTTAGTGCGGTTTTCACCAGAGTTAGAGACTGTTTGTCGTTTGCCCCGGAAAATATGACAATTGCATTCTCACCAGCCTGATCAACGTTAATGATGGCGTGACCCGTAGGGGTTTCAACATCGGGGATGTTGCCAGTATCCACTCCGTACTCAGATAGTTTTTTGATAGCCCAACCACCGTCTGGTCCGACGGCGCCGATATGAATGCTTTTCGACCCTGCAAGGGCAGCCGCGACCGACTGGTTTGCACCTTTGCCGCCCAGGCCAGTGCTGAAGGAAGTGGCCGCAAGCGTTTCACCTGGCTGAGGTAAATGCGGGACCGAATAGAAATGATCAGCATTTATGGAACCAAGGTTAAAAACGCTCATCTACCCAACCTTACATGCCGCAATCAGCGCCATATTCAGGATATCGTTGGCCGTGGAAGTTGTTGAGCACAGCTGAATCGGTTTGTTTATGCCGGTAAGAATGGGCCCGATCACCGTTGCCCCCGCAAGCTCCTGCATCATCTTCACCGAAATAGATGCCGAGTGGCGCGCGGGCATGACCAGAATATTGGCAGGACCGGAAAGGCGACAGAACGGATAGGCGGACATTGCCTCCATATTCAAAGCCACATCCGCAGTCATTTCACCGTCGAATTCAAAATCTACACCACGGGCGTCCAAAATTGCCGGTGCGTCATGCATTTTTTCAGCACGCTCAGATACCGGATATCCGAAGGTTGAAAAGCTGACGAAGGCTACGCGCGGCTCAAGCCCCAGTGTGCGCGCTACCCCTGCAGCACTCTCAGCTATATTTGCCAGGTCTTCACTTTCAGGCCACTCATGCACAAGCGTATCCGCAACCAATACGATGCGTCCCTTGTTCAGGATGGCTGTGACACCAACGGTTCCGTTTTCAGCACGGGCATCAAACACGTGGTTGATCAACTCCATGACATGTGCCGATTTTCGCGTCGCACCGGTAACCATCCCGTCTCCATGGTCATGGGCCAGCATCAGGGCTGCGAAAACATGCCTGTCACGTGCCGCAAGCCTGTGAATATCATGCCGGTCAAAGCCCTCGCGTTGCAAACGGTCATAGAGGAAGGTTTTATAGGTAGCCAAATGCTCGGTATTGGCTGCGTTCACGACCTGAAGCTCGTCCGCAGACTCGCCCAACCCAGCTGCAGCCAGTTTTTCCTGCACATCCGCCTTTCGACCAACCACTATAGCCTCTCCAAAGCCGCCGCGCTGGTAGGCAACTGCTGCACGCAACACATGTGGGTCATCACCTTCGGCAAATATCATTCGTGCCTGTGCCTGCCTTGCGCGGGTGTTGATACCGCGCAAGATTGACGCCGTAGGATCCATGCGCGCCATGAGGTTGGCGGTATAGCTTTCAAAATCAATAATCGGCCGACGTGCAGCACCCGAATCTATGCCCGCCTTGGCAACTGCAGGCGGAATTACGTGAATCAGACGTGGGTCAAACGGCGTTGGAATTATATAGTCGCGCCCAAAAGTGAGCTTCTTTCCATAAGCCATGGCAACTTCATCGGGCACATCAAGGCGCGCAAGCTCGGCCAATGCGCGCGCGCATGCCAGCTTCATTTCATCGTTGATCGCCCGTGCGTGAATGTCCAACGCCCCGCGAAAGAGGTATGGAAAACCCAGTACGTTATTGACCTGGTTGGGATAATCGGAACGTCCTGTTGCGACAATTGCATCTTCCCGGACTTCATGCGCCTCTTCGGGTGTGATTTCAGGATCAGGGTTGGCCATGGCAAAAATCACCGGGTTAGGTGCCATGGAAGTAACCATTTCTGGCGTCACGGCACCCTTGGCGCTCACCCCAAGGAAAACGTCGGCGCCATCCATGGCCTCTTCCAAAGTGCGAAGATCGGTATTGGCAGCATGGGCAGATTTCCACTGATTCATACCGTCTTTGCGCCCCTGATAGATCACGCCTTTGGTGTCACAGACGATGCAATTGTCATGACGCGCGCCCATGGTCTTGATCAGCTCAATACAGGCGATCCCGGCCGCACCGGCACCGTTCAGAACAATGCGGCAATCTTCGATTTTCTTCCCGGACAAGTGCAGCGCATTGATCAGACCGGCCGCACAAATAACCGCGGTGCCGTGCTGATCGTCGTGAAAAACCGGAATGTCCATTTCTTCTTTGAGCCGCTGCTCAATGATAAAACATTCGGGCGCCTTGATATCCTCAAGGTTAATGCCGCCAAAGGTTGGCCCCATGGCCCGCACGGCACAAACAAATTCCTCGACATCTTCGGTATCAAGCTCAATATCAATCGAGTTCACGTCAGCAAAACGTTTGAAGAGCACCGCTTTGCCTTCCATCACCGGCTTGGAGCCCAGCGCACCCAGGTTTCCAAGGCCCAGCACCGCAGTGCCGTTGGAAATAACCGCCACGAGGTTGCCTTTGTTGGTATAGTCGTAAACCGTTTCGGGATTCTCCGCGATCGCTTCGCAAGGAACAGCCACCCCGGGGGAATACGCCAGTGACAGGTCACGCTGGGTATTCATCGGGACGGTCGGCGTGACTTCATACTTGCCGGGGGTGGGTTCTAGATGAAAGGCCAGCGCCTCTTCTGGTGTTATACGCGTCTTCGACATTCCAGCCTCATTCCCTAAATCTTGTATGCTTGGAGTCAGGGCTAACATTCGCGCTGGGCTGGGGCAATCTAGATACCGGGATAAGACTAGGTCACGTGCCCATTTTTTGCATGATTTTTCCCTCGCCCCGTCCTAGTCTGCCACGAATGTGAAACGGAGTTGCAGTATGGGTTCAAGAATCCTTCTGACAGGTGGTGCCGGTTATATCGGGTCGCACACCTATGTTGAGTTGGTTGGTTCCGGTTTTGAGGTGGTGATTCTCGATGATTTCTCGAATGCGCGCCATGATGTTCTGGAGCGGTTAGAGGTTCTCACCGGTAGCCCCGTAAAATGCTACGAAGGCAGCGTTTTAGACAAAGCATTTCTCGACAGGGTTTTTACCCAAAATGATTTTGATGCAATCGTCCATTTTGCGGGAAAAAAAGCGGTTGGCGAAAGTGTAGAGCAGCCGCTTGACTACTTTCACTCAAATTGCGTTGGTTTTTCGACCCTACTAACTGCAATGGACAAGCATGGCGTGCGGCGCGTGGTATTCTCGTCAACCGCCACGGTTTATGGCATTCCCGATACGCTCCCCTTACAGGAAAACCATGCGACCCGCCCTGAAAGCCCTTATGCGGAAAACAAACTGGTTTGCGAAAACCTGCTGCGCCAAGTTAAGGCGGCGGATGATCGTTGGTCCTACGGTATTTTAAGGTACTTCAACCCCGCCGGAGCGCATCAATCCGCACTGATCGGCGAAGATCCGAGTGACATTCCAAACAATCTGGTTCCCTACATCGCCAAGGTAGCAATGGGCGAGTTAGGCAAGCTTAGGGTCTTTGGCGACGATTATGACACTCCAGATGGCACCGGGGTGCGCGACTATATTCACGTGGTCGATCTGGCCAAAGGCCATGTGCAATCCTTACGGAAGTTAATCGATAATGACGAAAGCCACGTGGTCAACCTATCCACTGGAACCGGATATTCTGTCATGGATATGCTGCGCGCCTATGAGGCTGCCTGCGACAAGACCATACCTTATGAGATTGTCGATAGGCGGCCGGGCGACATAGACGGATTTTGGGGTGATCCAACCTTGGCTGGTAAGATTTTAGGCTTTAAGGCCGAACGGGGCTTGGGCGAAATGTGCCAGACAAGCTGGAATTGGGTTTCACGCCGCTCAAACACCCTAAAAAAATCCTGACAGGGCTTTTACCCTAACGCCTCCACCCTTATTCTGCATCGAATGCCGCCGGGGGGATCAATTGAGCAACGCCAAATCTGCCGTAACGCCAATGATGGCGCAATTCCTTGAAATCAAGGCCGGGTATCCCGACGCCCTGCTTTTCTACAGGATGGGCGATTTTTATGAGATGTTTTTTGACGATGCTATCGCAGCGGCCTCGGCGCTGGATATCGCCCTAACCAAGCGCGGCAAGCATCTGGGCGAAGACATTGCAATGTGTGGCGTGCCACATCACGCCGCAGAAGGATATTTGCTGACCCTGATCCGCAAAGGCTTCCGCGTTGCCGTCTGCGAACAGATGGAGGACCCGAAGGAAGCCAAAAAACGCGGTTATAAGGCCGTCGTCAAACGTGAAGTCGTTCGGCTAGTTACACCCGGAACCCTGACCGAGGAAAGCTTACTTGAAGCGCGGCAGCATAATTATCTGGCTGCATATGCTGAAATCCGCGGCGAAGGGGCGTTTGCTTGGGCGGATATCTCTACCGGCGCCCTTCATGTTACCCCCTGTCCACGGGTTCGGTTTTCTCCTGAACTTACCCGATTGGGGCCCCGTGAGGTGTTGATCGGCGATGCTCTTGAGGCAGATTTGGCCGAATTAGTGACTAATTCAGGGGCCTCTCTTACCACTCTGCCAGCATCCTCGTTTGATTCCACAAGCGCCAAAGAACGCATTCAGGAACTTTATGAAGTCAGCTCTCTGGATGCTTTTGGAAACTTCAGCCGGGCCGAAACTGGCGCCATTGGAGCTATCGTTTCCTATCTGGAGCTAACGCAAAAGGGCAAATTACCACTTCTGCGCCCACCCATTAAGGAATCCGCCAGCGCCAACATGCAAATTGACGCGGCGACACGGCGAAATCTCGAGCTTACGCACGCCCTTTCGGGTGGGCGTGAAGGGTCGCTGCTTTCTGCGATAGATCGTACGATAACAGCAGGTGGCGGACGGTTGTTGGAGCAGCGCCTTTCCAGCCCGTCACGTACATTAACTGTAATTCAAGGCAGGTTAGAGTCTGTTTCATACCTGTGCGATAATCAGGATTTACGCAACGACTTACGTGAAACTCTGCGAAACGCGCCGGATATCGACCGCGCTTTATCCCGTCTTGGTCTTGGTCGGGGCGGGCCACGCGATCTTGGCGCAATTCGGGCCGGTCTTGAATCTGCGGTCGATATTAGCGATCGCCTTGAGGCAAATGATTTACCGGAGACCTTAAGGGTCAAGGCAAAAAGACTCACTGGCTTCACAGCCCTCGTGAACCTGCTAGACCAGGCCCTGGTCGCCGAACCGCCGATGTTGACACGCGACGGCGGCTTTATCGCAACTGGATATGACGAGGAACTTGATGAAGTTCGAACTTTGCGGGAGGAAGGGCGCGGCATAATCAGCAAAATGCAAAAAGATTTTGCGGACCAAACCGGTATTGCTTCGCTAAAAATCAAACACAACAACGTGTTGGGCTATTTCATCGAAACCACGGCAACACACGCTGACAAAATGCTGGCAGAACCGCATAGTGAAACGTTCATACACCGCCAAACGACTGCGAATGCCGTTCGTTTCAGCACGGTTGATCTGTCTGAAATGGAAACCCGTATCCTGAATGCAGGCGCAAGGGCGTTGGAGGTTGAAAAACGTCATTTTGATACTCTGTGCCAAAGGGTTCTGGCATCAGCGGCTGAGATTTATGACGCTGCGCGCGCACTTGCCGATATCGATCTAGCTGCTGCTTTGGCGGATCTGGCGAGCGAGGCCAACTGGAGCAGGCCAAAAGTAGATGACACTCGGGCGTTTCAGGTTACCGGCGGGCGCCATCCGGTTGTCGAAGCCGCCTTGCGCAAACAAGGTTCGGACCCCTTCATCGCAAATGATTGCGCCCTTGCCGAAGACCTAAACCAAGCCGCTATTTGGTTGCTGACCGGCCCTAACATGGCTGGTAAGTCCACTTTTCTACGGCAAAACGCCCTGATCGCCCTTCTGGCGCAAATGGGGAGTTTCGTGCCTGCCGAAAAGGCCCATATTGGGTTAGTTTCCCAATTGTTTTCACGCGTTGGTGCCTCGGATGATCTGGCGCAAGGGCGGTCTACTTTTATGGTTGAGATGGTGGAAACTGCCGCCATTCTTAATCAGGCTGACGACCGGGCTTTTGTCATATTGGATGAAATTGGACGTGGAACAGCCACTTATGACGGTCTGTCGATTGCCTGGGCTACGCTTGAACATTTGTATGAAAACAACCAGTGCCGCGCCCTTTTCGCCACGCACTATCATGAGATGACGCAACTGGCCGCAAAGCTGGACGGTGTCGACAACGCCACAATTGCAGTACGTGAATGGGAAGGCGAAGTTATCTTCCTGCACGAGGTGCATAAGGGTGCAGCTGACAGGTCTTATGGTGTACAGGTCGCCCGTCTTGCAGGCTTGCCGGAAAGCGTGGTTGAGCGAGCCAAGATTGTTCTTGAGGCGCTTGAAAAAGGTGAACGTGAAAGCGGCCAGCAAAAAGCGCTTATCGACGATTTGCCCCTGTTTTCGGCTACTCCAGCTACTGCGATCGTACATTCCGAACGATCAGAGGTTGAGGAACAATTGTCAGACATACAACCAGACTCTCTTTCCCCAAGAGAAGCGCTTGATCTGGTTTATCAGCTTAAGGCTTTGGTCCGTAAGGACTAACAAAAAGGGCCCGCAAATAAGAATGCGGGCCCAATTTAAGTCAAATCACGCTTTCAATGTCATTTCGGCGTCGACGAAACCCCAACCTGTGCGGGGCGCAACAGCCGGTCATGCAGCATGAAGCCTTCGGCCATTACCTGTATAATGTCACCTGATTTAGTGTCCGGAACAGGCGCCTCGAACATCGCCTGATGGAATTCCGGGTCAAACTTTTCGCCAATTTCCGGTGCAATAAGTTGCATACCGTGTTTGTCAAAAATATTCAGAAGCTCGCGCATCGTCAGCTTGATACCTTCAAGCAGTCCGGGTCCCGCTGCCTGCTTATCTTCGCCAGCTGCCTCTAATGCCCTTTTCAGGTTGTCATAAACCGGCAGCATATCCCGCGCCAGTTTGGAGCCACCGTATTGTTCGGCCTCACGCCGGTCGCGCTCACCGCGTTTGCGCGAGTTTTCGGCATCCGCCAAAGCACGCATGAAACGATCACGCATGTCATCACGTTCAGCGCGCAATTGCTCAACCTCGTCAATCCCTTCCGGTTCCATGGAAGCCAGAGCTTCCAGATTATCAACCGGTTCACCCATAAGCTCTTCCATCGCTGCTTCCACGTCGATTTTGGCTTCTTCATTTGCCTTAGTCATACTTTGCCCTTTATCCCCGGTCCGAGATTAGTTTGCCAACCAGCTCAGCCGTATAATTCACAATTGGCACCACGCGTCCATAGTTCAATCTGGTTGGTCCTATGACGCCGACAGCACCAATAATCTGTCGGTCAGAGTTCATATAGGGTGAAACCACCAAAGAGCTACCGGAAAGTGAAAAAAGTTTGTTTTCTGAGCCGATAAAAATGCGCACGCCCTCCCCTGTCTCGGCCAGATCAAGGAATTCGGCTATATCCCGCTTACGTTCAAGATCGTCAAACAGGTTACGTATGCGTTCCAGCTCGAC
This sequence comes from uncultured Aliiroseovarius sp., assembly GCA_964550345.1. Lineage (GTDB taxonomy): Bacteria > Pseudomonadota > Alphaproteobacteria > Rhodobacterales > Rhodobacteraceae > JAAEUB01. The sequence goes on along the minus strand of CAZJYZ010000004.1, from coordinate 19,855 downwards.
TTCATCAGCACCTTCGGACAACAGATTGGAGCGACCACGAACGATCAGCCTTTCTTGCCCATCCCCTTCGTTTTCCCACAAAGCCATGCCGTCTTCGACTAACGCCCGGGCCAAAATGTTCAACTCTTGCCGACGCAAACTGATTTGGTCGCGAATACGCGTCCTCAAATCACTAATGGTCAGGCCTTCGGCTAAAGAATTAAGAAAATTCGACGCCTCGCGCATGGAAGAAGGAGTTTGCCCCGGTGGCGGGGTGAACAGACGGTTCTCAACATGCCCATCAGCAAAGACCAGAACCACCAGTGCGCGCGACTGGTTGAGGGAAACAAATTCTATATGCCGGATGGGTGCTTCGTGTTTTGGAGTCAGCACCAGCGAGGCGCCCGAGGTAATTCCCGACAAAGCCGCACCAATCCGATCCATCATGTTCCCGACATCTGGGTCGTTGGACCCCATCGAGATATCGATTTTCGCGCGGTCATCCTCGGTCAGGTCATCGACCTCCAGCAGGCTATCGACAAACATGCGTAACCCCATTTCGGTGGGAATACGCCCGGCTGAAACATGAGGGCTGTCAAGCAACCCCATATACTCAAGGTCCTGCATAACGTTGCGAATGGTGGCAGCAGATACATTTTCTGACATGCTGCGGGTCAGGGTGCGCGAACCGACGGGGCCACCGGTTTCCAAAAACCCCTCGACAAGACGGCGAAACACCTCGCGTGAACGCGCATTCATGTCCGCCAAAAGCTCTGTTCTGCTTTTCATGCCCTTCTCGCCTTGCTTTTTCTCGCACAGAATGGAATCACGCCCCGGTAACGTAAAAAGGGGAATGCCATGCGCCCGTCAGGTCGTAAGATAGATGAAATGCGAGCGGTTTCAATCGACACTAATGTGACAAAACATGCCGAAGGGTCCTGCATGATCAAAATGGGGGACACCCATGTGTTGTGCACCGCCAGCCTTGAGGCGCGCGTACCACCGTTTTTGCGCAATTCCGGACGTGGCTGGGTGACAGCCGAATATGGCATGCTACCGCGCTCAACCACCTCACGGATGCGGCGCGAAGCGGCGGCTGGCAAACAGGGTGGCCGCACAGTTGAAATTCAGCGCCTCATTGGCCGCTCATTACGAGCGGGAATTGATCTTTTAGCGTTGGGCGAACGCCAGATCACAGTCGATTGCGATGTTATTCAGGCCGATGGCGGCACACGGTGTGCTGCGATCACCGGCGGTTGGGTTGCCTTGCGCTTAGCCGTTAATAAGTTGCTGAAAACCGGTGAGGTAACAATTGATCCGCTTTCAGATCCTGTCGCCGCGGTTTCCTGTGGTATTTATGCAGGCCAACAAGTGCTGGATCTTGACTATCCGGAAGATAGCGAAGCCGGCGTCGACGGCAACTTTGTCATTACTGGCGACAAGCTGATCGAGGTTCAGATGTCAGCCGAGGGTTCAACCTTTTCCCGTAATCAGATGAATGCGCTGATGGACCTTGCTGAAAAGGGCGTTGGTGAATTGTCAGCTGCACAAATAGCGGCCTGTAATGCGTAAATTTACCGGCGACAGGTTGCTTTTCGCCACCCACAATTCTGGCAAGCTTGAAGAAATGGCGGCTATGTTGGCGCCGCTCGGCATAACCTGTGTGGGTGCCGGGGAGCTCAATTTGCCCGAGCCTGAGGAAACCGAAGATAATTTTGTTGGAAATGCCCGGATCAAGGCCCATGCAGCTGCCAATGCTACAGGACTTGTAGCTTTGGCAGACGATAGCGGCATCGAAGTTGATGGTTTAAGCGGCGCGCCCGGTGTTTATACTGCCGACTGGGCCGAAACCCCGAACGGCCGGGATTTTCTGATGGCGATGACACGCACCTGGAACGAACTTGAGACGGCTAATGCCCCCTTCCCGCGCACGGCCAGGTTTTGCTCCACTTTGGTGATGGCCTGGCCAGACGGACATGACGAGGTTTTTGCGAGTACTGCCGAAGGGCAGGTCATCTGGCCACTTCGTGGTAAGCAAGGCCACGGATATGACCCGATGTTTGTCCCGGACGGGTATGATATAACCTTTGCAGAAATGTCACCGGAACAAAAAAACGCGATAAGCCATCGCGCCAAAGCCTTCAAAAAACTGATGCTGGTGTTCGAAAACTAGCTCAGCTTCGTTTTTGAACTATTCGGGAAGCGAGTAACCGCATGGACGACTGGCAAAAAGGTGGTTTTGGCCTCTATATTCATTGGCCCTTCTGTACCTCAAAATGTCCCTATTGTGACTTCAACAGCCATGTTTCCAAAGCTATTGACCACGAAGAATGGCAGCAGGCCTATCTGACTGCCATTGATTTTTACGCCGCCCAGACACCAGACCAAAAACTTGATTCGATCTACTTTGGAGGTGGCACACCCAGCCTTATGAAGCCTGACCTTGTCCAGGCAATCATTGATAGGGCACAGGCGCGGTGGCATTTTGGCAATGATATTGAAATCACACTTGAGGCAAACCCCGGCTCGGTCGAGTCCGCACGGTTTCACGACTTTCATCATGCTGGCGTCAATCGCGTTTCTCTTGGCATTCAGGCTTTGAGTGATACCGATCTGCGCAAACTGGGGCGGATGCATAGCGTGCGTGATGCCCTGTCGGCTTTGGAAATCGCACAAGATGTCTTTGATCGCACCAGTTTTGATTTGATTTACGGGCGGCAAGGCCAAAGCCTGTCGGATTGGGAAAAAGAACTAGAAACAGCATTAAGTTTCGCTCCGAATCATCTTTCGCTCTATCAGTTGACCATTGAGCCCGGCACGGTATTTGGCGCGCGTGAAATTGCTGGCAAACTTAAGGGCTTGCCTGACGAAGACCTGGCCATTGATATGTTTGATATGACAAATAACTTGTGTGTAATCAATGGGTTACCAGCATATGAAGTTTCAAACCACGCAAAAAGTGGGGCTGAATCAAAACACAATCTGATCTACTGGAATGCAGGTGATTACGTTGGTATCGGGCCCGGAGCGCATGGCCGCTTAAGCCTTTCAAAAGGCAGGTATGCCACTGAAACGCCCCTTGCCCCGAGTGATTGGCTACAAAACGTAAAGGCTAATGGATCGGGAGAGTCAGAGCGGCTTAGGCTTTCTGCGCAGGATCAGGCAACGGAATACCTGATTATGGGACTGCGCACAAAAACCGGGATTTCTTTGCCCCGATACAAGGCGATGGGTGGCAAGGACTTTGACCTGACAAAAATAGCAGACCTGTCTGAACTTGGATTGATAAAGGAAAAAGACTGGTACCTCAAAGCAACAGGGCAAGGCGTGCCGTTGCTAAATGCGATTATCCAGGAACTTGCGCCGCTTTAATCAGAATCCAGCACCGCAGCAAGTCGGCGACAAACCTCATCCAACTCATCAAGATCACCATATTTAATTGTGACCTGTCCAGATTGACCATTCGACTTGTGATCTATCGAAACTTTCATTTTAAGTGTTGCGCTAAGATCATCTTCCAAACGCTTGGTATCCGCATCTTTTTCTGCCTTTGGCGCCTGTTTAGAGACTTTTTCCTGCCCTTCTCGCTTTACCATCTTTTCGGTCTCACGCACAGAAAGACCTCGCGATACAATCTGCCGCGCCAGTTTTTCCGGTTCTTGCGCGGTAACAAGCGCGCGCGCATGCCCAGCGGTTAGCTTATCCTCGCGTAAAAGACCCTGAACAAATTCTGGCAGGGTGAGAAGCCTTAGCAGGTTAGCAATATGTGAACGGCTTTTCCCGAGTGCTTCACCCAATTTTTCTTGCGTATGACCAAACCGGTCCATCAAATCGCGGTATCCCGCCGCCTCTTCAATTGCATTCAGGTCTGCGCGCTGGATATTTTCGATTATTGCTATCTCAAGCGATTCAGTATCGCTATATTCACGAACTAAAGCGGGAACCTCATGCAGACGGGCTATCTGCGCCGCACGCCACCGCCGCTCGCCCGCAACAATTTCATAATCCCCTGAATTCCTGGGGCTTTTTCGTAAAATAAGTGGCTGTATAACCCCTTTTTCGGCAATTGACGCGGCCAGCTCATCAAGATCACTTTGAACAAATGTTCTGCGCGGCTGGTCGGGATTAGGGTGGATCTTGTCGATCGCAACCAACTGATCAGCCTTTCGCTCAGCCAAAGCCTCATGCGGTGACTCTTCTACCGTTACATCCGCCATAAGGGCAGAAAGCCCACGCCCAAGACCGGTTTTTTTTCTCACTGCCATCTTAACCTCCTAGGTCGCTGCTATCATTTCTTTGGCCAATGCGCGGTAGGCCTTACTACCCTTCGAGCTCGGATCGTAACTTAACACAGGCAAAGCATAAGAAGGGGCTTCGCTTACCCGAACATTACGTGGAATCATTGTCTTAAAGACAAGATCACCCAGATTTTCCCGCGCATCAGCCTCTACCTGTTGAGAAAGGTTGTTGCGGCTATCATACATTGTCAGAACAATACCTTCGATCCTGAGGCGTGCATTCGCGGTCTCTCGCACCTCTCGAATTGTCAGCATTAACTGCGACAATCCCTCAAGCGCAAAAAACTCACTTTGCAGGGGCACAAGTACCGAATGCGCTGCGACCATGGCGTTGACCGTCAACAAATTCAATGAGGGTGGACAATCGATCAGGATACAGTCAAATGAATAAGCATCAATCGCTGGCTGTCGCAGCGCGTCATATAGCAAAAAACTTCTTTTTTCGTTTGATACCAGCTCGATATCTGCCGAGGAGAGATCCGTTGTTGCCGGGGCAATAAGCAGGTTTTTGAAAGCTGTTTCATGGATTACGTCAGCTAACGGCGCTTCATCCAACAACAGGTCATAGGTCGTAAAGGCTCGGTCCTGCGCTTCTATACCCAATCCGGTCGAGGCGTTCCCTTGTGGGTCAAGATCCACCAGCAAAACATGCTTTCCGGCATCCGCCAAGGCCGCACCCAGGTTGATCGCCGTCGTGGTTTTACCCACACCACCCTTTTGATTTGTAACAGCAATAATTTTCGGGCCCTTTGCCCGTGTTGGATCATTCACGCCTGATATCTCCAAGTATCAAAACAGCCCCGTCTTTTTCTGTGTTGCTTGGTTCGATCGTGATGTCAAACGACCATTTGGCGCGGGCTTGCTCAATTTCGTCTAAATGCCCTGCCCCTTTCAAGAAAATTGCCGTGCCACCTTCTTTTAAATGCCTCTCGGTATATTCCAGTAACTTTGAAACCGGCGCCAGTGCGCGGGCTGAAACGACATCTGCATCACATTGGTCTGCCTGTTCGATCCGTTTTGGAATAACTTGTACATTCAACTCTAACTCTCGCGCCAAAGTCTGCAAGAATACAGCCTTGCGCTTATCGCTTTCAATGCAAACCATCGAAATGTTTGCATCCATACAGGCAATGACCATGCCCGGGAAGCCAGCTCCGCTTCCCAAATCAACCCAAGTTTTTGTATCTTTTGGTGCTAATTCCAGAATTTGCGCAGAATCAAGAAAATGCCTTGCCCACAAGCTTTGAAGCGTTGAAGGGGCTACCAGGTTAATTGCCTTGTTCCACTTCCTCAAAAGGGCTGCGTATCGCTCCAACCGATCCATTGTTTCACGTGAAACATTTGTAGCGGCTAAAAAGGCGTCTTGATCAATATCATCCCCGCTCATGCCCGCCTTTTCCTTTCACCCTGGCGTATCCGGCCAAGAATTAAGGTAAGAGCAGCGGGGGTCACACCCTCAACCCTACCCGCCTGGGCGAGAGTTTTCGGGCGCGCACGCTCCAGCTTTTCGGCAATTTCATTTGAAAGACCCGGCATACCCCGAAACTTCAGATCAGCAGGTATTTCAAGGGCTTCGTCCCGTTGCAAGGCCTCAACATCCATGGCCTGCCGTTTTATGTAATTTGCATATAACGCGTCTTTAGCGACCTGATCACGAATATCAGTTGGAAAAGAAGCCATTTCAGGCTCAAGCAATAGGATATTGTCAAAGGTGACATCGGGTATCGCCAACAATTCGTATGGCGTTCGGCGGCTGCCGTCTTTTCGAACCTTTATGCCAGCTTCACTAACCTCTTGTGGTGTGAAGGTGTTGTTCTGTAACGCCTTCGTGGCACCCTCAAGCGCCTCAGTTTTCTTTTGAAATATCGAAGTGCGGTTTGCGCCAACGCACCCTATTAAAATGCCGAGGGGTGTCACCCTCTGATCAGCGTTGTCGGCGCGCAGGGAAAGGCGGAACTCCGCTCGGGATGTAAACATGCGGTAAGGCTCGCTTACACCGCGCGTTATCAGATCGTCAATCATGACGCCAATATAGGATGACATACGTGAAAACAGAACGGGGGCCTTGTTTTGAGCCTTTTTGGCAGCGTTAAGGCCAGCAACCAAACCCTGCGCCGCGGCCTCTTCATACCCGGTAGTCCCGTTTATTTGTCCTGCTAAGAACAGGTTCTCGACCGTTTCAACCTCCAGGCTGGCAGACAAAGCACGAGGATCAATATAGTCATATTCTATCGCATAACCGGGTTGCAGTATCTTCGCAGTTTCCAGACCGATTATTGAGTGAACATAGTCATTTTGAACATCTACCGGCAAAGACGTGGAGATGCCGTTGGGATAAACCGAGTTGGTGTTAAGCCCTTCCGGCTCCAGAAAAATCTGGTGTGAACTCTTCTCATTAAACCTGACAATTTTGTCTTCAATTGATGGACAATAGCGGGGACCGACCCCCTCTATCTGCCCGCTATGCATCGCAGACAGATGTAAGTTATCCTGAATAATCTGATGCGTGTGCACATTCGTATGCGTAATACCGCAAGAGATTTGCCGCAAACTTGGCGCCTCAGAAAGAAAAGAGAACATCTCCGGCACTTCATCGCCGGGTTGGGCCTCAAGCACATCCCAATTGATGCTTCTTCCGTCAAGACGCGGAGGTGTTCCGGTCTTTAAGCGTCCCAGAGGTAATTCTAAACTATCCAGCCTTTCTGCTAGGGCAATGGAAGGATTATCACCGATACGACCCCCGGCCTTTCGATCTTGCCCGATATGAATAACGCCGCGAAGAAAAGTTCCGGTTGTCAAAATAACCGAGCGCGCAATAATTTCACTTCTATCTGAAAGCGTAACGCCCAGTACCTTTTGTCCACGCATTATAAGGTCAACAACCTCACCCTCGATTAATCTTAGGTGATCGGTGTTCAAAACCTCATTCTGAGAAGCTTGAGCGTACACTTGACGGTCAGCTTGCGCGCGCGGGCCCTGTACAGCAGGACCCTTTCGCCGGTTTAGCAGCCGGAACTGAATGCCCGCAGCGTCGGCAAGACGCCCCATAGCACCATCCAGCGCATCAATTTCGCGAACCAAATGGCCTTTGCCAAGCCCACCTATGGCCGGATTGCAAGACATGACGCCGATATCTGACCGACGTAAAGTAACGAGTGCAGTGCGTGCGCCAAGTCGTGCTGAGGCCAAAGCGGCTTCAACCCCGGCATGCCCTCCACCGACAACTACAACGTTAAAATCAGATTGTTTCACGTGAAACACTCCTATTTACCCAAGCAGAAACTCGAGAAAATTTCATCCAGCAAGTCTTCTACATCGACCCTTCCAATCAGGGAATCAAGGGCGCGTATTGCTGTTCTTAGCTCCTCCGCCGCCAATTCCGTACGGGACGGGCCTGCTAACACCTCGTCCTTCGCTTTCTCCAGAGCGCCAATTGCCTGATCAATTGCATGACGGTGACGCGCCCGTGTGGCTGTTTGCAGTTGACCAGCGCGCTTCTCCAGCGTCCGCGTGATCTTCGTAATCAGCGCATCCAGCCCCTTCCCTGTCAGCCCAGAGACCGAGAGGCCCTCACCAGCCGCAATATCTGCCTTTGCCGAGACGATAATGTCTTCTTCTTCCGGCTTAAGCCAGTCTGGCAATGCCTCTTTTTCTATCAGGAACAGACGAAGGTCCGCCGTCTTTGCGCGCTCAACAGCGCGTTTGATACCGATGTTTTCCACGTGATCGCTGGTTTCTCGCAAGCCGGCCGTATCCAGAAACGTAACAGGAAGCCCATTCAGGTCCATACGCACTTCGATAACGTCACGTGTTGTCCCCGCGAATTCCGAAGTAATGGCAGCATCCCGACCCGCAAGTGCATTCAGGAGCGTTGATTTACCCACGTTAGGAGCTCCAACGATTGCAACCTCAAAGCCTTCGCGAATACGTTCGGCAACCCTGCTTCCTTCGCTTTCAGCTACTAGCGTCTGGTTAAGCCCGGCGATTAACTCAAGGACCTCGTCAGTAACATCTTCCGGTACTTCCTCGTCTGCGAAATCTATCGTCGCTTCCAGCAATGCAGCTGCCCGTATGGTGTCTGCACGCCAGGCGGCCGCCTTTTCCCCAAGTCGCCCCGAAAATACGCGCATAGCCTGCTTTCGCTGCGCCTCAGTTTCGGATTCGATCAGATCAGCCAGGCCCTCGACCTGCGCCAGATCAAGCCTGTTATTCTCAAGCGCGCGGCGGGTAAACTCGCCCGCATCTGCAGGCCTTAAACCTTGCATTGCACTTAGCGTTTGCAGAACCGCGTTAATGATCGCAGTGCTGCCATGCACATGAAGCTCAAGTACATCTTCACCGGTAAAACTTTTCGGCGCCTGAAAATACACCACCAACGCCTGGTCAAGCAGGTTGCCCTGCGCGTCTTTCAGGTGCCTTAATGAAACCTCATGCGATATCGGTATAGTCCCGCAGAGGTTTTGCGCGACAGTCCGTGATTCCGGCCCCGAAACGCGGATAATCCCCACGCCGGATTTACCACGGGCGGTTGCTTGCGCAAAGATGGTATACATATTGTAACCTCATGTTTTTAAACAATAAGTTACGTATTCATCGAGTCGAAGAACTCATCATTCGATTTGGTTTGTTTAAGCTTCGACAAGAGGAATTCGATCGCGTCTGTTGTGCCCATCGGGTTAAGGATACGGCGCAGAACAAAGGTTTTCTGAAGGTTTTTCGCATCGACCAACAATTCTTCTTTACGCGTACCGGATTTGAGGATGTCCATCGCCGGGAAGACGCGTTTATCAGCGACTTTCCGGTCCAGCACAATTTCGCTGTTACCAGTGCCCTTGAATTCTTCAAAGATCACCTCGTCCATGCGGCTACCGGTTTCGATCAGCGCGGTGGCGATGATGGTCAGGCTGCCGCCCTCTTCGATATTACGCGCAGCACCAAAGAACCGTTTTGGACGTTGTAATGCGTTGGCATCCACACCACCGGTCAGGACCTTACCTGAGGAGGGTACAGTCGTGTTAAAGGCACGTCCTAGTCGAGTGATAGAATCGAGCAGGATGACAACGTCACGCTTGTGCTCAACCAACCGTTTGGCCTTTTCAATAACCATCTCTGACACCGCAACGTGCCGTGTAGCCGGTTCATCAAACGTCGAAGATACAACTTCGCCTTTAACCGACCGTTGCATGTCGGTTACCTCTTCCGGCCGCTCATCAATCAACAGGACGATCAGGTAACATTCCGGGTGATTACGTTCGATCGAGTGTGCAATATTTTGCAGGATTACCGTTTTACCTGTCCGCGGAGGTGCAACGATCAGACAACGTTGACCTTTCCCAACAGGTGCCACCAAATCTATCACCCTTGATGTTTTATCTTTGATCGTTGGATCAGGAATTTCCATCATCAGGCGCTCATCCGGATATAGCGGCGTCAGATTTTCAAAAGCAACTTTGTGTTTCGCCTCTTCCGGAGATCCGAAATTGATACGTTCTACTTTTGTGATGGCAAAGTAGTTCTCATTTTCACGCGGCGCATGCATGATACCTTCGACTGTGTCCCCAGTGCGTAGCGAATGCAGGCGGATCATTTCTGTCGAAACATAAATATCGTCCGGACCCGGCAAATAGTTCGCTTCAGGTGAGCGTAGGAATCCAAAACCGTCCTGCAATACTTCCAGCACGCCGTTGCCGCCAATTACCCATTCATCCTCGGCCCGCTCTTTGAGGATCGAGAACATCATTTCGCCCTTACGCATCGTCGAGGCGTTTTCTATCTCCAGCTCTTCAGCCATAGCCAAAAGGTCTTTTGGGCTTTGAGCTTTTAGTTCTGACAGGTTTAGACGATCTTGCGACATAGGAACACTTTCAGACTGCACCATATGTGCGGCCAAATCAGGAATGGGAAAAGACGTACGGCCGGACGGCCTGTCTGCGGGCTAGATAATGGTGCTAGCTCCTTGAGTCAATGAACTTAGAACTTCAGAATTACCGAGAGCACGATGACGATCATTAAAAGTGTAGGTACTTCGTTCATCATCCGGTAACGACGTCCTGACAATTTGTTTTTTCCTGCTGCAAAGTCGGCTTTTCTGTAGCCCAGCCAAAAATGCATCCAGGTCATGCCAATCACCGAAAGTGCTTTTGTCCAGGGCCAGACAAAATCCCACCCAACAATTCCGGGCGTGAACACCAGTATCAGGCCGAAAACCCAGGATGAGATCATTGCTGGATTCATGATCACACGAAAAAGCTTGTACTCCATTTTCTGGAACAGAAGATCTGTTTCATTGCCTGTTCCGACTTCCTCGGCATGATAAACAAACAATCTGGGCAAATAGAATAACCCAGCCATCCACGCCAATACTGACATGATGTGCAAGGCTTTTGCCCAAGGATAGAAACCTATCAGTAAATCATTCATTGCAAGCATGCCCGTTCAGATCTGTTCCCTCTTAAATTAATATAAAAAGAAAGAGAATGTAGATGTTTTTGTTGGCCCTGTTGATAATTGGGATTAAGGATATATCCAAAGAATTATCCCGGTCTGGATTGGTTGGGTATCTAAACTAAAAATTTCAAGAAGTTTTAATTGTATAGTATTTTCAATAAGATACTTGACCCTAATATGTGACGTAACCCTAAGAACAAAAAAATAGGAAAATTATCCACAGCCCGGTAAACAAAAAACACATTGTGTAGAACATGCTCATTATCAGTGCACATTCTCGTGGAAATTGGGTAAAGATTGAAAGGTGGTAGTTTCCAAAGAGACCAGACACCGGAACAAACAGGGTTTTCCCACAGGGATATACATGGAAAAAAGTTTAATCCTAGCTTCAGCCAGTGAAATTAGGGCAAAGTTGTTACAAAATGCCGGGCTTGAAATTCGTATTGTCCCTTCCGAAATCGACGAGGCGCAGATCCGAAAAAGTTCGGTCTTATTGCATTCTTCGCCTCAGAAAATAGCCAAAACCTTAGCTGAAGAGAAGGCAAGAGATGTCGCTGCCTCATTTCCGGAAAGTCTTGTTTTGGGCTGTGATCAGATAGCCGCCCTGGCTTCTGAAATACTAACCAAACCCGACAGCAAGGAAGATGCGCGTGCCCAGTTAAGGGTATTGTCCGGAAAAACGCACCACCTCTATTCAGCAGCAGTGCTACTAAACAAAGGTAAACCGGTTTGGCAGCAAGTTGGAAAAGTTACTATGCAAATGCATGAACTGAGCCAGGCCTATATTCACGATTATGTAGAACGTAACTGGCAATCGATCCGCCATTCTGTTGGCTGTTACAAACTTGAAGAAGAAGGCGCCCGGCTGTTTTCTGCCGTTCGCGGTGATTACTTCCATGTTTTGGGTTTGCCTCTTATCGAGCTATTGTCATATCTGACGGATCAAGGAGTGATTAAGCGATGAGCGAGGTAAGAATTCCGCTGGCCGGAGTGATAGGAAACCCGGTTGAGCACAGTAAATCACCGGCTTTGCACGGGCATTGGTTGAAGTCCCTCGGGCTCCGCGGCTTTTATATCCCGATGCGGATCGAACGGGATGATCTCAAACTCGTTATTAAAACATTGCATAAAGCAGGATTTGTTGGTGCAAATGTCACGATTCCGCACAAAGAGGCTGTTCTTGAACTTGCTGATCATGTGACCGACCGCGCTGCTCTGATCGGTGCTGCAAATACGCTTATTTTTAGTAAAGATGGCAAAATTCACGCGGATAACACCGACGGTTACGGGTTCATTGAAAATCTGCGCCAGGGTGCGCCGGGTTGGAACCCTGTTGCCGGGCCTGCGGCTATTCTGGGCGCCGGAGGTGCGGCGCGCGCCGTTATCGCTTCGATGATAGAGGTTGGTGCGCGCGAAATCCGTCTTTCAAACCGAACCCGTAGCCGGGCAGAGGAATTGCGTGCCGAATTTGGCTCCAAGATCAAAGTTTTTGACTGGGTTCAGGCGGGAAATATGCTTGAAGGGGCTGCAACGGTCGTAAACACGACCTCACTTGGCATGGTCGGGAAACCTGAAATGCGTATCCCGTTGGATGGTTTCATCCCCGGCGCAGTGGTGACCGACCTTGTTTATACGCCACTGATCACGCCATTTTTGCGAAAGGCCTCCGAGATGGGGTGTATCACGGTTGATGGACTTGGCATGTTGTTGCACCAGGCTACTCCGGGGTTTGAGCGTTGGTTTGGTATGCGTCCGCCCGTGGATGATGCAGCCCGTCAGGCGGTGCTTGACTTATGACATTCATAATCGGCCTGACCGGATCGATCGGTATGGGCAAAAGTACCACCGCGGCTATGTTTCGTGATGCAGGGGTTCCGGTTTGGGACGCAGATGCCGCTGTGCACCGTCTTTATTCTGCCAATGGCAAAGCTGTGCCTCCCCTTGCAAAATTGCGACCCGCGGCGGTGATTGACAACGCGGTCGATCGTTCTCAGTTGAAAAAATGGATCTCTGATGACCCTACAGCGCTGGGCCAGATTGAAGCGGTGGTGCACCCCTTACTGGCACAAGACAGAAGTAACTTTCTGGCCGGTTTAGATACTGATATCGCCGTTTTGGACTTTCCGCTCCTTTTGGAAACTGGCGCGGAGAAACTTGTTGATCTGGTTGTCGTGGTGTCTGTACCTGTCGAAGTTCAAAAAGAACGACTGCTGGCACGTGGTGGCATGAATTCCGCAGTATTAGACACTATTTTGGCGGCACAAATGCCAGATAGCGAGAAACGCGACCGCGCTGATGTTATTATTGAGACCCGCAACATTGCAGATACCCAACAAGCGGTTCATGATCTGCTGACAGACATTAGAAAAGGCCGGTTTGATGCGTGAAATCGTTCTGGATACAGAAACCACTGGGTTTGAACCGGAAAGCGGCGACAGGATAGTCGAAATTGGTGCTGTTGAACTGATGAATCATTTGCCAACCGGGCGCACCTATCACCAATACATAAACCCTGAGCGGGCCATGCCGGCCTCGGCGTTTGAGGTGCATGGACTGGGTGATGAGTTTTTAGCCGACAAGCCGGTTTTCGCCAATATCGGGCAAGCATTTCTGGATTTCATAGGTTCAGCCAGGCTGGTTATCCATAACGCTTCGTTTGACATGAAGTTTTTGAATGCTGAGCTTAAATGGGCAAGCATGCAGGAACTACCTATGGCGCAAGCGCTTGATACATTGGCCATTGCCCGCAAAAAATTCCCCGGTGCGCCTGCTTCACTGGATGCACTGTGCCGCCGGTTTAATATTGATAATACCGCGCGCACGCTGCACGGCGCACTGTTGGACAGTGAGATCTTGGCAGAGGTCTATCTGGAACTGATCGGCGGACGCCAACCCGGTTTAGTTTTGCAGGGCAATGGCTCAAAAGGGCAATCAACCGAACAGTCACAGGAATGGCGGCCGATGCCACGACCAGTGGCGCTCCCCACGCGCCTTACCTCTGAAGAGGCAAATGCGCATGAGGAATTTATTAATAAACTGGGTGAAAACCCAATGTGGAAGCAAGCTTAAGAAATGGGAGTTTCTGATTTACCTGCCTCAGCACGGCGGGCAAGTTCCTGCCGGTAAAGAGCAAGGAAATCCACTGTATCAAGGTTAAGCGGCGGAAATCCACCGTCGCGGGTAACATCTGATACGATGCGCCGTACGAACGGGAACAACATGCGTGGGCATTCGATCATCAAAAACGGATGAAGCTGCTCTTCCGGTACGTTTTCCACATGGAAAATACCACCATATTCCATCTCCATCAGAAATAGGGGTTGTCCGCTGTCCTGATTTTTGGAGGTAACTTTGTATTTACTGATGACCTCATACTGGTGATCAACCGGACGTTTTTTTGCGTCAAGGCTGACCTCGACGTTGATCTCGGGCTTCACTTCACCCTCTACGCCTTTGACGGCCAGCGCGTTTTCAAAAGAAAGATCTCGGATGAACTGCCCAAGCACGCGCATTTGCGGCGGCTGAGGTTGCGCGGCGGCTGCGCCATTTTCGGTTTTAGCGGCTTCGTCGGCCATGGAATACTCCTGAAAAATGTTATCTGGTGGTCTTTATCAGGTCGGTCAGCGGGTCTCAATCACCAACGGGACTTTCAAGTGCCTGAAAGTTTGGCTAAGAGCGCCTTTATGAATGAAATGATCCCCACATGGGTTGCGGGCGTCCTACAGCCCGTTGAAAAACTCGAGGCGCATAAACGTGGTTTGCGGCACAAGGCTGTTTCGGTTTTTGTGGTGGTTGACGGCGATGTGTTGATCCAAAAACGGGCTGAGGGCAAATACCATACGCCCGGCCTTTGGGCGAATACCTGTTGTACGCACCCCAAATGGGACGAAGAACCGCTTGATTGTGCGCAAAGGCGTCTGAACGAAGAGCTGGCATTGTCCGGCTTACAACCAGTTTGGAAAGGCAACATTGAATACCGGGCGGATGTGGGCAAGGGCCTGATCGAGCACGAGATGGTTGATCTATTTCTGGCAACACCGGCGAAAAAGCCTGTTGTTAAACAAAACCCGGACGAAGTTCAGGATACGCGCTGGATCTCATTGGATGATCTTGAGCGCGAAGTGGCTGAGGGACCGGAAAAATTCACCCCATGGCTTCGCATTTATTTGGAAAAACACAAAGAATCAGTGTTTAGTCCAGCCTGAAGGCCCGTCTACCGGCGGATGCGTAGGGCGTTTTTCAGGTGTAACATCCGTAAACTCACCATCAATCACATCATCCTTAGACGTACCGCGCCGGGTGCGGCTATGCATCTCACCCTCTGCGGTAAAGCTTGTCATTTTTACACGCGACCGGAAGTAGCGAAATACAGCCGCCCTGACCGGTGGCAATAACAGGGCAAAGCCAACGGCATCGGTAAAAAACCCGGGCGTTAGCAATAAAGCACCTGAAAACAGGATCATCGCACCATGCGCTAACGGCTCAGACGGGTCATTCAGTGCGTTGAACGACCTTCGCAGATTTTCCAGCGCCATGGCACCCTGTGTTCGGACCATCCAGCTGCCTAAAACAGCCGTTGCCACCACAACAATCAGGGTGGGCCAAAGCCCGATTGCCCCGCCAACCTGTATGAACAGAGCGATCTCAATCAGCGGAACAGCGATAAACAGTGCAAAAAGCCACATGGCAACCTCAATAGTTTATTTAGGGGCCGTAGACTTGACCACGCCCCTGCCCTACATATGTGCCTGTTGCGCACTTTTCCACTCCGCGCCAAAAATGAGGTTGATATGAGCTCTCCGATTATCCAGTTGCTGGTTCTGGCCGGTATCGCGATTTTCCTAATCCTGCGTTTGCGCGATGTGCTTGGCACGCGTGAAGGTTTTGAGAAACCGAAGGTCACGCAACAAGGGGCCGAAGCCCCTGCCCGAAGTCAGGAATTTCGGGTAATCGAGGGCGGTCCTGATAACGACATCACAGATCACGTAGAGGCAGATTCGGTACCCGCCAAAGCTTTGGCAGCGATGAAAGCAACCGATGCTTCGTTCAATGTCGGTGAATTCTTGGGTGGTGCGCGCGGGGCTTACGAGATGATCCTTATGGGGTTCGAGGCCGGCGACCTGGCCAAGATCAAACCGTTTCTTTCACCTGACGTCTATGACAGCTTTGCTGATGTTGTGACCGCGCGCGAAAAACAAGGGCTGACAATCGAAGCAACCTTTATTGGTCTGCGCGAATTGAAGCTTGTTGCGGCCGAATACGATCCTAAAAGCAATGAAGGTGAGGTTACTGTCCGGTTTGTCGGTGAGCTGACATCGGTCGTGCGCGACAAGGCGGGCGATATTGTTGAAGGAAATCCCAACGAGGTGAAACGCCAGAAAGATATCTGGACATTTGCTCGCACTATGGGGACTGACAACCCGAACTGGGCATTGGTCGCCACGGGCGAATAACAAATGCTCCGCGCGCTTACTTTCGGGTTGGCGATGCTGGCGGCCCTTCCGGCTACGGCTGGTTTGGATCATGCGAACGTTACGTTGCTGAAATTCAGCCAGCTTGACGGTTGGCAGGACGACAACCACACAGCCGCCCTTGGTGTATTTCTTGATACATGCGCTGATCTGGATGATCCGGAGTGGCGGCCCATCTGTAACTTGGCCCAGGGTCAGGAACATGCCAGGACATTTTTTGAATTGGTTTTTGTTCCGGTTCTAATTGAAGACGGACAAGAAGGGCTGTTTACCGCCTATTTTGAGCCTGTTTTGAACGGGTCTCGTTCTCCCGGCGGTGGGTATATCTACCCGGTTTATGCCAAGCCGCCGGAACTGCAGAACGGAACCCAATGGCACTCGCGACGAGAAATAGAACAGGGTGGCGTGCTTAAGGGCCGGGGATTGGAAATCGCCTGGGTGGATGATCCGGTGGCGTTGCAATTTTTGCAAATACAGGGTTCAGGCCGGATCAGTTTACGGGACGGTTCTGCTATCCGTCTGGGATATGGCGGATCAAACGGCCACTGCTACAGTTCACTTGGTGATGAGCTGGTTCGGCGCGGTATTTATAACCGGCATCAGGTTTCAGCGAGGGTGATAAGCAACTGGGTTAAACGCAATCCGACAGAGGGTGCCGAGCTTTTGTTGCACAACCAATCTTTCGTTTTCTTCCGTGAAATTGGTCGTGTGCCAGCGGGCCGCGGACCTCTTGGCGCAATGAACCGTTCAATCACCGCCGAAAGATCCCTTGCCGTTGACCCGGCTTTCGTGCCGCTTGGCGCGCCGGTCTGGCTTGAAAAAAATGGGGCAGAACCCTTTTCGCGGTTGATGATTGCACAAGACACAGGGTCGCGCATCAAGGGTGCGCAGCGTGCGGATATTTTCATTGGTACCGGGGACGAGGCCGGCCGGCGCGCCGGGACCATCCGCGATACTGGCCGGATGGTGGTGCTTTTACCAATTCAACGGGCCTATGCCCTGAAACCGGAAGGCTGAAAATGGCGCGCAAACCAAGAAATCTGCGCCCGGAAGAGCGCGCCTTGTGGGAAAAGGCAATCGAGAAAACCGTGCGTATGGGTCCGGAAAAGGCGCGGGCGGCAGAGGTGCGGATGCCGACCAAAACATTGCCTAACACACCTAAACACTTCCCAGTTCCTCATTTTCGCATCGGTGAAAAGTCAAGATTACCAGCACAGCCACACAAGGTTGAAACCCCGGCTGTCGCAATGGATTTCAAGGCCTATAAAAAGATGAAGGGCGGCAAGCTGGCGCCCGAAGCGCGTATTGACCTGCATGGGCTGACCCTTGCACAAGCACAGCCACGCCTGACCCGTTTCATTCAGGATAATGCCGCTAAGGGAAGGCGGCTGGTTCTGGTTATCACCGGCAAGGGGCGCACGGGCAAGGATGATGGACCAATTCCCACCCGCCCTGGCGCGTTACGTCATCAGGTGCCACATTGGCTCCATTCAATGCCACTGAAACCTTTTGTATTGCAAATTACCGAAGCAAACCGAAAACACGGAGGACAAGGCGCTATTTATGTTTACTTGCGCCGTAGTCGTTCTTGAACCAAAACAAGCAACACCATAGTATTTTTTAGAGCAGTTTCAGGAGCAAATTATGGATAAACCCCTTCAGGCGGTAACCGAAAACACGTGGGAATTTTTGCGCGACGCAATGGTTACACCAACCGGGTTTCGTGAATACGACGCGCGTTGGAAATACCCTGGCGAGATAAATCTGGCAGGTATAACCGCCCTCGGGCGTGGGCTTGGAACCCAAATGCAGAACCGTGGGATTGAGCCGGTTATCGCTGTTGGAAACGACTATCGCGACTATTCTGTTGCGGTCAAAAACGCGCTGATAATTGGTCTTATTCAGGCTGGGATTCGCGTGAAGGATATTGGCCCGGCGCTGTCGCCTATGGCCTATTTCGCCCAATTTCATTTGGATGCGCCTGCCGTGGCAATGGTTACAGCAAGCCACAACCCTAACGGCTGGACCGGTGTAAAAATGGGGTTTGAAAAACCGCTGACTCACGGGCCCGACGAAATGGCCGAACTGCGTGATATTGTGTTGGAAGGGCGCGACCGAGCCCGGCCCGGCGGCAGCTGTGAATTTGTTGCCGGCGTGCGTGAGGCTTATTTGGACGACTTAGTTGGTGATTTCCGGATGAGCCGCAAGCTCAAGGTGGTTTGTGCCACCGGTAATGGCACCGCCTCCGCCTTTGCGCCGGAATTGTTTGAGCGCATGGGCGTCGAGGTTGTACCTTCACACAATGAGCTTGATTATACCTTCCCCAACTACAACCCAAATCCCGAGGACATGCATATGTTGCATGATATGGCGGATGCGGTTCATGCCTCGGGTGCTGATCTGGCGATGGGCTTTGATGGTGATGGTGACCGCTGTGGTGTAGTTGATGATGAAGGCGAAGAGATTTTTGCCGACAAGATGGGTGTGATCATGGCGCGTGATTTTGCCCGCCTGCATCCAAATGCTACCTTTGTTGCGGATGTAAAAAGCACCGGGCTTTTTGCCTCTGACCCTGAACTAAAGGCGGCCGGGGCCAAAACCGATTACTGGAAAACTGGTCATAGCCATATGAAGCGGCGGGTTAAGGAAATTAACGCACTGGCCGGGTTTGAGAAATCCGGGCACTACTTTTTGGCCGAACCTATTGGGCGTGGATATGATTGTGGGTTGCGGGTGGCTGTTGAGATCTGCAAAATGATGGACCGTCACCCAGACATGAAAATGTCAGACATGCGCAAGGCGCTGCCGAAAACCTATTCTTCGCCGACGATGTCGCCCTATTGTGCCGACACCACCAAATACGATGTGTTGGAACGTCTGGTTGAAAAACTCGTGGTGCTTCATTCGGAAGGTGGCAGCCTTGGTGGGCAAAAAATTGCTCAGGTCGTTACCGTGAACGGTGCGCGTGTCATTCTGGAAAACGGCGGTTGGGGGCTGGTGCGGGCATCGTCGAACACCCCAAATCTGGTGGTCGTTTGCGAAAGCCCCGAAAGCGAAGAAGAGCTGCGCGCGATCTTCAAGGATGTCGACGCAGTTATCCGCACCGAGCCCGAAGTTGGCGATTATGATCAGACGCTTTAGAGCACGTAGCGGCTAAGATCTGCTGATTTCATCAGCTCGCCCAGGTTCTTTTCGACAAAACCAGCATCCACCACAATTTCTTCGCCCTGACGATCCGGGGCGGAGAATCCAAGCTCTTCAAACACCCGCTCCATCACCGTATAAAGCCGCCTTGCGCCAATATTTTCAACGCTTTGGTTAACCTCAGCAGCAATATGGGCAAGGGCCGCAATGCCGTCTTCGGTAAAGCTGACCGTCACATCTTCGGTGCCCATCAGGGCGGTATATTGCCGGGTAAGGGCATTGTCGGTTTCGGTTAGGATGCGGACAAAGTCAGCCTCGGTCAGCGCGCGCAATTCTACCCGGATCGGCAGGCGGCCCTGAAGCTCGGGCAACAGGTCCGAAGGTTTGGCGATGTGAAAAGCGCCTGACGCAATGAACAGGATGTGGTCGGTATTGACGGGGCCGTGTTTGGTTGAAACCGTTGTGCCCTCGATCAAAGGCAGAAGGTCGCGTTGCACGCCTTCGCGGCTGACATCG
>CAZJYZ010000003.1:108047-108264 GCA_964550345.1 uncultured Aliiroseovarius sp. | reverse complement strand
TGAGCAGCGGGGGAACTTTAAATGACTGAAACCAGCAAGGACGAGCCCTCGGGCCTGGGCGTTTTCCAAAGCGGCGGCAAGGCGCGCGGGATCAGTGGCGGCGAGATCATAGCATTGATCATGTCCCTAATCTGGCTGGGTGGATGCGGCGCATTTTTCTTTCTGCTTGGTGGCAGTATCACTGGTGAAGGTGAACAGGGGCCTAGTGCGGACCCGT
>CAZJYZ010000003.1:0-108037 GCA_964550345.1 uncultured Aliiroseovarius sp. | reverse complement strand
GTCATGACCGCGATGGCAATTTTCATGCCCGTGGCAATCATCTGGGTGGCAGCTACAGCGACCCGTTCGGCCCGGATCATGCGCGAGGAAAGTGCACGCCTGCAGGCAGCCATTGACGGCATGCGCCACACATACCTGCAACAGCAGCAAGGCGCCGGGGCAGGTCCCGGAACGGCCAATGTTGAGCGTAAGCTGGACCAGATCGCCAAGGCGCAACGCGAGACCGAAAGTGCCATTGCCACTTTCACCTCGTCACGCCCCGATCCACAGGCTTTCATGAAACCCGAACAGACTACGAGCGTCGAACCTGCGGCAGCCACGGCCATTTCGCCATCGGTTACGGATGAAAACCAACCGGCGCTGGAACTTGGCACACGCGTTGAGGAGCTGGGACCACCTTTACAGATTAACGAGTTTATTCGTGCGATGCATTTCCCTGAAAATGCCGATGATCAGGAAGGTTTCCGCGCCCTTCGCCGGGCATTGCAGGATCACAAAGTTGCCGAATTGGTACGCGCCGCGCAAGACGTGCTGACACTGTTAAGTCAGGACGGCATCTATATGGATGATCTGCGCCCCGACATGGCGCGGCCCGAATTCTGGCGCAAGTTTGCGGCCGGAGAGCGTGGCAGGGCAATCGCCCCGTTGGGTGGGATACGTGACCGTTCCTCCCTGGCTTTAACAGCGGGACGCATGCGCACTGACCCGGTGTTTCGCGACGCGGCACATCATTTCCTGCGCCGGTTTGATCAGATCTATGCGGGCTTTGAACAAGGGGCCAGCGATCAGGACATTGCTGCTATGGCGGACACCCGCACCGCACGCGCCTTCATGTTACTGGGCCGCGTGACGGGAACCTTCGACTAGGTTCAGGCAGGGACCTCAGATCAAAGTTAATTTGATGTCTGCAAGGCTTCCCCTGTCTTATCGCATGTGACAGACTTACCCCACAGAAAAGGGGGAAGCATGGCCATATCAACCTGTATATTTGACGCATACGGAACGTTGTTTGATGTTAACGCCGCCGCCAGGCAGGCTGCTGCGGAACCAGGGCGTGAGGCGCTTGCTGCGTGCTGGACAAAACTTTCGGCCGACTGGCGTGCCAAGCAACTGCAATATACCTGGCTGCGCGCTCTGACCGGCGATCACATTCAGTTCTGGCAGGTTACACAGGACGGGCTGGATTGGGCGCTGGAGGCAAATGACCTTCAGGGCGATGAAGAATTACGCGCACGCCTTTTGCAGCTCTATTGGGAGCTTGCGGCCTATGAAGAAGTCCCCACCATGCTGGGCGCCTTGAAAAACGCCGGTTTAAACACCGCAATCTTGTCAAACGGGTCGCCTGACATGTTGTCCGGCGCCGTGGATTCGGCAGGTATTGGCGAGATGCTGGATGACGTGCTTTCAGTCGAGGACGTGGGTATCTTCAAACCCGCCCCCGAAGTGTACGAACTGGTCACAAAACGGTTCAACTGCGTGTTGGACGAGGTTCTGTTTGTTTCCTCCAATTGCTGGGATGCGCTGGCAGCTACGGGATATGGTTTTAATGCCGTTTGGGTCAACCGCGCGGGTGAACCCATGGACCGGCTGGGGCACAGACCCCGCGAGGTCCTGGGCGACCTGACCCGCATTCCCGAACTGGCAGGCAGGCTCTAGTGCAGTTCTTTCACGTTTCAGACGGAACCCGACTTGCCTATTCGGACGACGGTGATGGTCTGCCGCTGCTGTGCCTTGCGGGCCTGACCCGAAACTCAAAGGACTTCGATTTTGTCGCGCCTCATCTGTCTGGCATTCGCGTGATCCGGATGGATTATCGCGGGCGCGGCGCATCCGGTTGGGCAGACTCCACTACCTATAATGTCGCGCAGGAAGCAACGGATGTTCTTGCCCTCATGGACCATCTGGGCATCCAGCGCTTTGCCATTCTTGGCACATCGCGTGGCGGGTTGATTGCCATGGCCCTTGGGGCAATGGCCCCGGACCGTTTGCTGGGCGTGTGTTTCAACGATATCGGACCAGTGCTTGAACTGTCAGGTCTTGAAGTGATCATGACCTATCTGGGAAAAAAACCAGCTGCCAAAACCATGGCGGAGGCTGCATTGGCGCGCGCCGCATTCATGCAGGGCTTTGACAATGTGCCGGCAACACGCTGGCAGCAGGAAGTCACCCATATGTATCTGGAAACCGATGACGGGCTGGAGCTGGCATATGACCCCGCGCTACGTCAGACCATCGAAAAGGCGGATGCCAAAGGTCTGCCGGACTTGTGGCCACTTTTTAGTACATTGGCGAAGTTGCCCTGCGCCTTGATCCACGGGGTTAACTCAAACCTGCTGAGTGCCGAAACGGTGGTAAAAATGCGTACCGTCAACCCGAACCTGTTAGTTGCCGAAGTGCCGGACCGCGGCCACACACCATTCTTGGATGAACCCGAGGCGCTGGAAGTGATACATGCATGGCTGGAGCAAATGACGTGAATATCAACATGATCACCGCGGCCGCCCAGCGCCTAGAGGGCCATGCCAGACGCACGCCGCTCTTGTCCTCACCCTTTCTGGACGAGATTGCCGGGCGGCACGTTCTGGTCAAAGCCGAGTGCCTGCAACATACCGGAAGCTTCAAATACCGCGGCGGACGGTCAGCTCTTTCGGCCATGGATGAAGAAACCCGAGCCCGTGGCGTCATTGCTTTTTCTTCGGGCAATCACGCGCAGGGCGTTGCCCTTGCCGCGCGGGATTTTGGCACATCGGCCGTTATCATCATGCCGTCGGACGCGCCGCGCACAAAGATCGAGAACACAAAGGCCCTGGGCGCCGAAGTTGTGCTTTATGACCGTGCCACCGACGATCGTGATAAAATTGGTGCTGACTTGTCGGCTGAGCGTGGACTGACCTTGGTCAAACCGTTCGATGATCCGCAGGTGATTGCAGGACAAGCCAGTGTGGGGCTGGAAATTGCCGAACAGGCAAAAGGGACCAAGGCCGAAGTTCTGGTGCCCTGTGGCGGTGGCGGGCTGACCGCCGGCATCAGCCTGGCACTGGCAGAACATGCCCCAGAGATGCGTGTGCGCCCGGTTGAACCCGAAGGATTTGACGACGCGGCGCGGTCCCTGAGGTCAGGGAAAATTGAGAAGAACCGGCAAACAGCGGGCTCCTTATGTGACGCCATTATTACCCCCAGCCCCGGCCAACTGACTTTTCCGATCATGCAGCGTCTATGTGGCCCCGGCCTTGTTGTCAGCGAAGAGGAAGCCCTGCGCGCCATGGTACTGGCCTTCACACGTTTGAAGGTCGTGATCGAACCGGGTGGAGCGGTGGCTTTGGCAGCCGCCCTGTTCCACGGCAAGGAACTTTGCGGGGATACGGTTATTTGTGTCGCATCGGGTGGCAATGTCGACGCACCACTATATGCGGACGCCTTAGAAAGGTTTGACCGGACATGACGGATTTCACCATCGCGACCTTTAACGTCAAAAACCTGATCGGGCCGGGCAAAGAATATTACAGGTTCGAACAATACACCGACGAGGAATATGCCTGGAAAGAAGCCTGGATGGCCGAGCAACTGGTGACGCTGGATGCGGATATTGTCGCCTTTCAGGAAGTTTTTGAAGAAGGCGCCCTGAGACAGGTCGTTGATGAAGCAGACCGGATAGGCGAAGCCTCAAATGCTGCTTCCCTTCCCGGTCGCTCAAAGAGTTACCGTAAAAAGGCTATATTTCGCAAACTATCCTATACCCCCTATGGTGACGCAGCACTGGCATTTGCCCCAAACGCCAATGATGGCCTTCCCGGTCAGCGACGCCCCGGTCTGGCAGTGCTTTCACGGCTGGGGTTTTCCGGTCAGGCCGAGGTTATTCAGGACCTCGACCCGCCACTGCAAATCCCGTTTCAGGAGCTTGGGGGCGGCGCGGCTGGCGGCATAACCCTGTCACGCCTTTCACGCCCGATCCAGAAAGTCCGGGTGCCGATCAAAGGCCGTGTAGTAACGCTGTTCAATGTACATCTGAAAAGCAAATTGGGGGAACATATCACCCCTGATGGCGCTGGTTTCGCGCCGGAAGCGGACCTTTTACATTACGACCCGGTAGGCCGGGCAATGGGGGCGCTAAGGTCCGGCCTCAGACGTATGGCCGAGGCCTGGGTCTTGCGGCGCGAAGTGGTTGCTGAAATCCGGCTGGGCAATCCGGTTGTGGTGCTGGGGGACCTGAACGATGGCGAACACGCGGTTTCGAGCGAGATAATCGCTGGCGAAAAACCGTTTCGCAATTACGCCTGGATGCGCCGACACGATGCCAAAGACCGGGATGACCGCTATTCAAACGAAGAGGCGGACGCGATTAAAAGCGAAGTTGAGGCAGTTAAACTCTATTCCGCCGAGGCGTTGTTTGTGCGCAAAAGCCTGCGCGATATGGTCTACACCTCAGCCTTCGGAGGGGTCTTCGAGTCAATTGACCAGATACTCCTGTCCAAGCATTTCCATCCGGACAACCCGGAGAAATTTGCCGATATGTTGTATTTTTCAACCCTTAACGATCATATCACCGATGGCTCACACCCCGAGGCACCGTATAACAAACTGGCCTCGGATCACGGCCAGATCATGGCGCATTTTCGGTTGCGGGGTCGGGGTTGAGCGCGTGAACCGGCAAGAGATACCTCTTCAAATCCCAGAAAGGATGTAGAATGCAAATGGCAGATATCGGCGGCAACATCCGCCTGCATTTCGAAGATCGCGGACCACGCGATGGACCGGTGCTCGTGTTTTCGAACTCCCTTGGTACCGATTTTCGTCAATGGGACAACCTGATGCCATACCTGCCAGAAGGTCTGCGGATTATCCGCTATGACATGCGCGGGCATGGGCTTTCTTCCTGTCCTGATGGTCCGTATTTCATGGGCGATCTTGTGGCCGATGCCGCTGCCCTTCTGGATCATCTGAAAGTGAAAGAATGCGCCTTTGTCGGCCTTTCGGTTGGCGGCATGATCGCACAGGGTCTGGCCGCCGAAAGACTTGATCTGGTACGCGCCATGGTGCTTTCCAACACCGCCAGTAAAATCGGCACGCCTGCCATTTGGGAAGAACGCATGGACGCTGTGCGCAAGGACGGGCTGGGGTCGATCGCGTTTGCGACAATGCAGCGGTGGTTTTCACAAAAGATGCGCAATGAAGAACCGGGCCGGGTTGAAGCCTGGATGAACATGTTCATGCGAACACCGGTCGAGGGGTTTCTGGGCGCTGCCGCCGGGATTTCCGAAACCGACCTTTACGAAAGCACGGCCCGTCTGCGACTACCGACACTAGGGATTGCCGGCAGCGAAGACGGCTCGACCCCACCCGATCTGGTGCGCGAAACGACCGAGCTGGTCCCGGGGTCTCGCTTTCACCTGATCCGTGGCGCGGGCCATCTTCCCTGTGTCGACCACCCTGAAGAATATGGCGAAGTTCTGACCGGTTTCCTGCGAGAAATCGGCCACATCTGATGGCACGGTTTTTACTGATCCATGGCGCAGCACACGGCGCGTGGTGCTGGCGCGATGTGATTCCGGCTTTGCAAGGGCTGGGCCACAGCTGCAGGGCGATAGATCTGCCTTCTCACGGTCAGGATAAATCGCCGCCGGAACACGTAACGCTTGAGGATTATGCGCGCGCAATCATCGATGCCGTAGATGCGCCAACTATTATCGTAGGCCACTCCATGGCGGGTTACCCTATCACCCTTGCCGCGGAAATGGCACCGGACAAGGTTGCCGGGTTAATCTATCTGACCGCCTACACACCCTGGCCCGGCATGACCTTGGGCCAGATGCGCAGGCTTGCGGCAAATACTCTGTTGCAAGAAGCGATCCGCGTGGCGCCTGATGGAAAGACCCTGACCTATGACCCGGCGCTGGCCGAAGCGGTCTTCTACCACGACTGCCCTGCGGGCACGCTTGACTACGCTCTTCCTCGTTTATCTCGGCAAAGTCTGCGCCCGATGCAAACAGAAGTGTCGCCGGAACAATCCCTAAACCTGCCGCGTTCCTACATCGTCTGCGAACAAGACCGAGCGATTGCACCAGAGCTTCAACACAAAATGGCTGCTAAGCTGGCACCCGAAAATGTCTATAAGCTCGACACTTCGCACTCGCCCTTTTTCTCTGCCCCGGATAGGCTGGCCCAAATTCTTAACAAAATCGCGGAAGCCACATGACCAAACCTTGCATCATATGCGTCGCCATCACCGGCTCGGTGCCTCAAAAAGTCAACAACCCGGCGGTACCGATCACTGTTACAGAACAGGTTGAAAGCACTCATGCGGCGTTCGAGGCGGGCGCATCAATTGCCCATTGTCATGTGCGCAACGACGATGGCTCAACCACATCTGATCCGGAAAAATTTGGCCGTCTGATGGAAGGTATCCGCGCGCATTGCCCTGACATGATCGTTCAGTTTTCTACCGGGGGGCGCTCGGGTTCAGGGGCCGAACGGGGCGGTATGTTACCACTAAAACCCGACATGGCATCATTGACGGTTGGATCGAACAACTTCCCGACACGAGTTTATGAAAACAGCCCTGATCTGGTTGATTGGCTGGCAAGTGAAATGCTGAAATACGACATCAAGCCCGAGATTGAGGCCTTTGACCTCAGCCATATTTTTCAAGCGGCAAAAATGGCCGAGGACGGACGGCTGAAAGCCCCACTTTATGTACAGTTTGTCATGGGTGTGAAAAACGCCATGCCCGTCGACAAGGGGGTTTTCGACTTCTACGTGGAAACTCTGAAACGTCTGGCACCAGATGCCCAATGGTGCGGCGCCGGTGTTGGACCGGGGCAGATTTTGTTAAATGAATGGTCGATTGCGGCAGGCGGGCATACCCGCACCGGGCTTGAAGATAATATGCGCCTTGATCGCGAAACGCTTGCGCCGTCAAACGCAGCCCTGGTGGATCGCGCGGCCGAGCTTTGCCAAAAATATGACCGCAAGGTCGCAAGCCCTGCCGAGGCGCGCCAGATTCTTGGCCTTCCCTTGTAGTATCCTGCAAAAAGCCCGCGTTCAGGAAGGACGCGGCCCAGCAATCCTGAGGCCCTGAAATGTCACGTGACGACGCCAAGACAAGCACAGCCCCCCAATTGCTGCCATACGGGCCGGACGCGGTAATCGTGCGGTTCTCTCTCACCCCGGACCCCGTCGCCAATATTGCAGCGCAAATTTTCAGCGAGCGCGCCGAGATCGCTTCAATTCAGGGGGTCTGCGAAATAGTTCCCTCGCTTGCTTCTGTATTGGTGCGGTTTGACCCGGTCACGATCGGCCGCGATCAAATCATGAAAGACCTGCAGAACCTTTTGGCGGGCACAGACTGGGCCAGTGTCACCCCGCCCAA
The DNA here is from genome assembly GCA_964550345.1 of uncultured Aliiroseovarius sp. Classification (GTDB taxonomy): domain Bacteria; phylum Pseudomonadota; class Alphaproteobacteria; order Rhodobacterales; family Rhodobacteraceae; genus JAAEUB01. The sequence goes on along the minus strand of CAZJYZ010000003.1, from coordinate 100,671 downwards.
CCCTACAAGGCGCTGGACCATTCCCGCAGTTTTCGGTGGCGAACATGGGCCGCAACTAGAAGAGGCCGGCACTTGTGCCGGACTGAGTGAAAGCGCAGCCATGGCGGCACTCACTGACACGCCGTTGCGAGTGCTGGCCATAGGCTTTGCGCCTGGCCAGCCTTATCTGGGCCTCTTACCAGAAGAATGGAATTTCCCCCGCCAATCCGCGCTGACACCGCAGGTTCCAGCAGGCGCTTTGGTTGTGGCTGTCAGGCAGGTCGTTTTGTTTGCCAATCCATCGGCCACTGGCTGGCGCTGGGTCGGCCAAACCACTTTCCGCCCGTTTCGCCCGGAAGGGCCTGACCCGTTTCCATTGCGCAGCGGCGACGAGGTGCGGTTTGAGCAAATCTCGCAAGAGCAATACGAAACCCTGTTGAGCGGTGAAAACTCTGGCGCCCATGTGGGGCGGTGCGAGGTACTTTCATGACAGGGCGCATGAACATCATCAGTGCCGGGCCGGGTGTGACCGTGCAGGATCTTGGCCGTCCCGGTCACCTTGCAACCGGGTTATCGCGCGGGGGGGCAGCAGACAGACTTGCCCTGTTCGAGGCAGCCGCGCTTTTGGGACAAAATGATGTCGTTGCGGGCATCGAAATGGCCGGGATGGGTGGCAAATTTACCTTTTCTGCGCCAACCCGTATCGCCCTGACGGGCGCTCCGATGCATGCGACCCTTGAAGACACACCGATCCTTTGGAATGCCAGCCACCTGATATTACCGGGGCAGGTTTTGAGCATCGGGGGTGCCAAAAAGGGAGTTTTTGGCTATCTGACCCCTGCCGGTGGCATCAAAGCCCAGAGTATTCTGGGCAGCCACAGCACGCATCTGGCAGTGGGTATCGGCGCGCCGCTTGTGGCCGGGGGCAGCCTGACAGTTGGAGACGACCCCGCCCTTAACCTTGCCACAAGCCTCCTGCAGGTACGCGACCGGTTTTCCGGTGGTAGCGTTCGGTTGATGCCGGGGCCCCAGACAGACCTGTTTGACCCGAACGTGCTGGCCGATTTTCTGAACACGACGTTCACCCGTTCGCCTACAGGCAACCGGCAAGGTGTGCGTCTGGACCATGACGGAGCGCCCTTTGCAGCCATGATCAGTGGCCAGGCGTCGGATCTGATCATGCCCGGGGACATTCAAATGACCGGGGACGGCGTGCCGTATGTCTTGCTGTCAGAATGCCAGACGACTGGGGGATATCCGCGCATAGGCAGCGTTATCCAGCCCGATCTGCCGTTGATTGCGCAAGCACCTCCGGGTGTCAAAGTCAACTTCACTATGGTGACGCTGGAAGAGGCGGACGCAGCCTACCGGCCAGAAGCCGGGCTGATTTCCGGGCTGAAAAAGTCCGTACAACTCCTTGTGCGCGCACCCCATGACATTCAGGACCTCCTGAGTTACCAATTGATCAGCGGCGTCACTGCCGGAGACGAAGATTAGGGCGGAAGCATCATGCAGAGCAAGGTTGATCTGAATTCGGATATGGGCGAGGGCTATGGCCCATGGCGTATGGGGGATGACGCGGCCCTTCTGGACATTATCACTTCGGCTAATATTGCCTGCGGTTTTCATGCCGGAGACGCCAATGTGATGGCCGCAACCATGCAGCTTGCGGTCAAAAACAGCGTTGGCATTGGTGCGCATCCCGGTTTTCACGACCTGCAAGGCTTTGGCCGGCGGCGTATGAAGCTGTCAAAGGATGAACTTGCCAATCTGGTGACATACCAATTGGGGGCAGCCCGGGCCATGGCACATGCGGCCGGGGGTAAAGTCAGACACCTGAAGCTTCACGGCGCCTTGTCCAATATGGCGACTGAGGATGCAGAGATCGCGCGGGCTTGCTATGAGGCCGCTTTGAAGGTCCAGCCAGATATTGTCATCATGGTTCTGTCCGCGACGCCGATGGAGGCGGTGGCACGCGAGCTTGGCTGTAACTGGGCGGGTGAAATCTTTGCTGACCGCGCATATGAGGATGACGCGTCCCTTGTGGATCGCTCCAAGCCCGGTGCCGTACTGCATGACGCCGAAGCCGCAGCCACCCGCATTCTTGCCATGCTGAAAGAGGGCGCGATCATTGCGGAAAGCGGCAAGCGCATCCCCACGCGCATTGACACGATCTGCATGCACGGGGACACAGCTGAAGCAGTTGAGATGGCGGCCGCTTTGCGTAAAAAACTGGAAGCTGCCGGGGTTACGCCAACACCCCTATAGTATTCCCTTTACCCAAAAGCAGGACTCCCGCCCGTCGTCGCCCATCAAAGATGGGCTCCTCCCGTTGGGCCGGGCCTCGCTTCGCTCGGGATTTGCAAGCTCCCGACAGAATATTTTCAGCTTGGTGAAAGACAGATTTTTTTGGGAAATGCAGAATTGCGCAACGTTGCGTAAAATCTGGTTGTGAGGTCGCATTTTGTATTAGACAATGGGGCGGCAATCAATAAGCTCGCCCCGTGCAGCGACACTGCGAATTCCGCCTCAGGAGAAGCCATGCAATACCTCACGCCAACCTCTTTCGATGATGCCTCTGCTATAGCGGCTGGTGCCAAAGGCACGACGCGCTTTCTGGCCGGAGGCACAGATGTGCTGGTGCAAATGCGCGCCGACATATTCACCCCCGACACTTTGATCGATCTCAAACATATCCCAAATGTTACCGACATTACGCACGAAGCGGATGGTGGATGGACCATTGGTGTTGCAGTGCCCGGAGCTGTTTTACGTGAGCATGATGAGCTGGGCCGGGATTGGCCAGGGCTGGTCGAAGCTGTGGACCTGATCGGGTCGACTCAGGTTCAGGGACGCGCCACGATGGTCGGCAACCTGTGCAACGCTTCCCCGGCAGCTGACGCTGTACCGGCCATGATTGCCGCCGGTGTTGAGGTCAGCATTTTGGGGCCCGACGGTACACGGCGTGAAAAAGTTGAAAACATTCCCGCCGGACCGGGCCAGACCTCGCTTGCTAAAGGCGAGTTGATCACGGCTGTTCATGTTCCCGCACGCGGCTCCAATGGCGCGGATGCCTATCAGCGCTTTATCCCACGCACCGAAATGGACATTGCCGTCGTTGGTTGCGGGGTCAATCTGCGTTTGGATGGCAAAACGATTGCCGAGGCGCGTGTGGCTCTGGGTGCCGTTGCCCCCACGGCCCTGCTGGTCGAAGCGGCAGCTGAGGCCATCATCGGCACAAATCTTGACGAAACTGCATTGGGCGCGCTGGCGGATGCTGCCATCGCCGCCTGCAACCCGATTGACGACAAACGCGGCACCATCAAGTTCCGCAAGCACATCGCAGGCGTGCTGTCACGCCGGGTGGCGCAAGAAGCATATACGCGCGCAGGAGGCACGGCATGAGCAATATCCACGTGACAACGACAGTAAACGGCGACGCGGTCGAGTTTCTGTGCGATCCGCGCGAAACCCTTTTAGATGTGTTGCGCGACCGATTGACCCTGACCGGTGCCAAAGAAGGCTGCGGTACTGGCGACTGCGGCGCTTGCAGCGTCATCCTTGACGGGCGGCTGGTTTCTTCCTGCCTGGTGTTGGGGGCCGAGGTCGATGGTAAAAGCATCGAAACGGTTGAAGGCATGGCTAATGCGCAAGCTGATTGAACATGCGGCGCTGCAATGTGGCGTCTGCTCTCCCGGTATTCTGATTGCGGCCAAGGCTTTGCTGCGCAAGAACCCGGACCCGACGGAAACCGAAATTCGCTACTGGCTGGCGGGTAATCTGTGCCGCTGCACAGGCTATGACAAAATCATCCGCGCCATTCAGGACGCGGCAGCAGAAATGCGGGGGGCAGCATAATGGCTTTGGATAAAGTAGCGCCGCAAGAAGGCGGACCGGAAGACGGCAAAAGCAACTTCACCGTGGTGGGCACCCGCCCTGACCGTCCCGACGGGATCGACAAAGTAACCGGCCGCGCCCGCTTTGGCGCTGACGCAACTGCGCCCGGGATGCTGTACGGCGCGATCGTACGTTCCCCCCATGCCCATGCGCGCATAATCAAGATCGACGCGTCAAAGGCACTGGCACTTGATGGGGTCAAAGCCGTCGTCACCCGCGAAGATTTCGCCACTGGCCTGACCGGCGGCACCTGGAATGTGCTGGAAAACGTCATGGCGGGGGACACCGCGCTTTATGACGGGCACGCTATTGCCGGGATTGCGGCAACCTCTGCCCTCATCGCCCGCGATGCGGTCAAACTGGTAGAGGTGGAATACGAGGTTCTGCCCCATGTCACAGACGTTGACGAGGCGATGAAGCCGGATGCGCCGGTAATTCGCGCTGGAACAGCCAACAAGACTGTCCCCGAGGGCATGCACCCAAACGTGGTGCGCCATCACGATAGCGGGCACGGCGATGTCGAAGAAGGTTTTGCCGAGGCTGATCTGGTAATCGAAGAAAGCTTTACCACAGCCGCCACCCATCAGGGCTATATCGAACCCCATGCCTGCCTTGGAACGATGGGCGCTGATGGCAAAGGCGAGCTTTGGTGCACCACACAAGGCCATTGGAACGTGCAAAAGCTTACCGCCGCCTTGCTGGGCACAGAAACCAGCCAGATCCGGGTAACAGCCTCGGAAATCGGCGGTGGTTTCGGGGGTAAGACCACGATTTTCATTGAACCCGTGGCCATGGCGCTCAGCCGCAAGGCAAACCGTCCGGTTAAACTGGTGATGAGCCGGGCCGAAGTTTTCCGGGCTTCAGGCCCTACGGCTTCAGCGTCCATGGACATCAAGATCGGCATGAAAAAAGATGGCACCATGACAGCTGCAAAGGGCGTTTACCGCCTGCAGGGCGGGGCTTTCCCGGACGCGCCCATGGAGTTTTCGGCCATGTGCGGCTTTGCCTGCTACAACCTGAAACATGTGCGTCAGATCGGATACGACGTCATGACCAATCGCCCAAAACAGGCGGCCTACCGCGCGCCGGGTTCGCCCATGGCGGCCTTTGCGGTGGAAAGCGTGGTGGATGAGTTGTGCAACAAGCTGGGTCTGGACCCGATTGAAACGCGGCTTAAGAATGCCAGCCGTGAAGGCACCAAGGCCAGCTATGGCCCTCGATTCCAGCGGATAGGTCTGGTGGAAACGCTGGAGGCCGCCAAGGCGCACCCGCATTACGCTGCCCCCCTGAAAGAAGGGCAGGGCCGCGGTATCTCCTGCGGGTTCTGGTTCAACTTCGGAGGTGAAACCTCTGTTACCCTGGCGTTAAGCATGGACGGCACAGCGCAGATTGCTGTGGGCACGCCGGATATCGGCGGCAGCCGCGCCTCGATGGCTCTGATGGCGGCCGAAGAACTGGGCATCCCTTACGAGGATATTCGCGTCACCATCGCTGACACAGCTTCACTTGGCTATAACGAAGTCAGCCATGGTTCGCGTGTGACCTATGCGTCTGGGCTCGCCGTGATTAAGGCCGCCCGTGATGCCAAGACCAAGCTCTGTGCCCGCGCTGCCGCCAAATGGGGCATCGACGAAGAGGCCGTGGAATGGGAAGACGGTTACGCCAAACCCGCTGGCCCCAATGCTGGCGAGTTTGAACCGATGTCGATCGCGGAAATCTGTGGCAGGATGGGCCGGACCGGTGGCCCAATCTCCGGCCATTACGAGGCAACACCGGAAGGTGCCGGCGTCAGCTTTGCCACCCATATCGTTGACGCTGAGGTGGACCCGGAAACCGGCAAAACCTCGGTCGTCCGCTATACCGTGGTGCAGGATGCGGGCAAGGCGATTCACCCGACATATGTGGAAGGTCAGTATCAGGGCGGAGCCGCACAGGGCATCGGCTGGGCATTGAACGAGGAATATATCTACGGCGAGGACGGGCGGTTGCAAAATGCCAACTTCCTTGACTACCGCATCCCCGTTGCCAGCGACCTGCCGATGATCGACACGGTGATTGTCGAAGTGCCCAACCCAGGCCACCCCTACGGTGTGCGCGGAGTTGGTGAAACCTCGATCTGCCCACCGCTTGCGGCGATTGCCAACGCGGTGTCCGCGGCAGCAGGCGTGCGCATGCACAACTTGCCCATGTCCCCTCCCTCAATTCTGGAAGCACTTGAGCGGCAGGCGGATGGAGAAAGTTAAGGTCAACCTCTGGTCCGCCCTGCGCGCCCATACGGGCGGGCAGGATGTGGTTGAGGTCGAGGCCGCGAATATCGGTGAGATGCTCGCAGCCTTGGAAAAGGCATATCCCGGCCTTGGTCCGGTGATTGAGGCCGGCGTCTCGGTTTCCATAGACGGACGGATCATCGCCTCCGGGCTGCGTGAGGCCGTAGCCCCGGACAACGAGATATACCTGATGCAGCGGCTCAAGGGGGGCTAAGTCGCTTCCATACCGCTTATCCAGTGGCTTTTGTTCCCGTTTCACAAGCATAGCTCTTGCCCCCAGTGGCAAGAGCTTTGTACTTATTCCTGAATGCCATAACGCAGGGTTCAGGCCATGCCCATCACAGAAAAGACTGGGGAACCTGTTGATAGGCTGGCGAAGTGTTGCGCAGACTGGTCCCTTGCCAACCAAGAGCTACATTCCCAATCCCCGCTAGCCTACCTTTACAAAGTCACATTGCCTGATGGTCGGCTGGTGATGCTCAAGATATTTACGCCGTACGGCTACGAGGACGAATGGAACGGAGCACGCTTGCTGCAATGGTATCAGGGCAAGGGCGCGGTTAAGGTTTTGGCGCTGGAAAACGGCGCCCTATTGATGGAGCATTTGGGCGGTGGCGACCTTATGGAATTGTGCGACAGGGGGCGCTCGGATGAGGCTGCGCTGATCGCTGCAAGTCTTGTTGGGCAAGCACGTACACAAGACAGACCCCCACCAGAATTGAAAATTATTGATCAGCGATTTGAGTTCCTGTTTACCTTTTCAAAACATGACATCCCGGAAGGCCATCGCGAAATTTATCTAAAGGCAGTCCAACTAGCTAAAAAGATGCTGGCAAAACCTGCACCCCATGTGCCCCTGCATGGTGACCTGCACTTTCGCAACGTGCTTTCTGATGGCAAGACATGGCGCCTGATTGATCCTAAAGGACTAATCGGCCCCCCTGCCTATGACCTTGCCAACCTTTTTATCAACCCGTGGGACAGGCCCGATATCGTTCTTGCTGAGCACCGCCCGGAACGACTGGCGCGGCTGCTTGGTCGGCATACAGGGCATGAACCAGCAGACCTCATTAGTTGGGCCATCGCACATGCGGCCATTGCAGCGACCTGGAACATTTCAAACGGCGGTACTGGGCGACACCCGCTAACGGCGCTTGGCCATTTATTCAGAGCTCAGACAAAGCTTTGACCTCGACCGAAGTCCTGGCTTCCAGTAGCATTTCCTTACTCGCCCAGCCCAAGGATCAAATAATGACCACAAAGAACATTCTTTTCATCATGTTTGACCAGCTTCGCTTTGACTATCTGTCCTGTGCGGGGCATCCGACACTTGAAACGCCAAACATAGACGCACTCGCGGCCAGGGGCGTTCGTTTTACCCGCGCCTATGTGCAGTCACCCATCTGTGGTGCCTCGCGGATGAGCACCTATACTGGGCGTTATTCCTCGAGCCACGGCGCCCAGTGGAATGGTATTCCCCTGCGGGTGGGCGAACAAACCATGGGCGACCACCTAAGACGTGCGGGCATGGGGTGTTGGCTCATCGGCAAAACCCATATGCGTGCCGACAAAGAGGGCATGGCGCGGCTGGGCTTGGACCCGGACAGCATCATCGGGGCGCGACAGGAAGAATGTGGTTTTGACGTCTGGGTGCGCGATGATGGGTTGTGGGCCGAGGGGCCGGACGGGTTTTATGACCAGAACCGTTCGCCTTATAACGCCTACCTCAAATCCAAGGGTTATCCGGGCGACAATCCGTGGAACCATTTTGCCAATTCCGCCGAGGAAGGGGGGGATCTTGCCTCGGGCTGGTTCATGGCCAATGCGGACAAGCCGGCAAACATCGCCGAAGAAGACAGTGAAACGCCGTGGCTGACCTCGGAAGCCATCAAGTTCATTGAGGATGCCGAGGCGACGGGCAAAGGCCCTTGGTGCGCACATCTGAGTTTCATCAAGCCGCACTGGCCCTATATCGTGCCTGCGCCCTATCACAACATGTTCGGGGCCAATCACGTCCCCGCTCCGGCCCGTCACGCGGCCGAAAAAGATGACCCGCACCCGATCCACAAGGCGTTTATGGACAATCCCGTTGGGCAAGCCTTTCAACGCGAAGCGGTCCGCCAAAAAGCCATCCCTGCCTATATGGGCCTGATAAAACAATGCGATGATCAGATGGGGCGGTTGTTTGCCTTTCTGGAAGAAACCGGGCGGATGCAGGGCACGATGATTGTCATTACCTCGGATCACGGCGACTATCTGGGGGATCACTGGATGGGGGAAAAAGACCTGTTCCACGAACCCTCGGTGAAAGTCCCGTTGATCATTTTTGACCCGTCGGAACATGCCGATGCCACCCGCGGCACAACCTGCGACGCTCTGGTGGAAGCCATCGACCTTGCCCCCACCTTCCTTGAGGTTGCTGGGGGGGAACCTGCTGGACATATCCTTGAGGGCTGCTCACTGATGCCATTCCTACGTGGGGATGCCCCGACAAAATGGCGCGACTTTGCGGTTAGTGAATATGATTACAGTCTGCGCCCGATGGCGGAGGCGTTAGGGGTTGAGCCTAAAGATGCCCGTCTTTTCATGGTGACGGATCAACGCTGGAAATTCATGCACGCAGAAGGCGGCATTCGCCCGATGTTGTTTGATTTGCAAAACGACCCTGACGAATTTTTTGACCTTGGCAGGTCGGAAGACCACGCGGATATTATCGCTTTCATGTACGAAAGGCTGGGAAAATGGGGCCGCCGGATGAGCCAACGGGTAACGCGGTCGGACAAGGAAATTCTTGCCGCACGCGCAGGATCGGGCGGCAAGGGCATCTTGCTGGGACTTTATGACGAGGCTGATGTGGACCCGGCACTTTCAGTGAAATACCGCGGTAAAGTCCCGGTGCGGGACTAATCTTACCCCTTACCCAAGGTGAAATCCCTGAATGAACCTAAAGTGCCCGCCAGGCAATATCTGAACGCCAGAACCCCCCGGCCCAATCGACCTTGTCAATCATGTCATAGGCTCTGTTACGCGCCTCCTGCAGGCTCTCTCCACGCGCGGTCACGTTCAGAACCCTGCCGCCTGTCGCGGTAATGTCGCCTCCGGCCCTTGTGGTTCCCGCATGAAAAACCATGTTCATGCTGTCTTCCGGCAAGGCGTCCAGCCCGGATATCACGCTGCCTTTCGCATAGGCTCCCGGGTAACCATTGGCCGCCATCACAACGGTGATCGCATGGTCTTCCGCCCAGTTGACCTGTGCCTTGTCCAACCGTCCTTCAGCTGAGGCCAGCAACAAGTCCAGCACCTGACCACCCAACCGCATCATCAGAACCTGACATTCGGGGTCTCCAAAGCGCACGTTGTATTCCACCAGCCGCGGCTGGCCGTTCTTGATCATCAGACCAACGTATAAAACGCCTTGATAGGGCGTGCCGCGTTTTGCCATTTCCGCGATGGTCGGGCGTACGATCTGATCCATGGCGCGGGCGGCAATCTCGTCGGTTAGAACAGGTGCAGGCGAATAAGCCCCCATGCCGCCGGTATTCGGTCCGGTATCGCCTTCGCCCACCCGTTTGTGATCCTGAGCCGTTCCGATGGGAAGCACGCTCTCACCGTCACACAGCACAAAATAGGATGCTTCTTCGCCGTCCATGAACTCTTCGATGACCACCTCGGCACCTGCGCCACCAAAGGCACCGCCAAACATGTCGTCAATCGCCGCTATTGCCGTTGCCTCGTCTTCGGCTACAACCACGCCTTTCCCTGCGGCCAACCCATCTGCCTTGATTACGATAGGCGCGCCCTTTTCGCGTACGTACTCCTTCGCAGCCTGTGCTTCAGTGAACCGCGACCAAGCGGCTGTCGGCGCGCCAGCCGCGTCGCAGACCTCATGCGTGAAACCCTTTGCCGCCTCTAATTGTGCCGCCGCCGCTGACGGGCCAAAAACCAGCACCCCCGCCTCACGCAGCCGATCAGACACACCAGCCGCCAGCGGCGCTTCGGGACCCACGATGACAAAATCCACCGTGTTTTCCTGCGCGAATGTGGCAACAGCCCCGCCATCCATGATATCAATATCGGCACAATCGGCGATGGCTGCGATGCCAGCATTTCCCGGAGCCACGATCAGCCGGTCACATTTCGGGTTCTGCAAAACCGCCCATGCAAGGCTGTGTTCACGACCACCGCTTCCCAAAATCAGGATATTCATCACCATTTCCCCCGTGGCCCTGCTTGGCCTTCCATGCCAAGCGTTCTAAGGTCGCGATAGCCGTAGCACAAGGACACACATGTCTGATCTGATTGATGATGACGCACCGGGCCAAAATGCCCCGGAATTCACCGTTTCGGAAATCTCCGGAGCGGTCAAAAAGACCATTGAAAATGCCTTTGGCCGTGTGCGGGTACGCGGTGAGGTTGGCCGGGTTGTACTGGCGCGTTCGGGGCACTTGTATTTTGACATCAAAGACCAACGCTCTGTTTTGGCGGCGGTAAGCTGGAAAGGGCAGGTTGCACGCCTGTCAATCCGCCCCGAGGAAGGCATGGAGGTGATTGTCACGGGTCGCCTGACCACATTCGGCTCGCAATCCAAGTACCAGCTAAATGTCGACGACGTGGTCGTGGCTGGCGAAGGCGCGCTGATGGCAATGTTGGAAAAGCGCAAGAAAGCGCTTGCTGCTGAAGGTCTGTTTGCAGCCGAGCGTAAACGTGCCCTGCCCTATCTGCCCGAAGTGATTGGTGTGGTCACTTCCCCCACCGGTGCCGTGATCCGCGATATCCTGCACCGGTTGCGTGACCGTTTCCCGCGCAAAGTGCTGATTTGGCCCGTGGCGGTTCAGGGGGAAAAATGTGCCCCCGACGTGGCCCGCGCCATTGCCGGTTTCAACGCGTTGACCCCGGGCGGAGCCTTGCCACGGCCCGACCTGATGATCGTTGCTCGCGGCGGTGGTTCCATTGAGGATTTGTGGGGCTTCAATGAAGAAATCGTTGCGCGTGCCGCAGCGGCCTCGGACATCCCGCTGATCTCGGCGGTCGGGCATGAGACGGACACCACGCTGATAGATTATGTATCTGACCAACGCGCACCGACACCAACAGCGGCTGCGGAGCTTGCTGTACCCGTACGGCTGGACCTGCTGGCATGGGTGTCCGAGCAGGACGCCCGTCTGGCACGCGGCATTGGTCAGGCAGTCACCCAGCGCGGTCAACGGCTGCGCGATCTTGCCCGCGCCCTGCCCCGACCTGAAGCCCTGCTAGATGCGCCTCGCCAGAATCTGGACCGTGCAGCCGACAGGTTACCGGCTGCTTTGCGCCATATGACGTCAATGCGCAGGGTGCGCCTGACCGAGGTGGCAGCCGGGTTGCGCCCGCGGATCTTGACTGCACGCACCGCGCCAATGCGTGACAAGGTAATGCGGGAAGGCGCGCGACTTGCCCCCGCTCTGGCCCGTGCTGCGAGTGAGAAAAGGGAACGTTTTCTGTCAGTTGCCAGCAGACTGGACGCAACAAGGCTTGTTGATACACAAGCTCAGCAGCGCAAGATATTAAGCGATGCAGATGCGCGACTGGCCCGCGCTTTCACCGGCGTGACAAAAGCGCACCGGGATCGTCTGGACGCGCTTGAACGCATGCGCCAGACGCTTGGCTATACCGAAACGCTAAAGCGCGGATATGCTGTGATGTGGGGCGACGGCGACGTGGTGACCAGCAAGAAAACAGCGGCAAAAGCCAAGGTTCTGGAAGTCGAATTTGCCGACGGTCGACTGCAACTTGGCAGCACGGCTAAACCAGCCAGCAAACCGAAAAAACCGCAACCGCCCGATCAGGGCAGCCTGTTTTAGAATTTAAAGCTTTTACCCTCAGGCCCCGGCCCGCACGGTTTCGATCATCAGTGCCACATTCTCCGGGTCCGCATCTGGTGTGATGCCATGACCGAGGTTGAAAATATGCGGACCGTCTGAGAATGCCTTCACAATGGCGCGGGTTTCATCAATCAGGTTCTGACCACCTGTAATCATATGACCCGGTGCAAGGTTGCCCTGCACACAGCCGTCAACCTGCACATTCTCAGCCGCCCATTTGGCCGAAATGGAATTATCCAGCGCCACACAATCGGCCCCTGTCGCTTTGGCGAAACCAATATACCGATCACCCGCTTCGCGTGGGAAGGCGATGATTGGTGTGTCCGGGTGACGTACCTTAAGCGCCGAGATAATTTCACGCGCAGGCTCCAGCGCATAGCGGTCGAAAGCGTCGCCCTTTAGCGACCCGGCCCAACTGTCGAAGATTTTCACCACCTCGGCACCCGCATCAATCTGAGCCGAAAGGTATTCGATAGTTGCCTTGGTGATCAGGTCGAGCAGACCTTCAAAAGTAGCTTTGTCTGCCTGCATCAACGCGTGGGCCGGACCCTGATCCGGCGTTCCCCGCCCGGCAATCATATAGGTGGCAACGGTCCAGGGCGCTCCGGCAAACCCGATCAGTGTGGTTTCATCAGGAAGCTCACGCGACAAAATCTTCACGGTTTCATAGATTGGTGAAAGGTGTTCATGCACGTCGCTGGCTGGTTTCAAAACCTCCAGTTCACCGGGAGTGGTGATGGTCGACAAGCGCGGCCCCTCGCCGGTGACGAACCACAGATCAGCGCCCAGCGCCTGAGGTATCAGCAGAATATCGGCAAACAAAATGGCCGCGTCAAACCCATAGCGGCGGATGGGTTGCAGGGTAACCTCGGCCGCCAGTTCCGGATTATAGCAAAGCGAAAGGAAATCCCCGGCCTGCGCCCGCGTGGCGCGATATTCTGGCAGGTAGCGCCCCGCCTGACGCATCATCCAGATTGGAGGTGTTGGAAGAGTTTCACCCGCTAATGCACGCAGAATCGTCTTTTGTTCGGCCATTTTTCCCTCATTCGTTTTGCTGGTGGTCATACCTCAGCGGCAAGATGTCAACCCATGGGCGTTGCAACAGCATTATGACCCGACTAAAGGGAAGTATGACATATGAAATGCCCACCCCCGCTCAACCCCTGAATATCGGCACCCGTGGCTCGCCTCTGGCGCTGGCACAGGCATATGAGACCCGAGACCGTCTTGCAGCAGCGTTTGACCTGCCTGAAGGTGCTTTTGCCATCAAGGTTATCAAAACAACCGGTGATCGGGTGCAGGACCGACCTTTGAAGGAAATCGGAGGCAAAGGGCTGTTCACCAAAGAAATCGAAGAGGACCTTCTGTCAGGCGCCATCGATATTGCCGTGCATTCGATGAAAGACATGCCCGTGGAGCAACCTGCCGGGCTTATGCTTTCATGTTACCTGCCGCGCGAAGATGAACGCGACGCGTTTGTATCGCTGAAATATTCCGGATTGGCAGAATTGCCTGATGGGGCCGTTGTTGGTTCGTCTTCACTGCGACGCAAAGCACAGCTTCTGCACCGCCGCCCTGACCTGAAAGTGGTTGAGTTTCGCGGAAATGTACAAACGCGCATGCGTAAATTGGGTGAAGGCGTGGCCGATGCGACCTTTCTGGCCATGGCCGGGCTGAACCGTCTTGGAATGGATGTGCCCAAGAATGCGATCGCACCAGAAGACATGCTGCCAGCGGTAGCGCAAGGCGCGATCGGTATCGAGCAGCGCGAAAACGATGATCGTGTATCTCACATGCTTGCAGCGATCCACCACACAAACACGGGTCTGCGTCTGGCGGCCGAGCGTGCCTTTCTGGCCGCCCTTGATGGCTCTTGTGAGACACCGATTGCCGGGCTGGCCCAGCTGGACGGCTCCAATTTACGCCTGCGCGGTGAAATCCTGCGTACTGACGGGTCTGAGGCTCTTGCGGATGAAGTTACCGGCCCAATTGAAGATGGCGCAGAAATGGGGAACGCCCTTGCGCGCGACTTGCTAAGCCGCGCGGGTGAAGGTTTCTTTGACTGGCGTTAAGGCTTAGTCGTTCGACACATTGGGGATGTTTGAGCGCGCATAATCGCCGCCATCGTCAGATCCGGATCCGCCCAAAGGGTCCTGCCCGAAACGGTTTTCGCCGTGCGTCCCTTTGGTAGCAAACCAGACAATCAACAAAATAAAGCCGATAATCGGCACGAGTATGATCCAGTACCACCAGCCGGACCGGTCGGTGTCATGCAAACGCCTCACGGCAACTGAAATACCCGGCAGAAACGTTGCCAGTCCGAAAATTCCGCTGAAAATCGGTGTATTTGTTTCTGCCTGAAAACCACCGGGCATGGTCGTTACTGTTCCAAATAGAAATGAATCCACCATGGTCAGGATAAAATTAGCGACCATTAAAAACAGTACAAACCACCAGAACTCCGACCTTTGCGCACGCCCTGAAAAAGTTACGTATTTGCCGAAGCAGGTCTTTACTGCCGTCATGAAATCCATGTTATCCTCCTGTCACCGATATTGGTGGCATGAGTAAGCTCTTGTTTTGCTGGCGAATCAACATATTTTTAGTCAGGTTTCCTTTTTCCGGCCAACCCTTGGTTCCTGCCCGACGATCAGGCGGGTTATGTTTTGACGGTGCCGCAGGAAGATCAGCAGAGCCAGCGCACCCAATAGCGCTAGCGTTGCAGGGAAGCCCAGAAGCCATGCCCATAGAGGGGACAAGGCTGCCGAAGTCAGACCTCCGAGGGATGATATCCGGGTGATCAGCACGACCACCAGCCAGGTTGCACAGGCTGCTACACCAACAGGCCAGGCTAGTGCCAGAAGGGTACCCAACCAGGTTGCCACGCCTTTTCCGCCCTTGAAGCCCAAAAAGACCGGGTAGCAGTGGCCAAGGAAGGCCATGAGACCCGCCAACTGGGCTGCGTCTTCATCAAAAAGAGCCCGTGCAATCAGCACCGCGATACCCCCTTTGCCTGCATCCAGTATCAAGGTCAGAAAGGCTGCGGGTTCGTTACCCGTACGCAGCACATTAGTGGCACCTATGTTGCCGGAGCCAATTTCGCGAATATCCCCCAATCCAAAGAGCCGGGCCATCACCAGCCCAAACGGAACAGATCCCAGTAAATAGGCAAGAACAGCGATCAGGAGCAAAAAGACCGGGCTGGTAATAATTTCAGGCATTGGGATCCCTTTCAGTCAAATTAAGGGTGATGGCTGGAACCTACCGGGTCAAGTACGCCAGCGAGACTAAATTCAAACAGGGGCAATTCCCGGCCCGGTATGGATCCGGATGCTGCAAAACCAATGTGCCTGGCACCCATTTGCGCATAAAAGGCAGCGGCATTGGGATCGGACTCAACCATCATGGTACTAGCGCCATTTCCAGCGGCCACGTCCACCGCCCAAAGAAACAATCCGGTTCCGATACCTTTGCGGGCTGCTTTCGGATCCACAAAAAGCAGCGCGAGATCCGCAACCCCCTCCTCAGGGGCTCCCAGTGGTTTCACCTGGACAATCCCAAGAATTTCACCGCATTCCTCCCAAACAGCCAACCCTGTTCCGAGATCAGCAGGTGTCAGCGTCAGTTCTTCTCGGCAGGCTTCCAAAAACGATTTTTCATACCCCCAATATGCCTTGGAGCGCAGGCAGAGCTCAGACAATTCAGCCAGTTCTTCCTGACGCGCCAACCTGATCATGAGGCTTGAAAGGCCTGCTGGCCTGCAACCCAAGTGCCGAGCACCCGGCCCTGCATGGTTGCACCATCAAAGGGCGTATTTTTGGACTTTGAGTTCAGCTTGAACCGGTCAAGCACGAAAGGTGCGTCCGGGTCGAAAAGAACAAGATCGGCAGGAGTCCCTGTTTTCAATTGCCCGCCGGGCAATTCAAAACGACGGGCGGGGTTCAGGGAAAGTGCCCTCCAAAGCGTCGGTAAATCCATCGCGCCCGCATGCACCAGACGCAGTGCAGCAGGCAGAAGAGTTTCCAGCCCAACGGCACCCGAGGCAGCCTCTTCAAACGGCAGGCGTTTTGATTCTTCGTCCTGCGGTGTGTGCATTGAGCTGATTATGTCAATCAGACCCGATGCCACCGCCTCGACCATCGCATTGCGGTCATCTTCGCTGCGCAGGGGCGGCTTTAACTTAAAGAAAGTGCGATAATCGCCCACGTCCAGTTCGTTCAACGTCAAATGATGCACATTGACCCCGGCGCTCACATCCAGCCCGGCAGCTTTGGCGCGTTCCAGAGTGGGCAATGCCATAGCCGTTGAAAGCGCATCGGCGTGATAGCGTGCACCGGTGGTTTCCACCAGGGCTAGATCGCGCTCCAGCCCCATGCGTTCAGCCATTGGTGACACAGCCGGCAGGCCACGCAAGCTGGCAAATTTACCAGAGGTGACAGCGGCTCCGTCCGACAGCAAAGGTTCCTGCGGATGCGCCATGACCAGCGCGCCAAGGGATGCGGCATAGGTCAGCGCGCGCGAGAAAACCCGAGTGTCACGCACAACATGATCACAATCCGTAAATCCCACCGCGCCCGCATCCAGAAGAAAGCCAATCTCGCACATTTCGCGGCCCTGACGGCCCTTTGTCAGCGCCGCCATTGAACGCACATTGACCGGTGCAACTTCCTGCGCCCGCCGTGTTGCGAATGCCAATGTTTCGGGCGTGTCAATGGCCGGGGTCGTGTCCGGACGAATGACCATGGTGGTCACCCCGCCTGCGGCGGCGGCAATGCCAGCGCTGCGAAAGCTTTCTTTGTGACGTTCCCCCGGCTCGCCAATCTTCACACCAATATCAACGATTCCCGGTGCCAGACATTTCCCAGCGCAATCGAAGACTTCGCCGCCTTGCGGTGGCTCTCCGGTGCCCGACGCGGCGATAAGACCGTCCCCAACCCGAAGCCAGCCCGTTTTGTCCGTGCCATTCTCAGGGTCGATCAGGCGGGCATTGGTGAAGGTAGTGTTCGTCATATTTGCTCTCGCTGCGTGGTCTTTTGAATGTCTCGCATCAGGCTGTAGACTTTTTCTCCGTCCCCGATCCGTTCAAAACCGATATTCACACTATAACGTCGGCCTTTATTTCCCCTGCGCCATTCTTCTGCGAAATTTATGGTGGACAACGTGTCCTGATTGAACTCCAGCACGGTTTCATCGGTAATTGGATAGCTTTTAAGGCTGCGCCCTTTGGTCGGAATGTTTGTTGCAATGAACGCGCGGCGGTCTGATAGCGTGTACCATGTATGGCGACGTTTATACGCATCCCAAAATATCGCCCCAAAGCTCAGCCCGATACCAACCGAGAAATGCAAAAGCCCGAACATCCAGAAGCCACCACCTGCACGCGATGCCCCTATCATCCAGAACAAAGCAAATCCGGCAAAGGCGAGACCGAACAAAAAGGTGAAAATATTGTTGATTTTTAGGTGGATGGCGGTATCCGGCCGACCTTGCCAGATGATATCCTCACCCTCGTCCAGAATGCCTTCCCAGCCTTGCGTTGTCATGTGTTTGCCTTTCAGGTTCCGCGTGCCGCATCAATATCAGCCGCAGTGCTTTTTGTGTCAGACTGATATTTGATCAGAAACTTGTCTCCACTATCAGTTATCACCTGAACTGCCGAAAAAATATGACGTATGTTAGCAATGCGCGAAAGCTGGATATCACGACCATCTGGCAGGATCAGACGCTTGTTTGTCAGGTGAAAGACAAAGCCAAGCTGCTCGTTCGCCACATAAAATCCCCGCGCCGCAATGGCCAGCACAGCACCAATGACACCAGTCCACGGATAGGGGTTTTCGATCATCACCAGCCCCCCGGCCATCAGCAAAGAACCAAGGGCGGCAAGGATGACGTGTTCTTGAATATAGGTGGTACGACTGCCCTGAAACGAACTTATCAGGCGTTCGCCTTTGGCTAGGGTGGGATCAGACATAGACGCCCTCCGGTTTTGAGTTCTCTCGCAAATTACGGGCCAGAAGGTCCATCGCGGCCATGCGTACAGCGACACCCATCTCAACCTGCTCCTGAATGACCGAACGGTTGATGTCGTCAGCAATGGTACCATCAATTTCAACACCCCGGTTCATTGGCCCGGGATGCATGACGATGGCGTCGGGTTTGGCAAAGGCCAGCTTCTCTTCATCCAGCCCCCAACGGTGGTAATATTCACGCTCGGACGGGATAAAGCCACCATCCATGCGTTCGCGTTGCAGGCGCAGCATCATGACAACATCTACGCCCTTCAGGCCTTCGCGCATATCATGGGTGACCTCGACGCCCAGATCGGCGACACGCGAGGGCATCAGGGTTGGCGGGCCAATCAGGCGCACCCGGTTTTCCATTTTACCCAGCAACAAAATATTTGAACGCGCGACACGCGAATGGGCGATATCACCGCATATTGCCACGGTCAGCCGGTGCAGCCGGCCCTTTTCTCGCCGGATGGTCAGGGCGTCCAACAGCGCCTGTGTCGGGTGCTCGTGACGGCCATCACCGGCATTCAGAACAGCGCAATTAACCTTTTCAGCCAACAGGTTAACGGCACCGGAATGAGGGTGACGCACGACCAGCAAATCCGGGTGCATGGCATTCAGCGTCAACGCCGTATCAATCAGGGTTTCCCCTTTCTTGATCGAGCTTGCTTGCATCGCCATATTCATCACATCCGCCCCAAGACGCTTACCGGCAATCTCAAAAGAGGCCTGCGTGCGGGTGGATGCCTCAAAGAACATGTTAACCTGCGTCAGCCCGGCAAGCCGGTCAGAGCGTTTGACCCGTGAACGATTCAGATCAACGTAACTATCTGAAAGATCAAGTATATCTCTAATATCTAAGGGGCCCAGCTGCTCAATGCCCAGTAGGTGGCGGTGGGGGAATGTCATTGGCCTCTCCGTCCTGACTTTGGTGGTTATAGGTTTGATCGCACAGACGGGCAAGATGACGAGGCAGCATTTACGCCGAAGAAAGGAAGGCTTAGTTTAGTTCCATGGAATCGGCACAAGAATTTCACGCCCTCAAGACCCTGCTGGAATGGCAGGTCGAAATGGGCGCGACTGAGGCAATCGGCGAAGCCCCGGTTGACCGATATGTGTTGCCGGATGAGGCCCCGAAAGTGGCGAAACCGGCGGTGCAGACAAAAACCGCACCAGTCGCGCCACAAGCAGCGCCAACGGTCGACGCCGTAGCTGCCGCGCGCGAAGCGGCAGGCCGGGCTGGTGATCTGGCTGGCTTGCATGCAGCCCTTTCCGCATTCGAGTTTTGTGACCTTAAAAAGGGCGCGCGTAACACGGTATTTGCCGATGGTAACCCATACGCCCCCATGATGATTATCGGCGAAGCGCCCGGACGCGATGAGGATATTCAGGGTAAACCCTTTGTCGGCCGGGCTGGGCAATTACTGGACAAAATGCTGGCGGCCATTGGGCTGGCACGTGACGCGGATGATACCGCCCAGGCGGTCTATATTTCCAACGTCCTGCCATGGCGCCCACCGCAAAACCGTGAACCGACACCCGAAGAAATGGCGGTGCTGGTACCGTTTCTTGAACGTCACATCGAACTGGCAGCCCCCAAGATCATCGTTTTAATGGGCAACACGCCCTGTCAGGCACTTTTGGGGCGTCGCGGCATCACACGCATGCGCGGAAACTGGACGCAAGCACGTGACATTCCCGTCATGCCCATGTTCCACCCGGCCTATCTGCTCCGCAATCCGGCTGCCAAACGCGAAGCATGGGCGGACTTGCTTGAGATCAAGGCAAAGCTGCACGAGAGCGCCTAAAGCCCGGTGAACCCGCACGTACAAACGCAAAAGGAACCAGCATGTCGAAGATTTCCGAAGGTAACGAGTTTATCCCTACCCGCATCGCGGTGTTGACAGTCTCGGACAGTCGCACATTGGCCGACGACCGCTCCGGCGATACGCTTGTGGGTCGCCTGGAAGGGTCCGGGCATATTCTGGCTGACCGCAAAATCATCCGTGACGAGCGCGCCGAAATTGCCGATCAGTTGCGCGCATGGAGCCTTGATCCGGAGATTGACGTCGTCATTTCAACCGGTGGCACTGGCTTGACTGGCCGTGATGTCACCGTTGAGGCGCACCGGGACGTGTATGAAAAAGAAATCGAGGCCTTTGGCACCGTGTTCACCATCGTAAGCATGAAGAAAATCGGTACGTCGGCAGTGCAAAGTCGTGCAACTGGCGGTGTCGCGAATGGCACCTACCTGTTCGCCTTGCCCGGCAGTACCGGGGCCTGCAAGGACGCATGGGACGAAATTCTGGTGCACCAACTCGACTACCGCCATGGCCCCTGCAACTTCGTCGAAATTTTCCCTCGGCTGGACGAACATAAACGGCGAAAATAAAGTTCAAATGGCGCGACGGATTGTCGTCACTCTTTCGTTACACCCTTGTGCCCTGTGCCAGACGCGGCGTAAGGCGTGGGATACGGAATTCGGAAGGGGCATTTGATGCGATTTCTGCGCCGAAGCCTAACGGCTATTTTTTTATTGGCAGCGACCTTGGGGATACTCTCGGTTGCGGGCTATATGATGTATACGTCCTTGCAGGAACGTTGGGCCCGCGAGGCCATCCCTGCAACAGCACGCGAACGGGTCTTTGCGGTTAATGTCATAACAATTGTGCCGCAGGATGTAGCCCCGGTCCTGACCTCTTTTGGTGAATTGCGTTCGCGCCGGGTACTGGATTTGCGTGCCACTGCAGGTGGTACGATTATCGAGTTAGCCGAAGCTTTTGAGGAAGGTGGCCGGGTCGAAGCCGGGCAGCTACTTTTACAGGTAGATCCAACAGATTTTGCCGCCGCTTTGGAAGTTGCCCGAACGGATCTGCTGGAAAGCGAAAGCGATCTGGTGGATGCGAAAGCAGCAGTGTTGCTGGCGCGCAATGATCTGTCCTCGGCCCAACGTCAGCTTGAATTGCGCAATGCGGCCCACGCCCGGCAACTCGATCTTGCCGAACGTGGTGTGGGAACCGAAGCGTCAGTAGAAGCCGCAGCACTAGCTGCAGCATCGGCCGAGCAGGCTGTTCTTTCGCGCCAATCGTCCCTTGCGAACGCCGAGGCACGCGTTTCTCAGGCAACCAATATGCTGGCGCGCCGGAAAATATCGCTCAATGAGGCTGAGCGGCGGCTGGAAGAGACAAAACTTTTTGCAGAGTTTTCCGGGACTTTATCCAATGTCTCGGTGATCAAAGGCGGGCTGGTTACCCAAAACGCTCAACTGGGCCAGATCATTGACCCGGAGGCGCTGGAAGTATCTTTTCGCGTCTCTACTGCGCAATACGCGCATCTGTTGAACGTGGAGGGCGAGTTGGTCGGCCAACCCGTTGCGATTACTCTGGATGTATCCGGAGTAGCCCTGCGTGCCACCGGAAGGATTGACCGCGAAAGTGCTGAGGTCGGCGAAGGCCAAACCGGGCGGTTGCTTTTTGCACGCCTTGATCAAGCCAGTGGATTTCGACCCGGAGATTTCGTGACAGTAGAAATTACGGAACCCGTGCTTGAGAATGTCGCTGTGCTGCCCGCAACAGCGTTGGATTCCGGTGCCCGGGTACTGGCGTTGGTCGACGATGAACGGCTGGAAGAAATTCCTGTCGAGCTTCTGCGCCGTCAGGGTGATGATGTGCTGGTGCGGGCACCGGGTCTGGCCGGGCGCGAGGTTGTCGCCGAACGCAGCCCGGTTTTGGGTGCCGGGATCAAGGTGCGTGCAGTTAGGCCTTCCGAAGACGGTACGGCGCCTGTCTCTGCAGCCCCGGAAATGATTACCCTGACGGACGAACGTCGTGCTGCATTGGTGGAGTTTGTCAAAGCCAATACACGCATGCCCGCAGATGCCCGCGAACGCATCCTGACAACACTGGAGGCGGATGAAGTACCGGCCAGCATGATCGAACGGCTCGAAGGCCGGATGGGCGGGTAGGATATGGCCAAACGTGATCCCGGCAGCGGCATTCTTGCCTATTTCACGCGTCATGCCACGTTGGCCAATCTGATACTGGTGGTGATGATTGCCGCCGGAGTGTTGACCTATCCACGCATGCGCACACAGTTTTTTCCTGATATTGTTGTCGACAATGTTACGGTGAGTGTCCGTTGGCAGGGGGCAGGTGCTGAAGATGTCGATGCGGCAATCGTACAGGTGCTCGAGCCTTCACTTTTAACGGTCGAGGGGGTCACCAGCACGTCTTCCAACTCGTCCGAAGGTCTGGCCCGGATCGTCATGGAATTTGAGCCAGACTGGGATATGGGCCGCGCGGCGGATGACGTGCAGGTTGCAGTGGATTCCGTCACGACCTTGCCGGAAGAGGCGGACGACCCAAATGTACGACGGGGCGCGTGGCGTGACCCGGTAACGGATGTGGTCATCACCGGACCCGTCGGAGTTGACCAGCTTGGCCGCTTTGCTGATGAAATGGTCGCGCGCCTGTTTGAGATCGGCATCACCCGAACCACAATTCAAGGCGTGGTAGCTCCGGAAACCGTGATCGAAGTGCCATCTCTGTCGCTGATCCGTCATGACGTCACCATGTCTGAAATCGCCGGCCTGATTGCTGAAGAGGTCGCCGCCGACCCTGCAGGCGATGTCTCAAGCGGCACCGCACGGGTGCGCACCGGCGTTGCAAAGCGCTCGGTCGAAGAAATTGCCGATATCGTGCTGCGCACCAATCCCGATGGCTCAAAGTTGACAATTGGTGATGTCGCGGACCTGCGGGTAGACGGCATTGACCGGGACCGAGCCTATTTTGTCGGTCAAAATCCGGCAATGACGATCAATGTGACGCGTTCCGCGAGCGGGGACGCCATCAGGATGCAGGCCGAGATCGAAGAGGTCGCTGCCGATATGCTTCTGGAACTGCCCGGCGGGGTAGGGATCGACCTGATCCGAACCCGGGCCGAGATGATTACAGGGCGGTTGAACATCTTGTTGGATAACGGCCTTCAGGGGCTGACCCTTGTTCTTATCCTCCTGTTTTTGTTCCTCAATACACGCACGGCCTTCTGGGTCGCCATGGGAATTCCGGTGGCGATGACAACGGCCCTGGCCCTGATGTACGCCTTTGGCCTGACCATCAACATGATCTCACTTTTTGCCTTGATCATCACCTTGGGGATCGTGGTGGACGACGCGATTGTCGTAGGTGAACACGCCGATTTCCGGGCACGGAAACTGGGGGAAAGCCCATTGGTTGCCGCGCAGAGTGCCGCCAGACGCATGTGGCCACCTGTCTTTTCGTCAACCATCACCACGATCATTGCCTTTTCAACGCTCGCGGTTATCGGCGGGCGTTTTGGCGACATGATCTTTGACATACCCTTCACCGTTATCATGGTTCTGGCCGCTTCCCTGATGGAATGTTTTCTGATCCTACCGCATCACATGAGCCATGCCCTGAAGCACACCAACAAAAATCACTGGTACGATATGCCTTCGCGGATCGTGAATGTCGGGTTCAGATGGTTTCGTGACAAAATATTCCATCCGATCATGCGGCTGGTCATCTGGGCGCGCTACCCGGTGCTGGCAGCAACCATTCTGATCATGGTCTCTCAGGTCTCTTTGTTTGTGCGCGGCGATATTCAGTTTCGCATGTTCTCAGGGCCTGAAATGGGATCGGTCACAGGCAATTTTGCCATGGTCCCCGGGGCAACCCGTGAGGATACGATAGAAATGATGCATCTTCTGCAGGAGGTGGTCGAAGGGTTAGGCACACGGCTTGAGGAAGAACACGGCACCAACCCGCTGGATTATGTGCTTGCACAAATAGGTGGCAATTCAGGCCGTGGACTTGCCGGTGTGGAGACAAAAGACCCTGAACTGTTGGGCGCCATTTCGATTGAGTTGATAGACGCCGACCTGCGCCCCTTTTCCTCTGCCAGTTTTGTTTCACAATTGCAGGATGTTGTGCCAAAGCATCCGATGCTGGAAGTCCTCAGCTTTCGCGGCGGCCGGTTTGGTCCCGGCGGGGATGCGCTCGATGTTGAGCTAATCGGCGCTTCATCCGAGACGCTCAAAGCCGCAGCCGAAGACCTCAAACTGGCGGTCAGCCAATATCCTGAAGTGAGTGCTGTGGAAGACAGCCTTGCCTATGACAAAGAAGAACT
Source organism: uncultured Aliiroseovarius sp. (assembly GCA_964550345.1). Taxonomy (GTDB): domain Bacteria; phylum Pseudomonadota; class Alphaproteobacteria; order Rhodobacterales; family Rhodobacteraceae; genus JAAEUB01. The sequence continues at coordinate 76,512 of CAZJYZ010000003.1, read as the reverse complement.
GGTTCTGGAACTGACCCCTCAAGGGCAGGCGCTTGGCTTTACTATTGATGGATTGGGGCGTGTCCTGCGCAACCGGCTGAACGGCATCGAGGCCGCCACCTACCCCGATGGGATGCGCAGCGCCACCATCCGGGTTGAGCTGCCAAAAGGCGAGCTGACAGCGGATTTCCTCGACCGCACCCAAATGCGTACCAAGCAAGGGGAATATGTGGCGCTGGCGGATATTGTGACCGTGACTTCGCATAGCGGCTTTTCAACAGTGGCACGTGAAAACGGGGTTCGTTTGGTCACAGTTACTGGTGACATTGATGAAACCGATCCGGCGCGCGCGGAAGAAATTGATACCGCACTCAATGAGGTGATCCTGCCCGACCTCGCCGAAAAGCACGGTATCACCTACCGCCTCGGCGGGCTTGCCGAGCAAGAAAGTGCCTTTATGGCGGATGCCCTGACCGGCCTGATCATGGGACTTATCGGGATTTACCTGACTCTGGCCTGGGTCTTTTCGAGCTGGTCGCGACCAATAGTGGTTATGGCAATCATTCCCTTTGGACTGGTTGGCGCGGTTTACGGCCATGCCTCCTGGGGTATTCCCATGTCGATGTTTTCCGTCGTGGGGCTTCTGGGCATGACCGGCATCATCATTAACGATTCAATTGTTCTGGTAACAACAATCGACGAATACGCGGCCGAGCGTGGCCTGATACCAGCCATCGTAGACGGTGCCGCCGACCGGCTGCGTCCCGTCATGCTGACCACCCTAACCACTGTGTTGGGCCTGACACCGCTTCTTTATGAAACCTCGCAACAAGCACAATTTCTGAAGCCGACGATCATTACTTTGGTTTACGGGCTGGGCTTTGGCATGGTTCTGGTGCTTTTGGTCGTTCCTTCCCTCGTTGCGATGCAACAGGATGTAGGCAAACAGTTTAGAGCCTTGCGACGCATGCGGCGCGCAGGCCGCAAAGCACCTCTGGCCGTTTCCCTAACCACTTTGGTGGCAGTGACAGGCGCTGCGCTGTTTGCCGCCACTATCGGTTCAGTTTTGATAAATGGAAAAATGGCCCTGATACCACTCGAAATAGGCCCATCCCCGCTACTCCTGTCCCTGGCTGTGTTCCTAGCAGGCATGATGATACTTACGATTGTGACATTCTTGCTAGCATCCTTGCTTACCTGGATCTTGCGGCGGCGAACAACTGCAGGTTAACAAACCCGCATTTTTCTGTGGACAAGTCAGAAACCAGTCAAACTTTCTCTTTACAGCCGAATCACCTGCCCTTTACTATATATAGCAGGCAAAGGCGCGAAAGACGCCGGACCTTGTACAGGCACATAGCCTTGGCGGAGCTGCTTTCGCGGGGCTGAAACCGAAAGGGCACCTAATGTCATTAGCCGAGCAGTTTTCCTATAGTGATGAGCAACATCCAATAGATATTGTTGAAACGCTGGCCGAATTCCGGGACTGGGATTTTGACAGGGTGGCGGAAGATCAGATTGCCATGGCGGTAGAAGGCCAGTGGCGCACCTACTCAATCACCCTTGCCTGGTCGCCTTTTGACGAAACCCTGCGCATGATCTGCACCTTCGAAATGGAACCACCGGAAGAAAAACTGCCGGTGCTTTACGAAGCGTTGAACCGCATCAATGACCAATGCTGGGCCGGGGCATTCACCTATTGGCACGAACAGCGACTGATGGTGTACCGGTATGGTCTTGTTCTGAGCGGTGGGCAATATGTCAGTGCCGAGCAGATCGAACGGCTGATTTCATCGGCGGTTTCCTCTTCAGAGCGTTTTTACCCGGCTCTTCAACTTGTTTCCTGGGCGGATCGTTCTGTTGATGACGCCATGCAGGTCGCCATAGGCGAGGCCTACGGGCGCGCCTGAGCCAAAACAGCCGTTAACAAACTGTCGGGCTTGCAGCCCATAGGCGTCGTGCGTTATGGAACCGGGAACATAATTTCTGGTCGGAGGACGCCATGGCGGGCCACTCAAAATGGGCAAATATTCAGCACCGCAAAGGGCGGCAGGACGCGGCACGCTCCAAGCTGTTTTCTAAACTGTCAAAAGAAATCACCGTTGCCGCCAAAATGGGCGACCCGGATCCGGACAAAAACCCACGTCTGCGTCTTGCGGTGAAAGAAGCCAAAAGCCAGTCGGTGCCCAAAGACGTCATTGACCGCGCCATCAAGAAATCCACCGCCGGAGAAGGCGACGATTACGAAGAAATTCGGTATGAAGGCTATGGCCCCAGCGGTGTCGCCGTCATCGTCGAGGCGATGACCGACAACCGCAACCGCACTGCCAGCACGGTCCGGTCAACCTTCACTAAAAACGGTGGTAATCTGGGTGAAACCGGCTCGGTCGGGTTCATGTTTGACCGCAAGGGCGAGGTGACTTACCCGCCCGAAGCCGGAGATGCAGATACAGTGATGATGGCTGCAATCGAGGCTGGCGCGGAAGATTGCGAAACCTCTGAAGAAGGCCACATCATAACCTGCGCCGATACGGATCTTAATGAGGTCTCAAATGTTCTTGAGGCTGAGTTGGGAGAAAGCACCACGGCCAAACTGATCTGGATGCCCACCACCACGACCGAACTTGACCTTGAAGGTATGCAAAAGCTCATGAAGTTGATCGATGCGCTTGAAGATGACGACGACATTCAGCGGGTGACGGCAAACTTTGAAGCCTCGGACGAAGTACTGTCGCAACTGTAACCTTGCCCGCATACACGAACTAACGTCACGTAGGATCGCGCGGTTGGTCCTTGCGCTTCGACACGCTCTGAGGTCAAGTCGCAACCATGGAAACATCGCAGTCCCACCCACTTGTCGGCATCCTCTGGATGGTTGTTACCGGCTTGTGCTTTGTCGCCGTTACCGCAGTCGTGAAACATGTGGGCGGGGGCGTTCCAGCGCCTGAAGCTGCCTTTCTGCGTTACCTGCTGGGTCTTGTCTTTCTGGTGCCGATGTTGCGCGAAATGGCGCGCTCGAAACTGAACAAACGCGGCGTTGTTCTTTTCAGCATAAGGGGCGGGTTTCACACGATTGGTGTGATGATGTGGTTCTTTGCCATGACGCAAATTTCAATCGCCGAAGTCACCGCCATGAGCTATCTCAGCCCGGTATATGTCACCATTGGTGCCGCTATTTTTCTGGGTGAGCCGCTAGCCGCACGCCGCATTCTGGCAGTGGTTGCCGCCCTCATTGGGGTGCTGATCATCCTCAGGCCCGGCTTTCGCGAACTAAGCCCCGGGCATATTTCACAATTGATGGCTACTTTGGGTTTTGCCGGGTCATTCCTGGTCGCCAAACGTCTGACTAATGAATATTCACCAACAATGATCGTGGCGATGTTGTCCATTACCGTCACAATAGGGCTGGCCCCCTTTGCGATAGCGGTCTGGGTGCCGCCAACTCTGGAACAGCTCGGCTGGCTGTTTTTAGTGGCTGGATTTGCGACTGCTGGTCACTACACCATGTCGCGCGCATTAGCCGTGGCTCCGATCACCGCAACCCAACCGGTGACTTTCCTGCAACTGGTCTGGGCGGTCACTTTGGGCGCGTTGGTATTTGGCGAACCGGTTGACGGTATGGTCGTTCTGGGTGGCGTTATCATCATGGCCGCTGTTGGCTTTATCGCCTGGCGCGAGGCGATGCTGCGTCGTCGCTCGGTCAAAGCGCAACCTCCAAATGTGAACCCGATGTAAGCCTAGGATTTTGGCTTTTTACGCCACGTATCCAGCCAGCGTCCGACCCTGCCTTTTGCTTCACCTGCGCGTTCATCCACCCGGTCCCATGCCTCGCCTGCGTCGGTCAGTGCCGGATCAATGGTGCGTTCGCGAAACTGCCGCCACATTGCACGGATGAACAGGATGGCTATACCCCAAAACACGAAAAAGAAGATGTTGAACCACGGGATGATCCGCACATCCGGCCCGGCAATCGGCCGTATCCCAACAGCATTCGGATAAATGGTAAAGAACCGATTGCGCCAACCATAATGGGTAACAACAGCCCATTGCTCGGCCCCTGGTGCCGACATGTTAGCCGAAGCTTCGGCCTGTAGATCCGAGGAATCAAACTTGAAATAGGGCGGCCAGATCCAGCCTGTATCTTCGTTACGGTAGACCATTACGGCCTCAGATTCCCGCTGGAAGAAACCCAATATCCATGTTTTGCGCTTTTGGGTGTTGATCAGACGCATATCACGGGTGGTCAGCTCGGTCGTGCCGCTGTCAGCTTGGGCGAAAAAGAAACGGTTGAAGGCCGTGAAATCCATCCGGATCACCTCGGTCGAGGTTATGCGAACGACGTCATGCTGAGGCAAGGCATAATGGAGCATCGAGAACAGCAGGAAAAGCACGAGCCCAAGGATGGTGTTTTTGAATATCCGCATAATGTCCTCAATTCCAGTTGGTGAATATCAACGTTGCCACGACGATCACGGTTGGCACCACATAAACCAACAAAATCAGTTTTGGTTTGATGCCGGTATTATATTCTTCAATTCCTTTGTCGACATAATCGGCCCGTGCCGTCATGTCGTCCGAGCCTGGGTTATCCTCAGCCCACATTTCCTCAAGCTTTTCGCGGCGCAGGGACCGCGAATAGATGCTGATCGCAAAATAAATTACGCTCAACCCGATGAAACCGAATATCACTAACCTGACAAGTGCCATTTATTGCCCCCCCCTCACTGCGCCCCACGGTCCAACCAATGCGACCAGATCCTCGACTTGTGGCGGTTGCGGGGTCTTTTCAACGGCTTCTCTTCCGCCAAACAGCGCCTCACGCGCACCGGCCTTGTTCGCCATATAATCACGAAACAGGAATTCTGCCACAAATTCACGCTTTTCATCTGGCCAGGTGGCATAGGCAGCGTAAAACGCCTCTTTATGGCAAATGAATAACTGGCGGAAATCCAGCGGGGCCAGCTCGGACAACATCTGATTGATCAAGTCCCGGTCCGGATGGTTCGGACGCGCGCGCAAAGTGTAAAAGTACGCCGGATGTGCCGATGTGATGCGTGGCCACTTGCCATCATTTTCCGCCCAGCGCACCAATGCAGCCAGACCTTTGAAGGCCTTGGGAAGACTTGCCCCCATCCGTTGCGCCACGTGGCGTAAAACGCGCGGGCTCATATCCCCCAGGTCTTCGCCGGCACCAGCGGCGGCATCCACCAGAATGAAATCCATCTTTTCACGAAGTATCCGCGCACCGTTGACACCACGCGCCTTAATAACGGGTTCAACCAGTTCGTTTAGTTCAAGAAACGTGGCAATGGCATTCGTTTCATTCAAGTCCAGAACATCAGATATGGGCAACTTACCCAGCGGTTTTTTGTCCGACATGACAATAGCAGCGGGGTGTTCAACATCTCTGAAAATATACAAACCATCATAGTGGCTGGTATAGAAATTATCCTGCGAATAGCTAGGCTTATCCAGAATGATTGGGTTCTTTGTTACGTCACCGGTTTGCTTGGCCAACCCTATCATTTCAGCAATCAACACATCATCAAACCACGCATCCTGCCCGGTTTGAAACTGGTTGATTTTCTCGGCAAGCTTACGGGCGTTGGCCACGTGGCTGCCGGTTGTATCAGCCTCGACGATGATTTTGCGAATGTCGAAAATCCGCGCCGGTGAGGCCACATCAAAGACCGAGTTCATAAGCTCTCCCGCCACCGCATCACGCGCCGTCAGGGCAAAGAGCTTGGCCTCGTTTTCTTCGATGAACTGGCGCAGAATGCCGCGCGAAGTTGAGAACTTGGCATTCAGCAACGGGGCCGTGCGCTGGTCGGTTGTGAGGATAATGAACTGACGATTACAGCCATTGGGGTTGAGGTAAAGCGGGTCGTCAAACTCGGCGCCGACCTCGGGCGAGAAACCGGAAATATCTATATGGAAATCCGCAAGTTGGGTTTGCTTGCCGGTCAGACTTTCCAATGCCCGGTTATATCGATCAACCAGCGCCGGGCTGTCCACCCGGATCAGGTTGCCAAACATCAGCCCGCGTTCAATCAGACGTTTCACCAGACCACCTCCTTCCAGCGTTTCGGCTGCGCCGCCAAACCCAGCACCAGCATTGGCGCCCAGGCCAGAGCGGTTTTAGCGACCCATATTGCCAGAAATGGCACCAAAGCCGAAGCCGGCAAGCCAAGCCCGCCATAAAAGACCATGAAGTACCCCACCACCCCGGTGGCTATTCCCAGAAGGCTCAAAACCCCGTTGGCGATCAGCCCGGGAATGCCCTCGGGCAATACCAACGCCCAGAGATAGGGCAGGCTAAGGGCCAGCGCCATGAGCGCGAGTATCGGGAGGGCTACGTCAATCAGAAAGCTCATGCGACAGCCCCTTTGGGAAGAGAAGGTTTAGCACGCTCCATCCGCTCGGTCGGCTTGCCGACCGGGCAGCGCCCGACCCGCCCCCCAGGGCGGGCGCTTCTCACCGACCCACGGGACGGGCGCTGCCCTTTGTGTTTAACGGTGACGTTAACTATCACCCCTTCCCCTCCAGATACCGCCGCTTGGCTTCTTCGGTGCGGCCAAAGTCGCGTATCATATCGGCAATCGCGGCCTCGTCGGATTTGTCGGCATAGCGGAATTCACTATCTGCGTAGCGGTTGATCTCCTGTATCACCATCTCAACCGTGATCGGCTGGCGCAATTCTTCGATCATGCCGCGTTTAGTATCGTAGTCCCTGTATAGGAACAGATCCGGCTCCTCCATCCATTCATCCGGCAGTTCAAAGTCCATCGCCCGCACCTTGACCGCATCGGTGATGTTCTTGATCGAGCGCCCGGTAAAGCGCGCATCAACCTCTTGAATGCCTTTAAGATAGGTGCCCAGCTTAGCGATTGTATCAAGCTTGCCGATATTTTTATCCACCGCCTCGTAAACCTTGATCAGCCCTTCTTCATGCGGGCGTGAATGGCTTTCGAAACTGGCCGCCACGGCTTTCTTGATCTCCTGCGCCGCATAAAGGTCATGCTTACCCAAAGGAATGTCGTGGTTCTTGCCCATCAACAGGTTGAGAATGTCGATATAATCTTCCCGCGTCTTGGGTCCATCAACCAAAAACCGCGCTCCGGCACGCTGGCGCAGGGCGTCGTCAACGGCCTCGGGGTAGTTTGAGAACATGCCAAATGTGCAATTGCCGCGCACCACGGTGTTGGCCCCAGCAAAGCTTTCCATCAGCACCGCCGTAATCTCAAGCTGTCCAGCCGAAGATTGCCGGTCCCCGCGTTTACCAGCCAGCTGGTCGATATCATCAATCGTGCCAAAGCCTATAACATTGGGATCAATCACATTGTTGATGAACGCCTTTGCATTCTGGGCTGATTTACCCTGATAGCTATCAATGCTTTCGGTCGACAGGTTCTGATACCGAAAGGGATAGTCAGCAATCTCGCAATAGCCATGGATCAACCCGGCCATCATCTGGATCAGCGTGGTTTTCCCTGTGCCCGGCATACCATCACCCATGAAGGTGAAAATAAATCCACCAAGCTCGGCAAACGGGTTCAGCTTGCGGTCAAAATCATAAGCCATCAGCATCTTGCTCAGCTTCATCGCCTGGTATTTCGCGATATGGTTGCCGACAACCTGATGCGGCTTCTTGAATGTCATGGTCAGCTTTGAGCCACGACTTGTACGTGACGGGGTGAAACCCGAAAGGGTCAGGTCATCGGCCTCAATACGGGTATTGGCAGAGGTGAAAGCGCCAAGGCGCGAGGCGTTCTGCGCGCGCAGGCTGACCTTCTCCATCAACTGCTCGCAATAGGCCATCACCGTCGCGACCAGCTTTTCCTCACTATCGACGAAGGTCGCTATCTCCTGATCCAGCTCCCACAAAGCGCCATGCAGTGCAAGCTGGGCATTGTCCGTCAGCACCTCCTCAACGGCTCCGATTTCAACGCTGATCTCGGTACTGTGCGGCGCCAGTAAAAAGGCCGTGGCATTGGCGAAGACATGCAAGGTGACCAGCGCCTCGGCGGCTAGCAACTCACTGAATTCAATAGATTTCGATTTGGGCAGGCCTCCAGCCAGATTGTCCCGCTTGAGGGCTGCCAGTCCGGTTTGCTCGCCGAAACCTTCACCAACCGAAAGCGCAATTGCCAGCGACCGGCGAAGGGCATGCAATGTGCTGGCTTGAAGCGGACTGATCAACGGATCATCTCCGTCAGAACCCTCAATCCGTTCTATCAGATGCACGCCTTCGGGACGCGCGGTTGAACGTGTTACCAACCCCGGCGTGGTTGAACGAAAACGCCGCCTTGTTCCAATACCGGACGGCCGCTCTTGACTTTGGACCTGTGTTTTTGCTTTGGCAATGCGCGGTGTATGATCAAACCCGTCAAGCATCCCTGACGCCGCTTCATAATGCGCGCGGATTTCCTCCTCGCGCAATTCCATCTGATCCGCTGGCATGCTCATACGCAAAACTCCCTTTCATCTTGGCCAAAATACCTCCGCCGGAGGCTTTAAATCTCTTTTCCTACCGGTAGCTCAATACCCGCCCGCCGGGGCTGACCACAAACTTGCGTACATCGCGGAAACCGGGTGGGTTTTTTTCGGCCAGCACCTGGTACGGGCGCTGAGGCAAAATTACTGAACGGTCCATGCGCGTTGCACCGGTATCGGCACCCCTGCCGGAAAATGGATCAAGCGCAAAAATCTCACGTTCCACAGTGCCAAACCAGCCGGATTTCTCGGTTTCAACGCGCTCACTTTCCAGCTCTTCCACCGTCCATGCCAGCGCCCAGTCTTCGCCGGGCGGGCTTTTCGCCTCTTGCAGCACCTCGCGAAGAGGACCGGACTGGCGGGTAAAGGTGTGGCTGTACATAGGCCCGATATGAACCCGTCTGAGGCGTTTAGGATGCAGATCGTCAAAATCGCGGTCGAACCCTGTGGCTATTGTCAGAAGCTTCAGGCCAGCAACAGCCTGCGCCATCAAATGGGCCTGTACCTTGGGCCAACGGCGTTCATCTTTGGGAAGCGCTGTTCGGCCGGTATCCTCCATCTCCATCAGGTAGATAGTGGGAATATTCAGCCCGCTGTCATAAACCGCCCAATGGATCAGATAGCGGCGCCGTTCATCCCGTCCCCGATGGCCATTATTACCCAGCCAGATCACGTCCGGGTCCATTTGCGGCCAGAAGAGGTGCCCTTTGACCAGTTCCTCGTAATAAAGCCGCTGCGACATAGCATATTGCAGCTCGGTGGGGATCGACAGCTCCCCGACAATCTCTGCCACCATTTGCGCCTTCAGTTCACTGCTTGAACGCATATTCTTGAGGTGGCGCCCGGCCTGCGCCGCATCTGTCGCCATCTGCATCAACTCGCCATGTACCGGAAAGCCACTTTCGATCCGGTCAAATACCAGCCCGCGGCCTTCCAGCCCCTCGGCACGGCCTGACAGGTGGTATTTGTTGGCCAATGCCCGAAACGAATAGCCTAGGCCGGCAAGATAATGTGCCAGAATCTCGACCTCTTGCTTGCTCAACCGCCGTTCGGCCTCCATCTGCGCCGCGACCCGGGCCAGATGGCCGGTAATGCGCCCAAACTTCGCAAAATAACGCCGCGTTATCTGCGTTTCCGTCAGGGTTGAATGATCAGTGGTCAAATTGTCGGATTCGGGCATTTAGGCCCCGTACAGGTTTTTGTCGTGTTTTTCGACGATCTCCTGGAAACGCCGGGCAAAGCGCTCATCCGCCCTGGCCTTCTGCTCCAATACTTCACGGGCGAAAACCATGTGGTCTTCGTGGGCCTCCATCATGTCTGCCATGCGCTGATTGGTTGCGGTGCCGATGGCTGCCATAGCAGTCTGCGCCTCTTTGTCGGTCTCAACACCAATTTCATTAATTCGGTGCGCCACATCCTGTTGCTGTGCGGTTTTCAGTGATTTTGACAAGGCATCATACAGCACCACCCGTTGCTTGGTATCCGTCTGCAGCTTATTGATCAGTACCATTTGAGTTGCTGCCTGATTTTGCAGGGAATCCACCCAGGTTTTTCCTTTTTCGATGTAACGCTCAAGCGTTTGGCTTTTGGACATCTTGACCTGTTCGTCCTGCACCATCTCGTTGTATTTGGTGTTCAGTTCCGCCAGTTCGGTCTCAAGCTTGGTACGTGCGGCGGCATCCTGCTCAACACTAATCTTGCCTTCCAGTTCGATGATTTTTGGATCCATTGCCAAAATATCCGCCCGGAGGCTTTCCAGAGTGCCGACTGTGGCTTCACGTTCGTCCAACGTCTCGGACAGGTTGGTCTCTACACTCTGTTTTTGCTGGTTCAGCATATCAAGCTGGCCTTGCAGCAGTTTGACGATGACGTCTGACTTACCGATCAGGTCCTGCAACTTGTCGTCAACTGAAGCTGTGCGCATCCGTTCCTGACGCATGCTTTCCGACTTGGCCGGGGCAAAAACGCCAACAAAGCTCTCCCACCCGGTTTTATTGCGCATTTCATCGAAATCACGCGAAAAACCTGCTGTGACATCATCAAGCCCCATAATCAGCTCGGCAATGTTTTCATTCATCAAGGCGGTATGGGCATGCACGTCGTCCAGTGAAGCATTTTCAATGTCGATCGCTATATCCGTGCCTTCCGCCATTTTGGAGCGCGCAGTTTCTATGCGGCTGGTCAACTCAGCAATTTTACTCTGTGCCTCGGCAACCTGCTCCTGGCTTTCACGAATCTGAGTGTCGAAATCTGCCATTTGGCCCCCTGCGATGTAAATATGTTATACATTGATCTAAGGGCAGCTTAGCCTGATTTGAAGGGTCAGCCCAGCCAGATTTACCCTGACGAGGCCCATCATTGCTCTTTTTTTGCCGCCAAAGTGGGACATATTCGACTTTCGTAATATTTCCCCTTCACCTTTGGTCACAACAAAGCGCATACTACGCGGAAATTCAGCTAGACTCAGCCAAGCCAGAGAAAACACCATGGATCCTATTACCCTGACCACTGAAATGATTGTCGTGCTAGGCGTGCTTGGTTTCACCATGTTCCTATTTGTCAGCGAGATTCTTCGAGTCGATCTGGCAGCGGTGCTGGTGATGGTGATAATCGGCGCCCTCAGCTACCTGCCAGGGATGCAGAATATCGCTGATGTCAGTAAATTGTTCACCGGCTTCTCATCCAACGCGGTGATTTCAATTATCGCGGTGATGATCATTGGTGCGGGGCTGGACAAAACTGGGCTGATGAACAAGGTGGCGGCGGTGATCCTGAAATATGGTGGTTCGACCGAGGCGCGGATTATCCCGATCATTTCAGGTACGGTTGGCTTCATTTCCTCTTTTATGCAAAACGTTGGTGCTGCGGCATTGTTCCTGCCGGTTGTCAGCCGAATTTCGGCACGCACCGGCCTGCCCATGTCACGCCTTCTAATGCCAATGGGTTTTACCGCCATTTTGGGCGGCACAATGACCATGGTGGGTTCTTCCCCGATGATCTTGCTGAACGACCTAATTATCACCTCGAACGCCGATCTGCCGGAAGGCTCAAAAATGGAAACGTTCGAACTCTTTGCATCCCTGCCCGTCGGTCTGGCACTGATCGTCACTGGCATTCTTTATTTTGTGGTATTCGGGCGTTGGGTGCTGCCATCAGGTTCTACCCGAGATGAAGCAGCCTCGGGCCAGTCGATGGGCGATTATCTCAAGGGTACATATGGGCTTAAGGCTGATCTGGTCGAGGTGATTGTGCCCGAGGGCAACATCCTTGTCGGTCAGACGCTGGAAGACATCATGGATGCGCACCACCTTTATATCATCGGCACCTACTATGCCGGCCAGAAGGTGATTGCACCGCGGGTTGAGACCGAAATCCTCACCCCCTGCCGTCTTGCGATTTTGGGCCGTCAGAAAGTCATTCAGGAAATCTGTGATATTTATGGTCTGGAAGTACGCCCGGCGCTGGAACACTTCGCCGAAGACTTCGCCCCAACCAAGGCCGGTGTGGCCGAACTGGTTGTGGCGCCCGGTTCATCGAATATCGGCAAAACCGCCAACGATCTTCACTTCCGCCGCTCCTCCGGGATGAGCCTCTTGGCCATCCACCGCGGCGAAGAAACCATGAGCCATGTTGAAACCGGTGAGCATGAAGCAACCCGGATCGGTATGGTGCCTTTGCAGGCGGGCGATACACTCGTTGTGCACACGCCGTGGGAATTTCTGTCCCGCATGAAGCGTGACCGGAATTTTGTCGTGGTAACCTCGGACTTCCCAGAGGAAGAACTGCGCCCCCACAAAGTTGGCTGGGCACTTGTGTTTTTTGCAATAGCCCTGACGCTGGTACTTTTTACCGATGTACGTCTGTCTCTGGCCTTGTTGGTTGGCGCAGTTGGCATGATCATCAGCCGCGTTCTGTCAATGGACGAGGCTTACCGTGCGGTCGGCTGGAATACGGTTTTTCTGTTAGCCTCGCTCATTCCTTTGGGCATGGCTGTGCAAAACACCGGCACCGCAGCATGGATCGCCCAGCAGGTCATCGCCCTGCTTGACGGCTGGCCAATCTGGGCATTGCAGGCTGGGGTTGCGGTTCTGGCAACCGGTTTCACGCTGGTCATGTCCAATGTCGGCGCAACGGTGTTGCTTGTGCCACTGGCAGTTTCAATTGCCGTGGCAGCGGGCGGAAATCCCGCGATTTTCGCACTGACCGTCGCTATATCGACCTCCAACAGCTTCATCATTCCAACCCATCAGGTGAATGCCTTGATCATGGGTCCGGCAGGATATCGCGTGGTGGATTTCCTGCGTTCCGGCGGCATCATGACGGTGCTGTTCCTGGTGGTCAGCCAGGGCGTAATGTATCTGGTCTACTAAGGCTCTCAAAGTTCCATCCGAGAATTTGACAGGAAGCTCCGAAACTTCTTGCACCTATTGCTTGGCTCCACCTATCGTCACTGCATGAATGACACCGCCCTGCTGAACGAGATTGCTGCCCGTCGCGACGACCTGATCGCGCTGACCCAAGACCTTATTCGCATCCCAACGCTGAACCCGCCGGGAAACCGATATCGTGAAATCTGTTCCTACCTGGCTGAACGGCTCGGCAAGGTAGGTTTTAAGATCGAGATGATCCGCGCTGAAGGGGCTGTTGGCGACAGCGACAAATACCCACGCTGGAACCTTGTTGCCCGTCACGAAGGTGCGCAGCCAGGGGAATGTGTTCATTTCAACTCGCATCATGATGTGGTTGAGGTCGGTCATGGCTGGACCCGCGATCCATTTGGCGGGGAACTCGAAGGCGACCGAATCTATGGGCGTGGAGCCTGTGACATGAAAGGCGGGCTGGCCGCCTCGATCATCGCTACCGAGGCTTACATAGCCCTCAACCCCGATCATGCAGGCGCGATAGAAATCAGCGCCACGGCGGATGAGGAAAGTGGCGGTTTCGGCGGCGTGGCCTATCTGGCCGAGCAAGGCTATTTCAACCCTGAGCGCGTACAGCATGTGATCATCCCAGAACCCCTGAACAAAGACCGCATATGTCTTGGCCATCGTGGTGTCTGGTGGGCCGAGATTGAGACCAAAGGGCGTATCGCCCACGGCTCCATGCCGTTCCTTGGCGACAGTGCCATCCGCCATATGTCTGCCGTGTTGCAGGAGATGGAGGAATTCCTCTTCCCGCTACTGGCCACCAAACGCACTGACATGCCGGTGGTGCCGGACGGGGCTAAACAATCAACCCTGAACATCAACTCCATTCACGGCGGCGAGGCAGAACAGGAAGCCGACTATACCGGCCTGCCTGCCCCATGTGTGGCCGACCGCTGCCGTATCATCATCGACCGCCGATTTCTGATTGAAGAGGATTTGGACGAGGTGAAAGCGGAGGTCGCCGGAATGCTTGAGAAGATCAAATCTGAACGCCCCGACTTTGAATATGATATCCGCGATATGCACGAAGTCATTCCAACAATGACCGCCGAGGATGCGCCGGTGGTGACCTCAACCGCGGCTGCTATAGAGAAGGTACTGGCGAAACAACCCGAATACGTCGTCTCGCCCGGCACCTATGACCAAAAACATATCGACAGGATTGGAAGGCTGAAGAACTGTATCGCCTATGGGCCGGGCATCCTTGACCTGGCCCATCAGCCAGACGAATGGGTCGGCGTTCAGGATATGATCGACAGTGCCGGGGTGATGGCTTTGGTTCTGGGCGAATTGCTGCAGGCCTAAATTCAGGCCATTCTCTCCCGCTCAAACTGCCTGTTTTTTCAAGCTCGCCTTACAGTAACGGCAAGGATGTCAGGCGCGATGCGCACAATTTATTTATTAATCGCCTGTCTTCTGGTGGCTTTTGAAGCGGTGACCTACTGGCTTCCATCACAGCAGGCATTCGTATTAACAGTAAAAAACACTTGCCCGACTCACCCCTGCCAGCGTTTGATAGCGTATCCAATTGAATACCCGAAAAAATGAGGGAGAAATCATGAAACACCTGTTGATGACCGCCGCCGCCTTGGCCCTAAGCGCTGGAGCTGCATTAGCCGGGCAGGATACCTTGACGATCGGCATGGTGCTTGAGCCGCCAAACCTTGACCCGACCGGCGGGGCTGCGGCCGCGATTGACGAAGTGGTTTATTCCAATATCTTCGAAGGCCTCACCCGCTTTGGTTCGGATGGATCTGTTAACCCGGGTCTCGCCTCGGGCTGGGACATCTCGGAAGACGGCATGACCTATACCTTCCACCTGCGTGAAGGTGTGAAGTTCCACGACGGCAGCGATATGAACGCCGATGATGTTGTGTTCTCACTTGATCGCGCACGGGCCGAAGATTCGACCAACGCTCAGAAGGCGCTATTTGCCGGCATTGAAAGTGTAACAGCGGTAGATGCGACGACTGTAGCCGTGAAACTCTCGGCTCCGAACGGGAATTTCCTCTTTAACATGGCATGGGGTGACGCGGTTATCGTGGCCGAGGAAAGCATTGCAGACGCGGCAACCAACCCGGTTGGCACTGGCGCATTTACCTTCTCCGAATGGGTGCAGGGCGACCATGTGACCATCACCCGTAACGACAATTACTGGGGCGATGCCCCGGCGCTGGCATCGGCCACGTTCAAGTTCATCTCGGACCCGAACGCTGCGTTCGCCGCAATGATGGCCGGTGACGTCGACGCCTTCCCGAACTTCCCTGCCCCTGAAACTGTGGCACAGTTTGAAGGCAACCCGCAATTCAGCGTGGTGCGCGGCTCGACCGAGGGTGAGACCATCCTGTCGACCAATAACCAGGCCGAGTGGCTGTCTGACGTGCGGGTGCGCAAGGCGATTGCCCATGCGATCAACCGCCAGGAAATCATTGACGGCGCCATGTTCGGATCGGGCACCCCAATCGGCACCCATTTTGCGCCGCATAACCCGGATTATGTCGACCTGACCGGCATGTCTGCCTATGACCCGGATCAATCGCGCGCTTTGCTGGCCGAGGCCGGGGCTGAAGGGATCACGCTGCGCCTGATGCTACCCCCACCCAGCTATGCCCGCCGTGGTGGCGAAGTGATCGCCGCGCAACTGCGTGCCGTTGGGATCGAAACCGAAATCTCAAACCTCGAATGGGCGCAGTGGCTGGAGCAGGTTTTCCGGGGCAAGGATTTTGACCTGACAATCGTCAGCCATACGGAACCGCGTGACATCAACATCTATGCGCGGCCCGATTACTATTTCCAGTATGACAACGCCGAGTTCCAAGCGTTGATGGAAGAGCTTGCGGTTACTTCAGATCCGGCGAAACGGACTGAACTGAACCACAAAGCACAGAACATCATCTCAGGCGATTACGTCAACGGATACCTGTTCCAGCTTGGCAAAACCGTGGTTGCCAACGCCAAGGTACAAGGTCTCTGGGCCAATGCACCGACACAGGCTAACGACCTGACAGGCGTTAGCTGGGCTGACTGATCCAACCTGAACAATGCGGAAAGGGCGCCCCGATCGGGCGCCCTTTTCATTTGCCCTTGCGCGGCTTTGCCCGTTTAGTGGGTAGTGCCTGCGTCGGGTCTTCGGGCCACGGGTGTTTGGGATAACGTCCACGCATGTCTTTGCGTACATCCGCGTACGAGCTATTCCAAAAGGCTGGCAGGTCCGTGGTCGTCTGCACCGGGCGACCTGCAGGGGACAAGAGCGTGACACGGAGCGCCTTGCCTGCGACTTGGGGGTGCTCTGTCACCCCGAACATCTCTTGCAGCCGCAGAGAAATTTCCGGGGTTTCCAGTGAGTAATCTACCGGAACAGTATGCCCCAGAGGCGTGGTGAACCGGGCAGGCGTCAGCCGGTTTAGCTCCTGCGTCTGCTCCCATGTCAGGCAAGCAGTCAGGGCCGGAAGAAGGTCGAAACTCTTCCATTCGGACGCTGTTTTAACACCATCAAGATGGGGCAAAAGCCATTCTTCTAACCCGTCCATCAGGGTGTCTTCGGACAAATCAGGCAGGTCCTTCCCCCCAGCCCGGACCAACGCCGCGCGTTTCAAAAAGCGGGTAACCGCAGGGCGCTTGGGAAAGCCCAGCGCCCTTACCCCGTCCAGCATTGCCATTGCCACGTCCCCTGCGGGAGCATCTTGCCAATTTCGATCCGCCAACACCAGGGCGCCGAATTTTTCCTGCTGCCGGGTTTGAACCCGACCGGCCCGCGCATCCCATTCGCAAATGTTTTGCCAGCAGATCGTCGCGCCGTGTACGGCACGCAATTCAGCCTCGGATATAGGCGAAGCGGCGCGGATCTTGGCATCCCGGCGTTTTCCGTCTGTATCTGTCACCACGATCAGACGGGCACCTGCCAAGGCATCACCCGCATCCATGACCACACCGGAGCCGCCTGATAAAACATAGCGCGGCACCTCTCCTTTACGTCGCAGCCCTACCCGGTCGGGCCAGGCCAGTGCCGCCATCTCTGCAGCGCTTATCGTGCTGGAATTTGCGACCAGCCGGCCTAGCCGCTTTGCCTCTTCCCTGATCTGGGCCAGAACGGCACGGTTGACGTCACCACCGACCGTTCGCGCCCCATCAAGCAATTTCAGTCTGAGGGACAGATCACAGCCCACACCGCGCCCCATCGGGTCACGATTGCCAGCAAGAGCCGCAACAGGCGCGGCAGGTTTACCGCCAAGGATCAACATATGAGCCAAACGCGGATGCAACGGCAACCGCGCCATCGCCCTTCCGTGAGGGGTGATATGGCCGCTATCATCCAGTGCCCCCAGCGTAGTCAGCAACTTACGCGCCTCGGCCAGCACACCTGCATTCGGAGGGGTCAGAAATGCCAGCCCTTCACTACTACCAGCCCCCCATCCTGCCAGTTCCAACGCCAGTCCAGTCAGATCGGCAGCTTCGATTTCGGCGGGCGCGAAGGGGGCAAGCCCTCCCTCCTCGCCTTTGGTCCAAAGCCGGTAACATAGCCCGGCCGCCACGCGGCCCGCCCTACCGCGCCTTTGTTCTGCCTCGGCCTTTGAAACACGTTCCGTGACCAGCCGTGACATGCCATTTCCGGGGTCGAACCTTGCGCGCCGTGCCAGACCGGCATCAATAACCACCCGAATTCCGGGAATGGTCAGAGAGGTTTCGGCGATGGCGGTCGCTAGTACCACTCGGCGCTGCCCATGCGTAGGCGGCGCGATGGCCTTGCGTTGGGATTTGAAATCCAGCGCGCCATACAACGGCATCGCCTCCGCACCCGCGGGCAATTTCGGGGCAAGCTGAGAAAGTGTGCGCTGAATTTCCCCCGCGCCGGGCAAAAACACCAGGATATCACCCTCGCTTTCCGTCAGCGCTGCAAGCACTTGATCCGCCACGACAGCTTCAAGACGCAAGTTTTTTGGCTTGGGGCGATCCAGCCAGCGGGTTGTTACCGGAAATGCCCGGCCTTCTGAACGCACAATAGGGGCGTCATCCAAAAGGGCAGCCACCGGCTCGGCGTCCAGCGTTGCAGACATGACCAGCAGCACGAGGTCTTCGCGCAATGCTTCGCGCGATTCCCAAGATAATGCCAGACCCAGATCGGCATTTAGGGAACGTTCGTGGAACTCATCGAAAATGACCGCGCCGACCCCCTCAAGCGAAGGGTCCGATTGCAGCATCCGGGTCAGTATGCCTTCGGTCACAACCTCGATACGGGTCGTTTTACCAACACGCGTTTCTCCCCGAATGCGATAGCCAACCGTCTCTCCCACAGGTTCGCCCAGCGTTTCAGCCATGCGGGCAGCCGCAGCGCGGGCGGCAAGCCTGCGTGGTTCAAGCATGATTATGCGCCCGGCAACCAGCCCTGCCTGCAACAGCGCCAGCGGCACCCGCGTGGTTTTACCCGCCCCGGGAGGCGCACAAAGGACCGCCCGGCCCGAATGCCGTATGGCGTCCAGTAAATCAGGCAGGGCTTCGTCGATTGGCAGGGCTTCTTGCATGGCGCTTTATCCGCCAAGTGCGCGCCCTTGACCAGTGGGGATCAAGCGGGCGACATGTGCTTTAACGATACCAGTAGTCATTAAGTGGATGGACAACAGGCCCTGCCAGGGGCAAGAGGAAAGCATGCAAAAGGACCGGCCGGATATAGAAGACCTCAGCAAGCGGTTGATAAACGGCGAACGCCGGGCGCTGGCACGCGCCATCACCCTTGTGGAAAGCGACCGGGCAGACCACAGGCTCGATGCTGAAATGTTGCTGCAAAATGTCGCAAAAACCGGGCGCGAAGCGCTGCGCATTGGCCTTTCAGGCACGCCCGGCGTCGGAAAATCGACTTTTATCGAAGCACTTGGCATGCACCTGATTGGCGAAGGCAAGCGGGTGGCGGTTCTGGCCGTCGACCCCTCTTCGCAGCGCTCCGGGGGGTCAATTCTTGGTGATAAGACCAGAATGGAGCGCCTGGGCCGCGAACAGGCCGCCTATATCCGCCCTTCCCCGGCCCGCACTCAATTAGGCGGGGTGGCGCGCCGTACCCGCGAGGCTGTCGCGCTGTGCGAGGCAGCGGGATTTGACGTTGTCATTATCGAGACAGTAGGCGTCGGGCAATCCGAGGTGACCGTGGCCGACCTTAGCGACCTTTTTGTCCTTCTGCTGGCCCCTGCAGGCGGGGACGAATTACAGGGCGTGAAACGCGGCATCATGGAGATCGCCGACATAATACTGGTCAACAAAGCTGATGGCGAACTTGAGGCGACGGCCAAGCGCACGCAAGCCGATTATCAAGGCGCGCTGGGTCTGATGCGTAAGCGCCCTGAGGATCCTGACGGGGTTCCCTTGGCAATGTGTGTGTCAGCCTTGACCGGCAAGGGTTTAGACGAATTTGTTGCCAAAATGCAGGAGCTGATAGCATGGCGTCAAAGTCATGGCCATTGGGCAAACCGGCGTTCTGCACAAAGGCGCGGCTGGTTCGAAGATGAGCTTCGTCAGGGCTTGCTGGCTGCATTGGAGAACCCGGAAGTTCGTCAGGAAATCGAAAGGCTGGGGAAATCCGTAAGCAAAGGCGCACAATCTCCCGGTGCTGCTGCGAGCAACCTGTTGAAGCAGATCGGCGTTTCAACCCCGGACCGGTAGAACACTTAAACTGTGCTCCATGCCGGGTTTTAAGCTTGCGCTTGTTTGGGGGGTGACAAATTAAAATTCAGGCGCTAACAATCACCGAGAACATGTAAGGAAGCGTAAGATGATTCAACTCAGGTCCCGATATACAGCCTAGCGGCCGGTCCTGAGGGCTGGTTTACGGCCCCTTCATCTTTTTCCAATTTCAGTATTCAGGCGCACGGAGCGCAAACATGTTCAAAATATTCGAAAACCTTGTTGACCCTTTCGCACCCGATACCGGGGCTACGCCGCCGCCGACACTCTGGGCCTATCTGCACACGCAGTTCGGTCCATTTCGCAAATGGATGCTCTGGATGGCCGCCACCGGCATTCTGGTGGCAATTATCGAAACCGGGCTAATCTTCTATTCCGGGCGCATCATTGATCTGATGGACGGCACCGAGCCCGAGAGCTTCTGGACCAGCCACGGATTAGAATTGTTTCTGGCCGCACTTTTCATCCTGTTCCTGCGCCCTTTGGCAATTGTCCTGAATCACCTGTTTCTGGAACAAACTCTGGCCGGGAATATGCAGGAACAGGTGCGTTGGCGGGCACATAAACACCTTTTGCGCCAATCTATCGGCTTTTTTCAAAATGACTTCGCCGGGCGGCTGTCGAACCGGGTCATGCAACTGGGCGGTGCGGTTGAAGATAGTACCTACATGGCTTTCGAAGGTATTTTTTATGCGCTCACATATGTGATTTCGGCAACGATTATCCTTGGCCAGCTTGACCTGCGACTTGCGGTACCTCTGGTTATCTGGCTGGTCCTCTATGTGATCTACGTGCGGTTCATTGCCCGCCGGGTGGCGGTGGCAAGTGAAAAATGGTCGGACACGCGCAGCCTTGTGACCGGCCGTATCGTAGATGCATATGCCAATATCGAAACCGTCAAATTGTTTGCCACTGGAGCCGATGAAGAAGCCTATGTGCTGAGTGCCATGCGCCGGCTGCGGCTGCGGTTTCAACGATTTTTGCGCCTGATGACCGAACTAAGCCTTGGCCTGAACCTGTTGAATGGTCTGTTGATCACGGGCGTCCTTGGCCCGGCAATCTGGTTGTGGAGCAAAGGTGTGGTCAGCGTGGGTGAAGTGGCCGCAGCCTCGGCGCTGGTTATTCGTCTGAATGGGATGTCCGGGTGGATCATGTGGGTGACGGTCAAGCTGTTTGAACATGCCGGAGTCATTCGCGAAGGTCTGCGTTCAATTTCTGTTGAACCGGAGTTGAGCGACGTACCGGATGCCCCTGCTCTGCTGGTTGACCAGGGTGGTATCAAAATTGAAGATGTCAGCCATCATTATGGTAAGGGCAAAGGTGGGCTGGATCATGTTTCACTTACGATCCCTGCCGGGCAAAAGGTTGGGCTGGTCGGGCGTTCGGGTGCCGGTAAATCTTCGCTGGTCAATTTGCTTTTGCGTTTTCGGGATGCCGAGCAGGGGCGCATATTGATTGACGGTCAAAACGTGGCAGAGGTGACGCAAGACAGCCTGCGTGCCGCAATTGGCATGGTGACGCAGGATAGCTCGCTTTTACACAGGTCAGTGCGGGCCAACGTGGTCTATGGCAACAATGACGCTGATGAAAACGCCATGATCGCCGCCACCAAACGTGCCGAGGCGCATGATTTCATTTTGGATCTTGAAGACCCCAAAGGCAGGCGCGGGTATAACGCCCATGTTGGTGAGCGTGGAGTGAAACTGTCTGGCGGCCAACGCCAACGTATCGCCATTGCAAGGGTAATCCTGAAAGACGCACCCATTCTGGTGCTCGATGAGGCAACCTCGGCACTGGACAGCGAAGTCGAGGGCGCAATCCAGAAAACGCTTTATGGCATGATGGAAGGCAAAACGGTCATTGCCATCGCTCACCGTCTGTCTACTATCGCGCGCATGGACCGGATCATTGTGTTGGATCAGGGCCGCGTTGTTGAAGATGGCAGCCATGATGACCTGCTCAAGTCGGGCGGTATCTATGCCGGTCTCTGGTCACACCAGTCCGGCGGATTTTTAGGAGAGGAATAAGACGGATGCGGATTGCGGACCTGATCAATCCCTACGCATCCGCCGAAGGCCCCCCACCCCAAACGCTTTTTGCTTTCATGCGTTGGGCTTTGTCGGGTTCGTGGGGCGTACTCGCCGTTGCGGCCCTTGTTTCATCACTTGTAGGCGGGTTGGAGGCGGTGACAGCAATTGTGTTAGGTAGGGTCACCGACCTTGCCGTAAATGCCGGACCCGAACTCTTCTTCGCACCTCAAAACCTGATCGTGTCAATCTCAGCGGTCGTATTCTTTCTGGTTCTGCGTCCGCTGACCTTTGGCCTTCTGGCAATTGTAAATAACGTAGTGGTTGGGGCGAATGTCATGCCCTTGGTTTTGACCCGTCTTTTTCGCTGGACGCAGGGACAATCGGTCAGCTTTTTTGATAATGATTTTGCCGGACGCATCGCGCAAAAACAGGGCCAAACCTCGCGTGCTTTGTCTGAGGTCGTAGTGGAAAGCATCAATGTGGTGACCTTTGCCCTCGCCTCGCTTCTGGCCACGCTGGGCGTGCTGGGTGCGATCAATGGTAAGGTGGCATTGTTGTTTTGTGTCTGGCTTGCGGGTTATCTCGCGCTGATCCGCTGGTTTCTGCCGCGGGTGCGGGCGCGGGCCGAACAGAGGGCCGGTGCACGCGCCGATGTCACGGGGCAGATCGTTGATACGGTAACCAATATCAAAACAGTCAAACTTTTTGCCCATGAGGCGCATGAAGACCGGGCCGCCCTTGGGGCCGTGGTTGAATTACGTGATACGATGCTGCGTTTCGGCTGGCTTAGTGCAGGGTTTCGCATTTCACTTATGTTGATAGCGGGCGCTCTACCCGTCCTGATGGTCGGAGCAACGATACTGGTCTGGCGGGCAGGCGGTGCAAGCGAGGGCGACATTGTTGCAGCGGGCGTTGTTTCAATCCGGGTATCGCAAATGACCGGTTGGGTCAGCTTTGCCCTGATGGGCATCTACGCCGCTATTGGAGAGGTCGAGAACGGCATGAACACACTGGCACCTGCTGACCGGCTGAATGACGGAACTGACATTTTAGAGGTGTCAGACGCAAAAATCTCCCTCGAAGGAGTGAGTTTTGCTTACGGCCGCAAAATTGGCGGTATAAGCGGCATTAATCTGACCATTCATCCCGGCGAAAAGCTAGGTATCGTTGGTGCCTCAGGCGCAGGTAAATCCACCCTCGTTGCAACCTTGCTCAGGCTTTATGACATCGAGGCCGGCACAATCCGTATCGACGGGCAGGATATCAGCAAGGTAACACAGGAAAGCCTGCGCCGGGTCATTGGCATGGTGACCCAGGAAACTGCAATGTTTAACCGCTCGGCCCGTGATAATATCCTGTATGGCAAGCCTGAAGCCAGCGAGGCTGAAATCTTGGAGGCCGCCAAACGTGCCGAAGCGCATCAGTTCATCCCCGATCTCATGGATCATAAGGGCCGAAGCGGCTATGACGCTTTTCTGGGCGAACGCGGCGTCAAACTTTCCGGTGGCCAACGTCAACGCATCGCCCTTGCGCGCGCCATTCTGAAAGATGCGCCGATTTTGGTACTGGACGAGGCAACAAGCGCGCTGGACAGCGAGGTTGAAGCATCCATTCAGGCCGCCTTGGAGCGGGTAATGGAAGGCAAAACAGTGCTTGCCATTGCCCACCGACTGTCAACAATCGCCCAGATGGACCGGATCGTGGTGTTGGACCAAGGCCGAATTGCTGAAGAAGGCACGCATGCGAACCTACTGGCGTCGGGCGGTATCTACGCCAATCTATGGGCGCACCAGTCCGGAGGTTTTCTGGGCGAGAATTAGGGCAATAGGTTCGCTACAAAATGGACTACAAGCCTGATCCTGATGGAAGCCTCAAGCCTGCCTAGTCACAATTGTTGTGCTTGCGCCACATTACCGGGTCGTGGCCTTCGGGGGTAGTTGCGCAGGGGTCATCTGCATATCCACGCAGGATGTTATAACGGGCAACCTGGGCATCCGTGAGAAGTGGGGGGGTTTTCAGATGCTGCGACAGGTGAATGAAGCGCAAATCTTCGCGCGCCGTGGATGCCTCATGTATCAGCGCGCGCAACGCTTCGGGTGTCATAAAACCGCCGCGAAACCCGGCTTCTAACGCTTTTTCCGCAGCGATCAATCGCTCGCCGGCGGCAATAGCCTCAGTTTTCATTGCGGCGTAAATTGCCTCGATCGCACCAACCTGATCCGCGCTTAACTCCAGCTCAACTTTCAGTTCAAGCAAATGCGCCGGGCCGGGCACGCCGTTCAACTCAGCCGGTAGAGCCAACCCCCAGCCTCCGCCACGCAGTAATTCTTCGATATCCGAAGGGGCAAGGCTTTTAATCTCACGGCTCTCAAATCCAGCATAGGGAGACGTATGTGTTGCGTGATCCTGTGCCGTCATTGGCAGAGCTGCCAAAATCGTCAGAATACTGACAAGAGCAAGATTGGCTGGGCGATGCATTGGTCTCTCCTGTTGTTTTCAACCTCTATGCCTTACTCTGCCAGCCCATCACATGATAAAGATCATGTCTCAGGCGGGCAGAAATCGATGCACTTACGCCACCACGGCCTGCGGCAGCTTTTCTTCACGAACGCCTTTGATCAATAACCAAAGCGTAAATGTGACTTCACCCCAAAATGTAAAGTCAGAGAAGATGAAGCCAAAGTCCGGTGTCAGGAAATAGACAAAGCTGTCGATAACGTATCCCACACCGGCAATTATCAGCAAAATACCCAGAATGACCGGCATATACCCGGATTTGATTACCAGAAAGCCAAGTGGGAACAGCCACAGGCCCCAGAACAATGATGCAATATTTGTACCGGCAAGGTGCAGATCAAACAGCATGCCAACCGCGTATTCCAATTGTTCGGCGCTGAACACATCTGCGGCGTCAGACTGGCTCAGCGCTAACGCAGCGGCTTTGCCGACCTCGCTCATCAAGGCGCAGGTAGCCCCAACCAGCAGAAGGGTCAACATTGCCATCGCGGTGTATTCGCGCACAGGTCGGAACAATTTGTATAGAACCAGTGCAAGCACAATACCAACTGCGTTCATCGCCAGCCCGCTTGAAATGCCTAACCGGAATAAGAATTCCGAGGCGTTAACATTGTCTAGTGTCGCCGCCATATCACCATCAACAATGATGGCAGAGGGCACATACATGAACCAGAAAAACCCAAGCGGAATCAGGATCAGGTAAAGGGCGCCCGCAAGGCGGGCGGTTTTCATTTGAACAGTCATTTTGTTTCCAGTCTTTAGGTTCTAAGTGTCATTGCCTGGGAAGATAAAAACTTCCTCGAGCGGTTTTCCGAATGCCCGTGCAATCAGAAAGGCCAGTTCCAGTGACGGGGCGTATTTGGCCTTTTCGATGGCTACGATGGTTTGTCTTGTGACACCGACTTGTTCGGCAAGGGCGGCCTGCGTCATCTCATCATGGTCAAACCGCAGCCGGCGGATATTGTTGGAGACACGTGTTTGAACCATTTCAAAACCCCCGACTATAAAAGTACATTTTGCTGAGATTTCCGGATACATCCCCTAAGGCGAAACTGGCAATAATCAGCATGAAGACCTGCCAGGCCTGCCAGCCCAGTGCCAACGCGATCATGGCGAGGATAAATCCCGCGCCGGTCACATAAAGCATGACATTCAGTCCCTTCAGATCAATCAGTTTGTCGCGTTCATCGGTGGTAAAACTGGGATTCCTGTCATTAGTGGCTATCGCAAACAGAATATTGAAAAGGATGGCGACAATGATTGTCATGGCAATGCTGGCAGCAATCAGCCAAAGGACCGATTTGCCGACGAGCACTAGCCCCCCGGGCCCATCCAGCAACCCTTTTTGATGATAATCAGACATGTAGGAGTAATAGACCACAAACAACACGAGCGTGGTGATCAGTGAAACGATAATATTTTTTTGTTGGTAGGACATGTGGGCCTCGTGATTTGTTCCAAAAGCTGAGTCGTGTATTTCGGACACTAAGTATAACAAACCTTACTCAAAGTATAGTATTTTTTACTTCGTGTCGTAATTTTTAGACCATACTGGTCGAAGCACCTGATTTCATTAAGGAAATAAGTCCGTCTTGCAGCTAAGGTATCTGTGGATTTCGCCCAGGGCACTTTGATAAAAGCAATAGGCAGTACAAGTTTGCATACATTTTCAGGCGCCGACTCACTTGACGCCCCTTCTCTATCGGCCTATTGAGCGCGGACGGAATTCAGGGTGCTGCCTTTTGCGGCACCCGTTTGCATTGAAAGCCGCCCGCCGGGACCGCCCGGATTTAGGGCCAGAGAGAGGAAAAGCCGATGTCGCGCCGCTGCGAACTGACCGGAAAAGGCCCCATGACGGGCAACAATGTCAGCCATGCCAAGAACCGCACCCGCCGCCGGTTCCTGCCTAACCTGAATGATGTAACCCTGCAGTCCGAAACACTGGGCCGCGGTTTCAAACTGCGTATCTCGGCAGCTGCCCTGCGCACTGTTGATCACCGCGGTGGTCTGGATGCGTTCATGGCTAAAGCGAAAGACAGCGAGCTTTCGACAAATGCCCTTAAGATCAAAAAGGACATTGCCAAGGCTCAGGCCGCTGCCAACGCCTAAGCCGACATCACGCAAAGTACTGAGAATTTCTGAAGGGCGCCTATGCTGGCGCCCTTTTCTTTAAGGAAGCATTGCGCCCTGCGAACGGTCGTGATGGCAGCGCGGGTTAATCCATTTTCCTAAGGCGAACGACCCCATCACCGGGAGTTGCAACTTCCACTGCTTCTACTAACCACAAAGCGCCATCAATTTCGGCGATACTGCCTTTGCCCACAAGGATGCTTTCCCCCTCGGGCTCAATTGGAATGAGGTAGCAGGTCACGCCCCGCGCGGTGCTGCCATCGGGTGATAAATAAGTTCCTTCCCGAACAATACTGCCCATTGCCACCCGTGCATCCCCCAGAAATCCTACGGTTGTTTCATCTATGATTTCTGTCGTCATAAAGGCATCTTAGCAGCCCCAAAGAAAAAATTCACCCGCGCGCTTTCGTCCACTTGCGCCGCCGGAATATAGGCATTAGCTGATACCTATGACGCGTTTGATATCAGCATATGTTCTAACGTTCCTTCTGGCATTCACCAGCCTGACGCTGGCTGACGCACGGGGTGGAAACTCTGATATCGGAATGGAAGTCGTCATTTGCGCGGGTGTCTCGATGACAACAATCGTCATTGGACCCGACGGGCAACCGATCGAAACCGCCCATGTCTGCCCGGACGGGGCCTCGATCTTTGCCGCTGATTTCACGATGCCGGAAATGCCTCTGCACGAGGCACATCTGCTGGCGGAAATCTCCCCAGCGGACCCGGTAATATTCACCACATCAATTGAGCTTTCTCCTTCTGCCCGCGGGCCACCCGCACTGGTTTGAACCTTATATTTTCAAGCCAATTCGGACATCAGGAGAATACACATGTCCTTCAAGAACACCCTACTTACGGCCGGAATGGCCATATCCCTTGGCCTGACAGCTTTACCTGTCTTCGCCGGTAGCGAGATTTCCATCGAAGATCCCTATGCCCGTTCATCCGGCATGAACGCCATGTCTGGGGCGGCCTTTATGAAGATCGTCAATTCCGGAGACGAAGCCGATCAGCTTATCGCAGCCTATTCGGACATCTCGAAGGTGGTTGAACTGCACACTCATATTGAGGCTGAAGGCGGCGTCATGCAAATGCGCAAGGTAGAAGGTGGCTTTGCCATACCTGCCGGCGAAACCCATATGCTGATGCGTGGAGCTGACCATGTAATGTTCATGGGGCTGAACACACCGATGGAGCACGGCAACCTCATCACCGTAACGCTGGTATTTGAACAGGCTGGCGAGATCACACTGGAAATCCCAGTGGACCTCGAACGTCAACCAATGCCTGGTAACATGACCCACATGAGCACTGACGGCTAATCAGTGCTGGTCTGAATCAGGGGGCCTTCGGGGCAATTCTGTCCTCACCCGCCCCGAAGCGCCCGTTTCGGACCGAACCTCTTATGCAGCTTAATCGCTGTGAAAGAAACCATAAATCGTTTCGGCCAGACGGGCCGAAATACCATCAACAGCCTTCAGATCCTCAAGCCCGGCGCGGCTTACTGCCTTGGCCGAGCCGAAATGAGCCAGCAAGGCGCGTTTGCGACCGGCCCCCACCCCAGAAATTTCATCCAACGGCGTTGCTCCAATGCTTTTTGCCCGCTTGGCCCGGTGGGTACCAATGGCAAAACGGTGCGCTTCGTCCCGCAGACGCTGCACAAAATATAGCACCGGATCGTTCATCCTAAGGGCAAAAGGGCGTTTGCCTTTGCGGTAAAATTCCTCTTTGCCAGCGTCACGATCCTCTCCTTTTGCAACACCCAGCATGTCGATGCCTTCGACCCCCAGTTCGGCCATAATACCGGCCACCGCAGAGACCTGCCCTGCCCCACCGTCGATAAGCAGCAGGTCGGGCCAGCTATCACCCTTACGATCGGGGTCTTCCTTCAGCAGTCGTTTGAACCGCCGTGTCAAAACCTCTTTCATCATGCCGAAATCATCGCCCGGGGTCAGATCCTGCCCTTTGATATTGAACTTGCGGTACTGGCTTTTCATATAGCCCTCCGGCCCCGCCACGATCATGGCGCCAACCGCGTGCGCGCCCTGGATATGCGAGTTATCGTAGACCTCAATCCGGGATGGTGGCACAGGCAGGTCAAAAGCCTCGGCCAGCCCTTTGAGAAGTTTCGCCTGTGTCGCGGTCTCCGCCAGTTTGCGGCCAAGGCTTTCGCGGGCATTCCTTTGGGCACCGGTTACCAATTCATGCTTTTCGCCGCGCAGAGGCACTGCAAGCTCGACCTTACGCCCGGCCTTCTGGCTCAAGGCCTCCTCCATCAGATCATGGTCATCAAGAGGGTTCGACAGAAGGATCAGGCGCGGTGGTTCTTTTTTGTCGTAGAATTGCCCGACGAAAGCCTGCAGAACTTCACCCGCACCAGCCCCGGCGCCGGTACGAGGATAAAAATCACGGTTACCCCAGTTCTGATTAGCGCGGATAAAGAACACCTGAACGCAAGCCTGCCCGCCCTCCATATGAAGCGCTATGACATCGGCCTCGGCAACACCACGTGGGTTAATGCCCTGTGCTTGCTGGACCTGTGTCAGGGCACGGATACGATCGCGCAGGATGGCCGCGCGCTCAAACTCCATTGCGGCCGAAGCCTCAGCCATATCTTCGGCAAGTGCGGTTTGAACGCGGGTACTTTTGCCGGTCAGAAAGCTTTCAGCATCTTCGACCAGTGCCGCGTAGTCTTGCTCGGAAATCTTGCCAACACAGGGACCGGCACAGCGCTTGATTTGATATAGAAGGCATGGCCGCGAACGGGCATCAAAGGTCGCGTTTGTACAATTGCGTAAAAGGAAAACCTTTTGCAGCTGGTTTAGGGTTCGATTAACCGCATCAGCCGAAGCAAAGGGGCCATAATAAGCGCCCTTCTGTTTTTTCGCCCCGCGGTGCTTTTTGATTTGCGGATAGGGGTGATCCTTGGTCACGAGGATATTTGGAAAACTTTTGTCGTCCCGCAGCAGCACATTGAAATGAGGTTTAAGCTGCTTGATCAGGTTTTGCTCAAGCAGCAGAGCTTCAGTTTCCGTGCGGGTCGTCAGGAACATCATCGAAGCGGTCTGACTGATCATCCGCAAAATGCGCGCCGTGTGCCCTTTCGGCTTTGCATAACTTGAAACACGCTTCTTCAGCGACCGGGCTTTTCCTACATACAGCACGCGCCCCTGAGCATCGAGCATACGATACACACCGGGCGAGTTATCAAGGACGCGCAGGTAGGAAGCCACAACGTCAAAGCCCAGTGCTGGGCTATCGGCTTTCTCCTGTTCGCTTTCAGTATTCATACCTAGCTCTTTATGATTCCCGTCTGCCTGCTATTAAAACCTACTTTTAGCAAGGAAAAACATGCCCACATTCTCTGTGGATAAGTATGGGCACAAGTTTGTGCCACCCGGAAATTATCCTTGTTTCAGGCGGACTTTGCCGGTTTGCCTATTTTTTAAGCACATTATTAAGCCATTGTTTTTAAACCAAACTTTTGTTTAGAAATTGTAAATACTTGAAATCATGGCAAAAATTTGGCAGGCGAAAAATTTGGAGACCTCACGTGCACAAGTTCGTACGGCCGGTTACTCGACGCCCAGAATATCAGGGGTTTTCCAGCCCAGATGCTGCCCGCCATCAACCGCGATCAACTGTCCGGTAACAGAAGGCGCATCAAGGAAATATCCCAGCGCACCGTTCACGTCACTTGGATTGGCGCCGCGCTTTAGAATTGTATTTTGTCGCTGGCGATCAAAATGCCCCTGCGACTGACGCGCGCCAATCATGGTGGGACCCGGGGCAATGGCGTTAACGCGGATACCCGGTGCAAGCGCCTGCGCAGTGGTCTGCGTCATCGCCCAAAGCCCGGCTTTGGCCAGCGAATACGTCATGAATTCCGGTGTGAGTTTCTTCACCCGCTGGTCAATCATATTCACCACCAGCGCCGTCGCGATGGCCTCACCTGCCTCATCCGAGGTTTCTTTGGGTGCTTGCGCGGCAAAGGCTTGCGTCAGGAAAAAGGGGGCGCGCAAATTACTGCCAATGTGACGTTCCCAGCTTTCCGTCGTGGCGCTCTCAAGCGTGTCATATTCAAAGATCGAGGCATTGTTGATAAGCAGGGTCAAAGGACCGCCCAGTGCCTCACGCGCATGCGGGACAAGTGCCTCAACCGCCTTTGGGTCCAAAAGATCGGCCTGCAAAGAGACACCAAGCTGACCAGCCTGCTTCACACCCTGAACAGTTTCCTGCGCACCTTTTGCCGAGCTTGCATAATGCACCGCCACATCAAAACCACGACCCGCCAGAAAAAGTGCCATGGCCTGCCCCAGACGCGCGCCAGCGCCGGTGATCAGAGCGCGCCCGGCGCTCATACCTGTGACCCCAGCAAGACGACGACATAACCCAGGTAAAGCGCCGTAAAGACTACGCCCCAACCCCGCCCCATATGCCATTTCAGGAACACGAATGGGGCAAGTAACAATGACGCCCCGATCATAACCCAGATATCGAAAAACAGTATTCCCGGCTCAACCGGGATAGGTCCGACAAAGCTGGCGACCCCGATAATGGCCAGAAGATTGAACATGTTGGAACCAATGACGTTGCCAATTGCTACTTCGGCATGGTTTCGCATCGCTGCCATCACAGTCGTCGCAAGCTCGGGCAAGGAAGTGCCAAGCGCCACTAATGTCAGGCCGATAATGGTTTCGGAAACCCCGAAATGCCGTGCAATAGAGGTTGAAGCGTCGACCAAAAGGCTGGCACCCAACGGCAAGCCGACCAAGCCCAACACGAGGAACATGGCGATGCGCCAACCGGGCATATCGGGATCGGCGCCCTCAACATCTTCCAGCTCTTCTACCGCTAAAGCTTCTTCCTGCAATTTGCGGCGGTGCGCGCTTGCCTCGCGAAAGGCTGAGCCCAGCATAAGCGCAAGACCCGCCAGCAAGACCAGACCCTGCATCCAGCTTATAACGCCGTAGAATGACAGAGCGGTGAACAGCAGGGTTGCCGCCATCATGGTGAGGTAATTTCGCCGGGTTTCACAAGTGCTGGTGTCCAGCCCCGACATCAAAGCGGGCACCCCTAAAACCAGTAATACATTCGCAGTATTTGAGCCTACCACATTGCCCATAGCCAGCCCCGGCACACCGTCATGTATGGCCTGAATAGCGATCAGCAGTTCAGGCGCCGATGTACCAAAGGCGACAATAGTTAGCGATACAATCAGCGCCGGCACGCCCATGCGCAAGGAAAGGTTCACGGCCCCACGCACCAGTGCATCACCGGCAAGCAGCAAGATCACCAATCCAAGGGTGGCATAGATCAGGTCCAAAACTCAGCCCTTCCGGTCACAATCACAGCGGCTCTTGCCAATCCTGTGGCGCCCGCAACGTGGGCATTTCATCGCCTCTAACTTCTTCTGACCGGGATAGCGTAAGCGACCGAACATCGCCAGAACCAGCATGAACGCAAGAAACAGAAAGATGCCCTTGATGACCATTTACAGTCCAAACCGCGCATATTCGGCACGTTCTTCGACACTCGCCAAAGCCTCGCCCATCACCCTTGCGCCAAATCTTTGCAGGACTGACCGTTTAGGGCCGTAGGTGAGGAATTTCACCTTGTCACCATAACGTTCCTTCATAACCGGCACTATATGGCCGATCCTATCTGCCAGCCCATCATCGATGGCATGCTGACCCACCCATATATCCCCAGTGAACAGGTCTTTACCCTCGGCCAGCTTACTGCCACGGCGTGTTTTCACCTGGGCAATGAAAGTTTCATGTATCTGGCCCTGTAGCGCCTTCAACCGTTTTACGTCGGCGGGCTTTTCCGGCTGAAAAGGATCCAGCATGCTTTTGGTCTTGCCAGCCGTGTAAACACGGCGTTCAACCCCGTGACGGGTCAGAAACTCGTGAAAGCCAAAGCTTGCGGAAATGACACCGATTGATCCGACTATCGAGCTTTCGTCTATGATTATTTCATCCCCTGCAGTAGCAAGCCAATACCCACCGGATGCAGCCACATCCTCGACAAAGGCGGTAACCGGCACCTCTTTTTCCAGCGCCAGCCTGCGAATACGGCCAGCAATCAAGCTTGATTGTACGGGCGAGCCGCCGGGGGAGTTGATCACCAATGCCACGGCATCGGGCTTGCCGCGCTTAAAAGCACGTTCAATGATGGGGGCCAGGGCAGCGTCATTCAGCGAGCCACGCGAACCTGTGGCGATGACCCCGGCCAGACGGATAACCGCTACCTTGGGGGACGACTTCAAAAATGGGATCCAACGTTTCATCAGCCTGATGTAGAGCGCCACAGGGCCGGGAACAAGGGTCGCATGTGAATGACCTCTGGCCTGTGGCCCGGTTTCAACTACGCAACCGGTATCCAGTGCGGAAAATCCAGGCGATCATGCCCAGGCACAGCATTGTGAACAGGCCGATCGCAAACAGCGAATATGCCACCGAAACATCTGCCATACCAAAGAACGACCAACGAAAGCCTGAAACCAAATAGACCACGGGATTAAACATCGTGACAGTCTGCCAAACTGGGGGCAACATCGAGATCGAATAAAAGCTACCGCCGAGGAATACCAACGGTGTGATTACCAATAATGGGACAAGCTGTAATTGCTCAAAGTTCTGCGCCCAGATACCCAGGATGAACCCGAACAGCGCGAAACTGAAACAAGTCATAACCAGAAACCCAAGCATCCAGAACGGGTGCGCTATCGAGATATCAACAAAGAGATTTGCCGTCGCCAGTATGATCAGGCCAATGGCAAGCGCCTTGGTTGCCGCCGCACCGACATACCCTATGACGATATCATAGAACGACGCCGGGGCCGACAAAAGTTCATAAATTGTGCCGATGAATTTTGGGAAGTAGATGCCGAAACTGGCATTTGAAACCGACTGCGTCAGGACCGTCAGCATGATCAGACCCGGCACGATGAATGCACCATAAGAAACACCTTCAACCTGATCTATACGGCTGCCGATGGCGGCGCCGAAAACAACGAAATAAAGCGAGGTTGAAAGAACCGGGCTGACAATGCTTTGACCTAATGTCCTGAAGGTCCGGTTCATCTCAAAAAGGTAGATAGCTTTGATCGCCTGCCAGTTCATACCGCCGCTCCTTCTTTTGTATCAGCCACCAGATCGACAAAGATATCCTCAAGCGAGCTTTGGCGCGTATCCAAGTCTGTCATATGCAGGTCAGCTTTGCGCAGATCGGCCAGCAGATCGGTGATGCCGGTTTTTTCGGCCGCCGTGTCATAGGTATAGAGCAGGCCGCCTTCCTCGGTCAGCGCCAGATTATAAGCGCCCAGCGCTTTGGGAATTGACGTTAGCGGGGCAGCCAGATCCACCCGCAGCTCTTTTTTCCCCATCCGGGCCATCAGGGCTTTCTTCTCTTCAACCAACAACAACTGTCCCTTGTTGATTACCCCGATCCGGTCGGCGATTGCCTCGGCCTCTTCGATGTAATGCGTGGTCAGGATGATGGTAACGCCGTCCGCACGCAGATTGCGCACAATCTCCCACATATCCTTGCGCAGTTCCACATCGACCCCCGCCGTTGGTTCATCAAGGAACAAAACACGCGGCTCGTGGCTAAGTGCCTTGGCGATCAACACCCGGCGCTTCATGCCACCCGACAAGGCCATGATACGTTCGCCGCGTTTATCCCAGAGGCTAAGCTGGCGCAGAATTTTTTCGATATGGGCATCATCGCGGGGCTTGCCGAACAGCCCCCTTGTGAACCGTACGGTGTTCAACACAGTCTCGAACGGTTCCAGACTGACTTCTTGCGGCACCAGCCCGATGAGTGAGCGTGCTTGGCGGTAATCACGTATTGTGTCGAAACCACCGACGCTGACCGCCCCGGCACTGGGGTTGGTAATACCGCAAATGATTGAGATCAGTGTTGTTTTACCCGCCCCATTGGGACCAAGCAGGGCCAGTATTTCACCTTCTTCAATGTCAAGAAACATCGGCTTGAGCGCCTCAAACCCACCCTCATAGGTCTTTTGCAGCCCTTCGACGGATACAATTGCCGACATGATACTCTCCCTGTACGCAGGAAGAACATATTCTCTTTCAACCTGTATGCAATGGTAGACCAGCGAGCAGATTTACATTAAATGGCCAACCCGGTATTGCGTTGCTTCCGGTATTTGTCGGAACTTCAGAAGTTCGTGGCCGCAGTGTCAGGGCCGGTACCTGCGCTTATTCAGCCACGACGTGGGAAGCCAACAACGCAAGCAAGTCAGCCGGGGGCTCAAGCTTGCCCAATGCTTTGGCCGCAACAAAGACGGACACGAACTTGCCCTTAAAGCAAAGGGTTCCGTCCTGATAGCCGCAGACGCGATAATGGATTGACCTGTTGCCAACCTTGATCAGCTCAACCGTGCAAATCAGCCGGTGGCGTGGTGTTACGGGCGACGAGAAATCAAGGCTCATATGCACAAACGGCGTGCCCACGTTGCGGTCAACATTCAGCGCGTACCAGTCAATACCCATATGAGTTTCCCACCAGGCATCAATTGCCTCGAGTGCGAAATAGGGGATGCGGCCGGTAAAGGCGATGGTTTCAGGGTCGCAATCGGCCCAGCCGACACGGATAGTATACTCAAAGGGTTCAGCACCGGCGGGCACCGTCGGATTATCAGTCACTTGCGCGTTCTCTCAGTAGGTTTCAACGTGGTATCGGCCCGAGTTGCGCATGCTCTCACGCAGCTCATTCCATTTCAGCCCTGCACTTTCAGCAATTTCTGTAAAAGCATCTTCGACCCCCTGCTCCATCGCTTTCAGGCCACACAGATAGATATAGGTCGTCGGCTCACGTAACATCGCACCAAGAGTTTCAGCCTGCGCCCGTAGCTTGTCCTGCACATATGTTTTGGGCGTGTCTTCAACCCGGCTGAAGGCAAAATGCTTGGCCAGGAATGCCTCGGGGACTTTCCCCAATGGGCCGAAATAAGGGAGAGCGTCAGGTGTTCGCGCCCCAAAGAAAAGATGCAGCGCGCCCTTCACATCAGGCATCACCCGTTGGTGGTGCATGGTAAAAGCCCGAAACGGCGCTGATCCGGTGCCGGTGCAGATCATGATCAGCCGGGCATTGGGATCATTGGGCAGCAGGAAGGTTGACCCGAACGGACCAGAAAGCTGCACCGTCGCCCCTTTTTCAAGGTCGCACAAGTAATTTGAACAAACGCCGCTTTCTTCCCGTTTGACCGTCAGGGACAGGTTATTCGTGTTCGGCCGCTCACCATCACGCGGGGAAGAAATGGTATAAAGCCGGGGCTGGTGCGGCTTGCCACTGGCATCCGTCCCCGGCGGCGTGATCCCCACGCTTTGTCCTTCAAGCACAGGAAAGGAATGGCTGCCAAGGCTCAGGATGATATGTCGAATATCGGCATCAGCACCCTCCTTCGTCAGGCGAAAATTACCCTGTACAATCGCTTCAACCGGAGAGGACGGGGGAAAGAGGTTGATGGACGGTTTCGAGGCCGAAACCGGCGCCACAGCATTACCACCTGCACCCGCTTGGGCCTCGGCCAGCAGGGCAGCGATGACATCACCGCTTTCATCCCCCCCGGCCTCGGATATCTCTTCCTGCTCAGGCAGTTCCATCCATTCAAGCTGTTCATCCAGCGAATAGGGTTTGGCGACCACCCGCCATTCGTCAATGGACCCGGTTGGGCAGGGCGAAATGCAATCCATGCAATGGTCACAAATCGTGGCATCCACAACGACATTGTCATCATTGTGACTGATCGCATCCACCGGGCAAATCTCTTCGCAGGTGTAACAGCGAATACAGATTTCCGGGTCGATCAGGTGCTGTTTGACAGGGGCATTCAAGGTGAGCACCTACGCGTCATATATCTGCACATATTCGAAATCACCCGGTTTGTTGTCGATGCCGACCCGTGGCGGGGCGATCCAGCCAGCATATTCGCCCGGTGCAGTCACTGCCACCATGAGCGACTGGATAAAGTCTCCATCGGCCTTCGAAGGCAGCCATTCGTCACGCTTAGCTTTCCACTCTTCGGCCGAGATAACCACCCCACCCGGTGTGATCGGCGCCCCGTTAAAGACACCGATTTTACGGTGGAAACCTTCATGCGGCAGGGTCAGCTCAAAGTCGACCCCCAGCTTTTTGATGATAGCGTTCCAGCGTTTGACGCCACCCGCAGCGTCATTGGTGTAATCATCGCGCAGACGCATGTTGATGGCCGTCAAAGCGGGCACGTCTTTGACCTGAATTTTACCGTCCGTAAATTCAGCCACCGGATAGGTATCGTTTGTCAGCTTGTGGTCATCATCAATCTTTGGTTCCTGATATCGCCCTTTGATGCCGGAATTGAAGGCGTTGGCGGCGTTGGTCGAAACCTCGCCCCCGAACAGATCAAGTGACAGCGTGTAATGCAGGTTCAGCTTTTTCTGGATGGTCGGAAGGTCAATGACGCCTAGGCTGCGAATTTTGTCGATGTCATAAGGATCGGTGATACCGGCCTCGTTCATTGCTTCGCAGGTGCGCTGTAGCGTACGCCCAACGCCAGTTTCCCCCACAAACATGTGGTGCGCTTCTTCAGTCAGCATGAAACGGCAGGTGCGTGACAGCGGGTCAAAGCCCGACTGCGCCAGCGCCTCAAGCTGCATTTTCCCATCACGATCCGTGAAATAGGTGAACATGAAGAAAGAAAGCCAATCAGGCGTTTCTTCATTAAAGGCACCCAGCATGCGTGGCTTTTCTTCCGAGCCTGATTGACGTTTTAGCAGCTCGTTTGCTTCTTCGCGCCCATCCGCGCCGAAGTATTTCTGTAGCAGGTAAACCATCGCCCAAAGGTGGCGGCCCTCTTCAACATTGACCTGAAAGAGGTTGCGCATGTCATAAAGCGAAGGCGCGGTTTTGCCCAGAAAGCGCTGCTGCTCGACTGAGGCGGGTTCCGTGTCCCCCTGAATGACGATCAGGCGGCGCATCAGGGCACGGTATTCGCCCGGCACTTCCTGCCAGGCCGGTTCGCCGTAATGCTGACCACAGGGGATGATCCGCCCCTCAACCTGTGGGGCCAGCAGAATGCCCCAACGGTATTCTGGCATCTTCACATAATCAAACTTGGCCCAACCTTTGGGGTCAACGCTGATCGCGGTGCGCAGGTAAACCAGGTCTTCCAGAAACCCGTCAGGGCCCGAGCCTTTCCACCAGTCAATATAGCCCGGATGCCATTTTTCCAGTGCTTTCAGGACCCTGCGGTCACTTGAAAGCCCGATATTGTTTGGTATTTGCGTGTCGTAACTTACTTCCCATGCCTCACTCATCGTCGTCTCCCTATTATCTTTCTAAACTCTGCGCTTGTCGTATTCACCGCGAATTCCGGTGCCGTAGCGCTGCAATGCCCCTGTTTCGCCGACGGCGTTGGGGCGCTGGAATATCCAGTTTTGCCACGCGGTCAACCGTCCGAATATGCGTGTCTCCATGGTTTCCGGTCCGGGGAAGCGCAGGTTTGCCTCCATCCCCGTCAAAGCATCTGGCGAGAAACTGGCACGCTCTTCGAGGAAGATCCGGATCTCATCCTCCCAGTCGATGTCATCATAGGCGAAAGTGACCAGCCCAAGATCATCCGCTGCCTGCGCATCCAGCATGTTGCCAATTTCGGCCCGCGCGGCTTCAACGGCCTCAGGTGTGCCCAGAAATCGCGTCTCAAGACGTGTCAGATCGTTGGACATTCTGTATGCGCCAAAATTACCTTCGCTGAGCGCAATCATGGCCTCGGGGCGGTCGTCATCCTCAAAGTCACCATCCGCCATGAAGGAGCGGTCAACCGCGAACAGGATCTCAGCCAGCATCCCGGCAAAACAGGAACCCGGTGCAACCATTGCCACCAGCGAACGTGAGGTCAGGTCTATACGTTTCAGCACCCGTTTCCAGTAAAGCAGGACTTCACGTGCAAGCCAGTCATCCTGATTATCAAGCAGCAGTTTTTCATGTGCTAGCACGTGCGCGCTGTCTCCTTGCGCCTCAAAAATCAAAGTGCCCAGTTCAAGCTCGTTAAACCGCAGGTGCAGGATGGCGTCGTCCAGCTCGCGCGCTACGCGCAGGGCCCAGCTCTGTGCACCATCTTCATGCAGGTCAGCGATGCTGCCGGCGTCCGCCTCGGGACCATTGATGGTGATCGTCGCATTTCTTGCTGCACGGTTCACATCAACACGGACACTTGAATAGGTCAGGCCGCCATCCTCACCAATCTCGCGGGACAAAGGTGTTAGTTTGATACCCTTGTAGGCCTTCTTGTCGCTGCGGCCTGCGAACTCCTCGGCCCGTTCAGCCACAACATCATTAAATCTGGCATTCGGCACGCTTTCGTCCACCAGACCCCAAGCCAGTGCTTTCGGTCCACGCAGGCCCTCTTCGGTCGAGCTGAACACATCGGCACGGTCGCGGCGCAATTTGCGTTTGTCGGTAACGCGTGTCAGCCCCCCGGTGCCGGGTAAAACGGCCAGCAAAGGCACTTCGGGCAAAGCCACGGAAGATGAACCATCATCGGTCAGCATGATATGGTCGCAGGCCAGGGCAAGCTCGTACCCGCCCCCGGCACAGGCGCCTTTGACAGCACAAATATAGGGCTGAGCACTTTCAGCCCCCGCAGCTTCAAATGTATTGCGGGTCTCATTGGTGAATTTGCAGAAATTCACCTTGTGGGCGTGCTCTGCACCGCCCAGCATGCGGATATTCGCCCCGGCGCAAAACACATTGTCCTTGCCCGAACGCATCACCACCGCACCCACTTCAGGGTGCTCAAAGCGCATACGCTGAACCACATCAGCCAGTTCGATATCAACACTCAGGTCATAAGAATTCAGTTTAAGCTGATACCCCTCAAACAACCCACCGTCCTCGTCCACATCCATATAAAGATTGGCCACATCGCCCAGATACTCCACCCGCCAATGGCGGTAATGCTCCGGGGCGGTCTGGAAATCTATAATTTTGGTCATGCGCGGTTTCCTTTTGAGCCTGTCAACGCTTGTATAATACACTCTAGGAAACAGTCAAAGCTGCAGCAATCGCACCAATAGGATAACTTCAGCAACGATAACAATGCATTATACCGACATTCCGGAGTAAATCCTAAATCGGTATTACGTAACGTATTTACCAGTTTTCACCGAAGGAGTCAGCTTCAACCCGACTGCCACCCCTAGCCAGATGGCCCTTTGCGGATATTGTCCGGCAGCCATGTTGCAAGCTCGGGCCACATGACCAGTATCACCACCATGACCAGCATCAACCCAACCATCGGTATCGCTGTTTTGGAAATGTAGGATATTTCATGCCGTGTCATGCCTTGCAGAACAAACAGGTTAAAGCCGATAGGCGGCGTAACCTGTGCCATCTCAACCACCACAACAATGAAGATACCGAACCAGATCACATCAATCCCGGCCTGACGGATCATAGGTTCAACAATGGCCATTGTCAGCACCACGGACGAGATACCGTCAAGGAACATGCCCAGCACTACGTAAAACACGGTCAGCGCGGCGATCAGCACGATCGGTGACAGGTTCATACCGTCAATCCAAGCAGCCAGAGCACGCGGCAGGCCGGTAAAGCCCATGGACAGCGACAGGAAAGACGCGCCCATCAGGATCAGCGCGATCATGGCGCTGGTCCGGGTCGCCCCCATCAGGGAGGCCGAAAAGGTCTTCCAGTTCAGGGACCGTTGCATGGCCGCCAGTGACAAAGCGCCAATGACGCCAACCGCCGCAGCCTCGGTCGCGGTGGCAAGACCCAGATACATGGAGCCGATCACTGCTGTGACCAGCATCAGTACAGGTATCAGAAACTTGCTTTCGTTCAGCATCGTGCCAAAGCTCATATGCGGCTCTTTCTCGGGCCTCTGGCCTTTGGACAGGAAATGCCAGCCAAAAATATAGAGCGTGAACAATCCGGCCAGCACCAGACCGGGTATGATCCCGGCCATGAACAATTTGGTAATGCTTTCGTTAATCGCCACCCCATAGACAATCAGCGTCAGCGAAGGGGGGATCATCAGGCCAAGGGTCGCCGCACCGGCAAGGGTGCCGATGATCATATATTCGGGATAGCCGCGTTTGCGCAGCTCGGGGATCGACATTTTTCCGACCGTGGTCAGGGTGGCGGCGGATGATCCGGAAACCGCCGCGAAAATGGTGCAGCCAGCAATGTTGGTGTGCAGCAAGCCACCGGGCAACCAGCGCATCCACGGCACAAGGCCGCGGAACATGTCTTCGGATAACCGGGTTCGATAGAGGATCTCGCCCATCCAGATAAACAAGGGCAAAGCGGTCAGGGTCCAGCTTGAGGCCCCGGTCCAGATCGTCGTAATCATGGCGTCACCAGCGGGGCGGCTTGTGAAAAGCTCCATCCCCACCCAGGCCACGCCCATCAGGGCCAGGCCGATCCAGACTGATGAGCCCAGAAGGGCGAAGAGGACAAACAGAAATATTACCGTGGCATAAAGTTCGGTCATTCTACAGACTCCCCGACAATGCTGCTTTTGCCGTTCACCAACAGCCTTGTGAGATTATCCCAAACCGCAATGGCCAGCAGAATAGCGCCGATAGACATTGGAAGCTGAGGCAGCCAGACGGGCGTATAAACCCATTCGCCGCCGCTGCCCGCCCACAACGTGCCCCATTCCCACGGCCAGGTCGTGAACATCGAAAAGAAAGTCAGAAGGCTTTCAGGCACGAAATCCTGACCCTGCGTACGGTCGTTCAGCATCTCGGACATGATATTGGTTTTCACCGCGAAGCGGGCGAAATAGGTGGCGATCACCGCGCCCAGAAGCATCGCAAATGCATCCAGCCAATAATGAAGGAATTTGCTAGAATTCAAAAGGATGGAAACGCGGATATGCGACCCGCGCGTCAAGGCATGGGCCAGCGCAAAGAAGGACGTGGCAGCCATGGCATAACCGGCATATTCGGTCGAACCTGGAAAAACCCAACCGCTCCAGCGCGCTATCATCTGTGCAACAATGAGTAGCAGAATTGTGACCATGAATACGGCAGCCAGCACCCCGGCACCCAAATATGCCCGATCAAGCACGCGCCAGACCGGGCGCAGAATACGCCCCATCATGTCCCGCTTTGCAAGGCAAAGTGCCGCAAGGATTGTTGGCAAAACGAATAGCCAAACCCAAAGCGGCAGGCCCAGAAATGGTTGCCAATCTCGCATAGTGAACCCCCTGCCCCAAAAAGATACGGCCCCGGGCACTGCCCGGAGCCGCTGTTTTCACGCCTTAGTTGGCGTTGTATGCGTCCAGAATGGCCTGCCCGGCATCACCGGTATCAGCCAGCCATGTTGCTTGCATGTCAGCACCGATAGCCTCAAGTTCCGCCAGGAATTCGGGGCCCGCGTCCTGAACCGTCATTCCGTTGGCTTCAAGCTGTTCAAAATACCAATTGGCCAGTTCGGCCGACTTGGCAGCGCAATCTGCACCGGTTTCGTCAGCAGCTTTCTGGATTGCGGCCTGTGTTCCGGCATCCAAGCCGTCCCATACACCCTTGTTGACCATCACATAGTTACGGGGCAGCCAAGCGTTGACCTTGTAGTAATGCGACAGGTGTTCCCACA
This sequence comes from uncultured Aliiroseovarius sp., assembly GCA_964550345.1. Classification (GTDB taxonomy): domain Bacteria; phylum Pseudomonadota; class Alphaproteobacteria; order Rhodobacterales; family Rhodobacteraceae; genus JAAEUB01. Next base: position 34,634 of record CAZJYZ010000003.1, on the reverse strand, counting down.
CTTTGCGGTCATAGCCGGTTGAACCGGACGAAATGAACGCCTCGGCCACACCAGTAGCCAAAGCCTGGCTCAGCTCAGCGGCTTCCACCTGCACCGGCACCATGCCCAGCGCTTCGGCAAATGTCGCGGTGGCGGTGTTATAGGAACGGAACTTCACCCCCTGTGTATCCTGGGAAGATCCTACTTCTTTGTTGAAGTAAAAACCCTGACCCGGCCACGGGCAGGTGTAAAGCGTTACCAGATTGAGGTCGGCCAGGGCCGCATTTACAGGCTCTTCTGCAACGGCCCAGAGCCGGTCGTTATCTTCATACGTGGTGGCCACAAAAGGCAAGTTATCCCAGCCCAGAAGCGGTACTTCGTTTGCGTGGGCCGCCATGAAGCGTTCGCCAATATTTACCTGACCGGTTTGAATGGCGCGTTTGATCTCGCCACCTTTAAAAAGTGACCCGCCCGGATGCACGGTAATATCAATCGCTCCACCGGTGTTTTCACGTACCCGGTCAGCAAACACCACACCCATTTCCGAGTGGAAGTTGGTTGCGGAATAAGCCATCGGCATATCCCAGCTTTCGGCTGTAGCCGAGAAGGCAATCGTTGAAGCAGCAAGCGCTGCCGCCAGTGTTATCCTTGAAACCATCATCTTAATTCTCCCTGTTGTTGATTAGTTTTGTCTTAGGCCCCTTTGGCGAACCTTTGCGGCGCAAAGGGGGTCGTTTCTATGTTCAACGGCTTTTCAGCGATCATATCTGCAACCATCCGGCCGGTTTTTGGCCCGCCGGTAAGTCCTACATGGTGATGCCCAAACGCGGTGAAAACGCCGGAATTGGCGACCTCTCCGATCAAAGGCAGGCTATCGCTTGGCGCAGGTCTGAACCCAAGCCATTCCTCTTCACTTTCCGCCTCCATGCCCGGAAAGACTTCTTTTACTTTCTTGCGCATGAGTTTCAGGGCGGATTTCGACATCTTTTCGCTCAGCCCCCCAAACTCAACAATACCAGCACAGCGTAAACCTTCATCTGTTGGCGTGGCAACAAATTTCCCTGTGGTCACCATCATCGGGCAATTGGGTCTTTGGTTGGGGTTTCGGAAAACAATGTGATAGCCGCGCTCGGCTTCCAGCGGCACATTCAGACCCAGCTTGTTCATAAGTGGTTTGGACCAAACCCCAGTGGCCAGCACCGCGCGGTCGCATTCAAAACGCCCCTGATCGGTATCAATGGCGGATATGTTTCCACCACTCAGTTCAAAGTCCTTAACGTCCGCCCGCACAAAAGAGCCGCCAAGATCGGTCAACACTTTTACCAGATCTTTCACATAGTTTGCGGGGTTCAGGATGTAGCCGTGGTTTTTGTTGACGGTCAGAAGATTGATTGACTTGCTGAGGATCGGCTCACGTTCCTGGACAGCGCGTCCCTCAATCAGTTCGGGCACAAACCCTGCTTCTCGGCGCAGCTCCCAGACATAGGCGTCAGCGTCATAGGCTGCCCGGTCAGGATAGGCAAACAGGTAGTCGCTTTCCTGCACCCATTTGGCTGCACTAGTTCCGGCAGTCAGCGCCTGATGCTGTTCAAGACTATCGGCGAGAACTGTCGTCAGCCCCCGCGCTATCCGGCGTGTATCTTTGTCATTTGCATTTTTGAGGTAACGCGCCATCCAGGGGATTAGTTTTGGCAGGTAATTTGGGCGCAGAAAGAGCGGGAAGTTTGGGTCTGCAAGGTATTTTGGGCCCTTCAAGATCATTCCTGGTACGGTAACCGGCACGACAGCGCAGGCCGCAAGAATACCGCCATTGCCATAGGACGTGCCCATTCCTGGTTCGCCCTTGTCCATCAGTGTTACGTCAAAGCCCGCCCGCCTGAGCCAGATCGCGCTGGATGCCCCGACAATTCCAGCGCCGACCACGATGACATGTTTGCGTGCAGACATTTCTTCCACTCCCCCTTGGTATCCCTGAGAAGATCACGTCAATCGCATCATTTCAAATACCGATTACTGGATTGGTCATCACAAAATATGATATACTTAATCTATGAGCCTTCGATTTCGCCAAATACAAGCCTTCCACGCCATTATCGAAACCGGCACCGTTACTGGTGCCGCATCCATATTGGGAATTTCGCAACCGGGAATTTCAAACCTGTTGTCGCAGTTGGAGCATCAAACAAAGCTTAAATTATTTGAACGCACCCGCGGTCGTTTAATCCCAACCCCGGAAGCAAGAATTCTTTTTCAGGAGGCCGACACTTTAATCAGAGGACTGGATCACGTTTCCCAGTCCGTTCTGGATTTGCAAAACAAAAATATTGGTCAGCTGACAGTAGCCTCTCAGCATTCTATGTCCTTTGGCTTCATGCCTCAGCTGATTTCACGATTTGCACGTGACCGTCCGGACATGACGATTTCATTCCAGTCTCAGTATTCGGCTAAAATACAGGAATGGGTTGCGTCTGGCCTGTTCGAAATTGGTCTTTGTGAGATGCCACCCCTGAACGACGGTCTGGAATATTTTCCACTTAAGGTCAGCACCTCTCTTGCGATGCATGATGATAGCCCACTGGCTGAATACGATGTTTTGACGCCGGAAAGATTGGCCGGCGAGCCCTTTATCGTTATGGGGCCGGACCACATGGCAACCCGCCGAACGCGGGAAGCTTTTGACAAGGCGGGGATTCCTTTGAGGATGCGGGTGCATTCGCACCTGTTTAAAAACCTTCTGGGGTTCGTGAAGGTTGGCATGGGGGTGGCCATTCTTGACCAGTTCGTTACGGAATACGACCTTGAAGGCGGATTTATCACCAGACCCTTCCGGCCGGAAATTCATATTGAGATGGCTATCATAACCTCAAAAACCCGACCTATGTCCTCGATCGGGCAAGAGTTTCTGACGGTTTTGAAAGACGAACTGGCCCCATACGTCGCTTAGCATTTCGAAAGGCTGCATCCTTCAAAATGCGGCGGTAGCGCAGCTCGCCCTGAGTTTTTTCAGTTCTGTGACTTTGCCCGGATCCTCATGTGCCACTCAACCCTTTGCCACAATGTCGCCCACCCCGTTGCGCAGAATAATAAAGGTGAAAAGCACCATTGAGGCGACGGCCAGCAGGGACCCGATTTGCGCTAGGACCTCTCCCCGTTCTGTAAGAGCGAGCACAATGCCCGGTATCAGCACCAGCACAGAGGTCGCTGTCAGCCAATAATGGACGAACGCCAGACGCTTTCCGGCTGCGCGGGGAGTGAGCCCATAATATGCGCCGGAAACAGCCATTCCAACGAACCCAAGCAAGTTCAGGTGACCATGCGCTGGTGCAAGTGTATAATTGTGGCTCGCGGACATCTGAACGCCCCAAACCATGCCGCAGATGGCAAACAGCGCGGCTGTGGCAAAGAATAATGTGGGTGTGGATTTCATGATGCGCACTCCTTTACCCGGCGCCCAGTGGCGGGCCGGTGAATGTCAGGTGATGACGTTGTGCGCTTTCTTCGACCTCAGCCATGTCCTCCGGTATCCGGAACCCGCCTTTTGCCATTTCAAAGAAAAAGCCTTCAAACCCGCCGGGTGTCAGAATAACCAGATGGCGCGAAGGGACGTCGGATGTGACCCTGAAGGTGTGTTCACGGCCGCGCGGAATGAAAACGGTTCCGCCTGGCCCTCTGTGAAATGTCTTGCCTTCCATCCAGAACTCGATGTCACCAGTCAGGACAACAAATGCCTCATCCTCATTCGCGTGCACATGTCGCGGTGGGCCAAGATGGGGTTGCGTCACCGAATCCACGATCGACATTGCCCCGCCGGAGGCAGAGGTTTCCAGTATGGTTCGGTATGTCGAACCGTTCCAGCTTACTTCTTCATGTGTTTCGTCCAACATTTTATCTCCTTCATATTTTCACCCTCGGCCTTGGGGGAAACTGCGAGAAGTGGGATCTGTTTCGCCCGAGAAGTGGGATCTGTTTCGCGTCGATAAGAAGAAGCTAGCGCGACAGATTTAATTTGTTAAACTGATAAAAAATATATCAAGTATTATCCTTATGAATATTAACACCTTCGACCTGAACCTGTTGAAAACTTTCCATGCCTTGCTGATCGAAGGATCGACGATAAAGGCTGCCGAACGGGTTGGATTATCACAGCCTGCCGTTTCTGCCGCACTTTCAAGGTTGCGTCACGTTTTCGGAGATCCCCTGTTTATCCGAAGTGGGCAGGGGATGGAGCCAACAATGGTTGCCCGTGAATTACACGGCGACGTTGAAGAGGCGATTGCCCTGATCGAAGGCATGCTCACGCATGGTGCTTCGTTTGATCCGTCGGGCGCAAAGGGCAGTATTTGGCTCTCAGGGTCCGACCACTTCTCCGAATTACTTCTTCCTCGCTTGCTTGACCGGCTGCGTGTCGCAACCCCCGGTCTTAAAATCGTGCTGGTCGATCATGTGTTCGAAAACTCGCTGGAAGCGTTGGAGAAGGGCAATGTGGATATCGCATTCTGGCCAGAAATGCCGCTACCGAAATGGGCCAAGGCACAGCATGTGATGACGACCCGCTTCGAATTCGCCGCACGGCGCGGCAATCAACGTCTTGAAGCAGCGGGGATCAGGGACGGAGACACAATTCCTCTCGGTCTGGCATGTGATTTACCCCATGTGCATTTCTCACCGAATGGACGCACCACAGACGATATGGACGCCATCCTGGCCTCGATGGGGCGCGAACGGAGAATAATTGCAACCGTGCCAACATTTTCTGGCGTCCTGTCTATTCTGAGGAAAAGCGACATTATTGGCACGCTTCCATCGCATTTGCTGGATAATGCCGAAGGTTTTGGGGATATTACGCGCCACCCTTTGCCAGTCGATCGCCCGGACATTCCGCTCATGTTGCTGTGGCACAAGCGAACCGACAATGCGCCGCTCATGAGATGGCTGCGTGGAGAAATCGTGCAGTGCTTTACGCACTTACGTCAGGACATCTGACACCCGTAAGACTTGATCGGGACCAATACTGAAAACTCGGTCATACTTGTGGTGATAAGTTGCCTGGCGGCAAGGGGCGTTCAATAACCCGCTACGGATGCACGACAGGTACATTAACCGCATAGATCCAACATTGCTGGCAAGAGCAATGACCCCAGCCAGTTCATTTCGGACGTTTTATACTAAGCGTTTGCCTCGGCGTGCCTTACACGCAACAGGTGCGACATTAGGTCCAACACCCTCTGGATTTCTCCACCCAATGTTGTATGAAACGCTCGCAACGCTACAGCAAAATGGAGGGCGTTTCATGCAAAAACACGTATTCGCCATTTCCGGTCGCAGTAAGCTAGCTTTTGCCTCAGGCTGGTACCCAACCACCTAGCGGCGCGGCTTTGCCTGACCGGTAAAGCTTTTTCAGACAAACCAATTCATGACTGCCCCTGATAGGGGAAACCGTGCCTTTCGTTTGTCATTTTCAAACCAAAATAACAGGAGCCGTCCCTTGTGACGGAGACATTCAATGGAGCAAACACACCCTATTTCCGTACCCACGCAGCTTGAGCATCTGATAGCCACACACGGGCGCCTGCGGGTTGCCAGCATTTTGGTCGCCCTGATCCTGCGGCCTAAAAAACTGCGCCTGAGGCCGGAGGCACTCAGCCCGCATCTGGCCCGTGACATCGGGTTAGAGCGCGCTCCTCCTGCGCCAACCTACCTTGATTACCTGTAATCAGATCAGGCGCGGTGATGCCCTTGCCGAGGGCGCACCGCGCCGTTAAACCCGCGCTCATGTCTGATGTCAGTGACGAGATACACCCGCTGTTCCACGGCGCCCCCCGAACCACAGAGTTCAAGAAACTGCGCAAGCGGATAATCCGCTATGTGCGCGAAGCAATCGAGCAATACGGCATGGTCGAACCCGGCGCGCGCTGGCTTGTGGCCCTGTCCGGCGGCAAAGACAGTTACACGCTGCTGGCCGCTTTGTACGAGTTGAAATGGCGAGGGCTTCTGCCGGTTGAGTTGGTTGCCTGCAATCTGGATCAGGGGCAGCCGGGTTTTCCCTCTGGGGTGCTGCCTGATTTTCTTGAAAAGATGCAGGTTCCGCACCGTATTGAGTATCAGGACACATATTCTGTCGTCATGGATAAAGTGCCCGAGGGGCGTACTTATTGCGCCCTGTGTTCCCGTCTGCGTCGCGGCAATCTTTACCGTATCGCACGCGAAGAGGGCTGTTCGGCCCTCGTGCTCGGGCATCACCGTGACGATATCCTCGAGACCTTTTTCATGAACCTGTTTCACGGAGGCAGACTGGCAACAATGCCCCCGAAACTGGTTAATGAGGAAGGTGATTTGTTTGTTCTTCGCCCGCTTGCCCACGTGGCCGAAGCCGATTGTGAACGTTTCGCTAAAGCGATGGACTATCCCATCATCCCCTGCGACCTCTGCGGCTCGCAGGACGGGCTACAACGCCAGCAGGTCAAGGCATTGCTGGATGGTTGGGAGGCAAACAATCCCGGTCGGCGTCAGGTCATGTTTCGCGCCCTAATGAATGCCAGACCAACACATTTGCTGGACCCTAAATTGTTTGATTTTGCAGGTCTCGAGCGTGGTTTAATCAAAAAGAACAAAAACTGAACAAATTTTTTCGAATTTGAACAAAATTTGTAGCCATTCGCCACCTCTTGTTAACCTGTGGTTGACTACCTGACTCTACCCTCTCCCAGAGGATTATTAGCCGGTGAGGGTATATCACATTATGGGTCCATTTTCGCAAAGCCCACTGTCAGAACTGCGCCACAAGCTCCGGGCGCTTCTTGTTGGGCCGCAAATTGCCGCATTCTTGCCCGCGCTTTTCCTCGGTGCATATTGGTATGGCGGCGAAGGATTGTTGTTGTTTCTGGCCATTATATTTCCTGCTTTTTTAGCCGTTGCGGGTATTATCACCCAGCCAGCTTCACAAGAAAACTGGCCTGCAGACGCCATTACCGGTCTGCCCTTACGCGAAGTTATGCTGGCCTATCTGAACCGGGGGTTTGAAAAGGCTGGTTCCGGCGGATCAAACAAGCAAGTCTGTCTGGTTCTGGAAGTCGATGACACCACACAAATACGCGCCCGCCACGGTCATATTGCGGCTGACCGCATCATGCGTGAAATTGCCGAAAGACTGCGGGGTGTACTACGCCCAGAAGACCTTGCCACCAGCCTGGCCTATGGCCGCTACGGTCTTGTTCTCAGGGGAGGGGTGCGCATGGACCTCGAGGCTATGATTGCCATCTCCGGGCGAATGCAGGGGGTTGTGGAGGAACCCTTCTCGGTCGACGGGGCCCGGATTCTGGTAACTTGCTGTATCGGTTTCTGCCTGCCTTCACGGGCGCCATCGCAAACCGCAGATGCCTATTTGAATGCAGGTGAAAATGCTTTGGAGGCAGCCCGCAAGGCCGGCCCGGGCTCCCTGCGCTCCTACACATCTTCCATGCACAGGTCGCCTGATACATCCGGGCATAGCGGCAAAGAAGTGTTGGCTGCGTTGGAAACGGGTCAAATTCGCCCCTGGTTCCAACCGCAAATTTCAACCGACACTGGTGAATTAACCGGCTTTGAGGCATTGGCACGGTGGGACCACCCGGAAAGGGGTCAGGTAGCCCCCGCCGCCTTTTTGCCAATTCTGACAAAAGCAGGACATTTGGAACGGTTGGGCGAGATTACATTATTCGACACGCTCACCGCTCTTCGAGATTGGGATAAATTAGGGTTGGATGTACCGAACGTTGCGGTAAACCTGTCGGCTGACGAGCTCAGGAATCCCCGGTTGTTTGACAAGATCCGTTGGGAGCTGGACCGTTTTGACCTCGCGCCGGAACGCCTGACACTGGAGATACTGGAAAATGTTGTTGCCGACAGCGAAGACGACACCGCCACCCGCAATATCGCTGCCCTGTCGGAATTAGGCTGCCAGATTGACCTTGATGATTTCGGGACCGGTCATGCCTCGATTACCAACATTCGCAGATTTGACGTGCATCGTATCAAGATTGACCGTTCCTTCATTACCCATATCGACACAGATCGTGACCAGCAAAATATGGTTGCTGCCATCTTGACGATGGCCGAACGTCTTGGGGTCGAAACCGTAGGCGAAGGGGTTGAAAGTGCGGGGGAGCACGCCATGCTGGCGCAGCTTGGCTGTAGCCACGTTCAGGGATACTCAATTGGAAAGCCCATGGCTTTTGCGGACACGGCAGACTGGGTCACCCGCCACCGGTTGAAGGTTGCCGAAGCCCCAGCCCTCAAAAAACCCGCCTGATCATCTTTCCCCAGCATCTGAAGGCTTGCTTTCATGCGTTAAAGTACATGCCAAACCCTGTCAGAAAACCGAAAACCGCTTGACCTTTGCGGCTGTGCCCTGTTGAACCCCTCTGACTGGAAATGAAGAGGTATGGGTGGTTATGAACGACCAAAATAAGAACCTGATCCTGGCAACTGTGCTAAGTATTATTGTGCTTGTCGCGTGGTCATACCTGTTTCCACAGCCCGATTTCGTACCGGCCCCCACAGCCGACAACGGCTCAGAGCTTACAGCACCCGGCGCGATAACTCCGCCCGTGGCGGAAAACGGTGAGGCAGCCTCCGCAGTCGAAGCAGCTTCACCCACATCTACACCAGATGCGCTGGAAAATGCCTCGCGCCTGCCTATCGACACGCCTGACCTGTCCGGCTCGATTTCCCTGTATGGCGGGCGGATAGACGAGCTTCGACTGAAATCCTATCGCGAAGAGAACACAGATACTTCAGATATCGTCACTCTGTTCAGCCCGGAAGGGCAAGCCGGCGCTTATTATGCGCTTTACGGCTGGGCCCCGGCTGGGGAGCTGACGCAGGAACATGTACCCGGGCCGCAGACTTTGTGGCAGGTAGATGGGAACACTGAGCTGACACCAGAAAGCCCGGTGACGATCGTCTGGGACAATGGCGCTGGGCTAATCTTCCACCGACAGATCTCGGTGGACGACAAGTATATGTTCACGATCACTCAAAGCGTCGAAAACACCGGCACATCTGCCCGACGTCTGGCCCCTTACGGGGTCCTTCGTCGCCACGGAGAGCCGGAAAATCTCAAAGGCTTCTTCATCCTGCATGAAGGCGCCATCCGACAATCCGGCGAAGAGATGTCCGAACTTGACTACAAGGACTTGCGAAACTTCGACCCCCACGCGGCCTGGGGCAACGCGGCCGAAGTGGTCGAGGCTCAAAGTAACGGATGGATCGGCTTCACTGATCATTATTGGATGACCACACTTATCCCCGCTTCCGATCAAAGCTTTGATGCGATCTTCAAATATTACGAAGGCAGTGAAACATACACAGCCTGGTCTCAGCTGGAGACACTTGAAGTCGGTGCCGGAGCCAGCGCAAGCACCACGACACGCCTGTTTGCCGGTGCCAAGGAATGGGAAACCATCCGCGAATACGAACGTGATGGCGGCGTCTACAGATATATCGACTCGATCGATTGGGGCTGGTTCTTCTTCCTGACGAAACCAATGTTTGCGTTACTGCACTGGCTGAATGGCGTCATTGGTAATATGGGCTGGGCGATTATCGCGCTGACAGTGGTGGTTAAAGCCGCATTGCTGCCTCTGGCCTATAAATCTTATGTCTCTATGGCAAAGATGAAGGAATTGCAGCCGGAAATGGAAGCGCTCAAAGAGCGTGCCGGCGATGACCGCCAGAAACTGCAGCAGGAAATGATGGCGCTGTACAAGAAGGAAAAGGTTAACCCGGCCTCGGGTTGTCTGCCCATCTTCCTGCAGATCCCCATTTTCTTTTCGCTATACAAGGTGATTTTCGTAACACTCGAGCTTAGGCATGCCCCATGGCTGGGTTGGATCCGTGACCTTTCAGCACCCGATCCAAGTTCTATCCTCAATTTGTTTGGCCTGTTATCCTTTGCACCACCCGAGCAAGGGACGCTCCTTGCCATAATCAGCCTTGGAATTCTGCCGATCCTACTGGGTATTTCCATGTGGCTGCAGCAAAAACTGAACCCAGCCCCGACAGACGCGACGCAAGCGATGATCTTTGCTTGGATGCCATGGGTATTCATGTTCATGCTGGGGCAGTTCGCATCCGGTCTGGTGCTGTACTGGATCACTTCGAACACGCTGACTTTCATGCAGCAATATACAATCATGCGCAGCCATGGGCACAAGCCGGATGTATTCGGTAACATCCGCAAAGGCTTCAAAAAGAAGCTAAAGGATGATGAATGAGTGCCCATGTGGCTGAAATCTGGCGCCATCCGATCAAATCTCATGGTCGCGAGGCGCTGGCCCGTATTCTGCTGAGTGAGGGCCGCTGCCTGCCTTGGGACCGGCGCTGGGCAGTGACCCATGAAATGGCAAAAACTGATCCGGCGAACCCAGAATGGGCACCTTGCAGTAATTTTTCACGAGGTGCGAAAACATCGCAATTACAGGCTATTACAGCACGCTGCATTTTAAATCGCGGCAAAGTTATCCTGAGCCACCCAAAGCTGAATGACCTGACAATTGACCCGGATGACGAAGCTGATGTGGGGGCATTTATCCAGTGGGTGATGCCTATCAGCCTGGGGCAACGCGCCCTGCCCTCTGGCATCATCCGTGCACCAAAACGCGGCATGACAGACACCGACTATCCGTCAGTATCGCTCATGAATATGGCTTCTCACCGGGAAGTGGAAAAACTGGTGAGGCACAGTATTTCTCCTTTGCGCTGGCGTACCAATATGGTGCTGGACGAACTTGAGCCATGGAGCGAACGCGACTGGATCGGCAAGCGCATACGCGTTGGACGTGCCGAACTGGAGATACGTGAAAACATCACAAGATGTCAGGCAACCGCGGCCTCTACACGGTCCGGAGAGCGGGACGTAGACACTTTGGGTATCCTCAGAAGTGGCTGGGGCCATCAAGAATTTGGTGTTTATGGTGTGGTCACCAAAACCGGGGATGTGCATCAGGGCGATGGGTTCGAGGTGCTGGGATGAGCATGAGTTTTTCTCTGGCAAAAGAACCAGACGACCTGTCCCGCGAAGCTGGACGGCGCCTATTTGCCGGTCAAACAGAGTTCCTGAAAGGCGTCGTCGCCATGGACGGCCTGCCTGCCGCGGACCGGATCGAGGTATGTTTTGCCGGACGTTCAAATGTTGGAAAAAGCTCTCTCATCAATGCGTTGACCGGGCGAAAAGGGCTGGCGCGTGCTTCAAATACACCAGGGCGAACACAAGAGATCAACTTTTTCACAACAACAAACGGCCCCTATCTGGTTGACCTTCCCGGCTATGGTTACGCCAATGCTCCGATCCCGGTTGTCGAGAAATGGCAACGTTTGCTTAAGGCTTATCTGACCGGTCGCGCCAATCTGCGCAGGGCGTTCGTGCTAATAGATGCGCGCCATGGGGTGAAAAAAGTTGACGAAGAGATCCTGTCACTGCTGGATTCAGCGGCGGTAACATTTCAGGTTGTTCTGACAAAGACAGACAAGGTCAAAGACAAGGATCTCGAAAAGGTTTTGGGTCAGGTTCGAAAAGCATTGTCGGCTCATCCTGCAGCCTACCCGGAGCTTGTCCTGACCTCTGCCGAAAAGGGGCTAGGTATCGGGACATTACGCGCGATCATTGCTGGAATTGGCTAGCCAGCGTATTTCCGGTAGCTAATCAATATTCCGAATTTGGTACTCGGCCCTGATGTGGCCGATAAATTCGGTGGAAACAGCCCTGAGCACTGCAAAGGCTTGCTAAACGGGGCCCGAAGGGCCTAACACGGGCGTGGCAAGGATTAGCGTATGAAGAAGCAACACATGAACCGAGATTGGATCGCCACCGCCCGCACCCTATCCGAGGCTCTGCCTTACTTGCAGCGCTATGACGGCGCAACCGTGGTCATCAAATTTGGCGGCAACGCCATGGGCAATGATGAGGATATGGCCAGCTTTGCTCGCGATATCGTTTTAATGCGTCAGGTCGGGGTTAACCCCGTCGTTGTGCATGGCGGCGGGCCCATGATCAACGAAATGCTGGCGCGGCTGAATATTGAAAGCCGCTTTGAAAATGGCAAACGGGTAACGGATGAAGCCGTGGTTGAAGTCGTCGAGATGGTATTATCGGGCCGCGTCAATAAACGTATCGTTCAAGCAATTAACGCCGAGGGAGGCAAGGCGGTAGGTCTGTCAGGCAAGGATGCCAACCTGATGATTTGTGATCAGGCCGACCCGGCGCTTGGCTTTGTAGGTCAGCCTGCCAATATGGACCCCTCCATCCTGCGCACTCTGTTTGAAGACGAAACAATTCCGGTCATTGCCCCGCTTGGTGCAGGGCGGGACGGCGAGACCTACAACGTCAACGGAGACACGGCTGCCGGGGCGATCGCCGCCGCGCTTGAGGCCGATCGTCTGTTGTTACTGACTGATGTGGAAGGCGTTAAGAACGCCGAAGGCGCAGTTTTGACCGAACTGAGTGCGGGACAAATTCGCGACCTGACGGCAGACGGCACCATTGCTGGTGGAATGATTCCCAAGACAGAAACCGCGCTGGCAGCAATTGAGGGTGGCGTACGCGCCGTGGTAATTCTGGACGGGCGCGCGCCAAATGCCTGTCTGCTGGAGCTTTATACAGAACATGGCGCCGGGTCGATCATCCGGGCCTGAACACAGGCAAATTGTGCCGACGGCACGCGCAACGCATCTTAGGTCATCCTGTCGCAGGTAATTTTTGTTGTAAAAGCCCGGCCCCTGCTTACATTCACCGCATGGAAAACGAAGCCCTTATCCGCTCGGTCGTGTTCTTCGGCCTATTCGCGTTGTTTGCGATCGTCGAAGCCTTAGTGCCGCGCAAAGCCCGCACACAGCCACGCACCACGCGCTGGTTCACCAATCTGGCGATCATTGTGATAGACCGTGCTGCGGTTTGGCTGATGGCTCTGGTCCTGCCAGTTTTAGCCGTTGGCGCAGCCATAGATGCTGGCGCGCAGGGTTGGGGGTTATTGAACCTGTTTGAACTGCCCTATTGGGTGCAGGTTATCGGAGCCATCCTGATCCTTGATTTTGCCATCTGGTTTCAGCATCTGGTGTTTCATAAGGTGCCTTTGCTTTGGCGTTTGCACCGGGTACACCACGCGGATCGGGACATTGATGTCACAACCGCGTTGCGCTTCCATCCAATTGAAATTGCCGCTTCAATGCTGATCAAAATCGGGGCTGTCTACCTAATAGGCGCACCGGTTTTGGGGGTGATCCTGTTTGAGATAATCCTGAACGGCTCGGCCATGTTCAACCACGCCAATATGCGCCTGCCGCTGGGGTTGGACCGTGTGTTAAGGCTTTTTCTGGTCACGCCCGACATGCACCGGGTGCATCATTCAACCATACGCCGCGAGGTTGACAGTAACTACGGCTTTGCCCTGTCGATCTGGGACCGATTATTCGGAACCTATATTGACCAACCCGAGGGCGGCCATGACGGCATGATTATTGGGCTTGAATGGCAGGATGACCGGCCCTCAAAACTGGGTTGGAGTCTGTTGCTACCGTTTCAAAAGAAATGAACTTGGTGGCGCTCACAACGGCTGTGCGGCTACAACATCTGGACATTTTTGGCGCGTTACACGCGCAAAAGGGTGGTACCATTTTACTGTTGGGACCCCGTGAGCCGGGGTTTTGGCAGAACTTCACCCTTTCACCGGAATACTCAGACGGATTGCCCGATCCTTTGGACCGCTGGTCAAAAAGAGTAATCAGCGATCTGGCGCGCGAGGCCGGGGGGCACGCTGTTTTTCCATCTGACGGACCGCCCTACCCCCCTTTTCTGGGCTGGGCTGAGAAAAGTGGCCGGGCATGGAGCTCTCCAGTAGGGTTACTTGTACATGACATTGCGGGGCTTTGGTTGAGCTTTCGTGGGGCGATCCATTTAAGCGAAGAAATTGATTTACCCAAACCACCGCCAAATCCCTGCCTGACGTGCCAGGACCAACCATGCATTGACGCATGCCCGGTCGGCGCAATGAAGAACGGATCATATGACGTACCAAATTGTCATGACTGGTTAGACAAAAGCTCCGGGGCGGGTTGTATGGGAAAAGGCTGCGCAGTACGGCGCGCTTGCCCGATCAGCACCACTTATGGCAGAATTGAAGCGCAATCGGCATTCCATATGAAAGCATTCCATCCAAAATGACATTACGCCTGATCCTGACCCGCCATGCAAAATCAAGTTGGAAGGATTCAGCACAGAAAGACCATGACAGGCCGTTAAACGGGCGCGGCAGAGTTTCGGCCACTGCGCTTGGGGACTGGCTGGCAAACCGGGGCTATCTGCCAGATCAGGTTTTATGTTCCAGTGCGGCACGTACTCAGGAAACCTGGGCGCGGCTGGCTTCCAGGTTACCCGCCCCCACCAAGCCAGATATTATTCCGGCCCTTTACCTTGCTGATCCCGGTGAAATGTTGGGGGAACTGGCGGCCGCCAAGGGCGCAAATGTGATGTTGATCGCGCATAACCCCGGCTCGGCCTGGTTGGCCGATAGACTGGCAAAAGCGCCCCCACTAGATATGCGATTTCACCAATACCCAACCGCAGCAACAACGATTTTTGAGTTTGGCTTAACCAACTGGACGCAAATAGGGGAACACAAGGGTGATATCATCGATTTTGTGGTGCCGCGTGACCTAATATAAAAAAGGCGCCCCGTAGGACGCCCTAATTCTTGGTTCCAGAAAGGATCAGAGGATCTGACTGAGGAACAGCTTGGTCCGGTCCGATTTCGGATTGTCGAAGAATTCATTAGGCTCATTCTGCTCAACAATCTGGCCCTCATCCATGAAGATGACGCGGTTGGCGACCTCTTTGGCGAAGCCCATTTCGTGGGTGACGCAAAGCATGGTCATGCCTTCCTCGGCAAGCTCAATCATGGTTTCAAGAACTTCCTTGATCATCTCAGGGTCCAGCGCCGATGTGGGTTCGTCAAACAGCATGATGCGCGGCTTCATGCACAAAGACCGCGCAATGGCGACACGCTGCTGCTGCCCACCGGAAAGCTGGCCGGGGAATTTTAGCGCTTGTTCAGGGATCTTCACCTTCTCAAGGTAGAACATCGCGGTTTCTTCGGCCTCTTTACGTGGGGTTTTACGCACCCAGATCGGGGCAAGCGTGAGGTTCTCAAGCACCGTCAGATGTGGAAACAGGTTGAAGTGCTGGAACACCATGCCAACCTCTGAACGCACCTTGTCGATGTTTTTGAGGTCCGAGCTCAGCTCGGTCCCGTCAACGATAATCGACCCTTCCTGATGCTCTTCAAGGCGGTTGATACAACGGATCAGGGTGGATTTACCGGAACCCGAAGGCCCACAAATCACAATCCGCTCGCCCTGATTGACCGTCAGGTTGATATCGCGAAGAACATGGAACGATCCGTACCATTTGTTCATGTTGGTGATTTCAATCGCAACCTTGTCAGATACTTTCATCTGCGAGCGATCGGCGTGGTGGTCAAACTCTATGTGGTGGTCAGTGTGTGACTCAGACATAACAGAATTTCCTTTTTAGTGGCCAGTCTGAAGCTTGCGCTCCAGATACATGGAATAACGGGACATGGAGAAGCAGAAGATGAAGAAGACAACGGCAACAAAGCCATAAAGCTCCCAAATAATGCCATTCCATTCGGCGTTGGACTGAATCAGTTTCACCCAGCCAATCGGGTCAGACAGGCCGATGATGGATACCAGAGTTGTATCCTTGAATAGGCCAATGAAGTTACCGACGATGCCGGGGATCGAGATTTTCAGCGCCTGTGGCATGATGATCAGCCGTTGCGCCTGCCAGTAATCAAGGCCCAGCGCATCCGCTGCCTCATACTGACCGGTTGGCAAGGCTGCCAGACCACCCCGTATCGTCTCGGCCATGTAAGCGGCAGAGAAGAGGGTCATCATGATCATCACGCGCAGGATGATGTCAAACTGGGTTCCCTTTGGCAGGAAGTAAGCCAGCATAACCTGCGCCACAAACAAAAGCGTAATCAGCGGCACACCACGAATGAACTCGATAAAGCCCACGCACAACGTTTTGATGATTACCAGGTTTGACTGCCGCCCCAAGGCGAGAACGATTCCGATCGGGAACGACATGGCGATACCTGTGATCCCAAGTGTTACAGCCAGCATGAAGCCACCAAATTCGCGACTTGCAACTGGCTCAAGCGCCAGCGGTACAATTGCGGCAAGAGCACCGGCAACATATCCCGCAAGCAACAGCCACCAGATGATTGCTGCAAGTGGCCCCAGGATCAGACCCATCAGACCGCTCATCGCGGCAGATGCAAAACGGTACACGTAGTAGCCAACGACAAAACCAAGAGCCGCGACAACCGGCACCCAGATCGTACCACCCCACAAAAGCCAGGGAGCGACGAAGGGGGTTGCGATGGAAACCACCAACATTTTGCGTGGCAATGTGTCGAACAGGATCGGGGCAAGGGCCGCAAACAGTAAGATCAGCGCCAGATTAGGCCGCCAGTAAAGGTGGCTAGGATAGAACCCGTACATAAGCTGCCAGAAGCGTTCATGCACCACGGCCCAGCAAGCACGTTCGACCGATTCACCGTGTATGGCATGAAGTGCCTCGCGACACTCATTCAGCGACGAGCCTGTCCAGATACCGCCGAAAATCCACGGAAGGATTCCGGCCAGCAGCATATAAATGGCGATCAATGCCAATACGGTCAGAATAGAACTGCCAATATTTGGAAACAGGTTTGCTCTGATCCAACCAAGCACCCCGACATTCAGAGCAGGAGGCGCCTTTTCGGGCAGCATTTCGCTACGCACATAAGTAGTATTGTCAGCCATATCAGCGCTCCTTCAACTTGGTGCGTTCGTTATAGGCGTTCATCGCGGACGAAACGGTCAACGAGATTACCAGATAGATCGCCATGAGGATGAGAAGCGTTTCCATCTCTCGCCCGGTCTGGTTCAGGGTAATTCCCCCCAACGTGCCGGTCACATCCATGTAGCCAACCGCAATAGCCAGTGACGAGTTCTTCGTCAGGTTCAGATATTGCGAAATCAACGGCGGAAAGATCACCCGCATTGCCTGTGGCAAAACCACAAGGCGCATGATGCGGCCCGGCCGCAAGCCCAGCGCGCCGGCAGCTTCGGACTGACCTTTTGATATGGCCATGATACCAGCCCGCACGATTTCGGCGATGAAGGCGGCAGTGTAAAGCGACAGAGCCAACCACAAAGCAATAAGCGAGCTACGCAGATGCGTGCCGCCCTTGAAGTTGAAGCCTTTCAGTTCTGGATAACCAAGATAAAACCCTAGGATCCAAAGCACCAGAAGTGTGGGAACAGCGACAACCGCAAGACCGATATGCCATGTTGTCGGGCGATCACCCGTGGCATTTTGAATGCGTTGCGCGCGCTGCAGGATCAGTTTGCGCACTAGAAGTCCGGCAAACAACACTGCAAGGATGGCGATCAAATCAAGGCTAATTTGAATGATGCCACAATCATCCGCCAGAAAGCCGGCGTTTTCACTGTCTGTTACATCGTAATACGAGGTGCAGGCCTCAACGGTTTGACCGGGTAATATCGGAATATCCCCCAGGCCCCGCGAAAACAATGGCTCAGGAACGTATACTCCACGGTTCGTTATCGCAACCGAGTCAAACAAAACCATAGACGCCGTGGCGTCGTCGCCCCGGAAATCACGTGGCTGCGGCAGGGTTTCGATGACAATTGCCATGAAAAGCACAATCCACAGCAGGACAGGTACATTCCGCATAGCTTCGACATAAACGGTCATAATACGCGAAACGATCCAGTTGCGCGAAAGGCGCAGGACGCCGACGATCACACCGATTATGGTCGCGACCACACACCCCATGACAGCCACCAGTAAGGTGTTCATAACGCCAACAAGTGCCGCCCGTGCATGGGTCGAACGCGATGAATAGTCGATCAGTCTTTGGTTGATATCATAGCTGGAAGGCTCACCCAGAAAGCTAAATGAGAAGGGCTTACCGGCCCGCGCCAGATTAATAATAGCATTGTTAATCAGCCAGGCAGCGCCCAGCATGAAAGCGATCAAAACAATGATTTGGATCGTCATGGAACGGTAACGGCTATCGTAAAGAAGCATAGATAACCGGAACGACTCCCGCGGTGGGTCGGTCAATGTTGTCATTAAGACATTCCCTGTCAGGTCCGGATTTTTCCCGGCAGGTTTATCCCGCCTGAGTCCCGGATTTGTTCTTTAGATATGAAAAGGGCGCGGTGTGTCCCGCGCCCTTAACTAAGTAGTTTTTACCGGAACGGCGGCGAGTAGATCAGGCCACCATCGGTCCACAGCGCGTTCAGACCGCGCGACAGGCCGATCGGAGTATTTTCACCGATGTTGGTTTCAAATACTTCAGCGTAGTTACCAGCAACCTGGATCACACGCACAGCCCAGTCAGCGTCAAGGCCGAGCATTTCGCCCATGTTGCCTTCGGAGCCGAGGATACGGTTGATCTCAGGGTTGTTTGTACCAGCCTGAAGCTCGGCAACGTTGGCCGAAGTGATGCCCAGCTCTTCAGCCGAGATCAGTGCATTCAGAGTCCAGCGAACGATGTCGCCCCACTCGTTGTCGCCGTGGCGAACAAGCGGACCCAGCGGCTCTTTCGATACGATTTCCGGCAGAACAACGTGGTCGGCAGGATTTTCGAACGCAGCACGTGTCGCGGCAAGGCCGGACGCGTCAGTGGTCAGCGTGTCGCAAGCACCGGCAAGGTACTGCTGCTGAGCTTCTGCGTTAGTTTCGATCGGCACGGGCTCATAGCTCATGTTGTTCGAACGGAAGAAGTCAGCCAGGTTCAGCTCGGTAGTTGTACCGGTCTGAATGCAAACAGTCGCGCCGTCCAGTTCCTTAGCGGACGAAACGCCCAGTGCTTTTGGAACCATGAAGCCTTGGCCGTCGTAGTAGTTAACACCGATGAATTCAAACTTCAGGTCAACGTCACGTGACAGGGTCCATGTGGTGTTACGGGCCAGCATGTCGACTTCGCCGGAAGCCAGCGCGGTGAAACGGGTCTTACCAGTTGTTGGTACGAACTCAACAGCGTTGGAATCGCCCAGTACAGCCGCAGCAACTGCGCGACAAACGGTTACGTCGAAACCTTGCCAGGTTCCGTTTGCGTCTGGTGCAGCGAACCCGACGAGACCGGTTGACACACCACAATTCAGCTTGCCGCGTGCTTTCACATCGTCAAGCGTACCGGCCATAGCAGCCGTTGTCGCCAGACCAGCAATAGTCAATGCGCCAAGAAATACGGTTTTTTTCATGATTACCTCTTCCTGATTAATCGCCCCTATGGGCGTTTATCCGGCCACTGGCCGGGGTTTATACTGTAAAGGGTCACCCCCTCAACAGCGACGAGTTTGGTCGCAAAGACGCAAAAACGTCAAGTGATTCATAACGATTAATGATGGAAAAGAGCACCAAAACGGTCCTTTTTTTTCCTTTTGGCCAATTTATTTTTCACAGGCGGATAAAAATTCAGCGGCGCCGAAAAAATCCTGCCTTTTCCGCTCTCTATGTGCCAGTGCTTCGTCGTCTTTGCCCCATTGCTCCTCTTGCCACAATTCGTCCAGGCAAGCGGTTATCCACAATTCCTCTAGCTCCAACAGGTGCTTAGAAACGGCCAAGCCAATTACCAAGGACCCGGAAATGGCAACCAGGTCGTGGAAAGCGGCGAGTTCAAACGGTGTCATGTCGTTGACGAGCACGGCCAAAACGGACAGGGCTGCCGGGTCTTGCGGGGCGTGTATGACCCCTGAAACCGGCGTCAGACGTGCACCCAGTGTCTCTGAAGCCCAATCCAGCACGGGGTCCCATTTTTCGGCCTGTCTGGCGACCAATTCGGCCGGGGCTGTAGCGCGATAGCATAAAAGGTCCGAATCACCATAGGCCGCAATCACTTTTGCAACTTCATCAAATTGCGGAGTAACCTTGTCTATCGCGGCATTGGCCGTACGGGTTGCGGGCATGGTGGCCGGGTCAGGCTTGCCGTCCTGTGCCCGCCATTCTTCCGCTACCATCTCGGCCAGCGCCCGCGTCGGCAGTACCAATGGCGCCTTCGCCGGGGTGCGCAATGGGCGCCCATCAAGCTCTATGGCAAAACCATCCGGCTTCTTTGCCACGGCAACCTTTTCCCACAGCGGCTTAATCATTCGATCCCCCATATCCTGTGCAACGCTGGTTGCAGATCCTCAAAACTGTCAATCAACACGTCTGCCCCAGCATCCATCAGCGCCTGAGGCGCGTGATAGCCCCAAGTCACGCCGATTGTATAATACCCGGCGGCGGCACCCATTTCGACGTCAAATGTGGTATCACCAACCATGACGGCATTGCCCGCCTCAACCCCGGTATCAGCCAACGCCGCAATAAGCATTGAGGGGTGCGGCTTGGAAGGGTGCTGATCTGCTGTTTGGCGCGTGACGAAATAGCGATCCAAATCATGTGCTGAACAGACATGGTCCAGCCCACGCCGTGCTTTGCCGGTCGCAACGCCCAGAAGGACCTCGTCCTGACCATGTAAAAGCTCCAGTGCCTCGCGGGTAAATGCATAAAGCGGCGCGTTCGCCTCGCCGCCATTCTCCTCTCGCAAGGCAAAAAAGGCCTGCTTATAAAGTTGGGTTACCCGCGCACGCTCGACTGCTGCAAGCCCGGGAATGAGGACCTGAATAGCGTTTTCTAAAGACAGGCCAACAATCGACAACACCTGCTCGCGACTGGGTAGCGCGACCCCAAGCCCGCCAAAGGCCCGGTGCATCGCCGCCAGGATAAACTCCTGGCTGTCGATCAGGGTTCCGTCAACGTCGAATACGACCAGCCGCAGGGGCGTACTCATACATCATCCTCGTTGAACGGATCGGCAGGCACGTCACCTTCATCCCAGCCAAAATATTCCCAAGAATTGCGCATATGTTCCGGCAAAGGGGCCGTAAAGGTCAGGTCTTTGCCTGTTACCGGATGGGTAATAGTCAGGCTGCGTGCATGCAGGTGCAGCTTGCGGCTTAATTCCCCGCCAAGCCCGGCACCCCAGCCATCGCCAAGGTTTTCCTGCCCCGACCCACCATACTTTCCGTCGCCAATTATGGGATGCCCGAGTTCGGCCATATGGGCGCGCAACTGATGGGTACGCCCGGTAACCGGCACCAATGCCACCCAGGACGCACGTGCTGCCAGCGTCGCCAGCACAGCGTAATCGGTGGTGGCGCGCTTGGCCCCTTCGACCTCGTCCACCCGACCCGGATGAATGCAGCGCATCTTTTCACCCTCGCCCCCGGCCCCATGTCCGCCCGCCTTAACCAGTGCGAAACGAATTGTGCCCATGCGCGGCAAAGGTGCCCCGGCAACAATTGCCCAGTAGATCTTACGGGTATCGCGGGCGCGAAACGCCTTTGTCAGGGCACCGGCCATTTTCTGACTCCGCGCCAGAAGCAGCACGCCCGAAGTGTCCTTGTCCAGCCTGTGCACCAGCCGCGGCTTGTCATCGCGCTCAAAACGCAGCGCCTCGGCCAGCCCGTCCACGTGGCGGGTTTGTTTTGAGCCTCCCTGCACCGGCAGACCCGGAGGCTTGTTCAATACAATAATATGATCGTCCCGGTAGAGCACACAGGCCCGGATCATTTCTGCATCGGCATCCGAGACCTGGCTTTGCATCTGCAACCGGTCCTTGGCCTGAACAGGCGCTGTGGAGGGATCGGGCAAGGGGGGAATTCGTACCTCCTGCCCCGGCCCAATGCGCGTTCCAGGTTTCACCCGGCCGCCATTGACGCGGATTTCACCCTTGCGGCACATTTTTTCGATCCGCCCCTGCCCCACATGCGGAAATTGACGGCGAAACCAACGATCCAGCCGTTGCTCGGCCTCGTCACTGCCAACCTTGATTAATTGCACCCGGCTCATGTCAGCACCATTCGGGCCGCAAGAACCCCCACAACAATTGCAGCCAACGACAGGGTAACAGAGCCTAAAACATACCCCGCCGCAGCACCTAATTGACCCCGTTCAAACAGCGTCAGCGCATCAAGCGAAAACGCCGAAAATGTCGTGTAGCCGCCCAACATCCCTGTCATCAAAAGTGGCGCGTAAGCGTTTCCGCCCTTCCTAGCGAGTACAACCACCAACACCCCCATCAGGAAAGAACCCAAAATATTCACCGCCATCGTACCCCAGGGAAAGCCATGCCCCATGGTGCGGGTCAGGGTGACGTTGGTTAAATAACGGGCCATAGCGCCAAACGCGCCGCCTATGGCGACCTGTATCAGGGGTGTAAACATGGGGCGCTTGTGGGTTGCGCGGCCACGCTTGTCAAGAAGCGCCACGCTGGCTGCGAAGTTTAGCGAAATAATCCAGCCTGCGCTTGAGTTCGCGCTCAAAGCCGCGCTCGACCGGGGTATAGTAGACCCCGCGCTGCATATCGTCGGGAAAATAGTTTTGCCCGGAAAACCCTTCTTCGGCATCATGGTCATAGGCATAGCCTTCGCCGTAACCCTGATCCTTCATAAGGTCGGTAGGTGCATTCAAAATGTGTTTTGGCGGCGGTTTTGAACCGGTTTTTTTTGCTGCCTGCATGGCAGCTTTGAAACCCATATAGGCCGCATTCGATTTTGGCGCGAGGGCCAGATAGGTCACCGCCTGCGCCAATGCCAGCTCACCTTCCGGGCTACCAAGACGCTCATAGGTCTCCCACGCGGCAAGGCAAATCCCGTTTGCCTGTGGGTCCGCCAGGCCGATATCCTCAACCGCCATCCGCGTCAGTCGGCGGGCCAGATAACGCGGGTCTTCGCCGCCGGTTAGCATGCGCGCAAGCCAATAAAGGGCCGCATCCGGATCGGAACCGCGAATAGATTTATGCAGGGCAGAAATGAGGTTGTAATGCGCATCGCCGCTTTTGTCATAAAGTGCGGCGCGGCGCATCAAGCGTGACGCCAATGCTTTGGTGCCAATGGGCTTTTCCAACTTCCAGGCCCAGATCTGTTCGATCAGGTTTAAAACCGCACGCCCGTCACCATCCGCCATTTCCAGCAAGGCTGCGCGCGCCTCTCCATCCAAAGGCAGGGCTGCTCCCAGTTCCCGTTCTGCCCGCTGCACCAACAGCTCGAGGTCGGCAAGAGACAAGGGGTTGAGCACCAGAACTTGCGCGCGCGATAGCAAGGCCGCGTTCAGCTCAAACGAAGGGTTTTCAGTGGTCGCGCCAACCAGAAGGATTGTTCCATCTTCAAGATAGGGTAAAAACCCATCCTGCTGAGCCTTATTGAAACGGTGAATCTCATCGACGAACAGCAAAGTCCCTTTCCCGTTTGTTCGCCGGATCTTTGCCGCCTCAAAGACCTTACGTAACTCTGGCACACCGGAGAAAATAGCACTGATCTGAACAAAGTGCAGGTCGGTTTCATCCGCCAGCAACCGGGCGATGGTCGTTTTTCCAACCCCTGGCGGTCCCCAGAAAATGAGTGAACCCAGATTGCCCGCTGCCAGCATCGCGCCCAACGGCGCATCCGGTCCCAATACCTGTTCCTGCCCGATGACGTCCGCAATCTTTTGCGGCCGCAACTTGTCCGCCAGCGGCCGCGGGGCGTCGGCTTCTTTTGCTTTGGCACCTGTATTGTCAAAAAGGTCGGGCATAGGGGCGAGGTTACGACCTGAACGGAATGGGGGAAAGCGGCAAAACACCTTATTGCGTCGGGGATATGCAATTCCCCGGAAATTTGGTAGCATCGGGTATGAAAGCTTCGGATGCGGATCTTATCGAAAAACTCAACGCCCTGCCAGAAGACCAGCGGGCGGAGCTGTTGGAGCTTCTTACCGGTCAAACACTAAAAGGGCCTCATGGTGCCCAGCTTCTGGACCTTTTGGAAGCGTCGATAAGCCTGCATAAAAAAACCAGGAATCAACAAAACAGCTAATCAATTGAAAACCAGAAAGAAAAGGCCCCGCTAATTGCGAGGCCTTGAAAGTTTTTCGTGATGGTCAAGGATGCTTTATTCGTCAGCCTCTTCAATGGCGACGCGCGCCTTGTCAGCAGCACCCTTGGCGCTTTCATCACGGTCGACAAATTCGATGATCGCCATCGGTGCCATGTCGCCATACCGGAAACCGGCCTTGAGCACGCGCACGTACCCACCTTGGCGGTCTTTGTAGCGCGGGCCAAGAACGTCAAACAATTTGGCGACGTCCTTGTCTTGCTTCAGCTGAGCAGCTGCCTGACGACGGGCGTGCATGTCACCGCGTTTGCCAAGCGTTACCAGTTTCTCCACTACGCGGCGCAGCTCTTTGGCTTTGGGCAGTGTAGTTTTGATTTGTTCGTGTTCAATCAGTGAACCGGCCATGTTTGAGAACAACGCTTTGCGGTGTTCGTGGGTGCGGTTCAGGCGGCGGTAGCCTCGTGCGTGGCGCATGTGTTTATTCCTTCTTTATACTTTGTCCGGAGCCCCGTGCGTGCAGGGCCCCTCCTTTGGAGTGGGCGGGATTGCCCTTGTTTTAGAACTGGTCTTCGAACTTCTTGGCCATGTCCTCGATATTTTCCGGCGGCCATTCCTCGACGTCCATACCCAGATGCAGGCCCATGCCCGACAGCACTTCTTTGATTTCGTTCAAAGACTTGCGGCCAAAGTTCGGCGTGCGCAGCATTTCCGCTTCGGTTTTCTGGATCAGGTCACCGATGTAAACGATGTTGTCGTTCTTGAGGCAGTTGGCCGAACGAACCGAAAGCTCCAGCTCGTCCACTTTCTTCAGAAGAAGCGGGTTGAACTCAAGCCCGTCATCTTCGGATTCGCGGCCCATTGTTTCGGGCTCGTCGAAGTTAACGAAGATTGACAACTGGTCTTGCAGAATACGCGCGGCGAAAGCCACGGCGTCTTCCGGCGTGATGGAACCGTCGGTTTCCAGTTTCAGCGTCAGCTTGTCATAGTCCAGAACCTGACCTTCACGGGTCGGTTGTACGTCATAGCTGACTTTCTTAACCGGCGAATAGATCGCATCAACCGGGATCAGGCCAATCGGCGCATCTTCCGGCTTGTTTTTGTCGGCCGCGACATAGCCTTTGCCAGTGTTAACGGTCAGTTCCATGTAAAGGTCGGCGCCGTCATCCAGGTGACAGATCACGTGTTCCTTGTTCAGGATCTCGATACCAGCGCTTTCCGAGATGTCACCAGCAGTGACAATCGATGGCCCCTTGGCGGCAATCGACAGGCGCTTAGGGCCTTCCACTTCCATCAGAATGGAAACACCTTTGAGGTTCAGAACAATGTCGGTGACGTCTTCGCGCACACCGGCCACGCTGGAAAACTCGTGCAGCACATTGTCAATCTGCACCGACGTAATGGCAGCACCTTGCAACGAGCTCATCAATACACGGCGCAGCGCGTTGCCCATGGTCAGACCAAAGCCGCGCTCAAGCGGTTCAGCAATAATAGTGGCCTTGCGCGCCGGGTCATTGCCCGGTTTCACGTCAAGCTGCGTTGGTTTGATCAATTCGGCCCAATTTTTGTGGATCATGCGTCCCTCCATTCCAGTCCTGTCCTCATGTCCAAAGGGCAGGACGCCCGAGGTTGAAATAGTGTGGACACGGGGAGCAAAAGCCTGCCCCGTGCCAAAATAATCGTCAGACCCGGCGGCGTTTCGGCGGGCGACAGCCGTTATGGGCAATCGACGTTACATCGCGGATCGAGGTGATGTTGAACCCGATAGCAGCCAGAGCGCGCAACGCGCTTTCACGACCCGAACCCGGTCCCTGCACTTCGACTTCAAGGGTTTTAACACCATGTTCCTGTGCTTTTTTGCCAGCGTCTTCTGCCGCCATCTGCGCAGCATAAGGCGTGGATTTACGCGAGCCTTTAAAGCCCATCGTACCAGCCGAAGACCAGGCAATCGCATTGCCTTGCACATCCGAAATCAGGATTTTGGTGTTGTTGAAAGAAGAGTTCACATGCGCCACACCAGCGGCGATGTTCTTGCGTACCTTACGCTTGGTGCGTGTCTTTTCTCGTGCCATTGTTCAGCCCCCCTACTTCTTCTTGCCGGCAATAGCTTTTGCCGGGCCTTTGCGCGTGCGCGCGTTGGTATGGGTACGCTGACCACGAACCGGAAGATTGCGACGATGGCGCAGGCCACGGTAGCAACCAAGGTCCATCAGACGCTTGATGTTCATCTGGGTGTCACGACGCAGGTCACCTTCAACCATGAAGGTTGCGTCGATATGTTCGCGGATGGCCAGAACTTCGGCATCCGAAAGCTCGTTCACACGACGGGTTTCGTCGATTTTCACGGCTTCGCAAATGGCCTTGGCAGAAGTGTGTCCAATTCCGGTGATATAAGTGAGGGCGATCGGGACCCTTTTATGGGTCGGGATATTAACGCCGGCAATACGTGCCACGTGGTCTTTCCTTTTCGTTGCGGTTCCGTAACGCCGGAACCTTTTTTCACAACACAAGCCCGCCGGATTTTTCCCGCGGGCCTCGCTGAATTTCTGATGATCGGCTTTTTGGGGCGCGACCCCGAATATCTGCCGATTCCCGTTAGGGATGGCGTGGCTTAGATGGGTTTTAATGTGGCGTCAAGGGTACGCGTAGGGAAAATATCCTATCACCCCAAGACTAGCGTCAGATGCCCCAATCCGGCCAGGCCAGGCAACCAGATCAAAAGCCGTGACGCTGGGTTATTGAACTCATTGGCCGCATGGTTTCTGAATAGCCAGTGCAAGGCAATATGGACAATAGCAAAGCCGGATAACAAGATCGCGCCCAAACTGTCAGGCCCTTGCTGCGCGATCCAAAGCAGCAGGAATATAAGAGGTACATGCGCCCATATGAAAACTTGCGCGCCGGTCTTATCAGACAAAAACGAGGTCAGTGGTAAAATGCGCCATTCGTGACGCCTGACCGCATCAAGTTCATGGGTCAGGATTAACGCCAACATCATCCAAAAAGCACTCGTTTCCATTAAATCTATTACCCCTCAAAACTAACTAGTCGGCGTTTATTTTGCAGGAATGGTATATCACTGCCTCGCCGCTTTCATCCTGATAGACATAAAGCTTGCCCGGCTCACCGGGATGGCTGCGAAAAACGAACACACCGGGATAGAGATAGCCCGGCTCTTCACAATAACCGGCCCTTATCTGGGTCTGGTCACTTGTCCAGTCTGGTGGTGTAATCGGCTCGACCTCGCAGTGATATTCGATCTCCCAGAAATCTGATCCATCGAATGTCATGGCGCGTTCCTGACGCTCGAACAATTCGAGGTCACATACCGCCGGGTCAGTCACAAAATCCAATTCCGCCAGTAGTGGGTTTGCAAACCCAAGGCTCACTATTGCCGCTGTGCAAATTACTTTTCTCACAATTCTACCCTTATGGTGTCAGAGAACCATAGCGTACCTGAATGCACTCAAAAAAACAAAAAAGGGCCGCACAAATAGTGCAGCCCTTTGTTAAAGACATGTACGGTGTCAGAGCGCGTTCAGAACATCGCCGATTTCGCCCGCAACTTCGGTGATTTCACCCAGCCCGTTAACCGAACGAAGGTCACCCTTGGCATAGTAATACCCGATCAGCGGCGAGGTTTTCTTGTAATATTCCATCAGCCGTGTGCGCAGGCTTTCTTCGTTGTCATCGGCGCGGCGCTTGAACTCACTACCGCCGCAGTTAACGCATTTTCCATCCGCCGGGATCGGCTTGGAAATATCATTGTAACCTTCGCCGCAATCTCCGCAGGTCGAGCGCGCGGTAATTCGGCTGACGAGCTCATCATCGTCAACCTGCATCTCAACAACAGCCGCCAACGCAGAGCCGTGCTTCTCAAGCAATTCACCCAAGGCATCAGCCTGCGCCAGCGTGCGCGGGAAACCATCAAAGATGAAGCCGCCCGCATTGTCGCCTTCGAGCTTTTCCTCAATCAAGCCTATGACAATTTCATCTGTCACTAGCTCACCCGCATCCATGATCGCGGCAACCTTGAGCCCCATTTCGGTGCCCGAGGCTTTGGCTTCGCGCAGCATGTCGCCGGTAGAAAGCTGGATCATACCACGCTCTTCAACAAGAATGCGCGCCTGTGTGCCTTTACCTGCGCCGGGCGGTCCGAGAAGGATAATGTTCATCTGCGTGCTGGTCCTTTACGGGCTTTGCCGCGGCGTTTTCCGCCACCGCGCAGCTGTGACTTCTCAATCAATCCCTCATACTGGTGCGCCAGCAGATGCGACTGAACCTGGTTGATCGTATCCATCGTCACCGACACCACAATCAGAACCGAGGTACCACCAAAGTAGAACGGCACTGCAAGCTGTGTGCGCAGGATCTCAGGCAGCAGGACTACGGCCGCCAGATAGCCCGAGCCAAGCACCAGAAGGCGTGTGACAACGTAGTCGAGGTATTCGGCTGTTTTCTTACCCGGACGGATACCGGGGACAAAGCCGTTTTGGTTCTTGAGGTTGTCCGCCACCTCGTCGACTTTGAACGACACTTCCTTGGTGTAGAAGAAAGTGAAGAACACGGTCATACCAGCGTAGAACGCCAAATAGAGCGGCTGACCGGGGCCGAAATAAGCAAGGATCGTCGACATTATCGGACCGGACTGGCCCGAGCTGAAGGTCGAAACTGTTGTTGGCAACAGCAGCAATGCGGATGCGAAGATCGCCGGGATAACACCAGCCGGGTTAACCTTGACAGGCAAATGGCTTGAACCACCATCATACATCTTCATCCCCACCTGACGGCGCGGATACTGGATGTGAATTTTACGCAAAGCCCGTTCCATGAACACCACAAAAGCGATCACGGCAACGACCATGACGATCACGCCTATAATCACCGCCGGGCTGATCGCACCGGAACGCCCCTGGCTGAGGAATTGCGCGACAGCTGCAGGAATTTCGGCGACGATGCCAACAAAGATGATCAGGCTGATACCATTACCGATACCACGTGCCGTGATTTGTTCGCCAAGCCACATCAGGAACATGGTGCCGCCAACCAGCGTCACAACTGCGCCGATTTGAAAGAACATGCCGGGCGTGGTCACCAGATCACCTGCCTGCAGGCTTGCGGCCATGGCAAAGGCCTGACCTGTCGCCAGGACCACCGTACCGTAACGGGTATATTGGTTGATCTTCTTGCGTCCCTGTTCGCCCTCTTTCTTGAGCTGTTCAAGCGCGGGCACCATCGAGGTCATCAATTGCACGATAATTGATGCCGAGATGTAAGGCATGATGCCAAGGGCAAATATCCCCATCCGCGAAAGGGCGCCACCGGTAAACATAGACAAGATGCCAGTGATGCCTCCGGCGGCCTGATCCATAAACTCGCGAAGCGCGCCAGCATCAATGCCCGGAACCGGGATATATGTGCCAAGGCGGTAAATGATCAGCAGGCCGATCGTAAAGAAAATGCGCTGGCGCAGTTCGGTGGCTTTACCGAAAGCCCCCCAGCTCATATTCGCGGCCATTTGTTCTGCTGCAGATGCCATCAAGGCCCCCTTTATCATAAACGCCGCCTGACCGTTCCCGGCCCCGGCGGCGTTTGAAAACGTCAGCTATATGTAAGAACCCTTGCCGGGCCTCACAAGTGCTTATTCAGTTGCTGCCGGGGTTGTGACGGTCAGTGAACCGCCGGCTTTCTCAACTGCCTCAACAGCAGATTTGGAAGCACCGGTAACATTCAGCTTCACCTTGGCAGTAATCTCACCCTTGGCCAGCACCCGCACGCCGTCAAGCTTGCGGCGGATAACGCCGGTTTCCAGCAGCACGTCCTCGGTGATCTCTTTTTTGGCATCCAGCTTCTTGGCATCGACAAATTTCTGGATAAGGCCCAGATTGATCACGGCAAATTTCTTTTTGTTGCGGCTGTTAAAGCCACGTTTCGGCAGGCGTTGGTAGAGCGGCATTTGCCCGCCCTCAAAACCTTTGATCGCCACACCCGAACGGGATTTCTGACCCTTGATACCACGGCCACCGGTCTTACCCTTGCCGGAACCGGGACCACGACCAATGCGCGTACGCGCCTTGGTGGCACCGGGATTATCGCTAAGTTCATGCAGTTTCATATCGCTTCTCCTAAGCCGGATGTGACCCCAGAAGCGAATGGGCCAACCACGGCGTTTCTTGATTTTGATTCTGTAGCCCGTAAGGCTACCGGGGGCGTATACTGAAAAGGGTCAGACCATGCAAGAGCTAGTGGTATAGGGCAGCACCCGACCTTGAGTAGGTTTTCCCCAACAGAGGTTCACGCCCGGCAGCGAGGGTGGGCGCATTTCGCGCCCGCTGAAACCAAACTCGAGACTAAGGGCAGGGCCCGACCCTGGGTGGGCGCCCACACCGGTTATTGATCGCACTCTACCGCCACATCCGAAACGTTGGGCGAGTCCACACCGGCGCAAAAGCGCCCTCCCGTGGGGAGGGTCGGGCGCTGCCCGGCGGTGCCGCCGGGCGTGGCTTCTAAAAATCCCTAAGCGCGAAGTTCTCCTTTTTGCCCCGGGTACTGAGCTTTAGGGTTTTTTCGCCACTCAAAAGATACTTCGACATCTATTCTAAATTGCGGGGCTAACCTTTGAATCTCTTTCCACGCATTTGGGGCCGATTGCCCTTGGAAAGACAATCCGAGATCGGGATAAAACACATACCCGTTCTCTTCAAACTCCCCCTTACGTGCAGGAATATTCAAAGCATCAACGATTTGCTCGGAAGTCATTTCTCTTTCCTTCATTGCCCTGAGAGTTTCGTAAAGCAAACCATTCCACTTAGGGTTAACAAGCTTTTTATGGTCCACAGATGCCTTGAGGAGCTTTGTGAAAGAGAGGCCTGGTGCTTCGAGTTCGCTTAACGCGTCCCTCTCCAAGCCATATGCTTCCATTGCCTCTGAAACCACTTTTTCAATTGCCTGAGAGGGGGTTTTAGTCTCCAACCAAGTTGCGAGCACTCTCAGGTCTGTAAACGTTGCGTCAGATATGCGAATAACAGGCATCATTGTATTCTCCTTAAATAATAACCTAGGCGGAAGCCCCACCGGCACCACTTATGTAACATATTCCATGGCATTCGCAAGATTTTATGTTACATATAATGGCATTCGCAGTATGAGCCCAGAAACAAAAAAGCCCCGGCGTTTCCACCGGGGCTTCTTTAAGTCTTTTTGAAGGTCGGGCTTAGCCGCGCTCTTCGATGATCTCTACCATATGCGAGACCTTCGCCACCATGCCGCGTACGGCGGGGGTGTCTTCAAGTTCGCGGGTTTTGTGCATCTTGTTGAGGCCCAGGCCGATAAGCGTCTGGCGCTGTTTGGCGGGGCGGCGGATCGGGGAACCGATCTGCTTTACGACGATGGTTTTAGCCATTGTTCAGGTCCTCACGCTTCGGCGGCTTCGGCCGGAGCTTCGGCGGGTGCCGGTGCGGCGTTGCCTTTGCTCAGGATGTCAGCGACCTTTTTACCACGACGCTGCGCGACCATACGGGGGCTGCTTTCTTTCTTCAGCCCGTCGATGGTGGCACGGATCATGTTGTAGGGGTTTTGTGAACCGAGTGATTTCGACACCACGTCCTTGATACCCAGCATCTCGAACACAGCCCGCATCGGACCACCGGCGATGATACCAGTACCCTCAGGGGCTGTCCGCATCACAACTTTACCGGCGCCGTGGCGGCCTTCCATGTCGTGGTGCAGGGTGCGGCCTTCGCGCAGGGGAACGCGGATCATCTGGCGCTTGGCTTGCTCGGTAGCTTTGCGAATGGCCTCTGGGACCTCTTTCGCTTTACCTTTGCCAAAGCCAACACGGCCCTTCTGGTCACCGACCACCACGAGGGCAGCAAAGCCGAAGCGTTTACCACCTTTCACGGTTTTCGAAACCCGGTTGATCGCAACAAGACGATCGGCGAATTCGGGTGCTTCGTCGCGGTCGCGGCGCTGTCCCCGGCGTTGATTACGTTCTGCCATAATATCGTCTCCTTAAAACTTCAGTCCGCCTTCACGGGCAGCGTCGGCAAGTGCCTTGACCTTCCCGTGAAAGAGGAAACCGCCACGGTCAAAGTAACAATCTGTCACTTTGGCCTTTTTGGCACGTTCCGCGATCGCAGCACCAACTTTGGCGGCTGCTTCGACGTTGTTCTTGCCGACCACGCCCAGATCCTTCTCCAGCGTGGAAGCGC
Source organism: uncultured Aliiroseovarius sp. (assembly GCA_964550345.1). GTDB lineage: Bacteria > Pseudomonadota > Alphaproteobacteria > Rhodobacterales > Rhodobacteraceae > JAAEUB01. The sequence goes on along the minus strand of CAZJYZ010000003.1, from coordinate 2,460 downwards.
TGGCGATGGTGACGCCGTTGACATCGTCGATCAACTGAACGCTGATGTTCTTGTTTGAACGGTGAACCGAAAGGCGCGGGCGCCCATTCGCGGTTTTCCGCAATTTGTTCCGGACGCGCAGGCGGCGCTTCAGAAACAGGTCTCTTTTGCTGTTTGCCATCTGTCTGGTCCTTACTTCTTCTTGCCTTCCTTGCGGAAGATATATTCGTCTTTGTACTTGATGCCCTTGCCTTTGAACGGCTCTGGCTTACGCCAGGCGCGGATCTCGGCGGCGGTTTGCCCGACCTTTTGTTCGTCGATACCTTCGACGATGATCGTGGTCTGCTTTGGCGCGGATACGGTCACCCCTTCTGGGGCGTCGTAATTCACGTCATGGCTCAGGCCAAGTGCGAGTTTCAGGGTGGTACCTTGCATGGTGGCCCGGTAACCAACGCCATTGATCTCAAGTTCTTTCTTGAAACCATCGGTAACGCCGGTGACGAGGTTTTGCACCATGGTGCGGCTCATGCCCCATTGCTGACGCGCGCGCTTGGATTTACCGCGCGGGTCAATTTTAACAACGTTGTCTTCGACCGAGATGGTCACGTCGTCGGTTGCGGTGAAGTTGCGGGTACCTTTCGGGCCTTTAACTTCGACGGTCTGGCCAGACACGGATGCGGTAACACCTGTGGGCAGCTCAACCGGTTTTTTACCAATACGAGACATCTGATCCCCCTTAGAATACGGTGCAGAGTACTTCGCCGCCAACATTGGCTGCGCGTGCACCTGCATCCGACATCACGCCCTTGGACGTGGAGACAATCGAGACACCCAGGCCCTGACGGACGGTGGGAATGTCGCTGACACCCATGTAAACGCGGCGGCCGGGGGTCGAAACCCGCTTCAGCTCGCGAATAACCGGGGCGCCATCGTAATATTTCAGGCTGATTTCCAAAGCCGGGTGACCGTCTTTGCCGGTCGTGGCTTCATAACCGCGGATATAACCTTCGTCTGCCAGCACATCCAGCACCCAGCCACGCAGCTTGGAAGCCGGCGCCTGACAGGTGGATTTACCGCGCATGGAGGCGTTGCGGATACGGGTCAGCATATCGCCGATAGGATCGTTCATAACTTGCCCTCCCTTACCAGCTTGATTTCACGAGGCCGGGGATCTGGCCACTTGAGCCAAGTTCCCGAAGCGCAATCCGGCTGATTTTCAGCTTACGATAATAGGCGTGCGGACGCCCGGTAAGCTGACAGCGGTTGTGCAACCGTGTGGCCGAGCTGTTGCGCGGCAGTTTGGCCAGCTTCAGGCGCGCTTTGAAACGCTCTTCCATCGGCAGGTCGTCGTTATTCGCGATCTCTTTCAGCGCGGCACGTTTGGCGGCATATTTCTCCACCAGCGCCTGACGCTTCTTTTCGCGTTCGATCATTGCTTTCTTAGCCATGTCTTACTTTCCTTCCCGCGGATCAGGAGTTGAAGGGCATGTTGAAAGCTTTCAACAGCGCCTTGCCTTCCGCGTCGGTATTTGCGGTGGTGGTGATTACGATATCCATGCCCCAGTTTTCGTCGATCTTGTCAAAGTCGATCTCGGGGAATACCAGATGCTCTTTCAGGCCCATGGCAAAGTTGCCACGACCGTCAAAGCTGGTGCCGGGAATGCCGCGGAAGTCGCGGATACGAGGCATGGCGATTGTGATCAGACGGTCGAGAAATTCGAACATCCGGTCACCGCGCAGGGTCACTTTGGCACCAAGCGGCATATCTTCGCGCACCCGGAAGGTCGCGATGGATTTTTTCGCCTTGGTGACAACGGCCATCTGACCAGCGATCGCAGTCAGGTCAGCATGGGCCGACTTGGCTTTCTTGCTGTCCTTTACCGCCGCTTTGCCACAACCGATATTCAGAACGATTTTGTCCAGACGCGGGATCTGCATGTCGTTCTTATAGGAAAACTCTTCTTTAAGCGCGGCGCGGATCGTGTCTTTGTAAGCCGTCTTCAGACGCGGGGTGTAGTTTGCATCATCAAGCATCAGATTGCCTCCCCGGTTGTTTTGGCAAAACGTACCTTGGTACCTTTTTCATCACGAAAACCAACGCGGGTCGGTTTGCCCTTGCTGTCCAGCAGCGCCAGGTTCGACAGATCAATCGGCATCGCCTTGGGGATGCGCCCACCTTGATCATTCTGGCTTTGCTTGGTGTGGCGGATGGCCATGTTAATGCCACCGACGATTGCTTTGCCGGCCGAAGGGTTCACGGAGGAAATTTCGCCCTCTTTACCCTTGTCTTTGCCCGCAAGCACGACGACCTTGTCGCCCTTTTTCAGTTTAGCAGCCATCTTACAGCACCTCCGGGGCGAGCGAGATGATTTTCATGAAGTTCTTCGCCCGAAGCTCACGCACAACCGGCCCGAAGATACGGGTGCCCATAGGCTCGTTGGCGTTGTTCAGGATAACCGCAGCGTTGCGGTCAAAGCGAAT
>CAZJYZ010000002.1:137541-139439 GCA_964550345.1 uncultured Aliiroseovarius sp. | reverse complement strand
GAGGGCGAAAAGCTGCACGAAGTGCTTCTTATCGGCCGCGATATGCTGACCACGCCACACCAAAAAATTCTTCGCGCTCAGGAAAGCAGTCTGAAATCGGAAGAAATTGCCGAACTGTTAGAAGATCTTGAAACTGCAATAAGCAACGCAGATGATCAGGCAGTGCGCAATATCATTTCCAGATGGGTTGAACCTGAACTGGATGATGTCACGGTTCTGGATGTCGTGAACCGGTAGCAAACGCTCAAGTTTCGTCCATCTAAATTTAATCTCATTTCACGCCATATTTCGTGAGGTAGTTGACGTCCGTCCTCTTAGGCGCATAGTCAATGCTCAGTTTCTTGAAAGAGGATTGTCATGCGCGATGCTACCGAAGCCCTGATTGTCATAGATGTGCAAAATGATTTTTGCCCAGGCGGCGCGCTGGCCGTGACTGAGGGGGATATGATCGTCCCTCTGGTCAACAATATGCTCGCTGATTTTTCTGTGCGGGTTTTCACCCAAGACTGGCACCCGGCGGGGCACAGCTCTTTCGCCACCAGCCACACAGGGAAAGCACTTTTTGAAACAACCGAGATGCCTTATGGCACGCAGGTTCTGTGGCCGGACCATTGTGTTCAAGGCAGTGAGGGAGCTAATTTCCACCCTGAGCTTGAAACTACACCTGCGGATATGATCATTCGCAAAGGTTTCCGGCCTCAAATAGATAGCTATTCGGCGTTCTTTGAGAATGACCAGAAAACGCCCACTGGTCTGGAGGGGTATCTGCGCACCCGTGGAGTGGAAAAGTTAACCCTGGTGGGACTTGCCACAGATTTTTGCGTCGCGTTCTCAGCCATTGACGGCGCGCGCCTTGGCTTTGATGTAACAGTAGCGCAAGCTGCCTGCCGCGCTATTGATCTGGACGGGTCACTGGCCAAGGCACAGGCAGACATGCTGGCTGCCGACGTCCGCCTGGAGCACTAACATGGTCGATATTGCAACCCGCGTTCATGACCATCAGTGGAAAATTGACCCCATTGTGCGCTCGCTGATCGATACCGATTTTTACAAGCTTCTGATGTGTCAGTCGGTGCTGCGCAACAAGCCCGATACGCAGGTAACGTTTTCACTAATCAACCGGTCCAAACACATCCGGCTGGCTGAACTTGTCGACGAAGGAGAGTTGCGCGAACAGCTTGACCACATTCGCAGCCTCAGCCTAACCCGTGGGGAAAGCACCTGGCTTCGCGGGAACACCTTTTATGGCAAGCGCCAGATGTTCAGCCCGGATTTCATGGAATGGTTCGAGAACCTGCGCCTGCCACCCTACCATCTGGAGAAACGCGACGGGCAATATGAACTGACCTTTGAAGGTTCCTGGCCTGAGGTCATGATGTGGGAAATTCCTGCTCTGGCGGTTTTGATGGAATTGCGTGGCCGCGCAGTTTTACGCGATATGGGGCGATTTGAGCTTCAGGTTTTATATGCCCGCGCCATGACCCGGCTTTGGGAAAAGATCGAGACCCTGCGCGACCTTGACGGCTTACGGATTGCGGACTTTGGCACAAGGCGAAGGCATTCTTACCTTTGGCAGGATTGGTGTGTTCAAGGTATGATCGAGGGGCTCGGAGACAAGTTTGTTGGTACCTCCAATTGCCGGATCGCTATGAAACGCGACATTGAGGCCATCGGCACCAACGCCCATGAGTTGCCCATGGTCTGCGCAGCACTTGCTGAGAATGACGAGGCCCTAAAAAGCGCACCTTACGACGTTCTGGCAGATTGGCACGTAGAGCATGACGGTAACCTACGCATCATTCTGCCAGATACCTACGGTACAAAAGGGTTCCTCGAAGGGGCGCCGGACTGGCTGGCAAGTTGGACGGGAATACGAGTCGATAGCGGGGACCCGGCAA
>CAZJYZ010000002.1:0-137441 GCA_964550345.1 uncultured Aliiroseovarius sp. | reverse complement strand
TCTGCGCGGCCACTAGTGCCCGTTCGGCATAGACGCGCATAATATCTTCACTTCCCGCACGAGGCACAATCCAACCCATCGAAGCAAACCGGCGCAGCATGATGAACATCGGCAGCAAAGCCAGCGCATTGTCTGGAAGTGGACGTACATTGCGGTATCCCTGCACGGCTGCTGCACGCAACGCATCCGAGTTCGGCAACCCTTCATTCTGGCTCATAAGCGTTGCCAGATCATACAGGCGAAACCCATAACCTGCGTCGTCAAAGTCGATCAACGTCACACGATCGCGATCCACAAATACATTTTCGCGCAGCACATCTGCATGAATCAGGCCGAAATCTCCGCCTCCCTCCCGAAACCTCCTGAGTTTCTTCGCCGCCAGTGCCCGCGCATCCAGAATTAACGTGCACTCACTGTTCTCCAGGACAGGGCTTTCCCAAAACCGGCCCCAAAACGGGTTCTCTCCCAACAATCCCTCTTCATCCCATGCGTGACGGTCAAAATCCCCGGGCAAGCTCAGATCGTCTGTTACATTGTGCAACTGCCCGACCGCATGCCCGACAGCGTAAAACATGGCCTCCTGCCGGGCGTGATTGCCTTCCAGCGGTTCTCCTGCCGCACCCAATGGCGCACCTTCAACCCAGGTGACCATTGTGGCAAGCCGACCGCTTGTCAGTTCCACCACTTTGCGTTTGTCCAGAGCAAAGATAGGCGCTGGCACCGAAAGCCCGGCGTTAGCCAGGGCCTCCATCCAGGACAGTTCAGATCGTATGGCTGCCGCACTTTGATACCCGACCCTATGCAAACGCAACGCCGCGAAGGAGCCTCCCAGAACGACTTGGTAAACTGCATTCTCCCGGTCTTTGATCAGCTTGGCGTCGGTGGCACCCCAAGCTTGCAGCGCTTCCTCCTGGTCATTCATGCAGGCAGGCTTTCCAAAACTTCGCTTAATGTATCCGCTAGAACATCCGCATCTTCACGACTGAAACACATTGGCGGCCTGATCTTCAAAACATTGCCACCACGGCCGGTTCGACCCATCAGTATGCCCCGCCTGCGCATGCCTTCAACCACTTGACCAGCGAATTCTTCTGCCGGATCCATGGAGGCATCACGCACAAGCTCCATCCCCTGAAAAAAACCGGCGCCACGCACTTCTGCGATAAAGGGATGTTTCAGAGCGTGAAGGCGATCCTGCAAATAAGCACCTGTATTGAGGGCATTTTCCTGCAGGCCTTCCTCTTCCATGACCTCCAGTACCGCCAATGCTGCTGCAGCGGAAACAGGATTTCCGCCAAACGTGTTGAAATAACCAAATGCGTTGCGAAAGGCCGCCATAATCTCAGGCCGTGCCACAACTGCAGCAACGGGGTGACCATTGCCCATTGGTTTACCCATGGTCACAACGTCCGGTACGATCCCCGCACGCTCATAGCCCCAAAAATGCCCGCCGGTTCGCCCGAAACCCGGTTGCACCTCATCTGCAATCACCAAACCACCGGCGCGTTTTACCACCTGCGCCACCGTCTCCAAAAACCCGGCAGGTAAATCGGGAAAGCCCTCGTTGGCAAAAAACGGGTCGAGGATCAGGGCGGCAAAGCCAAACCCTTCTTCTTCAAACATTTCAATCGCCCGGTTAACATGGCGGGCAAATTCCCGGGACTGTGCCAGCTTCGAGGCCCCGTTTGCCCGAAGTGTATCCGGCGATGGTACCAGTTTGACGTTTTGCGAATACCCGCCAATGGGCTTCTTACGGCTCGATAACTGACTGACCAAGGCCGTATTGCCGTGATAGGTATTATCCGTAGCGATAAAGCCGCATTTGCCCGTAAAAGCACGGCCCATGCGCAAAGCAATGTCATTGGCCTCAGACCCGGTACACACCATGATCATACTGCTTAAGGACGGCGCCATTTTACCGATCAGCCGTTCGCCATAATCCAAAATACCTTCGTGCAGGTACCGCGTATGGGTGTTCAGCGCTCCTGCTTGTTTTGAGATCGCCTCGACCACCCTTGGATGGGCATGCCCAACATGGGCGACATTGTTATAGGCATCCAAAAACCGGTTTCCGTCTGCATCCCACAGATAGGCACCTTCACCACGAACCAGATGCACGGGATCATTATAAAACGTTGGCATATTCGGGCCCAGAAGCCGCTCACGTCGTGCCAAAAGTGCCTTGATATCCGACATGTTAGTCCTCCTGAATTCGACCGCGCAGCGCTTTGACCTGCCCGCGCCGTGTCTTGGCATCCAACCGGCGCCTTTTTGACCCGAGGGTCGGCTTCGTGGCGATACGCCGTTTGGGTGCTAACATGGCGCGCCTGATCATCTCAACCAAGCGTTCTTCGGCCACTTCGCGGTTACGCGCCTGGCTTCGCGTACCCTCAGCACGGATTATGATCGCGCCATCGCGGGTCCATTTTCGCCCGGCAATACGCTTCAATCGGGCTTTGACAGCCTGACTTAACGCCGGTGAGCGCGCCGCCTCAAAGCGCAACTCCACAGCGGTTGCAACCTTGTTCACATTCTGCCCGCCCGGCCCCGAAGACCGGGTAAAGCTTTCACTCAGCTCCCAGTCCTGCAATACAATATCATCATTCACCCGGATCATGCCCTATCCTAGCTGCCCGGCCCGAAAACCTAAATCCCTTTCACCTTGGGTCAAATACCTCCGCCGGAGGCATAATATCCGCGCGCAGCGCGCCCGGCCCAACTATTGCTGCGCCCTGCAAGGGCCAGCAATGGGCGGGAGCCACCGGTTGCATGCAAAAAGGGCCGCCCCATGGGACGACCCTTCGAGAGTTTTGGAGGTGGGACCGGTTAGACGTCCTGTCAGTTCGGTCCGCTTCCTTGCCGGGGATTGCCCCGGTGTCGGATGCGCCTACGCTGTCCCGGCACCTCGCTCCATAATTTCTCTAAACATGGACACCTCCTTTCTCATGGTTTCTACACGACAAGCCTGCCACATATTTGGTATTTGTCAAAACATTTTACGCTCTATGTGGTAACAGCCTGGTGACTATTATCCGAAATGGCACCAGTGCTAACAGTGCTAGGGACAATTTTACAGCCCAGTCGGCCACTGCAAGGGAAACCCACAAAGGCGCTTCGGGGCCCATGCCAAGCATCGGCAGGACTTCACCAGCCCAACTCACGTCATTTGCCGGTTCCAGAAAGCCAAGCGTTGCGGAGAAGGCAATTGTAAAGAAAAGCGCCGTATCTACGGACGAGCCTACAAGTGTCGAAACCAAAGGCGCGCGCCACCAGCGCCCCTCCCGCAACCGGTTAAAAATCGCCACGTCCAGCAATTGCGCCGTCAGAAAAGCGATGCCGGAACCAAAAGCAATGCGCCATGTTACCAGTGGGCCAAATTCGCCCATGATTTGTGTGCCGATAAAGGAACAGGCGATGCCCACAACGAAACCGGCGAAAACCACGCGCCGGGCGGGACCCGCGCCATAGACGCGGTTCATCACATCTGTGACCAGAAAGGCCAGCGGATAGGTAAATGCACCCCAGGTCAGCCACTGACCAAATAGGAATTGCACAAGGATGTTTGACGCCACCACGATGGCGGCCATGGCGATAACGCCGGGAAGTATACGAGTCATTCTGATATCCGTTTTATCAAGGTTGCGGAGACTTGGCGCCCCGAATGGGGAACGCGAGGTCTCTACAGACATCCGCCATCCGTATCAAGTCATTCCACGATTTCGAACTCAACAATTTCTGTGGCCTGGAAAAAGTTAAAATTGTCGTCCGAGATCATGGTCAGACGAATATTGCCGTCCGTTGTGCGCCAGACCGACAGGCCTTCCAAATTATGGTAAAATCCTACCTTGCTGGTAAAAAGTACTTCTTCATCGCTCAGACCCTCTGGGGTCACTGTGAAGCGCCTTACCCGGTTGCTGAAACCACGGATCAGGCGAAACTGCCGCTCCAGCAGATATAACCTGCCATCCGGGCCAAAGTCCGCTCCTACTGGCTGAAACTCGTCCACACGTGGCAGGTCAAAGAACTTCGTCCATGCGCTGTTGTGAAACCTGTAAACCGGAAACGGCCACGCCATATGACCCGAGCGTTCTGGCATGGTAAAAAGCGCCCCGTCCGGCGCAATTGCCAGTGTCTCAAGCGAAGCATTGGCGATGAAACCGGCAAAATCTGGGTGTGCTGGCAGCGCCTTGGGGCGTTCTTCCAGTGCTTCAAACTGAAACACCTGATGCAGCCCTTCAAAGGATACAAAAGCGGTACCGTCCGGAGCGATCGCCAGACCCTCACTGTCAGTTTTCCACCTTGGCCAGGAATTTCCAGAAGGGGGGCGCAGGTCGCGAACCTCTCCAAATTCAATCGATACAATCTGACCTTCTGGCCCGCGTTTTATCTGCCCCCGCACAAACCGCCCACGATCAGACAATGCAGTGAAATCCGTGCCGTCCGCACTCAACTCAATGGCTGAGAAACCACCAAAATGAGCGTCCTCACTGGTCAAGACCAGTCGTCCTGTTTCTTGTGTTATTGGTTCGGCCACCAGCGGCACCTGCAAGGAACAGGCAAGGGCTAGTCCGAAGATAGAACGCCAGAACATTGGTTGGGCAAGTCCGCTAAAGTAATTGGTGGGCGTGGTGGGCTCGGCGTGGCGTTCGGATCAGGCGGTGGCGGGTTCAATATGTCATCAACCCAGCTTTGTGCCGCTTCGCACCCATCACCGGGTGGCGGAGGGGCCTGATCCGTGCAGTCTCGTGCACCACTCGGACAAGCAAGGCGCACATGGAAATGATAATGATGCCCCCACCATGGCCTGATCTTGCTCAGCCATTCACGGTCACCAGTGGCGTATTCGCACATCCAGACCTTGGCACCGGGAAACACGAAAATCCGTGCCACGGCCGGATCGCTTGCAGCCGCTTTGAGGATATTCATGTGCTGGCTTGTCCAGTTGCCATTCACATAGGCACCACGCTCTCGCCGGGTTGAGATTGAACTGAGGCTCTCGCGCTCGGCGGCGCTAAGATCCAGCCGCGTGGGTGGCAGCATCCAGATATCCGCGTCCAGCCCGATCTGATGGCTCGCATGCCCTGACGACATTGGGCCACCACGCGGCTGACTCATGTCACCAACATAAAGCCCTGCCCAACCCGCTTGCCTTGCTGCCGTGGCTGAAAGGCGCTTCACGAATTCAACAAGATCAGGATGCCCCCAATTACGGTTCCGGCTAAGTCGCATCGCCTGCCAGGTTGGTCCGGTCTCAGGCAGTTGCACTGCCCCAGCTAAACAACCCCTTGCATATCCGCCGAAAGAGGCACTCGTCTGCTCTGAAGCATCCAAAATTGGCCCGAACAACTCTTTTGCTGGCTGGCCTGACGAGGAAAGAATAACGTCATTGACCGCAGGGCTGGGTGATACAGCACTGACCGCGCCCAACCTTGGCATGTCACCCTTACTGCAGGATGCCAGAATAACGGTCAGAACAAGTGGGGCCAGAAGCCGTTTATTCATGGGGATCGCACCTTCTCGCTTTCACCCTCCGGGTTAACCCATGCTAGCAGCACAAGCCCTAATACGAAAAGCCCGATAAGCGGAGAAACGCCAAGCCTTGGGCTACCTGTCGCGTAGGTGGCAGCACCAATCAGTGCTGGCGCAAGGAAGGCAGTGGCCTTACCCGACAATGCATATAGGCCAAAGGCCTCTGCCGCATGTTCCGGGTCGCAGTGGCGAACCATCATGGTGCGCGAAGCCGCCTGAATAGCGCCACCTGCAGCCCCCAGAGTCGCACCGCAAATATAAAAGATGATGTCGGGCAGGTTTGAACCTTCGCTCAATGAAATGCCAAACAGGCTTTCGCGGCTCATGCCGACAATCACTGTGCAGACAAGGGCAAGCACAATGATACAGAACACGATCACGGGTTTGGGGCCCTTGGCCCGGTCGAACCTTCCGCCAACCCAGGCGAAAATCGCGGCCGAAATTGCGCCAACAATTCCGAAAACACCGACCTGTATGATCGACCAGTTTAAAACCAGCGTGGCATAGACACCGCCAAAACCATAAAGACCATTCAGCGCATCGCGGTATAGAAGCGACGACCCCAAATATGCCGAAAGACTGACGCGGTTTCTGAGTGAACGCAATGTGCTCATCAGTTCGGTAACCGCAGCGCCAACGCTGACACGACCGCGTGTATGCCCTTTCGGCTCATGCACCCAGCGGAAGAATACCGCCATGAAAATGATATACCAGATCGCCGAAAAAGGCCCAACAAACCGGGTACCTTCCCGCATTTCCGCATCCAGCCCAAAGAGCGGCGCCAACCCGATCAGGGTTTTACCGGTTTCGTTTTCCGCAAATAGCAGCAGCATGATGACCAGTGCAAGAACGCCACCCCAATAACCAAAAGCAAAGCCCGAGCCGGAGATTTGGCCAATTTCTTCTTTCGTACCCAGATCTGGCAGCAGTGAATTGGTAAATATCGTGGCGAATTCCATGCCAATAAAACCAATGCCAAATGCAATCAGCATCCACCAGAAGTTTGACGCGTCCGGATAGGCAAACCACAAACACGCCGCCCCGCCCACATAAAGTGCGGAAAAAAACCAAATCCACGGCATCCGCCTGCCTGCCGCATCCGCCATGGCACCCAGAATAGGAGCTGAGAAAGCGATGATCAGGCCAGAAACTGTCAGCCCCAGAGACCAGATTGACTGCGTGCGTGCATCAGCCGCCATTTCGTCCATGCCCTGGCCCATAAAATACTGGGTTACGATTGCAGCGAAATACGGCCCGAAAATGAATGTCAGGATCAGCGTATTATATGGCTGGCTGGCCCAGTCAAAAAAGAACCAGCCCCAAATGCGTTTCTTGGCCGATGGTTCAGTCATGTTATCCCCCTGTTTTAGCTGATAAGACAGCTATTCAACCTTCGGGGCAAGTAATCCTTCGCAAAAGCCTCACATTTGTGGCGGCCAGGGACGGTGGCTTTCCGCGCTGATCCACTCAGTCGCCCATTTCGGTAGTTCAGGGCTCTCAGTTTCAAAACCCATGCTTTCGGCCACATTGCACGGATCAACAATTCCGCCCGGCCCGGTAACTGCCGAGCGATACAGCGCATGGCCGGTAGCGTCGCCATCTTTCCACATGCTTTGCTCAAGGTAAAAAAACCGGTGATCCCAGCCCAGTAAACGACTTCGCAGCTCCAGCCGCTGAAAAGCCTGCACGCGCCGGCGATAGCGAATTGACACACCGGCAACCGTCAGCCCCCAGCCATTTTCCCTCAGCGCTTTAATCAACCCCAATCGGTGCGCCATCGGGATGCGGCCCAAATCATACAACGTCAGCGTACGACCATTGTTCAGCTCCATCCAGACGTCCAGATCCCACGGCCAGCAGATATGATGGCTGATATGCGTGTCGCCCAGCGCCAGCCGGGGTGCATTGCGAAAGACCAACAGCTCTTTCGCCATTCGGATAAAAGGATACATTGGGGGCCTCCTGTGGATCTCTCATTTGCAACCTCAATTGCAAACGTCAACCAAGACCTCGCGTCAGACTTGCCCTTTGCGCCGCATATGCTTAGGTCAGGGCAAGCAGAAAAACGGAAAGATAGATATGGGCTCGCTTCATCAAATACTGACAATGATCCTTGATATCGCCTGGTTCATCATGATTGCGCATATCATCATGTCCTGGCTGATCTCGTTTCAGGTACTGAACCTGCGTCAGCCAATCGTGGCGCAACTCTGGTATGGCATCAACCGCCTGCTGGATCCGCTCTATTCGCGCATCCGTCGTTTCATGCCCGATATGGGGGGGCTGGACCTTGCACCTCTGGTGGCGTTGGTTGGCCTCGCCGCTCTGCGTATCATTCTGGCTCGTAACGCGGTTTATTTTTACTAACTCACCCGTCCGCCCCTTGGTCAAATCCACCTGAGGTTCCATGCAATCCGACAGTGACCTTCTGAAAACTGTCTTTGGATTTGACAGCTTCCTTCCCGGTCAGGCCGATATTGTGGCAAGTGTCACCAAGGGTGAAAACACTCTTGCCATCATGCCCACTGGGGCGGGTAAATCCCTGTGCTTCCAGCTTCCGGCTCTGATGCGCGACGGTGTCACCGTTGTCATCTCACCGTTGATTGCCCTGATGCGCGATCAGGTACGGGCCTTGCAGGCGGCGGGGGTTGAGGCCGGCGCCCTGACCTCTGGCAATACCGAGGAAGAAACCGATGCAGTGTTTGCGTCCCTTGATGCCGGCAAGCTCAAACTCCTCTATATGGCGCCGGAGCGGCTCGCTTCTGGCGGAACGCTGAACCTGCTAAGACGCATTGGCACAACGATGATCGCGGTCGACGAAGCCCATTGCGTCAGTCAATGGGGCCATGATTTTCGTCCGGATTATCTGCGCATCGGCGATCTGCGTCAGGCGCTGAATGTGCCGCTTGCTGCCTTTACTGCAACTGCCGACGAGGAAACCCGCGCCGAAATCGTTGAAAAACTGTTTGCAGATGCGACCCCAAGCACTTTCCTGCACGGTTTCGACCGACCAAATATTCACCTTGCCTTTGCCGTCAAGGATAGCCCGCGACGACAAATCCTTGATTTTGCCACCAGCCGCAAAGGCCAAAGTGGCATTGTCTATTGTGGCACCCGTGCCAAGACAGAAACCCTTGCCCAGGCTCTGAATGCCGAGGGACTGAATGCAACCGCTTATCATGCGGGCCTTGAGCCCGACCTGCGGCGTGAAGTTGAACGGCGTTTTCAGCAGGAAGATGAACTGATCGTTGTCGCTACGGTTGCTTTTGGCATGGGGGTCGACAAGCCCGATATCCGTTGGGTGGCACATGCCGACCTGCCCAAATCAATCGAGGCATATTACCAAGAGATCGGGCGCGCAGGGCGCGATGCTGCCCCGGCCGAAACCCTTACATTATTTGGCCCGGATGACATCCGCCTGCGTCGCAGCCAGATTGACGAAGGTCTGGCCCCACCCGAGCGGCGGGCCGCGGATCACACCCGCCTTAACGCGCTTTTGGGACTGGCCGAGGCACGTTCCTGCCGGCGTCAGATCTTGCTTAAGTATTTCGGTGAAACCGGCGCAAAACCATGTGGAAACTGCGATCTCTGCGCGACACCGCCTGAGTTATTTGACGGCACAGTCGCAGTGATGAAAGCTCTGTCAGCCGCACTCAGAACAGACGAGTATTTTGGTTCGGGCCACCTGATCGACATCCTGTTGGGCAAAGCTACTGAAAAGGTACTGGCACGCGGACATGACGATTTGCCCACCTTTGCAGTAGGGCAGGATTTTGACCGCCGCCAATGGCAGGCGATTTTTCGTCAGATGATGGGACTTGACCTTTTACGGCCCGACCCGGCCCGCCACGGCGCACTGCGCCTCACACCGGATGCCCATCCTGTTTTGCGCGGCGAGGTTGAAATTGAACTGCGCGCAGACAGTGTCAAAAAGGCCAGGTTCAGCCCCCGCGTCAAGGCGATGGTAAGTGACGAAGATGCGCCCCTTTTGTCTGCCCTCAAGGCCAAACGCCGGGCACTGGCCGAAGCGCAGCGCGTTCCCGCTTACGTGATTTTTCCCGACCGTACTTTGATTGATATGGCGGAAAAACGGCCCAAAACTCTGGATGAAATGGCTAATATTGGTGGTGTTGGCGCCAAAAAACTGGAACGCTACGGACGCCTGTTCCTTGAGGTTATTTCAGGAGCGCCAACGCCCGAGGTTCACCCAACAAGACGCAAACTGGCGGGACGTGCGGCCGGCGGTATATTTGATCAGCTGGAAGCAGCGCAGGCTGACCTGATCCGCGGCCCGGACGGCACTGGAAAATACATGTCTTGCACCAACGCTACCCTACGCCATATCAGCGAACGCCGCCCGAGTGATCGTGAAACACTGGCGCGTCTGCCCGGCATGAACACGCAAAAAGTAGAACGCTTTGGAAAGGCATTTCTGTCTATATTACAAGAGGATACCTGAACATGCTTGTTGTTGTCTCCCCAGCCAAACGGTTGGATGAAAACCCGACAGAAAGATCGGATACGACTTTCCCTGAATTTCTGGATGAGGCCACAACACTGGCCGGGGTGGCTGGAAAGCTCAATGGTCCGCAGCTGGAAAAGCTCATGCATATCTCACCAAAACTAGGTGCCATAAACGCCGAGCGGTTTGACGCTTTCGGCAACGGCCAAGGGCAAAAACCAGCGATTGAGCTGTTCTCGGGTGACACTTATGCAGGGATCGAAGCGGCAAGTCTGGAGCCCGATGAAATGGCCTATGCGCAGGAACATCTGCGCCTTCTGTCCGGCCTCTATGGCCTGCTGCGCCCACTTGACGCCATTCAGCCGCACAGGCTGGAAATGGGGTCTCGGCTTGAAAATCCGCGCGGACGTAATCTGTATGAGTTTTGGGGCAACCGGATTGCATCAGCGTTGAACCAACAGGCTGAAACAATGGGCACAGACATTTTGGTTAACTGCGCTTCGGTTGAATATTTCAAAGCGGTCGACACGGCGACGTTGGATTTACGCGTTATCACGCCCGTTTTCATGGAGATGCGGGAAGGTGGCCCGAAAGTGGTATCGTTTTTCGCAAAAAAAGCCCGGGGCTCCATGGCGCGTTTTATTATCCAGCATCGGCTGACAGATCCCGAAAGCCTGAAGGATTTTGACGCTGGCGGGTATCGCTTCCGGGCCGATATGACCGATGGTGACACTTGGGTATTTGTCCGAAACGAAAACGCTTGAATCTGACCGCCTGCCATTCTGCTGGGCAGACCCGCTGAAGAATCCGGTGTAAAGGTAAAATGTATCCCTGCATCCAGGCAGACAACAGCATTTCCTAACTGCCGACAGCTTGCTTTTCTTCTTCAGGAAAGACCGGGCGAGCTTCGGCGGGGCAATGCGCGCTAATCTCGGCCAAAATAGCCGGTTTACGCAGAGGCTTCGTAAGATGTGCATCCAGACCATGAGACATGATTTCTTCACCATCACCCGTCATTGCGTGCGCTGTCAGGGCAACAATCCTTGTACGTGACAAACCTGCATCGTTTTCAATGGCCCGAATGGCGCGGGTTGCCTCTTTGCCGTCCATCCCCGGCATTGAAATATCCATGAAGACCAAGTCAGGGCGGAGGGTCAGAAAGGCTGCAACCGCCTCATGTCCATTCGTGGCAAATTCCAGCTCAATATCCAACGTTTTAACCAGTTTTGAAAATACAAAACGGTTGGTTTTGTTATCTTCGGCCGCGAGAATGCGCATGGCGCGCATTGCCGGTGCAGTTGGGGGTTGGGTCTGCAGGCCATCATTCACAGGGTCGAATGATGCAGGCGTATTAGGGAGTAACGGCTCTGTCCGCTCCTCGGTATCAGGTGCTGCATCCGTCTGCATCTCCTGGTCCTCAGTAATGAGGCCATCAGATGGAGCTTTGGCCATATCGGTTTGTGCAAGCGTTCTCCGCGCTGCAACTTGCCGTGAAGACCCAAAAACAGGTTGGGTTTGAGGGGCGACTTCCCGCATGCGTGTGCCTTCCGGTTGCACCGACCGTTGCAATGCTTGTGGCTCAGAAGAAACCTCGGGCGTGATAGCGGTCGGTTCAGCTGGCGCATGTGCGGACATATCTGTCAGGACCTTTATCAGGTCCGGGCGCATCAGCGGCTTGCTTATTGAACCGTCAAAGATGCCACCAGTGTCATCCCCTGCTTTTCCGGGAGAGGTGACCTTAATTATTCGGACATGGTTCCTTAGGTTATGCAGACTATTGGCAAAGCTGCCGGCGTCCTGCCCCGATGGGAGATCTTCCACAAAGATAATGTCGGCATCCTCAGCTTCTGAAAGGTGTGGATCCGGATTTTCAAAGGTGGTTACAGTCATACCAAGCGCAATCATACGCTTTTCAAGAATATTTCGGTGCATGCCGTCGGGCATGATGACCAGCGCATGCTTCAGCCATTGCGGCAGCTCAGTTTCATGCGTCTGTTCAATGATCGGCAGGGTGACGTGCATTCCAAAACACGAGCCCACACCTTGTTCGCTTTCCACCCAGATTTCACCCCCCATCAGCTCAACCAGCTGTTTGGAAATGGCCAGACCCAGGCCGGTACCTTCAAAATTGCGGTTTCTTTCATCTTCTACCTGATTGAACTCGCCAAACACTTGTCCCTGCATTTCAGGTGAGATGCCGATACCGCTGTCTTCAACGGTAATATGAATGCGCTGGCAGGGACCCGGCTCCACCGGCAGCCCAACAACCCGGATCAATACATGACCCTCATGCGTGAACTTGACCGCATTGCCTATCAGGTTTGTCAGGATCTGGCGGATGCGCACCTGATCGCCTTCATATTCGGTGGGCAGGAACATGTCATAGTCGATCAGTAGCTGCAGGTTTTTTTCGCGAATCGTTGGCTGCATCAGGGTAACGATATCCAGTACCGTGCGCTCCAGATCAAAAGGAGCCGGGTTCAGGCTCAGTTTAGATGCCTCCATTTTTGAGAAATCCAACACATCGTTAATGATGGTCAGAAGCGCATTTCCTGATTCCCGGATCGTATCAATATAGAGCTGCTGTTCTTTATCCAGATCACTTTCCGCCATAAGGTCAGCCATTCCGACAACACCATTCATTGGTGTGCGGATCTCGTGGCTCATATTGGCAAGGAACGCACTTTTAGCCCGGCTTGCCGCCTCGGCCCGGTCTCGTGCTTCTTCCAGCTCGCGTTCATAACGCATGGCATCGGTTATATTTAGCCCCATCGAGACCGTATCCCCGCCCTCTGAGCGGCGATCAACCAGCCGCACATAGGTTTGATCCCAGAATTTGATCACCTTTTGTTCAATTTGCGGCGACGACCAGCGGGACAGCATTTCGTCATGCCAGTTCCGAGGGTGCTGATCGCCGATATCAACAATACCCTCTTCCAGCATTATCTGGACAATATCGTGATAGCGCATACCCGGTTGCATACATTCCAGCCCGTCGAACGGCGCAAGATAAGCGCCATTTGCAATAACCAGGCGGGAATCACGGTCAAAGACGGCAAAGCCATCCTGAATGGTTTCAAGAGAATCAAGCAGCCTGCGTTTGTGAATGACAACTTCATGCGTTGCCTTTTCAAGGTCAGCGCGCACGATGGTGTTTTCCTCTTTCACCTCCTCGACAACTTCACGGGTCTCGACGATCTCATCCGACAAGTTGCGGGCATGCGAGGCGAGCATTCGGTTAGCTTCGAGGAGTTCCCCTTGTTTTTGCTGCAATTGCCGCTCTGCCGCCATACGCGCCCTGCGCTCACGCGCCAACAGATCCTCTAAACTCATGCCTTCCCTCCATCTCTCGGGCATTCTGCCCTTCCTCAGCAGGATCATGCCCATTCAAGGTGAACAGAGCCTTAATCGCACAGTGGATTTCTTGCCTTGTCACGAAAGCTGTGCCAGCATGACCCGGCACGCAAAGGAGGCACCGATGCGCAAATTTCTTACATTCATAATTTTTGCTTTTCTTTTTAATGATCTGGCGATTGCCGAAAGTGTCGTACCTGATCGAAGGGTCATACTTTATCGCAACACAGATTTTTTTGGATCTGATCTGCAAAACATCTTTGATACCGATATGCGTGCCTGTGAAAATGCCTGTCTGGCGAATACAGCGTGCCATGCCTATACGTTCAACACCAACAAAAATGCCTGTTTCCTCAAAGGTGCCGCTTCGGAAAGTTCGGAATTTGCCGGCGCCTTTTCGGCCGAGATTGTGCCGACCAACGCTCAAATCCTTGCGAATGCCTCGGCCCGAGAGGCCGAATTGTCCTTCTTACGTCAGCAAGACCTGACAAATGCGCGCGAACAGGCGATTGATCTGCCGCATGACTTTGTCGTCGGTGGCTGGTCGCTTGAATCCCTTAGGAATGGCACCCGCAATGGCGAAAACGAAGGCAATCTGGTTTCAGCCATGAAATTTGCAGGCGGGGTGGTCGTGCAGACGGATTCTGCTGCTGACTGGCTGGAATTTGCCCGCCTGTCTTTAGCCCTGCGCACCTCAAACAACGGGGATCAGCGCTCATACCGGGTGCAGGGCGTGTCGGCGGCAATCAACGGCTTTTTGCGCGGTCAAAGCCAGGCGCAGCGTGCAAATGCCCTGATCCTATTGTCAGATGGCCTGCTGGCGCTTAACCGTGGTCGCGACACTATTCCAACCCTTCGTCTGGCGCAGGAGCTTTCCCCGCGCAACGATACCGAGGTCGCTCTTAATGACGCTATCGCCAAATTCGGCTTCCGCGTCGCCGATCACCGGGTCGATGCAAATTCGGCTAATCCCCGGATCTGTGCTGAGTTCAACGAAAGCCTTGTGGCTGTTGGCGTCGATTATACCCCATTCGTTCAAACCGACGTAACTGGCCTCGCGGTCGAAGCTACGGGGCGCGAGATTTGCCTTACCGGCGTCACGCATGGCACGCGCTACCGCGTTACCCTTCGCGCCGGGCTTCCGGCTGCGTCGGGCGAAGTTCTGGTGCGGCCAGCAACGCTGAACATGTATGTACGTGACCGTGACCCCTCGGTGCATTTTCCGGGCCGCGCTTACGTATTGCCAAACTCGCCCGATGCGGGCCTGCCGGTTGTCGCCGTGAATGTATCCGAGATTGACCTCGTGTTGCGCCGGATCAGCGACCGCAACATGGTGCGCGCCTTTCAGGAAAATTATTTCGGTCGTTCGTTAGGCCCATGGGAAGAGGAACGGTTTTCCGATGCCATGGCACAAGAGGTCTGGAGCGGCACCGGTCAGGTTGAAAGCGAGCTGAACCAGAATGTCACGACCCGTCTGCCCATCGGGCAGGCTATTGTCGACCAGCCCCCCGGCATTTACATGCTGCAGGCTTCGGTGCCCGGAACTGATCCTTACGACAACCCGGCCGCCTCACAATGGTTTGTCATCTCGGATATTGGCCTTGCCACCATGCTGGGAAGTGACGGTCTGCACGTCTTCACCCGTTCCCTCGCCTCTGCGGAGCCCATGGCAGGCGCTGAGGTCGAGCTGATTTCGCGCGCCAATGCCGTGCTTGGCACTGCCACGTCCGATGCCAATGGCTATGTGAATTTCCCGGCGGGTCTGACAGCCGGGCTGGACAGCTCCTCCCCCGCTTTGGTCGTAGTCAGAGGCACTAGCGACGACATGGCCTTCCTGTCCCTGACCGAACCGGAATTTGACCTGTCTGATCGCGGCGTCGAGGGCCGTCCGCCTTCCCCACCCATTGATCTTTTTGCAACCACAGACCGTGGCGCCTATCGCGCGGGCGAGGTGATCCACGCAACTGCACTGGCCCGTGACGGAACGGCTGAGGGCATCGCCGCCTTGCCTGTCACCGCTATCCTGACCCGCCCAGACGGCGTTGAATATGCGCGCCATTTGTCTACCGGTTCAGGTGCCGGAGGTCATATCTTTGACATGCAGCTTGGTGGGTCCGTGCCGCGAGGCACATGGCGGCTGGATTTCCACGCCGATCCGGATGCGCCTGCTTTGATCAGCCGTACTTTGCTGGTCGAAGATTTCCTGCCAGAACGCATCGACTTTGACCTTGCCCTACCCGATGGGCCTTTGCGCGTGTCCGACACGCCAAGCCTGTCGGTTTCCGCCCGCTACCTTTTTGGCGCGCCGGGCGCTGATCTGCCAATTGAAGGCGATGTCGTGCTGCGCCCTGCAGATTCTGTCGAAGGCTGGCCGGGATATGTCTTTGGTCACTATGATCGCTACATAGACACCGAATGGGGCACTCTGCCCGGTGACATGCGTACCAATGCAGCCGGGAACGCCGTTTTGCCGGTGACCTTCCCCGAGATCAACGCGCCCGGCGTGCCGCTGGAGGCAACCGCCACCTTGCGCGTATCCGAAGCCTCGGGCCGCCCGGTTGAACGTAGCCTGACCAAAATGCTGACCCCGGACAGCGCATTGATTGGTATCAAACCAGCTTTTGACGATGACCTGCCCGAAGGCAGCGAAGCGCGCTTTAGCCTGATCGCACTCGGCGCTGATCTGTCGCCAACACCTATGCAGGTCACCTGGCGCATCAATCGCGTGAACACCCGTTACCAATGGTATTCCCTGCATGGGTCCTGGAACTGGGACCCTGTCACCACCCGCACTCAGATCGCGTCAGGCCAGGCTACTTTGGGCAACGCTCCGGTAGAAATCACCGCGCCAGTAACCTGGGGGCAGTTTGAGGTTGTGGTAGAAGCCATCGGTGTCGAAATCCCCCTGACATCAGCGACAAATTTCTATGCTGGCTGGTATGGCGCCGCCGATGCCTCGACAACGCCGGACATGCTGGAATTATCGCTGGACAGCGATAGCTACCGGCCTGGTGACACGGCAACTTTGCGTATGGTGCCGCGTGTGTCGGGCAAGGTGCTGGTTGCAGTCATGTCCAACCGCCTGATCCATATGCAGCCGGTTGACGTTATGGCCGGTGAAAATACCGTCACCTTGCCGGTCACAGACGATTGGGGGGCCGGCGCCTATGTCACCGCCACCCTGATCCAGCCCATGGATGACGCGGGCGGCCACAACCCGACCCGCGCCCTTGGTCTGACCCATGCAAGTGTCGACCCCGGTGCGCATCAACTGAACGCGATGCTTGAGGTTGCGTCCGAGGTCAAACCGCGCGGGCCGCTGGACGTTGCCCTGCATGTTGAAGGTGGTGTGCCCGGTGAACAGGTTTATGCCACCATTGCTGCGGTGGATGTGGGCATATTGAACCTGACATCCTTTGCCAGCCCTGACCCAAGCACGCATTACTTTGGCCAGCGCCGTCTAGGCATGGGCCTACGCGATATCTACGGACGCCTCATTGATGGCACGAACGGCGCGCTGGGTGCTATCCGCTCTGGTGGGGATGCCTTTGCGCAAGAGCGTATGCAGGCCCCGCCCCCGACCGAAGAGCTTGTGGCGCAGTTTTCCGGCCTGTTGACGCTCGGACCTGATGGGGTTGCCCGTGCCAGCTTTGATATGCCGGAGTTTAACGGCACCGTCCGGCTGATGGCCGTGGTCTGGTCTTCAACTGGCGTAGGACAAGCCGAAGAAGACGTGCTGGTACGTGACCCGGTTGTGATGACCGCCAGCCTGCCGCGCTTCATGGCGCCGGGCGATTCCGCCCGTCTGCTGCTTGAGCTTGTGCATGCCACCGGTCCTGCCGGGGAAATGCAGCTTTCCATAAATGGTCAGGGCGTGAGCGTGGATACCTCCGCCGCGCCAGAGCGTCTGACACTGGCAAATCAGGGCACAGCGCGCCTTTCAGTGCCGGTCACGGCCTTACAACCCGGCATTCACAGGATTGAACTGGCGCTAACGACGCCGACAGGCCAACGTTTGACCAAGGTGCTGATGCTGCCGGTGCAGGCAAATGATCCAGAGGTTACCCGCGTTTCGCGTTTCGACCTTGCCGCTGGTGACAGCTTCACACTCGACGCCAACGTTTTCGCCGATCTTGTGCCCGGCACTGGCCGCGCCACGCTTGCCGCCGGTGCGCTGGCGCAGATCAATGCCCCGGCACTTCTGGACCGACTGGACAGGTACCCATACGGCTGTACCGAGCAGCTGACCTCGCGCGCCATGCCTTTGCTTTATTTCGGCAATGTGGCCGAGGCGATGGGGTTGACGGATCGTGAAAACATCCCATCACGGATAACCACCGCTATCGACAAGGTTTTGTCGAACCAAAGTGCGGCTGGCAGTTTCGGCCTGTGGCGCCCAAGCTCGGGCGACCTCTGGCTTGATGCTTATGTCTCAGACTTCCTGTCACGCGCCCGCGCATTGGGCTATCAGGTGCCGGATACAGCCTTCCGCGCCGCTATGGATAACCTTCGCAACCGGGTGAACTATGCCCCTGACTTTGACAGCGGCGGTCAGGCCATTGCCTATGCGCTCTATGTTCTGGCACGCGAAGGTGCGGCCTCGATGGGCGATCTGCGCTACTACGTTGACGAAAAGGGCGATGCGTTCTCATCCGCCCTTGCAGCAGCGCAATTAGGGGCAGCCCTTGCCTCTTACGGCGACCCGGGGCGTGCCGACGCCATGTTCCTGCGCGCAGCGCGGAAATTGGCACGGATCAAGGCACCGGCCGGGCAGGTCTGGCGTGATGATTACGGCACCAACCTGCGCGATGCCGCGGCGGTTCTTACGCTTGCAGTCGAGGCTGGCAGTAATGTGATTGACCGCGAAATTCTGACAGCCCGTGTCGCGCGCAGTGACAAATACCTGTCAACGCAGGAAGCCATGTGGTCACTGATGGCCACGAATGCGCTGGTCAACGCAGGCGTGGATAGCGGGCTGATGGTAAACGGTGTTGCCCATTCCGGCCCCTTTGTGGAAGTGCTGGACAGCCAGACACGGGGCGGGTCGACCGATGTCCATAACGGCGGCGATAGCAGCACCGAAATGACGCTTACAACCTACGGCGTCCCATTGGTGCCGGAACCTGCCGGTGGGCAGGGCTATGCCATCGAAAGGCGCTATTTCACCATGGAGGGTGAACCGGTCGAAATTGCCCGGGTGGCACAAGGCACGCGGCTGGTTACGTTACTGACGGTCAAGCCCTTTGGCTCCTCGGAAGGCCGCCTGATGGTCAATGATCCACTTCCGGCAGGCTTTGAGATCGACAACCCGAATCTGTTGCGGGCTGGGGATGTGAAAGCGCTCGACTGGCTGCAACTGAATACGAACCCGGAGAATACCGAGTTCCGACAGGAACGGTTCCTGGCAGCGGTTGACTGGCTCTCGGAAAAGCCCTTCCGGCTGGCTTATATTGTCCGTGCCATTACCCCGGGTGACTTTGCTCACCCGGCCGCATCGGTAGAAGACATGTACCGGCCAACTTTCCGGGCACATGGCGAAACGGGGCGGGTACGGATAACCGAGTGAGATGGGAAATAGCGGGCGAAGCGAGCCTCCCGTCAGCAAAATTTTTGTGAAAATTTTCACCAGCGGGGCGGTGGCGATTTTCCTGCGGGAAATTGCTGGTGCTTCGCGTGGGGGTGAAAGAGTCGTCAAATGAAGATTACTGGCAAAATCCTATTCGCAGTGACTTTGCTGATGTTTCTCGCTGCCTTTGGCCGCGACCGGCTTGATGACTGGATCGCAGCCACAGACCTTCCCCCGCTCACCGTTCAGACCTCGGCTGAAATACTCGACCGCAATGGCGCCCTGCTGCGTGCCTATACGGTTGATGACGGGCGCTGGCGGCTGGCAAGTAATGTGGATCAGGTCGACCCGGCTTTTATCCGCATGCTTGTCGCCTATGAAGACAAACGTTTCTACCGTCACAACGGCGTCGACCTGCTGGCATTTCTGCGGGCGGCGAAACAGGCGCTTTGGAATGGGCGTGTAGTTTCGGGTGGATCAACCCTGACCATGCAGGTGGCGCGCCTTCTTGAGGACGGCACAACCGGGCGCTGGCAGGGCAAGCTTAGGCAAATTCGTGTAGCGCTGGCGTTAGAAAGGCAGCTTAGCAAGGCCGAAATTCTGACCCTCTATCTCAACCGCGCACCATATGGCGGCAACCTTGAGGGCATCCGCGCCGCCACCCGTGCGTATTTCGGTAAAGAGCCCCGCCGACTGACCCCCGCTGAAAGCGCACTTCTGGTTGCTCTGCCGCAATCACCCACCAGCCGCCGCCCGGACCGCGCGCCCGAGCGCGCCCGGATCGCGCGCGCCGCAGTCCTGAACCGGGCCGAGGCTGCCGAAATCATTGACCATTCCACTACCCAAGCCGCATTGCGTGACCCGTTGCCCGCCAGCCGCACGGCTTTGCCAGCCCTCGCCCCGCACCTGTCTGACCGCGCCCTGAACACCGCAACCGGCCCCTCAAACCGACACAGCCTGACCCTTGACGGCGCGCTACAAACACAGCTCGAGGCTCTGGCTGCCCGCGCTGCAGCTGATTACGGCGCAAGACTTTCCGTGGCCATTTTCGTGCTGGATCACAGCAATGGCAATATCCTCGCCTCGGTCGGTTCGGCGGGGTACGAGGGTGGCACCCGGTTGGGCTTTGTCGATATGACCCGCGCTTATCGCTCACCCGGATCAACCCTGAAACCCCTTGTCTATGGTCTGGCATTCGACGAAGGGCTGGCGCACCCGGAAACTCTGATCGATGACCGGCCAGTGCGTTTTGGCACCTATGCACCAGAAAATTTTGACGGGGCTTTCCGTGGAGCGCTCAAGGTGCGCGATGCCCTGATCCTCAGCCTGAATATACCGGTGGTCAGCCTGACCGAAGCCCTTGGCCCGGCGCGCCTTATGGCCGCCCTTAATCGCGCCGGTGTTGAAGCAAAATTGCCAGGTGATGCCCCGGCCGGGTTGGCTGTCGCGCTGGGCGGCGTTGGGACATCGCTTGAGGATCTGGTGGCGCTCTATGCCAGTTTTGGCAATGGTGGGGTGGCGGTCGCACCTCGTTTTCTGCCAACGGACGGGGGCACCACCCCGGCTATGGTACTGTCGCCTGAGGCAGCCTGGCAAATCGGAAATATCCTTGCCAACATGCCAGCCCCGCCAAACGCGCCGCGCACCCGGCTGTCGTTTAAAACCGGCACCTCCTACGGGCACCGTGATACCTGGGCCATTGGCTTTGACGGTGCGCATGCAGTCGGTGTCTGGATGGGGCGCGCTGATGGAACACCGGTACCCGGCGCTTTCGGTGCAGATCTTGCCGCCCCGATCCTGTTTGAGGCTTTTGCCCGCCTCAAGCCGGAACTGACCCCGCTTGGCACGCCGCCACCCGACACCCTGCTTCTGT
Source organism: uncultured Aliiroseovarius sp. (assembly GCA_964550345.1). GTDB lineage: Bacteria > Pseudomonadota > Alphaproteobacteria > Rhodobacterales > Rhodobacteraceae > JAAEUB01. The sequence continues at coordinate 116,657 of CAZJYZ010000002.1, read as the reverse complement.
CCCACGCAGCCCTGCCCCTACCGCTCAGGGAATTTCATCCGCGGGACGCATTGTTTACCGCCGAAGCAGATGCCCCGGTTCTGGCCTTCCCCCCCGATGGCGCCGTGATTGATACCGAAGGTGCACCACTAGTCGCAAAGGTCGAAAAAGGGGCCGCACCTTTTACCTGGCTGGCCAATGGCGCACCATTGCTTGTCGGAGTTTCTTCGCGGCAAACAGAACTGCCCCTGACAGGCCCGGGTTTCATCACCCTTAGTGTCATTGACGCCGAAGGGCGCTCGGCCCGGGCGCAGATCAGCCTGCAATAACCGTTAATCCCTCGGCGCAATCGGCGCCTACCCGGCCAGTCCGGTACACAGGTCATAGTTCACCGGCGTTCCGCTCCAGCCCAGCGCCACTTGTTCACTATTGCGGTAAACCGTGATGAACTCCCACCCATCCGGCGCACCCTCAATGCTGTATTCCCAAACAATATCATCACTGGGGTAAACGATACCAATAACCGGCGCATCAGCACGATGCCCTGACTGAAGCGTCAATGGCGGACCCATCCAGCCCATACATCCACTGGCATATTCCGAGATCACCGGGATATTTTCAAGCGCCATCCGGTAATCCATCAGCGGAATGGTCAGTTGGGTTTGTGCGGTGTTAATCTGACAGGAAAGCTCTTTTTCCATTTGCCGGATCATTTCCACTTTTTGGGCAGCAAGCTGGGTTAGCGCTGCGGGATTTGCCACACAATCGGAATTGTCGAAAATGGCCTGACCAAGAGGCGACTTGAAACAATACCCGGTACGGTCAAACAGCTGGTTTCGGGTAAACCAAAGATCCTGACAGTAATCCCAGCTTTGCGCTGCAACTCCGGTTGAGGATGTCGCACCAATTAAGATGGCGGCTAAAAATCGAAACATGGCAACCTCCTTTTTCACCCTGCATATACCACATATCCCTTCATTTGTGACCGGGACATCCTGTCTACCATTATCGTGATGAACAATTTTCAGACGGATCCGTATTCGCGAAACCTGCGCACCAAAGTGTCAAAAACAACCCGAATACGCCGGCTTGTATGCAACTCTCTGTGTGTTGCTATCCAAATTGGGAATTCAATTGGTTTAAACGATGGCAGAACCTTTTCTATTCCCTCTACAGGCTCACCAAGGAGCTCAGGGATTATGGACATCCCCACTCCAGTCTGCAGCAATTCCCAAGCCACAACTCCGGAATTGCTGGCTGCAATGAAATTTTGTTGCGCTAGTTGAATGCCTCGTTCCCCAAATATGTCGATCAACCTGTCAGTATCGGCCACGCCGATAAAGGCATGATCCTGCAAATCCCTTGGGTGAGTTGGACGCCCTTTGGCTTCCAGATACTCTGTCGCTGCGTAGAGACTGGCTCGGAAATCCCCAATATGCTGTGCTATCAAATCATGTTGCTCTGGCCGTATATGACGGATCGCAATATCAGCCTCGCGTTGGGTCAGGTCACGAATATCGTTAGCGGCCACAATTCGTATTTGCAGACCTGGCGCGGCCACATGCAGCTCTCTGACAATCTCAGGCAATACTTTCGCTGACAGAAGATCGCTTGCGGTTACCGAAACTTCACCGGCAATTTCCTGCGATTGGCGTGACGCGGTCAGGGATATACGACTGGCAGCGTCACCCATCGCCCGTACGTGGCCCTGCAATTCGCCTCCGGCTTCGGTCAGGACCAGCCCGCGCGTACCACGTTCAAATAGCGTCACCCCCAAAGCATCCTCCAGTGCTGATACCTGACGGCTAAGAGTTGGTTGAGTCGTTTTCAATGCACGTGCCGCGGCACTAAGCGATCCTTCCTCGGCTGCAGCCAGAAACGCCCGCACTTGATTCCAATCGAAAGAGATCGTCTGCCAGTTCACCTGTTTGTGTATAGTAGATACCCGAAAATAGGCAATTTCTATTCTATATGCGCATGGCTATCCTGCCTGAAAAAGGACCTGAATATGAGCGACGCTGCTTTCTGGAACAAATTGGCCCCCAAATATGCGGCTCAGCCCATCGCCGATCCGGCAGCCTATGAAGAAACGCTGACCCGCGTACGCTCCTATCTTAAAGATAGCGACAAGATGCTGGAAATTGGCTGTGGCACAGGTGGCTCCGCCCTCAAACTGGCCCCGTCAGTATCCCACTACACAGCCACCGATATTTCCCGGGAAATGATCGCGATCGCGCTGGGAAAACTGGGGCCGGGCGCGCCGGAAAATGTTGAGTTTCTGTGCTGCGATAGCGAAACTGAGATCCCCGGTGCTCCATTTGATGCAGTCTTTGCCTCCAGCATCCTGCATCTGGTGCCGGACCTAGGCACAACGTTGCGCCAGCTTCACGCGCAGCTAAAGCCCGGTGGCGTGTTAATAAGCAAGACGCCATGTATCGGTGAAATGAGTTTTTTCGTGAAACTGTTGATCCCGCTGATGCAGGCGTTCGGCAAGGCGCCAAACGTGCTGCGCTTCAAATCAGCAGAACTTGAGGCCGCCATTGGCAAAGCCGGTTTCGAGATCGTTGAGACAGGGTATTTCGGGAAGGACCGGGCGGCCCATTTCGTAGTCGCGCACCGGGTGGGGTGAGGGGAAAGCCTGAATCCATTCCAACGGTCCGCTATGCGGGACGAAAGCGCCGTTCGACAGTTCGCAATCAAGGTCAGCTTTAGGAAAATCTGGCCACTAGCTCGGCAAACTTGTCATGATATTGTCTCAATCGTTGTGAGTCAGTTTTTGAGTTAAGGAACGGCTTCCGTTTACCAACAACCATCGTGTCAATTCCGTCGCCTATCGCACCACCATCAACCGGAACTGTAGCACGAAAGTAGCGGCACTCCGTGTTTGGAAGCATAGCAGCAAGGTAGGCGAAATCTTCTGTTGCAAATGTATTTGAAACCACGAGGCGCTTTAACTGTGGACATTTGGCCAATGGCCGCAAACCACCGCTCTGCACGTCAAGTCCCTGCAACCGCAGTTCCTCAAGTTGCGTTAGTGCTCCAATCGGTTCCAGAGTGATGGCTTTGTTCTTGCTTGATAAAGTGCGAGAGCCGGAAAATTCAAAAGCACGAAGATTTTTGAGTGCGGCGACAAAGCTCAAATCATTAGCTTTTGGCGTGTTCACAAGGGCGAGGGCCACAAGGTTGGGCAGGCTGCTGAATGGCCTCAAATCAGACAGCGTGGTGTTCCAGTCAATCGCTATTTTTCGGACTTCGGATATTTCCTTTAAGGCTGAGACATCCGTCACTCGCATTTCGTAGAAGTAAACTGTTTTTACAGTCAGCGACTGGCAAACACTCCTAAAATTCTTGTCATTTGTGCCGACAATGAGGGCTTTATCCGCTTTGTATGCAACGTCAGGCTTCCAAGCGTGACTTTTACCATCGAGCACCAAAACCGGTTTTTTTAATTGGCCCCATCCTTCCCCTCTCTGCATTCCAAAGTACTGAGGAAGGATTTCCAGTTTTACATCTTCGTGTTCCATGGTGAACAGCCATAACAACACTTCTGTAATATACAACAAAGCAGCGCATTTACTGCCGTTCACCGCAAAGCAGCATTCCGGTAAATTGGGCTCAAAGCGGACCAACATTCCCGGCGACGAAAAACCCCGGCGCTGGGCCGGGGTTTTTTGTTTCAGTCTTCGTCACCGTTACTGTCATCATCCGGGAGGTTGAAGAAGCTGTCGGCATCGACCTTCTCTTCTTCCTCTTCCTTCTCGTCGGTTTCTGACAGGGTAAAGGTCTCAAGCCCTTCAATGGCCGTGGGTATCTTAGGTTCAGCCTCCATACCCAGGCTTTGCTCGGTCGAGACCAGCTTGCGCCGCTCATCATCCGACATACCGCCACCTTCTTTGGCGATGCGGGCATTTGCCTTTTGCACGGCCGCGTCCAGCTCGGATTGTTTGCAAAGGCCCAGCGCTACCGGGTCAATCGGCTCGATATTATTGATGTTCCAGTGGGTGCGCTCACGGATGGCCTGAATGGTGGGCTTGGTGGTGCCAACCAACTTCGAGATCTGGCCGTCTAAAAGCTCGGGGTGGAATTTGACCAGCCACAGGATTGACGCGGGGCGGTCCTGCCGTTTGGACAATGGCGTATAGCGCGGGCCACGGCGTTTTTCTTCGCCCAATGCAGCAGCATAAAACTTCAGCTTCAGCTTGTGCAGCGGATCTTTTTCAGCCGCGTCAATTTCTTCCTGAACCAACTGATTATTCGCGATCGGGTCAAAGCCTTTCACGCCGGTTGCAACATCGCCATCAGCGATGCCCTGCACCTCAAGTTCATGCAGGCCGCAAAAATCTGCGATCTGCTTGAAGCTGATCGTTGTGTTATCCACCAGCCAGACGGCGGTGGCCTTGGCCATAATCGGTTTGCCCATATGTGCACTCCTTTGCATATAACTTTGCCACGTCTTACCCATGCCCTTGCTGGGGCTGCCCTCGTTCAGGCGGGTTTCCGTTGTCGGGGAACTTATCGGGTATATACTGCGCCGAACGAAAAGAGGAAAGAGAAAATGCGCTGGCTGCTCGCCCTTATCTTTGCGACCAACATAGCCCATGCTGAGGGTAAGCCTGCAGGCGAATTCGACTATTACGTTCTGTCCCTGTCCTGGTCCCCAACTTGGTGCGCGCTTGAGGGCGACGCCCGTAATGCCCAGCAATGCGAGGATGACAAGGATTTTGGCTGGGTCCTGCACGGGCTTTGGCCGCAATTTGAACAAGGCTGGCCCAGCTATTGCCGGTCAGGTTTTCGCGCGCCTTCCCGGGCTGACACAGCTGCTATGGCGGATATCATGGGCTCGGGTGGCTCTGCCTGGTATCAATGGAAGAAACACGGAACCTGTTCGGGTCTAAATCCGCAAGACTACTACCGCCTCGCGCGTCTGGCATATGAGGGCGTCACGCGGCCCCCGGTGTTTCGTAAACTTGAGAATCCGGTACGCCTGCCCGCCTCGGTCATCGAAGACGCATTTCTTGCCAGTAACGAAAACTGGCAAGGAGACATGGTTACAATCACCTGCAAACAAAACCGCATCCAAGAAGCGCGCCTGTGCCTCACACGCGATTTACAGCCACGGATTTGCAGCGCGGATGTGGTGCGTGATTGTCAAGCCGAGCGGGCTTTGTTTGATCCGGTGCGATAGGCTGAAAGTGTTTTACCCCGCTCCAGCCAGTGCCACGCCAATGTAATAAGGCCATAACAGCAGGCCCAAAACCCCTTGCCAGAACCCCAGATCAAGATACCCAAGGGCGAATAACCAACCAGCAAACCACGCCATTCCCAGCGATCCGCTGCAATCCGCTTTTACAACAGCCATAATACCCTCCTACTTCCGGCTCCATTATCACGATCCTGTTATATAGGTGGGGTCTTTTGGGGGGTTTTCAAGCGATTATCGCGTTTTACCCTGCGGCCGTAACACCCTTTACCAGCGCCACTACCATCGTCACGATCCCTGCATGCCCAATGGTCCATACCGCAGACCTGACCCCCGGTACGCCGGTGATGTAAGCTGGCACATAAGCCACGCGCGCCCAGAAGAAAACCATCGCCCCGGTTAGTGCCGTGCCCACCCCCAGGTCTTTCATTTCCAGCAAAAGCGACACCGGCAGGAACACCAGCAATGCCTCGACCAGGTTCTTGAAAGCCCGGTCCAGCCGGGCACCAATTACGGGCATTTCGGGTGGATTGTCACGCGGACCCATTGCGGTGCCCAGATGTTTCAGCCCGCTTTGCAGGTAACGCACGCAGGGTCCGGCTATGCTCTGCAAAAAGAAAAGCGCCAAAACGGCGAGAATCCAGAAAGTCACGGCCTGATCTCCTTCGAGAATGTTCGCTTGGCACTCCAACACCAAATCGGACCAGTGCCAATTCACAAAGGTGTTAAGTTATGCCTGGCTGGCACTCGGCCAACCTCAGGTGAAAATTCCGAATCCAGCTTGTAGTCAGCCAACCTTCAGCACGATTTTCCCGATATGGTCACCTGCTTCCATGCGGGCATGCGCATCTGCGGCTTTTTCGAGTGCGAATTCCTGATCCATCACCGGGGCCACCCGGCCGCTGTCCAGCAATGGCCAGACATGGGTATGCAGGTTTTTCGCAATCCGTGCTTTGGCTAGGTCACTTTGCGGGCGCAGGGTAGAACCGGTGACGTGCAGCCGCCGCGCCATGATCTGGGCGAAGTTCAGCTCTACTTTAGGCCCGGTCAGGAAAGCGATGTGCACCATGCGTCCCTCATCGGCCAGCGCCCGGATATTGCGCGGGATGTAATCGCCCCCAACCATGTCGAGGATCAGGTTGGCACCGCCCTCAGCCTTCAGCACCTCAACAAAATCCTCTTCACGATAATTGATCACCCTTTCAGCACCCAAATCTGCACAGATCTGACATTTTTCGTCCGATCCTGCCGTGGTGAATACGCGCGCGCCAAAGACGCCCGCGAGCTGGATCGCCGTGGTGCCGATGCCGCTGGAACCGCCATGTACCAAAAACCGCTCGCCAGCTTTCAGACCACCGCGCATGAACACGTTGGAAAAAACGGTGTAGTAGGTTTCAGGCAGGCAAGCGGCTGATTTCATGTCCATATTTTCAGGCACAGGCAGAGCATGCGCCGCCGGGCAGGTAACGAATTCGGCATAACCACCGCCGGGAAGCAGGGCACAAACCTTGTCCCCAACGGCCCATTGGGTGACGCCCTCGCCCATAGCCACAATCTCACCAGACGCCTCAAGCCCCGGCAGGTCGCTGGCCCCTTTCGGCGGCGCATAGGCACCGGCACGCTGCAACGCATCGGGGCGGTTTATTCCGGCATAGGCCACACGGATCAGGATCTCGCCATATCCGGGCGCCGGAACCGGTCGTTCGCAAAGCTGCAGCATTTCCGGTCCGCCGGGTGCCGTAATTTCAATCGCACGCATCGTGTCACTCGTGGTCATTTTCCGTCTCCACCCGGCGCTTTAATCTGATCCAGAATTTGCCCCGGGCCGCGCATGAAGGCCTTGAACAATCCTGTTTCACGCGCCTTGCCCTTGAAGGCTTCGAAACGCATAACATCACCGATGCGGCGATCAATGAAATCCCATGTGTCCTTGTTGCCATCGCTGTCATCGCCCAGCCAGAACAACACGGTCGAGCTATAAACACCCGATAATGTCGCGCGTTTTGTGTACCAGTTCACGTCCCGCGACGTGTCCCCCAGTGTTTCCCAAATCAGACCGCATGTCTGCCAGACGGCACTTGCCCCGATCCCCGCATGTTGCGGCAATGCAAACAGCGCCATACCCTTGCGTACTAATTCACGATCAGCCACCTCCAGCCGGAACCGCAAGGCGGCTGCAATCTTTTGGCTATATTTGAGCGCGTCAAAATCGGCCCCTTGCATGCGCAGGACCATTTCGGCGTCACCCCGCTGGTGATAGGCCAAAGCCATGTCTACCGGCCCACGGGGGAACAGCGCCTGTGCCTCAGCCCTGTCGATCCCTGCATCTGCAATTGCCGCATCGAAACTGGCCTGTGACCAGCCGTCAAACGGAACATGGGCAAGGGCTGCATCCAGCAGAATATCTTTTTGGGTATCATCCGACACTTTCGTTTCCCTTTTGCGGGGTATCCCGGACAGTTTTAGGCGACAGAAGCGCAGGCTTCAATCAATCATCCCGGATCCTTCAAAGGTAAGGATGAAATCACTGCCAAATGCGCCTGCCGGGGTCTGAAACCCTGTAGCCACATGGCCCGACATGACCCGCCGGGCTATTTCAACTGAGGTCAGCGCAGTCAGGTGGTAGCCATCCGCAGTGCGCAACCGAAGCGTCAGACTTTCACCCGCATCGTTCCACACCGTACCGACCACAATGCCATATCCTTGTTGCCGCTGTGCCTGATCCGGCCCTTCCGGCGCGCGCGCGACTAAAGCCAGCATCAGTTTGTTGCCCAGCCTTGTGCCAAGGAAAGAGCGAAAAAAGCCCGGTATCCGGTAAAGAATTTCAGCGCCGTTCGGGGGGACGGAAAACACCTCGATATTTCCAATGCCAGTTGTATGGGCCGCCGTTTCGATATCCCCCCAGGACAGGGCGTAAACCCGTTCGGGCTCTTTTCCGAAATCCACCATGGCATCAAGCGGACCTTCACGCGGGACAATCCTGCCATTCCGGCGCTCAAGAACCGGATCAGCCACGAACATTGCCGCGGTGCGCATGGTGCCACGCGAAGCCTGTACCAGACCCGAAAAACCAAGCCTCAGCCGCGTTGCATCCGGCATCTGTTTGGCCAGCATGGCGGCCATACAATCGGTCGGCACCACATCAAAACCACAACCGGGCATCACCGTGATCCCGGCAGCTTTTGCCTCGTCACTGCGCGCAGCGCAGGCCGCCAGAACACCAACTTCACCGGTAATATCAAGATAATGCGTGCCGGTATCCAGACAGGCATCCAGCATTGGCTTGGAAGTGTGCGTGAAGGGACCGGCAGCGTTTATGACAATGCCCACGGCACCAAGCGCCGCGCGCATAGCGGGGCCGTCAGTAAGCTCAAAAGCAACCTGTGGCGCTGACAGGTCTTTCGCCACTTTACCCAGTTTTTCCGGGTCACGCCCGGACAGAATCACCTCATGCCCCTGCGCGATTGCCTGTGCGGCAATCAACCGGCCAGTATAGCCATAGGCCCCGTAAATCATGAGTTTTGCGACCATGTGTCCCCCCTGCGAACTGTGTCCGCAGGGAAGCTAGACACCAGCCCGTACCACTGCTATACGGCCCCCTCGTGCAATTTTGCAAACTCAAACCTAGAAAGGTGGTGACACCACATGCAGGTCAGTGTTCGCGACAACAATGTCGATCAGGCGCTTCGTGCCCTGAAAAAGAAACTGCAGCGTGAGGGCGTTTTCCGCGAAATGAAGCTTCGGCAACATTTCGAGAAACCCTCCGAGAAAAAAGCGCGCCAAAAGGCTGAAGCAATTCGCCGTGCACGCAAACTGGCTCGGAAAAAAGCGCAACGCGAAGGAATGATGTAAATCATCCGAGCGATGTGAAGAATATGAACCCCCGTGGCCCTGCCGCGGGGGTTTGTTTTATTTGAGGAGGCTCAAAAAGGCTTGCGCTTCTTCCGGCAGGCAGTTTCACACTTCGCGCAAATGCTCATGGACGGCGGCCACGACTTCTTTGGGGTTGGTGTAGCCCAGAGAATGTACCGCACCTGGAATCACATATTGATAGGCCTCCCGGTTCCACTCTGTCAGTTTTCCGACTGAGCTGATCGGTATCACATCATCATGTTCACCCCAGATCGCCACAACGGCCACATTACTTTGGGCCAGCGCCCGGTGCTCATCCCCCAGCACTTCGCTTAGCATGTTGCGTTCAGACGACAATACGGCAGGCAGGTAGCCTTTTCTGGAAGTTTCCTTGCGCATGCGGGATATCAGGTCCGGCAAAATTGTGGGTCGGCGTGCGTCGGCCGCAGCACCTCTGCGCAAATGCCATGCGCCCAAAAGCCCCCAAAGCCACTCACCCGGTCGGCCCCACTCGGCCGCCATCGCCAATAGAGGGGCGGGCGTATAATCTATTCCGGCAGGGGCCAGCAGGATCAGCCGCTCAACGCGCTCCGGTTCCCCGGCAGCGAAAGCAGTCGCGATCGCACCCCCCATCGAATAGCCAAACAGCGTAATGTCCCGTTCAAGAGCCTGATCCTCCAACAAATCATGCAACTGATCGACGAAAAAATCCTTGTCCTGTGACCCATCAGGACGTGCGGACAAGCCCCGCCCGTACAGGTCATATGTCAGAACTGAATACCCCATCATGTTAAAGGCAGGTATTAAGCCGGAGAACACCCAGGACGGGGTAGACAGGCCATGCACCATGACCAGAACACGCCCTCCCTTGTTTCCGTGCCACTGGAAATGCGTGGTACCTTCATGCAGTTCGGCAAATTCACTGTTGCCCTCGCCGTCCCCGGTGGGGTCAACGGGTTTTCGCGTTGCTTCTAGAAGATATGGCAGAGAAATCAGAACGCCTAGACCCAACAGGGCAAGAAGCCAGCTCACGTAGGTTCACTCCAGATCACCGGAAACCAGTCATCGCGGAGCTTTGCACCCGGCTGCATGCCGTGACCGGGAAAGGGTGGCGACGTTCTGCCGGGACGCTCGACATAGCGCGCATCATCGCCAACCCACCTCAGTGAAAGGGCACGGCGGCGGGTTTTACCAAGGTTGCCGCGTGCACCGTGCACAGAGCGAAAATCAAAAAGGACCACATCTCCGGGCTGCATTGGCCATTCAAGAACCTCCATGTCGCCCGGATCGGCATCCGGGTCGGGCACTTCGGTCCATTTTTGTTTTGCATCATAGAAATCGCTGTTGTCAGCCCAACTGACTGGTCGCACCGGGTGTTTCCAAAGGTGCGAACCGGCAATAAAACGCAGGCTGGCATCTTCGACCGGGTCCAGCGGCATCCAGAAACTGACCGTCTGTTCCCCTTCAACAAAATAGTACGGGCCATCCTGATGCCAGGGTGTCAGCGTAGGGGTGCCTGGGTCCTTGACCAGCACGTGATCATGAAAAAATTGCGCAGTCTTTGAACGCATTAACTTTGCCGCAATCTCAGCGGCGGGGCTTGATCTGACAATTTGTTCAAATTCCGGGATGCGTTGCCAATTGACGTAGTCGTCAAAAAATCGCCCCTCGGTCACCCCGTTTTCGCTGGCATATTCCCCGGGGTTTTCCAGATTTTGCTCCACCCCTGCGCGCATGACATCAACCCAATCCGTCATGGCACCGGGTATCATTACTACCCCGTCGCGCTGAAAAGCCGCTACCTGAGCCTCAGTGATCATCGCTTGTTCCACTTATCCAGAATGTAACGGGAGGTCATCAGGTCAAGATGCGCCCCGCCACCGTTTTTGAACAAGGTAATCTCATCGTCGTTTCTGCGGGCAAACTCGCCAGCCGCTATGTCATAAAAGTCGCCCCTGACATCCTCGGGCTTGAATACGCCACGTTCGATCGGGTCTTTCAACTCGCCAATATGTTCCAGCACCGTTTCGCGGCTATCTAGAAAGACCTGCGCCTTGCTCAAAGCCGTATCATCAGTTTCCCGCATATCAGGGCGATAAGCGCCTATCAGATCAATATGCTGACCGGGTTGCAGCCATTCACCCTTGATCACCGGGGACAGGCTCATGGTGGCACAGGTTACAATATCAGCCAGCCGCACCACAGTTTCCAGATCTGATGCCACCAGCATATTATCGTACATTGCGGCCATTGCCTCGGCCTTTTCCGGCGTCCGGTTCCAGACCATGAAACGCGCACCGGGAAAGGCGCTGGCATAAGCATCATACAGCGCATGGGCCACATTTCCGGCCCCAACGATGAGTATGCACTTGCTCTCTGGCCGCGCCAGCAACTTGGCCGCTAACAAGCTGTCTCCGGCAGTTTTCCACTTTGTCACCAGATGAAAATCAACGATTGCCTCAAGCACGCCGTCACTGTCGCCATACAGGTTGACAGCACCATTGATGCTAGGTTTGTTTTCAGCCGGATTGTCAGGAAAAATCGTTGCGGTCTTCACCGCCAGTCCCAGCCCGTCTATCCAGGCGGAGCGCGAGAGCATCGTGTCATTGCCGCGGTAAAGGAAACTGTCGGCAACCTGCGCGCGCGGCAATTCATGGCCAGCCCGTAAAGCATCCGTCAATCCGGCCCAATCCAGCAGCGGCTCGGCCTTATCAAAGGGAATCACCTCAATGCTCATATCGCCCTCACCCGGATCTCGCATCCAATAGCTTCCATCTGATGTCATGCTATGACGCGCCACTGGGTTTTGCACGATAAAACTATGCCACTTTGCTCAAATGGTATTCGACCAAAGCAGCCAAGTCCTTTGGCGAAGTGTTCTCGGAAAGGCAGGCACAGGCATTCGGGCAATGAGCAAAAATAGACCCATCGGTGAAAAAGGTGGATGCGGTAACAAAAATCACCTTGGCTTTCGGATGGCGGAAGGCTGCGTAATCAGCCACGCACAATGCCTCAGCCTCCCCAAGGGACAGGTTCAGAATGATCAGATCGAAATTTGTTCTTGTCAGGGATTCAGTTGCTGAATCAGCACAAACCAGCAGTGAAACCGCTGCCCCCTGTCTCTCCAGATGCGCAGCCCAAACCGAGCCCAGCGCCGGATTGCTTTCCGCAATCAAGATTTTCATCTTCCTAACCCACCGCATAAAACAAGCAACACGTGCGAATTTCCTACCAAGACCCTTACAAATAGTTAAAATTCGGAAAGGAAATCTTAACGAGTGTGAATTGGCCTTTGCCAATTGCGTTTTGCGCGGTTTTCCGCTTCAACCACCTTGGATACACAGGCGCGAGGAAAAAACATGACAACCTGGATCACTATCTGTGACACCTGCAAGCGTGAGGGCTGGGAAGAGGTCGGGATGGATAAGACCGACGGCGAATTACTTGCCGAACTTGTCGAGGCAGCGGCCCAAGGAACCGACGTAAAAACCCGAAGGGTTTCTTGCCTTATGGGCTGTAAACACAGCTGCAATGTTGCGGTGCAGGCGCATGGTAAACTTGCCTATACGCTTGGTGCTTTTGAACCCACCAAAGAAGCGGCAGAAGGTATTATTGCGTATGCCTCGGCACATGCAGACAGTGACAGCGGGCAGGTACCCTACCGCCAGTGGCCGCAAGCCGTGAAAGGCCATTTTATAACCCGTCATCCGCCGCTCGGAAATGATGAATGACCCCTAAGCGAGATCACGGCGGCGGGCTGGATGCGGCCATCGCCCGCTATGGCGGCAAACGGGCGGATTGGATCGACCTTTCAACCGGCATTAATCCGGTTCCCTACCCGGTACCTGAACTGGCAGAAGATGTCTGGACGGCATTGCCGGACGAAGGCGCCGTAACCGCGCTGGAGGTGGCCGCGCGTGATTTTTGGATGGTGCCCGAAGAGGCCGCTCTGCTTGCCGCCCCCGGCGCCTCGGCGCTGATTGCCAATATCCCGCGCCTGTTGCCAAAAGGCCGCGTACAGATTGCCGGGCGCAGCTATAACGAACATCAAGCCGCCTTTGATGGCGCTGGCTGGCAGGTGACATCGGACGGGGCAAAGGCGCGGGTTATCGTCCACCCTAACAATCCCACTGGTGTGATGTGGAGCGGTCAGGATGAAGCACCGGGTGCACGCGAGCTTTTGGTCATCGACGAAAGCTTTTGTGACATCGCTCTGGGCAACACGCATGTAAGGGAAATGTCGACGATACCAGGTGTTGTGATCCTGAAATCCCTCGGCAAGTTCTGGGGCCTTGCCGGGCTGCGGCTTGGCTTTGCCATTGGTGACCCCAAACTGATCGGTGCGCTGAAAGAGATGCTGGGTCCCTGGCCCGTTTCCGGTCCCGCATTGACCGTAGGGCGGGCAGCGCTTGAAGACATGCAATGGGCCAATTCCACCCGCCAAAGACTAGCCGTTGATGTTGCAAGGATGGATGCAAGCGTGCAGATGAAAGGTGCTGAGCTTATTGGAGGCACCGCCCTGTTTCGCCTTTTTAAGGTGGATAATGCCCTGAAATGGCAAGAAAAGCTTGCACATGGCAAAGTCTGGAGCCGGATTTTTCCCTATGACGAAACCTGGCTGCGTCTGGGCCTTCCCCCAGCTGACAGGTGGGGCCAACTCGAAGCTGCATTATGAACCACGCCAGCTTGCTTCTCATCGCACTTTTGCTTGACGCCGCCTTTGGTGAACCACGCTGGCTTTGGTCTCGCCTGCCGCATCCGGCAGTCCTGATGGGGCGCGCGGTGGCTTGGCTGGACCTCCGGCATAACCACGGCGAGGATCGTTTTAAGGCCGGTCTCCTCGGCTTTGCGTTTCTCGCAATTAGTGCCCTTTTGATCGGATGGGTTCTTGCGACCCTCCCCGGTGGAGCGCTTGTCGAAGCGATTCTTGCCGCCGTCCTCATCGCCCAAAAATCTCTGGTGACGCATGTAAGGGCAGTCGCCGATGCCTTACGCCTTTCCACGGGCGATGGGCGCCTTTCCGTGGCGCAGATCGTTGGCCGGGATACGTCCGAAATGGACGATCCGGCCATTGCCCGTGCCGCAATTGAAAGTGCTGCGGAAAACCTTTCGGACGGCGTGGTGGCGCCGGTATTTTGGTTTCTGGTCGCCGGTCTACCCGGATTGATGCTGTATAAAATGACAAATACCGCTGACAGTATGATCGGGTATCTGACCCCAAAATATGCGGAATTCGGCAAAGCGGCAGCACGGTTTGACGATGTGTTGAACTGGGTTCCGGCCCGTCTTACCGCGCTTCTTATCGCCATTGTATTTCTGCGCCCCGATGCCTGGAGAATGGTCCGCCGCGACGCACCTCTTCACCGTTCCCCCAACGCTGGCTGGCCCGAAGCGGCAATGGCCTGTGTTTTGGGTGTGGCGCTATCTGGCCCCCGATCATACAGCGGTAAAAAGCGCGACTTTCCCTGGGTCGGCGGGGAAGGATGCCGAAATCCCGGCCCACGGGAAATTGACCACGCTGTGACAGTGCTCTGGCGGGTCTGGGTAGCGCTTTTTTTGCTTGTCGCGCTAATCGCATTTGCCTGAGCGGTGAACCCTGCTAACGTGCCCCAACATATGTTTTGAGAGGTCTTATATGCGCAAGTTTCTTACTATTGCCGTCGTTTCATTGTTTGGTGCTACTTCAGCCTTGGCCCAAATCCCCTGCGGCGGTACATTTTCTTCTTTCGTGAATGCAGTTAAAAAAGAGGCCGTCCGCAAGGGACACGATCAGGCGACGGTCAATGCCTTTTTCGCCTCTGCCAGCCACGATCCTGCCACCATCCGTGCCGACCGGGCCCAGGGTATTTTCCAAAAAACATTCCTTGATTTTTCTAGGGCTTTAATCTCCCAGAACCGCATGGACCATGGTCGTATTAACCTTCGTAAATGGGACAGCGTATTTGACACGATGGAACGCCGCTATGGTGTCAGCCGTGGAGTTTTGACCGCTTTTTGGGCTTTTGAGACTGATTTTGGAGGGTTCCAGGGTAACTTCAACACCTTGAATTCACTACTCACACTCGGCCATGATTGCCGCCGCCCCGAACTTTTTCAGCCACAGATTTTTGCTGCTCTTGAACTTTACGAGCGCGGAGATTTCAGCCCCACCGGAACCACCGGGGCCTGGGCGGGTGAGATTGGCATGGTGCAAATGCTGCCCTGGGACATCATCGAAAACGGTGTCGACGGCGATGGGGACGGAGAGGTTAACCTGAAGACATCTCCTCCGGATGCTCTGTTGTCGGGTGCAAACATGTTGTCATCATTGGGTTGGCGCGCGAATGAGCCCTGGTTGCAGGAAGTCATCCTTCCTGCAAATCTTGACTGGTCAAAAACCGGCCTCAATCACGAGATGAAAGTCAGCCAATGGGAACGCCTTGGGGTCAAAGCACGGACCGGAAACCTAGGCTCGGGTAACCTGAATGCGTCAATCCTGTTGCCGCAAGGTCGTAAAGGGCCCGCCTTTATCGCCTATCCGAATTTCCATGTCTATTTTGAATGGAACAAAAGCTTTGTTTACGTCACTACCGCCGCCTATTTCGCAACGCGATTGGAAGGCGCGCCGGTTTATCTTGCTGGCAACCCCGACCCTGGCCTGTCCGGGGAAGAGATGAAGGCATTGCAGCGAAAGCTAAAGGCGCATGGGCATGATGTGGGCAAGGTAGATGGTATTTTGGGTGCGAAAACCCGCGCCGCCGTACAGGCTGAACAGGCCCGTCTGGGTCTGCCCGCCGATGCCTGGCCTACGCGGGATTTGCTGAACGCTTTGTAGCGCTGGCTTACCTGCTCGGGGGCCTCGGCAGACAGCATCCTTTGTTTGCCGGGCCTTCGCATATTGTCGCGGTTGGGATTGTGTTCGGGACAAATCCGAAAGAGGTCGTTACCCTACAGCCCCGAACGCAAACGCAGGAGCCAACTTGGACGGAGAAGTCGCGCAGCTTGCAGCTCTGGTAATATCCGCCAACCACCGGCTGGCCAATCCCGGTGACCCGATGGAGTGGTTCGCGGATCAACGCGCATTTGCCTCTTGTGGGCGCATCCAGTTTCGCGCTGCTGAAAAACGTCGCTTTGGCGGATTACGCCATGTGCCGGTGGCAGAAACGCCCAACCTGTGGCTGGACCTTCTTGCCGGTTCTGGTGTCGCACGGGTGGTCATGTCATGTACGCGACTGGATCAGACACCCGGTTCAAACGACACGCTACCCGACCGAATTGCCGCGGGTTTCGCAGGTGGTGGCAGCCTTTGGACGATGGCAACAGAAACCGGCGATGGCGGGGCCTTATGTTGGGAGCCGGGCTGGCGCGCCGCCTTTCCAACCGCCAAAGATGGTCGGATATGGGAGGCGAATTATATGGCGCAGCCCTGCAGCGGCCCTGAGAATGGCCCTGATGTTGCCACCGCCGGTGCCACCCTGTTTGACGCCCTGACCGCCAGTAAATCTTTCGCCGAGGCGCACCAATTCACGCAGGTTGCAGGCATCTTCACCTCGGCTCTGTGCCTGTTGGAAGGAAAACCCGATCCACGCCCGGTACCACGCCCCCCCGGGCCTGCGGACACGTTGGAAGGCCCGGCGCGCAACCTGCTATTTGCAGGGCAACGGGGCTGGACCTTCGATAATCTCAGCCTGTGGAGAGATCAGGATTTCTCGGCGGATATCTGGACCCGCTACGCCGAGTTATCCGAGGCGCTATATTGCGCTGTCACCACCGCGATTAAGTCGGCGGTGAACAGCTCTGTTTCTACGGCCTGACGCCTGTAAAAGCTTACCAGCCAATCCGCTCTTCAAACAGGCCAACGCTTTCAATCCAGAGATTATAAAGCTCTGTAAAGTCCGTGTGGCTCAAGCCGTCATAACCAGTGGCGATATCCATTTCGATCCGCGCCGCGCCGTCATCCGTCATGTATGAGCGCACGAAACGGCGGTCTGTATTCCACCCGTTGATCACGTCAAGGCCGACGCTACCATCAACCCGATAGCCGGAATAAAACTGAAGCGCCAGACATTCAGTGTTGTCAGTGCAGTCGTAGAAGAAAAGCTGCATCGTATCACTGTCTACCCGGAACTCTACCAAGGGGTCCCCAACGGAATCGGTTGTCAGCTGCGCTGGAATGCCATTTGTAAAGAAATAGTCTGTAACGCTTTGCGGATCTGATGCCAGTACCTGCTGTGCACTTGCCGGAGCAGCCAGACCGGCGGCCAGAATAAGTCCTGTCATGACAGAAGTTAATTTCATGTCTCTCTCCCTTAAAAAGTTTGCTCTGCAAGACCTTACACAGGTCTGGCCGTATTTCACAATACTTTGCTGAACCCCTGCGACGTCGGGTCAGGCAACCATTGCCTCGGCATTTTTCAGGTCAACCGAAACCAGCTGGCTAACGCCCTGTTCCGCCATGGTGACACCGAACAGCCGGTCAACCCGGCTCATGGTCACAGCATGGTGGGTGATGATCATGAAACGAGTTTCTGTGCGCCGTGTCATTTCATCCAACAGGTCACAAAAACGGGTGACGTTGGCATCGTCTAACGGCGCGTCAACCTCATCCAGCACACAAATCGGAGCCGGGTTGGCCAGAAAAACCGCAAAGATCAAAGCCAACGCCGTCAGGGTCTGCTCACCGCCTGAAAGCAAAGAAAGCGTCGACAGCTTCTTGCCCGGCGGCTGGCACATGATTTCAAGCCCGGCCTCAAGGGGGTCGTCGCTTTCCACCAGAACCAGCTTGGCCTCGCCGCCACCGAAAAGGTGGGTGAACAACATGGCAAAGTTGGAATTGACCTGCTCAAACGCCGTCAAAAGACGCTCGCGCCCTTCGCGGTTCAAGCTGGCAATGCCGTGACGCAACTTTTTAATGGCTTCCTCAAGGTCGGCGACCTCACGCGCCAGCGTGTCGTGTTCCTCTTGCACATCGCGCGCATCTTCCTCGGCGCGAAGATTGACTGCGCCCAGCGCGTCGCGCTGACGTTTTAAGCGGTTCACATCATGTTCAATTTTTTCTGAGGATGGCATTTTGTCCGGATCATCGCCAAGGCTTTCCAGCAACCCCTGAGGGGTCGTTTCCTGCTCATCTTCGATGCGTTCAACTGCATGCGCGACGGTCTCGCCTGCAGCTTCACTACGCGCTTCGGCGCGGGCGCGGGCTTCACGGGCCTCACCCGCCCCACGTTCAGCATCACGTTCGTCGCCAACCGCAATGCGCAGGACATTCTCGGCCTCGACAAGGGCGTCGGCAGCCTTTGCGCGGCGCGCCTCGGCATCCGTGATGGCCCCGGATAGCTCATCACGTTTTGAGGCCAGCTCCCCCGGTGTTGCACTTGCTTCTTTCAATTCATCCTGCGAGCTTTCTTTGCGCTCTTCCAACTCGCCAATCCGTTTGCCGGCGTTTTCCAACCGCAGACGCCAGCCGGACAATTCCTTGACGACTTCCTGAGAACGGCGCAGGCGTGCATCACCTTCTCGCTTCAACTCATCATGGGCAGACCGGCGTGACAGCATGGTTACGCGTGCGGCCTCGACAGTCAGCTTTACGTCCTCAACCTCGGCGCGCGCAGTATTCAGATCACCCAGATCCGCCACAGCTTTTTCGGCCTCTGCCATACGCGCACGTGCTGACATCGCCTCTTCTTCATGGCGCGATACCGCCAGCCCCATATTTTCAAGTTTACCTGCTGCGATATTCTGGTCGGCTTCGGCCCGGCTGAGCGCGCGGTTGGTATCGGCCACCGCCCGGTCGGCATCCTTGCGGGCCTCACGCGCCAACCGGTCCGCTTCGGTCAAGCGAGTCAGTTCCGCCCGCAAATGTTCATGCGCCTGCGCAGCCCCTTCGGCCTGAGCGGTCACCGCCACCAGATCTTGCTTGAGTTCCTCAAGGCGGTTGAGCTGTTCCAGCCGCAAAGCCGCAGCCGAGGGCGCGTCTTCGGCGCCTGCGCGCAGTCCGTCCCAGCGCCATAGGTCGCCCTCGATTGAAACCAATCTCTGACCCGGTTTTAGTTCCGCCTGTAAACGCGGACCTTCATCAGCATCGACCAGACCCACTTGCGCCATGCGGCGCGCCAGCACCTCAGGCACAGTCACGTGGTTTGTCAGCGCTTTCACGCCCTCGGGCAATAGTTGCGGTGAGGCATAGAGGTCCAGCGTAACCCAGCCCGAGGCAGCATCACCGACAACTGCAGGCGCGCGCAGGTCATCCGCCAAAGCAGCCCCCAGCGCCTTTTCATAGCCTGACTCGACGCGCAACATGTCCAGCACCTGACCGCCTTCCGCCGTATCACGCTCCAGCAGCCGGGCAAGGGCGCCAACTTCGGCACTCAGCGCGCCCATCTCTCCTTCGGCCTCGCTGCGTCCGGCGCGGGCATCTGCCTCGCGCGAACCGGCCAGCGCACGCGCCTCATCGGCTTTCACCAAAGCCTCTTCGGCATTTTCCGCCTGAGAGTTTGCGGCTCTTAATGCGGCTTCAGCCGTTGCGAAAGCTGCTTGCGCGTTTTCCAGTGTTGACTGGGCATCGTGAACTGCTTCATGGGCACGCGCCGCTTCACCTTCGCTTTTCTCAAGCGTTTTTTGGTTATCTTCCAGCAAACGATGTGCCGATTGGTGCCGTGCGGAAAGGCGGGCGACATCTTCGGTTAGCTGTGACAGGGCTTCTTCACGCTCTGACAGGATCCGGGCGGCGTCATGGGCCGCATCACTTGCCAGTTTAACGTTTTCCTCGTGGCCCTCACCGGCTTTGGCAAGCTGCGCTTGTTCCCATTCCAGCCGTTCAATAGTTTCCCCTGCGTCGCGGTTCAGGCCAGCTTCCCGCTCAATATCCGCGGTCAATTGTTCAATACGCGCTGTCAGGGTCGTGATACGCGCTTCTGCCTGTGCTTCCTGATCCTTAAGCGTGTCGCGCTGAACCTGCAGGCGCTGCAAAACGGCCGCTGCAATCGCCTCTTCCTCTCGCAGACCCGGCAAAACATCCTCAGCCGCAGCCCGTGCCTTGCCAGCGGAACGTGCGGCACCCTCTGCTGCCGCGGCCGCTTTCACGCGTTCGCGAAGCATTTCTTCGGCCGCCAACCGTGCCTCATCTGCCTCCTGCCAGCGGCGAAACAGCAACAAGCCTTCGGATTTACGCAACTCATCACCAATAGCGCGGTAGCGCGCTGCCTGCCGCGCCTGACGCGCCAATTGCGCCAATTGGCTGGCAAGTGCTTCTATGACATCTTCTATACGCGCCAGATTGGTCTCGGTGCCCTTCAGTTTCAGCTCGGCCTCGTGGCGACGCTGATATAGCCCTGAGATACCGGCGGCTTCTTCCAGAATACGCCGACGCGCTTTTGGCCGTGCGTTGATCAGCTCGGCAATCTGCCCCTGGCGCACCAGCGCCGGGCTATGCGCCCCGGTCGAGGCATCGGCAAACAGCATCTGCACGTCGCGCGCGCGCACATCCTTGCCGTTGACCTTGAAGGCTGAGCCTGCGTCGCGGGTAATCCGGCGAACAATCTCAAGGTTGTCCTGATCATTAAATCCGGACGGCGCTAACCGCTCGCTATTATCAATATGGATCGAGACTTCGGCAAAGTTGCGCGCGGGCCGTGTGGCGGCTCCGGCAAAGATCACATCTTCCATGCCACCGCCACGCATTGCTTTGGGGCGGTTTTCACCCATCACCCAGCGCAGGGCCTCAAGCAAGTTCGACTTGCCGCACCCGTTTGGTCCGACTACACCTGTCAGCCCGTCCGCGATCACCAGATCGGTCGGGTCGACAAAGCTTTTAAAGCCGTTCAGCTTGAGTTTGGAAAACCGCAAACGGGTGCCTCGTTGATTCTCGTTAGTCTGTAATTTTCCCGGCCTGAGGCCTCAGAGTCAACGCGTAACACCGTATATTGTGAGAATAGGCAAGTTATCCACAAAATATTGCCTAAAACAAGCGTCCGGTATGGTTTCACATTAAATCCGGGCTGCGCCGCAAACACCTTGCCTGATGTCGCTAACAATCTTGACCTCTCAGGTGATTCCAAGCAAAGGTGGTCTTGCATGGTTCCCCATGAATTGGCGCAAAGCGCCTTGGGGAGAATAGGGAATGCGGAGATGGGCGACCCAAGCCGGGACCCAAAGCCGCAGCCGCCCCCGCGACTGTAAGCGGTAAGCACCCGCCATATGCCACTGGCCCCAGATGGGTCGGGAAGGCGGCGGAATGCGTTAATCCGTAAGCCAGGAGACCTGCCTTGCACATATGAAACCCACCCGTCGGGGAGACGGGCAAAGGAGTATTAAACATGCATATCGAACCCGGTATCGTTGACGGTGCAAAAATCGTCCTATCCTATGGCACAGGTGCCGCCGCTGGCGCATATGGCCTGAAACTGGCCTATGAAACAGTGAAAGAGCGTGGGCTTGGCTCGCTTGCCGCACGATCTGTTGCCGCAACAACAGCAGTCTTCGCCTTCTTTCAAATCCTGCCACATTTCCCGGTTGGCGTCAGCGAAGTACACTTCATTCTTGGCTCAACCCTGTTCCTGGTCCTCGGTGCCGCCCCGGCAGCGTTCGGGCTGGCTTTGGGGCTTTTGTTGCAAGGCCTGCTGATCGCGCCCTTCGACCTGCCGCAATATGGCGTCAACCTGACAACGCTTCTGGTACCACTCTTTGCACTGCAGGCTTTGGCGGGCCGCATCATCGCCCCCGGAACTGCCTATGTTGACCTAAAATACAGCCAAACCCTCGCCCTCTCGACCGCATTTCAGGGTGGCGTTGTTGCCTGGGTCACGTTCTGGGCATTCTATGGTCAGGGATTTGCTGCATGGGAAGCTGTAGCCACCTTTGGCGGTGCTTACATGATGGTTGTTCTGATCGAGCCGCTGGTTGATCTGGCCATTCTGGCAGCCGCAAAATCCCTTAAAGGATTTGACGGATCGCGCCTTGTAACTTCGCGCCTCTACCGCGCCGCCTGAGCGTTAGCCATTTGTAAGAAACCGCGCCGGGGCCTTGCCGCCCCGGTGTTTTCGCGTTTGAATTCCGGAGCCTCCCATGCAAGCGAAAATTCCTGCAACAATCGTCACCGGCTTTCTTGGTGCCGGAAAAACCACGCTGATCCGGCACATGCTGGAAAACGCAAACGGCAAGCGCATAGCCCTGATCATCAATGAGTTTGGTGACCTTGGCGTCGATGGCGATATCCTGAAAGGATGCGGCAACGAAGCTTGCTCGGAGGACGATATTGTCGAGCTTTCGAACGGCTGTATCTGCTGTACGGTCGCAGAGGACTTCGTGCCCACCATGCAGGCACTGATTGCCCGTGACACGCCACCCGACCATATCGTCATCGAGACCTCGGGCCTGGCCCTGCCACAACCACTTGTGCGCGCATTCGGCTGGCCGGATATTTCCACCCGTGTAACTGTTGACGGCGTGGTCGCCGTGGTCGATGGCCGCGCCGTTGCTGACGGGCAGTTTGCCGCCAATCTTGCCGCGATCGACGCCCAGCGCCGTGCGGATGACGGGCTGGATCACGAAACGCCCCTTTCCGAGCTTTTCACCGATCAGGTCACCAGTGCCGATATGATTGTGGTCAACAAGGCCGATCTGATGGATGCGGGTGAGGCCGAAACGCTGACTGACCGCCTAACAGGTGAAGCCCGCGCCGGCGTGCATGTTGTGCGTACCAGCCACGGAGAGTTGCCGGTGAATGTGTTGCTGGGCATCGACGCTGCAGCAGAAAGCGATCTTGATGCCCGTCACGAGGTGCATCACCATCACCACCATGATGACGATGACCATCATGACGACGATCCTCACCACCACGATCATCACGACCATGACGACTTTGAAAGTTTCATCGTAACCCGCCCGGAAATTTCTGACCCCCTTTCCTTTGCGGAAACCGTTGCCGAAACTATCCGCGCCCACGATATTCTGCGCCTCAAGGGTTTTGCCGCCGTGGCGGGCAAACCAATGCGCCTTACCTTGCAGGCTGTTGGCCCACGCGTTGAAACTTATTACGATCAGCCGTTTGGAGGCGATCCGCGTGAGACGCGGCTTGTTGTCATTGGTCAGGCCGGCATGGACCACAAGGCTATTACCGAGGCCCTGCAGCAATGAGCCTTATCATCCGCCCGGAAGACCCGCGCACACCCGGAGCTGCAGCCTTGCTCCGGCAAAGCCACGCATTGATGGAGAGCCTTTTTCCGCCTGAAGATAACTTCTACCTAGACATAGACGCTCTTACGGCGCCGCATATCGCATTTTTTGTGGGTGAACGCGCAGGTTTAATTTTGGGAACAGCCGCCCTTGCGGACATGGGAGATTACGGCGAAGTAAAGTCGATGTTTGTTTCGCCCGACGCGCGTGGTTTGGGGTTAGGAGCACTGCTATTGGCCCGGCTGGAGCAGGAAGCCCTCTTAAAGGGGCACAAAGCTTTGATGCTCGAAACAGGCGATGAGCTCGACGCTGCCCACCGTCTTTACGAGCGTGCGGGGTTTACCAAGCGCGGTCCATATGGGGATTATCCAGAGGCAAACTCCAGCCTTTTCATGGAAAAAATTCTGGCCTGATATCATGCACCTGTTAGCCGCTACACCCGGTAATATTGACGATGGCAATGAACCGGTCGACCTTGGTCAAAGCCCGGCTGACATCGTGTTCATCTCAGCGGCAGATACAGAATTGGCAGCCTTGAGCGAAGCGCGCGCAGAAATGAGCGCGCCGCCCGGCCTGCGTCTTGCCAACCTTACACATCTGACACATCCAATGTCGGTTGATTTGCATCTTGATACCTGCGCCACAAAATCCCGGCTGGTCATTGCCCGTGTGCTGGGCGGCACTGGGTACTGGAAATACGGAGCCGAACAATATTCGGCCCGTTGCCGTGAAGCAGGCGTGCCCCTTGCGCTTTTACCCGGTGATGACAAACCTGACCCTGATCTGCACGCTTTGTCGACCGTTAGTGATTCCGATTACGGCGCCCTTTGGGCCTATCTGGTTGAGGGCGGGGGCGAGAACATAACGGCCATGCTGGCTTATGCGGACGCCATGCTGGACGGAGGTGAAAAGCCCGAGCCTGCGCGCCCTTTACTGCGCGCGGGTGTCTATTGGCCCGGTGAGGGCGCGTCGAACCTTTCAAATGCACAGGAGAGCTGGAAGCCGGACGCGCCCATCGTGCCGGTAATTTTCTACCGCGCACTGGTGCAGGGTGCCGGGCTGAATCCGATTAACCGATTGGTACGCGCATTGTTGCGGCAGGGGCTGAACCCGCTGCCGATCTTCGTTGCATCGCTCAAAGACCCGGTTTCTGCTGCCACACTTGAGGCCCTGTTTAGTCAGGCTCCCCCGGATGTTATCCTGAATTGCACATCATTTGCCGTAGGATCCGCGCAAGAGGGCGTGCATTCCAAGGGGGCATTGAACCCCCTCGCAATGCCTACTGCCAATGGGGCGCCTGTGTTTCAGGTGGTTCTTTCTTCATCAGGTGAAGATGCGTGGGAAAGTGGCCTAACGGGCCTTAGCGGGCGCGATATTGCGATGAATGTGGCCCTGCCCGAGGTCGATGGGCGCATCCTGAGCCGCGCGATAAGCTTCAAGGGCGAGGCCTTTTTTGATGAGGCAACGCAATGCCCTATCGCTACTTATCGCGCCCGCGGCGACCGGGTGCAATTTGTTGCCGAGCTTACCGCCAACTGGGCAAAACTGCGCTGCACGCCCGCTGATGTGCGCCGGGTAGCGCTGGTTTTGGCAAATTACCCCAACAAGGACGGGCGGCTGGCCAATGGTGTTGGGTTGGACA
Organism: uncultured Aliiroseovarius sp.; assembly: GCA_964550345.1. Taxonomy (GTDB): domain Bacteria; phylum Pseudomonadota; class Alphaproteobacteria; order Rhodobacterales; family Rhodobacteraceae; genus JAAEUB01. Next base: position 91,833 of record CAZJYZ010000002.1, on the reverse strand, counting down.
CGCCAGCGGCTACGATCCACGTTTTAGAGCTATTAAAAAACACGGGCTACGGGGTGAAGAACGCGCCTATGGACAGCGATACGCTGATGCAGGCGATACTGGCCGGACCAACCAACTGGCTGACGGACCGCGTCGAACGTAAAGGCGGCGTGCAGTTGTCTTTGGATGCCTATCAGGACGCCTATAACAAGCTACCATGGGAAGTCCGGGAACAAATAGAAGCTCGCTGGGGCAAGCCTGAGCACGACCCGTTTTTCACAGAAGGCGGCACAAGTGGTGGGCATTTTTCCTTGTCGGTGCTTGAGTACGGCAATGTCGTTGTCGGCCTGCAACCGGCGCGTGGTTATAACATCGACCCAACCGAAACCTACCACAGCCCCGATCTGCCTCCGCCCCACAATTATCTGGCCTTTTATTTCTGGCTGCGACACCAATTCACCTCTGACGCCATCGTTCATATGGGCAAACACGGAAATCTTGAGTGGCTTCCGGGGAAGGCGTTGGCTTTGTCGGATACCTGTTTGCCCGAAGCTGTTTTGGGCCCCAGCCCCCACATCTACCCGTTTATTGTCAACGATCCCGGCGAAGGCACGCAGGCCAAACGCAGGGCCCAGGCAGTTATTATCGACCACCTGACCCCGCCCCTGACCCGCGCAGAAACATACGGGGCCCTTAAGGACCTCGAAGCACTGGTGGATGAGTATTATGAGGCTGCGGGCGTAGACCCTCGCCGCATAGATCATCTTCGGCGTGAGATATTATCGCTGACTTCCGCCACCGGTCTGGATGCTGACGCCGGGATGAAAGGTGAAGATGAAGAAAGTGACCTGGCAAAACTGGATGCCTATCTGTGCGAGTTGAAAGAAGCACAAATTCGCGATGGGCTGCATGTTTTTGGCGTGTCACCGGAAGGGCGTCTGGAACGTGATCTGGTGCAGGCACTGGTTCGGGTCCCGCGCGCAAGCGGAGAAGGCGGGGACGCTTCGCTAATCCGAGCGTTAGCGCTGGACTTGGACCTTGGGTTTGATCCGTTGGATTGCGATATGGCGGCACGGTGGGAGGGGCCAAGGCCCGAGATCCTTGTCGCGAACTCAAATTGGCGTAGCCATGGCGATACCGTTGAACGGTTAGAAGAACTGGCTGCCAAGGTGATTTCCGGGGAAACGGCACCACCCGGCGCGGCATCCATGGCGGTAAAGGAAGGGATCGAGTCATTGATCCGCCCATCCGTCACGGCTTGCGGCCCAAGCGAAGGGGAGGGCCTTCTCACCGCCCTTTCAGGGCACTTCGTCGCCCCCGCGCCTTCCGGCGCCCCAACACGCGGGCGGCTGGACACTTTACCAACCGGGCGCAATTTTTACTCGGTCGATACCCGCGCCGTGCCAACCCCCACCGCCTGGGCTTTAGGATGGAAGAGCGCCAGCTTGCTTGTGGAAAAACACCTGCAAACCCATGGGGACTGGCCCCGCAGCATGTTGCTAACCGCTTGGGGAACCGCAAATATGCGCACAGGCGGCGACGACATCGCTCAAGCACTGGCGCTGATGGGGGTTAAGCCCCGTTGGGATAGTGCCAATCGTCGAGTGGTCGGATTTGAGGTGATCCCTTCCTCTGCCCTTGGGCGTCCTCGGGTGGACGTCACTTTGCGTGTATCGGGCTTTTTCCGCGATGCCTTTCCCGGCCTGATTGACCTTGTTGATGCAGCCGCGCGCGCAGTCATGGCGTTAGACGAGCCTGCTGAGCTGAACCCCGCTGCGGCCCGTGCCCAATCCGGCGAAGCCACGGCCCGGGTCTATGGTTCCAAACCTGGCGCTTACGGCGCCGGATTGCAGGCAATGATCGACGAACGGCTTTGGAATGACAAAACCGACCTTGCCGACGCTTACCTTGAGTGGGGTGGGTATGCCTATGGTCAGGGGGCCGAGGGGGTAAAGGACCGGGCGGGGTTTGAGACACGCCTGGGTCAGGTAGAAGCCATCGTGCAAAATCAGGATAACCGCGAACACGATCTGCTCGACAGCGACGATTACTATCAGTTCGAGGGTGGTGCCGCTGCAGCTGTTTCTAAGCTTCAGGGTCGTGACCGTGTTATTTATCACAACGACCATTCCCGCCCGGAACGTCCCGTCATTCGCACCCTGGACGACGAGATTGGCAGGGTCGTCCGTTCGCGCGTAGTTAATCCTAAATGGATCGAAGGCGTTAAACGTCACGGCTACAAGGGTGCGTTCGAAATGGCGGCGACGGTCGATTACCTGTTTGCTTTTGCTGCGACAACGGGGGCTGTGAAGGGCCACCACTTTGATTTGGTGCATGCGGCGTTTCTGGAGGACGAGGACACCCGCGAATTTATCAAGGAACATAACGCCCCCGCGTTGCGCGAGATTGCCGAACGCCTGAACGAAGCGATCGAACGTGGACTATGGGCACCAAAATCAAACTCCGCACGCGCTATGATAGACGGGTTAATGTGAGCCGCTGTCGCAAAGCGGTGCGTTAATTCCGCACCAGTTCACATGCAAGTGCCTCGGTACTTAGCTCACGATTGTCAAAATCCCATCCGTCTATAATTTCGCATTGGTAATACAAATTGTCAGGTATGCTTGCTGGAGGCACTTCCCGTCCACCGCAAGCCAGCCGCGCTTTGATCAACGCCTGATCCCCGTTCAGGCTTCCTTTCCAGACCTTGCAACCCGTTGCCTGCATAATAGCCAGCTCGGCGTGTCTTAAAACCTGTGCGCGATCAGGTAATAACTCAAACGACGTGCGGTACACCTCAACCCGGTCCTCGCGGCGGTGCACCGAGAAGGTGCTGCTTTCGATGACCACAATTGTTTTTTGCGAGCCGAGAAAAGCAACCGAGGGGCTGTCGCAGGCGGTGAGAACTCCGAATAACACGAAGCCTATGGGGCGGATTACGTTTTTCATACTCTGGCCTTGTGCCTTTGCAATAAGACTAAAAAGCCTAAGTTAACAAATCCTTAACTTCAGAATTTCTGATGCGACAACCTGCCATGGTGAAAGAAATCGTGTCTCAATTATATACATTCACGAAATTGAATATGACCCAACGGATAACGGAGATCCCCCCAAATGAATACCTCTCGCCCGGCGAACACGTTTTCGCCGCTCTACTTCCTCGCCTCAGTTGGCGCTGGCGGTCTGAGCGTCACCTTCTTTATGTATCTGATGTTCTGGGTGCCCCATATAGGCCGCCCGGTTCCAATCTTTGAAGACATCCTGTCCGCTTTCAACACCGGTTCAACCGCCCTTCAGTTTGGCATCACCGCAGGTGTCATAGGTATTGCGGCCATGACCTTCCTGAACCTGAAATACCTGTTCTGGAGCCTGTCGAACTTCAAAGCTTTCAGCAAAACCGAGAAGTACCAAACCCTGAAAAACTCAAACGGGGAAACCACCATCCTTGCCATGCCACTTGCGCTGGCCATGTCGGTGAACGTGTTGTTCATTGCTGGTCTGGTCTTTGTGCCGGGCCTGTGGACGATCGTTGAATACCTCTTCCCCTTCGCCATGGCTGCATTCCTGGCAATCGGTGTGATCGCGCTTAGCTTCATTGGCGACTTTCTGGGCCGCGTGCTGACCAAAGGTGGTGTTTTTGACGTGACCGCGCACAACTCCTTTGCCCAGCTTTTGCCCGCCTTTGCGCTGGCGATGGTGGCGGTCGGCTTTGCCGCCCCCGCTGCGATGAGCCACAACACCGTGGTTGTCGGTGTATCTATGGTAGGTTCTTCCTTCTTTGGCATCGCATCACTGGTTTACGGTACTTTGGCACTGGTCACAGCGTTCAACTCGATGCTTCACTACGGGACTTCAGAAGAAGCAGCTCCAACCCTGATGATCGTTATCCCGATCCTGACCACGCTTGGCATCATGTTCCTGCGCCAAAGCCACGGGTTGCATGTGACTTTTGACGTGCATGGCTCCGCTGGTGAAACCATGGTGTTCCTGTCACGCATCCTTTCCATCCAGTTCGTATTCCTGGGTCTTGGCCTGACAGTTTTGGCGCGTCAGGGTTACTGGAAGGATTACGTCTTCGGAAACGGTACCTCACCCGGTTCCTACGCGCTGATCTGCCCCGGTGTCGCTCTGTCGGTCATGATCCAGTTCCTTCTGAATACTGGCCTTGTCGCCGCTGGTATTATTGACAAGTTTTCAGTCACATACTGGGTTGTCACGGCGGTCGCGATTGCGTTCCAGCTTGCAATGGTTGCGGCCCTTCTGCGCCTGAACCGACAGCACTTTGGAAAGGTCAAAGAGGCAGTTGTTGCTGCTGAATAAGTCTTAAACCTTCACGTACACAAAAGAGAGGCGGGCGTACCAAAGCGGTGCGTCCGCCTCTTGCTTTCAGATGATAGTACGCGCAAAATTGTAACCATCAAAAATGGGAGGGGGCGTTGGCGCAGCAGATTGAACATACAGGCCACTGCCTTTGTGGTGCCACCTCTTACGCCTACATTGGTGATGAACGTTTCATGGCGCATTGCCATTGTGAAAGTTGCAGGCGGGCAACCGCAGCGGCATTTACCAGCTTTCTGGGTGTGGCTGACGGGCATTGGCGCTGGACCAACATACCGCCCACGGAATATGCCTCTTCACCCGGTGTCACCCGCTCATTTTGTCCCAGTTGTGGCACACAGATGGCCTATCGTTCTGACAAGTTCCCCAACGAAATTCACTTCTATGCCGCCACTCTGAGCGACCAGACTCACTTTCGTCCGACTATCCATGTTCATTCCGATGAAATGGTGCCATGGATAACCTTATGCGATGACCTTCCAAGGAAATGACATGAATCAGGATAATGACCGCCACGCCATGAAGATGGCCAAGAAAAAAGCCGCACGCGACAAGATCATGGCCACCAAGACCGGTGAAAAGGGGCTGATCATCGTTCATACAGGCAAGGGCAAAGGCAAAAGCTCGGCCGCGTTTGGCATGATCTTCCGCGCCATCGCCCATGGCATGCAAAGTGCCGTGGTACAGTTCATCAAAGGCGGCATGGAATGCGGCGAACGCAACCTGATCCGGGATCATTTTGCAGACCTATGCGCCTTTCACACGATGGGCGAGGGCTTTACCTGGGAAACCCAGGATAAGGCGCGCGACATCGAGATGGCGCAGGCGGCATGGGAAAAGTCAAAGGAACTGATCCGCGATGAAGCCAACCGCATGGTGCTGCTCGACGAAATCAATATCGCCCTGCGCTATGGCTATATCGACATTGCCGATGTGGTGGCATTTTTGACTGATGAAAAACCCGAGACAACCCATGTCATTCTGACCGGGCGCAACGCCCATGCGGACCTGATTGAGGCTGCTGACCTTGTGACCGAAATGGAACTGGTAAAGCACCCCTTCCGGTCCGGTATCAAAGCGCAGATCGGCGTGGAGTTCTAAACCGGTATCTGATTGGAAATTTCGATCAGGTTTCCATCCGGATCGCGGATATAAAGCGAATTTATCGGCCCAGTGGCGCCGCTGCGCTCTACCGGGCCATCCATGACCTCAACTTTGTTTTTTGCCAGATGGATTACCCATTCTTCTAACGGCGTATCAGATAGAAAGCATAGATCTGCCGCACCGAACATCGGGTGGGTTGCATGGGGGCGAAATTCAGCGCCAGCCTGATGCAGATTGATCTTCTGCTTTCCGAAATAGATAGCATAGCGGGTGGTACCATCTGAGGCCTCAAACGAGCGCACCGACATGCCCAGCGCGGACACGTAGAAGCTGATGCAAGTGTCTATGTCGCGGGTGGTAAGAACAATGTGGTCCAGTGCCGTAACTGTTGGCCTCATATCCCTGCCCTCTGACTGGTTAAAATAACCGCTGAAGCGCTACTTTTTCACAAGCAAAACCCGTTGTCGACAACGTTATGCTTTGACCCTGCCACTCCCGGCTCTAAGGTCAGCATATGAACCTTGAAACCAACACTCAGACACTCAAAGACCAGGTGGATCCGGCACGGGCGGCTGCCTTGGCCACGGCACTTGCGCTGCCCGATATTCCGGGCGACAGAGATGCCCTGCCACCGTTTTTTCATCAGGTCTATTTCTGGCAGGTTGAGCCCGCGCAAAATTTGGGACGCGACGGGCATCCAAAACGCGGCGGGCTGATCCCCGATCTTGGCCTGCCTCGGCGCATGTGGGCCGGGGGGAGGTTGGAGTTTCTCGCGCCCTTACGAAGCGGTATTGAAGCCGAAAAGGTTACCAAGGTTGAAAAAGTAGTGGAAAAGGTTGGCCGAACCGGGCCGCTGGCATTTGTAACTTTGCGCCATGAAGTTTCTCAGCAAGGACAGGTTGTTGTGCGTGAGTGGCAGGATCTGGTTTTCCGGCAAGATCCACAACCCGGCGACATCCAGCCCGTTGCACCCAAGGCGCAGACAATTCCCACGGGCTCTGACACGCTCGGTTTTGATACAACCTTACTGTTTCGCTATTCTGCTTTGACCATGAACGGCCACCGCATCCATTATGACGAAGCCTATGCCCGTGACGCAGAGGGTTACCCTGGGCTGGTCGTGCATGGGCCGCTGTTGGCACAATACCTTATGCTGAAAGCAACCCGGGAACTTGGACCGCTGAAAGCATTCCGTTTCCGCGCAACGGCTCCGGTTTTTCATTACGAAAAAGCAGTTTTGTGCCGGGACGGTGAAAAGCTGTGGGTGCGCGGACCTGATGGCAGGTTGTGTATGGAGGCAGAAGCGTCAGTCTGATCGCCTACAGACTATCCTCGACCCGGAAGCCTTCGGGGATATTGTCGCAGCTCTCCAATACCAAATCGGCCATTACCTCGGCCACTTTAGGCGCCATGCCAAACCCTATTTTAAAGCCGCCATTAGCAACGAAGTGCCCATCACGCCCGGGCCACGGCCCCAGCATGGGTGCGCGTGACATAGCACGCGGACGCAGACCAGCCCAACGTTCCAGTATTTTCAGGCCCTTTAGGGCCGGACAGATAGCAAAGGCTCGCTCAAGCACTGCATCCAGTTGTGCATCGGTTGTGTCAGGCGCATCAAAAAACCGTTCACTGGTTGACCCGATTGCAACATTACCGTTGGCTTGCGCCAATATATGTACGCCTTCGGCAAAGATTTGCGGCATACCGCGTGCGTCACAGGCAATGGTTGCTGACTGGCCTTTCACGGCATTTCCGACCTCTTTGCCAAGCGTCTCAGACAAATCAAGAAGCCCGGCAACACCGGTGGCCCATATCACCGCGCCCTTTTCCTTCGCTTCACGTTTTATCTGCCCACCGCGTGCCTCAAAGGCGCCAGCCAGCGCCAGTCCGGCTAATCGTGGCACCAGTTGTGCGCTAAGCGTATCATGCACCCAAAACCCCGACGGGCTCACAGGTGCCCAGCCAGGGTTGGGGTTTTCATTCACAACCCGCCAATCAGCCTTGCCCTGCCATAACTCTTGCGCCGCTATCACGCGCTCGCGGGCAAAAGCCACCGCGCGATCATCTGCCAAGGGCTGCACGCGGCCGCTACGCGTATAGCCAGAGGTAAGGCCGGATGCGGCTTCAACCTCAGCCCAGAAATCTCGCGCCAGGATCAGGCTTTCGAACTGAAACTGTTTCTTTTCGTCCCAGCGTTCTGGCGTATGCGGGGCCAATGCGCCGACCAGCCCGCCACTGGCACCACTACCCGGCCCATATGGGTCAACCAGCACCACGTTCGCACCACGTATAAGGCAGGCCCAGGCAACGGACAGGCCAAAGATACCAGCACCATAAACGGTTACATCGGTGATTGCCAAAGTGGTGCCCTTTCCCCATTGTCCACACGAGCACACCTTTCTTAGGCTAATGAATGACCAACGACCAGATGGCATCTATTACGTGGCGCGATGGGGTCATCCCCGTGTCGCAACGCTTTGATGATCCGTATTTTTCCCTTGAAAACGGTCTGGCCGAGACCCGGCACACCTTTTTGGCGGGCAATGATCTGCCTGCACGACTGCACGAAGGATTTCAGGTCGCAGAACTTGGCTTTGGCACCGGTCTGAACATGCTGGCACTCGCGGCTGCGTGGGAAGGGCACGGGCTGGTCAGGTTCACATCGTTCGAGGCTTTTCCCATGCAGGCTGACGACATCGCCGCAGCGTTGGCCGCCTTCCCTGAGCTTGCCGATCTGGCCCGGCCATTTCAGGTGGCATGGGCGCAAGGAAAACGGCGCTTTCAGGTGGCGGGGCTGGATGTTGAAGTCATCACCGGTGATGCCCGAACCGAACTTGCCAATTGGGAAGGGCAAGCAGATGCGTGGTTTCTTGACGGGTTTTCGCCGGCAAAAAACCCGGAAATGTGGGAACCTGACCTGATGGCGGCAGTTGGCGACCACACGGCCGAGGGTGGAACCTTTGCCACCTATACCGCCGCAGGTCATGTACGCCGGGCGCTTGAAGATGCCGGGTTCACGGTTACACGTCGCCCCGGATTTGGGCGCAAACGGCATATGTCGGTCGGAACACTCGGTGGGGTGCAGCCATGAATGCAGGAAACACGCGCGCGGGCATCTGGCTTATGGTCGCAACAACTATGGTTTTTGCTATTCAGGACGGAGTTTCGCGTCATCTGGCCGGGGCTTACAATATCTATATGGTGGTGATGATCCGTTACTGGTTTTTCGCGGGTTTTGTTCTTGTCATTGCCGCACGCAAACCGGGGGGCATTCGTACGGTTGCCCGCACAACTCAGCCCATTTTGCAACTGGCCCGCGGGTTCTTGCTGGCAATCGAAATCTGCGTAACGGTTGCAGCATTCGTAATCCTTGGGTTAATCGAAACGCACGCGGTTTTTGCCTCCTACCCGTTGATGATTGCAGCCTTATCGGGCCCCATTCTGGGGGAAAAGGTCGGCTGGAGGCGCTGGGGGGCCATCGCAGTTGGGTTCATAGGTATTCTTATCATCCTACAACCGGGCTTCAGGGTGTTTTCACCAACCGCTTTGATCGCATTGGGGGCTGCGTTCCTTTTTGCCCTGTATGGGTTGTTGACACGCTATGCGGCGCGCAAAGACAGCACGGCAACCAGCTTTTTCTGGACGGGAACAAGCGGTGCGGTCTTCATGTCTGTCGTCGGCATCTGGTTTTGGGAACCCATGACAGGCCCTGATTCCTTCTGGATGCTGGCGCTTTGCGTCAGCGGTGCCCTTGGCCATTGGTTACTGATCAAATGCTATGAGCTTGCCGAGGCCAGCGTGGTCCAGCCATTCGCCTATCTGCAACTGGTTTTTGTCTCAGTCCTTGGTGTCAGCATTTTCGGCGAGGCCCTCAGGCTGAATGTTGTAATCGGTGCTGGCGTCATTGTCTTGGCGGGATTGTTCACCTTATGGCGTGCAAGCAAGGTGAAGGCTGCTCCGATAGGCAATGTTTAGCATGTTCGGTCTAGCGTTGTTTCAGCTCTTCCATCAGACGAAATTGCGACGTCTGCCCTGACAATCGCGCCCGGTAGATCGCCAACCCTTCCGTGACCCGCATCACGTAGTTACGGGTTTCATCAAAGGGGATATGTTCGATCCAGTCGATGACATCGACATTGCGCGAACCTGGGTGACCCAGACGGCTGGTCCAGCTGCGCGCCCGCCCCGGCCCGGCATTATATGCCACCGATATCAGAACCGGGTTTTCCCCAAACTCCCCAAAGAGATAGGCTAGATATTCTTTACCCAACCGAATGTTATATTCAGGGTCCGAAAGTAGTCTGGAGGCGGAATATTCCACCTCCAATTCACGGGCCATGTCGCGTGCCGTGTTCGGCATCAGCTGCATCATGCCACTGGCACCAACACCGGATTGTACAATCGGGTTAAACTCACTTTCACGCCTTGCGATCGACAGGGCAAATTCAGGTGGCACCGTTTCGCGCGGGGCACCCAGTGCCGTCAGGGCAAAATAGGGCCGCTCAAACAGCAAGCCGCGTTTCAGAACATATTTGGCCAGTTTTACCTGAAGATATGGCGCATCTACACTTTCAGCCCATGCTGTCATTTGCCCCACCTCTGTCCGGCTCAGGCTTTCAGACAGGTGTTGGGTAAAGCGCAGGGCCAGATAGCGTTCACCCGCCGCCTGTAACAAACGACCAGCCTGCATGTTTGTGTCGTTCCAGAAGGCTGTACTCTCCCAACCTGAAAACTGCTCGGCACCGGTCAGTTTGGTTGTCATGGCGACACCGGCCTTTTCAGCCGCAAGCTGACCATAAAATGAGGTCTGATGCTCAGCGCCGAAAGTATAGGCGGCCTGAGCATCCTCATCGCGGCCAAGGGCTTCGTATGTCCGCCCCAGCCAATATCCGGCACGACCAAGACTGATTGGCGTATCCACCCCTTCGCGAAAGGCCTGAAAATGCTTAAGCGCGGTGGCGGGATCGTCGAGCTTGCGCAGGGCGATATATCCGGCAAGCCATTCCAGATCATTGCGGTCACGGCCATCTGCAATGTGGTGATTGGCAGCTAGGCGGTAGGCCTGACGGGACTTACCGTTTCGCATCGACCAGCGTACCAGAACCCGCCGCCAGGAACCCCAGCGTGCAGGTTCGCCCAGACTGTCGGCCGAGATGCTGCGCGCCAGCGCCAGATCGGCAGCATCCTGATTACGCCCTTTGCTGGCGCGCCACAGAAAACGTTCATAGGCAAGCCCGGGGTCATCCTGCAATGCCTGAGGAACAGCATTGATAAGGGCATTCACGCCATTAACCTTGTCGCGCAGCCCGATACGCGCCAGCGCCAATTTCTGGTGGTCCGCATCCACCCGCGCCATCATGCGCTTGGCGCCATTGGTCTGACCGCGCCACAGCAGCATATCTAACCGCGCCCAATGATATGGCTTCAGCACCTCCCCGAAACTTTCTAGCATCAAAGCCTCTTCGCTGGCGCTCATTGGCAGGGAAAACCAGGCCAGAATTGCCTGAGCATCCGCCTGATCCTTAGCTCCCTGCACTAGGTGGGCCTGTGCCAGATGAAACGCCCCGTGCCCGGTTTGGGGTGGTTGAATGGCAAAATAGGTGCGCACATGATCCGGGTTTGTTTCCGGTTGAATGGATAATTCCGAACGCTTGCGCAGAAGTTTCAGCCCGGGCCAATGCCCGTTACGCTCGAGAAATGCCATCACCTCGGGAAAAGTCCCCTTAGATGCCCTGAGCCGGTGCCATTCGATAATGTCGCGCGCAACTGATTCAGAAGGGCCTGCCGCCTCAAGCGCGCCCTCCCAATCGTCTGCCCGCATCAGCTCGAGCCCTGAGGAAATGGCTGAAATTTCCGATGCTGATTGCGCCCTTAGAACTGATGGGGTGATTGCAGCGGGCAGGATAACGAATGAAAAGACGCTGAATATACAAATGAAATATCTAAACATGGCCCTAAACTACCCCGGACATGGGGTGAGGCAAAACACATTCTTGGCATTTCGTGGATTGGCAGCTAGTTTCCGCCGCGACTGCAAGGGTGCGACTCATCCCACCCACAACTCAAAAAAGGAGCGCAACATGTTTAGTGGATCAATGCCTGCACTGGTCACGCCGTTCAAAGACGGCTCGGTGGACTTTGACGCGCTCAAACACCTCGTGAACTGGCAGATAGACCAGGGATCGACCGGATTGGTACCTGTAGGCACGACGGGCGAAAGCCCGACCTTGACCCATCAGGAGCACGAAGCGGTTGTTGAGGTGGTGGTGAAAGAGGCTGCCGGGCGGGTGCCGGTCATTGCCGGTGCGGGATCAAACAACACGGTCGAAGCCATGCGCTTTGTCGCCCATGCCCGTGCAGTTGGTGCCAAGGCAGCTTTGGTGGTGACACCTTATTACAACAAGCCCACCCAGCGTGGCATGCTGGCGCATTTTTCCGCTCTGGACGAACTCGGCTTGCCAATCATCATCTATAACATTCCCGGACGTTCGATTGTCGATATGACACCCGCAACCATGGGCGAACTGGCCAAGCTGGACAACATCGTTGGTGTGAAAGACGCAACCGGGGACGTCACGCGCGTCTCGCAACAGAGGGCTACCTGTGGTGCTGACTTCATCCAGCTTTCCGGTGAAGACGCCAGTGCGCTGGGCTTCAATGCCCATGGTGGGGTTGGCTGTATCTCAGTCACCGCCAATGTCGCCCCAAAACTATGTTCTGAGTTTCAGGCGGCAACCCTTGCTGGGGATTATGCCAAAGCGCTGGAATACCAGGACAAGCTGATGCCCCTGCACGAAGCGATCTTTATCGAGCCGGGTCTGGTCGGGGCCAAATATGCGCTTTCGCAGCTTGGACATTGCTCGGGCGAGGTACGCGCACCTTTGACCGGCCTGCTGGATGAAACCAAGGATGCAATTGATGCGGCCATGCTGCATGCAGGTCTGATGAACTAGTCATATCGCCGGGGAAGCAACATGAGTTTTGACATAAGAGACGGCGAAATTCAGCTTCCCTTTGACCCGGCCGAGGTGGCTGAAGGGCCGCGCGTGGCTTTCATCGGTCGTATCCGTTCACCGTGGAAAAAAGGCACCGCCCCGCGCAATATCTCCGGGGCGCGTGAAACTGGCGAAGCTGCACGCATTGAGCTTGAGCCAGCCTATGCGCCCGGTCTGGCCGGGCTGAGCGTCGGTCAGCATATCATCCTGCTTTACTGGATGAACGAAGCCCGGCGCGACCTTATTGTGCAAAACCCCCGCCATACGGACGGATCACGCGGTACTTTTGCGCTGCGTTCACCCGTGCGGCCAAACTCGATTGCCATGTCCACGGTACAGGTCACTTCTCTGGATCCGGATAAAGGTGTTGTTGGAATTGACGCGATTGATTGTTTTGACGGCACTCCGCTTGTGGATATCAAGCCGTGGATCAAGACGATTGATATGCCAAATTCCACCGGGTAATTCTGTTTCTGATCCGAATAGCTCCTGCAATATTCTTCAAAATTGGCACCCGGGCTGGACTCACTCACACCCCGGCCCTAAATCAAACCGATGAACAAGAGTAAACAGAACCCAAACTACAAGGTTATTGCCGAAAACCGGAGGGCCCGGCGCGATTATGCGATCGAGGATGATCTGGAATGCGGCGTCATACTTACGGGGTCCGAGGTAAAATCCCTTCGACTTGGCGGGGCCAATATAGCCGAAAGTTACGCGGCCGTTGAGGATGGTGAATTATGGCTGGTAAACAGCTATATCGCGCCCTACGCACAAGCCAAAACCTGGGGGCATGAAGAGCGGCGCAGGCGTAAATTGCTGGCCTCAAAGAAAGAGCTGTCAAAGCTCTGGAATGCGACAAGCCGAAAAGGCATGACGCTGGTTCCACTGGTGCTCTATTTTAACCACAAGGGTCTGGCCAAGCTGAAAATTGGCATTGCCAAGGGTAAAAAGCTGCACGACAAACGCGCCGATGACGCCAAACGGGACTGGGGCAGACAAAAGGCGCGGTTGATGCGCGAACGCGGCTAATTACTGCGACTCGCTCCTCCTGTATAATTTCAACCCAACCCCAGCCGCTTCATCTGCCGATCAATCTCATACCAGTTTTCCAACTCCAACCGAACCGGCAATGTCACGACTTTTGAACGAAAATCCGAGGGCAGTCGCACCGCGTCTTTCTCGGTCGTCACAAGCTGCGCGCCCGTCAACATTGCTTCGGCCTCGAGCCGGGTCATCAGGGCCTGGCTCAGCGGTTGGTGATCGCGCAACGCTTCGGCCCGTTGCAGCTTTGCCCCCAACTCCCGCAGTGTAGCAAAGAATTTCTCAGGATGCCCGATACCGGCGAAAGCCACCACCTCCTGCCCCTGCCAGTCACTGCCGGTTTGCAACGGGGTCAGGATGCCCCCTATATGTGCACACGTCACCTTGTCTGACCAATGCGTGCGGAACTTATTCTGTGCAGTCTTCGCACCAATAGAGATCAGAAGATCAGCACGCCTGAGTCCAACCTCTACCCGCTCTCTCAATGGTCCAGCAGGAATACAACGCCCGTTGCCAAACCCCTTGTCTGCGTCCACCACCACAATTGACAGATCATAGGCGACTTGTGGGTTCTGGAACCCGTCATCCAGAATAATCACCTGCGCCCCGGCCTCTTGTGCAGCCCGCACCCCTTCGGCCCGGTCTTTTGCCACCCAGACAGGCGCAAAGGCGGCAATCAGTAAGGGTTCATCCCCTGTTTGCGACGCAGTATGCCCACGTTCATCCACCTGAACCGGGCCCACAAGACTGCCGCCATACCCGCGGGTTACCACATGCGGGCGAAGACCCCGCGCGATCATGTGATTGACCAGCACGATAACTGTTGGGGTCTTGCCGGTACCACCCGCGTTGATATTACCAACGCAAATCACCGGAATGTCCGCTTTGATCGATGCTTCGCGTTTCAGGCGCCGGGCCGTCAGGTACGCATACAGCCACCCCAAAGGTGCCAGCAAACGCGCCTGCCAGCCTGGGCGACTGGGAGAATTGAACCAAAAGGACGGCGCGCGCATTTTAAATACCCCGCGCATCAAGGGATGCGAAAATCAAACTGCTGATCCGATCACTTACCTCGGCTCCGCTTGTCGAAACCTCCCACGCAGCCCGGGCCATTTCCGCCACCTTGTCAGGTGCCTGTAATGTTTCCAACTCGCGACACAGGGCTTTTTCGCCCTCCACCTGCCGTGCTGCTCCCACGGCCTGAAGACGCTTGTAGTGACGTGAAAATACCCCGTGCTGCGGTCCGTGAAGCACTGACGAACCAAGCGCCGTTGGCTGAAAAGGATCTCGCACCAGAGCCGGATTTCCATGTAAGGTATTTCCCATAAAAACCAGCGGTGACAAGCGCAACCAGAGACCCATTTCATGCGCCAGATCAGCGACATATATCTGTGTGTCCGGTTCCGGCTCCTGCCCGGCAGATCGTAAGGCCACCGACCATCCCGCCTGCTCCAGATCAGTTGCCAGGTCGGGACCACGAGCCTTGTCATCAGGTATAAGGATCAAAAGCAGGCGGTGAGAACGACGCAGAACATGTCTTTGTGCCCCAAGTATCGTTTTTTCTTCTTCCCGACTGATTTCCGCTGCCAGCCAAACCGGCCTTGCTGCAAGAAGTGCTGCCATTTCGTCGCGGTCACTTTGCACACAATCAAGCGGCGGGGATCCTTCCTGCATTTTCCCCAAGACTTCAACCCGGCTGTCACCCACCCCCAGCCGCTTAAAATTGCGGGCTGAACGGCCGTCAATTGCCAGTATTTGCTCAAACTGTCCCAGAGTTTTGCGTATTGTCCCGGGAAACCATCTTAGTTTGCTTTGTTTTTCGTCCGGCAGGGCAGCGTCGGCCATAAACAAAGGAATGTCATGTTCGGCAGCTGAATTGATAGCTGTGGCACGTAGGTTAGGTTCTAACCAAAGGCAGATATCCGGTTGCCAATAGGCAAGGAAATTCTCTATTCCCAAGCCTTCTCCATATGGCAGATATTGATGGACACAGCGTTCAGGAAGCTGGTTTTTGAGAGGGTCAGAAGGGTCGAATTCAGCCGTGGTTATCAGGAAGTTAAGGTCATCGCGCTCCAGCCGCATGCGGCCGACCAGCGGCAAATTCCCCAGTGCGGCTTCCTCACTGTTGCAATGGATCCAAACCAGCGGCCCTTCCGGACGCTCAGTTTTGGTTTCGCCCAGCCTTTCCCGGCATCTCAGATGATGTTCCAGGCCGTTGATCAATCCGCGTTCCAGACGCTGACGTGCCCGAACTTCGCCGCGCCGGTCCTTTCTATTTGGCTTTCTGGCTGGGCCAAGCGCCATATCCGTATAATCCTATCAGCCAAGTTCTTCTGTCGAAGACGCCTCGGCCGCCTCATCCCGCAGCCTATGCAGATGGGCAATAAAATAGCGCATATGAGCATTGTCCACGGTACGCTGTGCCTCGGCTTTCCAGGCGTTATAGGCACTTTCATAATTCGGAAAAATACCAACCATGTGAATGTCATCGACATTCCGAAACACGTTGTTCGAAGGATCAGTAAGTTCACCGCCGAAAACGAGATGCAGGCGTTGGGTCATGTTATTCTCCGCAAGTAGTATACTCCGCGCGTTTTAAAGTATCACAGGTTCGGTGGAAAGGGCTGGTCGTTTCCGAGTTCACTTATCGCATTCACAATACGGGTAAAGCTAACGCGGGCACGTGTTACCATACTGCGCGCCCGCAGATATCCATGTACCAAACCTTTCTCTTCTATCAATGCAACCTGCCCACCTGCATCTAGAATGGCATCACGATAGGCGTGGCTGTCATCACTAAGCGGATCACATTGAGCCGAAAATATCACACTGGGTGGTAAGCCGGAAAAGTCTGTATCCTGCAGGGGCCAAGCGCGTGGTTCAGACAAAGGCGCCTCACCATCAAATCTTATCTTGCTGTAGAAAAGCACTTCATCACGCGACAACAATGGCGCGTCTGCGTGAGTCAGGTAGGACCCCATATTCACGTCACCGCCGAATACACCGTAAATCAACAACTGCCCACTGATATCCAGCTCATCCCGAAGATCATGCGAGACGGCAGCAGCCAGGTTCGCTCCGGCTGAATCTCCGACCAGAATCAACCCGGCGAGCCACCTTTCCGCCACGTATTGCACGGCTGTTCGAGCATCTTCAAAATCTGCGGGAAACTTGTTTTCCGGGCAAAGACTGTAGTCGACGCTGATAACACGAAACCCGGTTCTGTCGCAGATTTCAGCGCAAATATCATCGTGACTTTCCAGCCCCCCAACGACAAAGCCCCCACCGTGGAAATAGACAACATTAGTGTCTGATTTTGCTTTCTCGTAGACCCTGATGGGAACGCCATTTGCGCTACGATCAATCGCGCTAACCCCCGGCGGGTATCCAGTAAAGAACTCGCGACACATTTCATCGTAAACGCGCCTTTGGTCCGCAATTGTCATCGAGATCGCGTCGGGTGGGTAAAACTCACCCGTACGCTCAATAAACGCCCAGGTTTCTTCGTCGATGAGCCGGGAATAATCCATACCCCACGCTAGGCCCACGCGGGATATGTGACAAGCTTAAAGCCCCTTACGGGCATCAAGGCCAAGCGCACGTTGCTGTTCACGAATGCCATCGACGCTCAGCTTGTCACGCATGGTGACCACATCGCCCATGATGATCAGCGCCGGTCCTTCCAGTTCAGCGGCCCCCGCCTCACCCTCAATCGTCTCTAACGTTGCAGAAACCACTGTCTGGTTAAGGCGTGAACCATTGTCGATAACCGCAACCGGAAGATCCGCCCGCACACCCTGCGCAAGGGCGTTCGTGGCAATCGCCCCGAGAGATCCAAGCCCCATATAGACGACCACAGTCTGGCCATCACGTGCCAGTTTGGTCCAGTCATGGTCCAGCACGCCGCCGGCCCCATGAGCTGTGACAAACACAACCGATTGTGCGTGGTCGCGGTGCGTCAGCGGGATGCCCGCGCAGGCCCCACAACCTGCAGCAGCGGTAATGCCCGGAACAACCTGAACCGGGATGCCTGCGGCTGCAACTTCCTCCAGCTCTTCGCCACCACGGCCAAAGATGAACGGGTCACCACCCTTTAGGCGCAGGACCCTGTTTCCTTCTTTGGCAAGTTTGATCATCAGGGCGGTAATCTCATGCTGTTGTAGTGCATGATTACCGGCAGATTTACCGACATTGATACGCTCGGCATCCCGGCGTGAAAGCTCAAGGATACCGGGACCAATCAGCCTGTCATATAGTACGACATCCGCATGTTGCATCAGGCGCAGGGCCTTGAAGGTCAAAAGATCGGGGTCGCCGGGGCCCGCGCCCACCAGCCATGCTTCGCCAGTCACCGGTGTTTGGTCACCAGTGGCGTCCAGATCAGCATTGATCTGTGTTGCGGCTTTGGTTTCATATCCAGCCAGAAAGAGGTCGCCCGCCTGACCTTCGATCATATTTTCCCAAAAACGTCGGCGTCCACGCCCATCCGAAATCTTCTCCGCGATACGTTTGCGGAAACCGGCGGCAAAGGCGGCTAAGCGGCCATAACCTTCGGGCAACATCGCTTCAATCCGAGCGCGCAGGTTTCGGGCAATGACAGGGGCTGCACCGCCTGTCGAGATGGCTACCGTGATCGGGTCACGCTCCACCACGCTGGGGGTGATAAAGTCGCAATATTCCGGCACATCGGCGACGTTGCACAATGCACCTGCTTCACGCGCACTATCCACCAGAAGTTTGTCTCGCGCGGCGTCCTCACTGGCACCATAAGCGACGAGGCAGCCCTCAAAGTCCGCCTTTTCGGGGATACGTGCATGATGCGTCAGGTTCTCATGCCCAAACAGCGCTTTCAACTCATCACCGGGCTTCGGATCAAACGAGACCACATTGGCGCCAGCGGACAATGCCCGCTCAACCCGGCGTGCGGCGATGGTTTCACCACCATCCACCACAATTTTTCGCCCCGTAACCTCCAAAAAGACCGGAAGATGATCCATCAGCTCTGTTCCTTCGCCCATTCAAGCATGGCATTCGCCATTTCGTTGGCTTTTTCCGCATCTATATCGACCTGCGTGATGCGCTTGCCTTCGCGCAAAACCAGGCGCAGCATATTCATGCCAGAATCAAACCCTATTTCGCGCAATTCAGCTTTGCGCCCATATGGCAATTCATACATTGCCAGTTCACGAATTTGCTCAGTCATATTTCAGGCCTCGCGTAAAAGCTGCTTCCAGCAACCACTCCCATTTTCTGGGTGTGTCGCGAAAATCGGGTTTGACGTCAAACTCCATATGCATTTCGCCACTTTCCCCCAGATGGGCCACAAGTTTTTCCAGTTCCGGGAACGAGGTTACATCTGGGTTGGAAATAATCAGATCGCTCAGTCGGGCCATGTCAGCTTCCTTTCACACGGTTTGTAAAACGCACGCGGTACATCACACGTGGGGATTTATTTTCAGCCTTGCCATCAAAACCTGTGCGGTCATGCAGCGCGTTGTTGGTTAGTACGCCCTGACCGGCCTTGAACCGAACAGAGATGGTCAGCGGATCGGGCGCTTCAAGGGTGGCCTGCAAAAATGCCACAGCTTCACGGGTCAAAGCATCGTCGCGCCATTCTATGGAACGGGTGCGGGCGGTGTAGCGCATCTGCATTTCGCCGGTATCAGGATCAGGGTAAAACACCGGACCAACCGAAACCGGGCGCACAGAGCCGTCCGGCTCACGGTTTTCCGGTATCACCATCGCTTCGGGATGCAGTAAGGCACGCACATAATCAGGGTTTTCGTCCCAAAGCCGGATATACATTATAGTGGGGTCCAGCATTTGGTTCACGCCACCTTCCTCTGCCGGAACAGCGCAGTGCAAAACCATGGCGCTGATCCGGTCTTCTGGCGCATTATAATAGCCATCCGTATGCCAACCCATTTTACGCTTGGAATAGGGGATGTATCCCCGCTGGCTGGGGGCATCACTTTCAGTAAGGGCAACGATGCCTTCGTCGCCCGCTGAACGGTGGCGTTCGGCAATGCGCAAACCGAATGCGCCAGCAAAGGTGCGCAGGTCTTTTCGCAGATCATCCCCCTGGGGTGCCTGATAAAGCGCGAGATTCGCCGCCCGGCACCGGGAAATTATTTCAGATTTTTCCGAATCTGAGGGATTCGCGAGGGAGGAAAGTTCGACGAATCCCGCCGATTTCGCCTCTTCGGCTGCTTTTAGCCGGCTTGCCCGCCATTCCTGATAAAAATCATAGGTTTTTGGGTCGTTCCAGAAAAAACTGTTATGTTCACGCATGTTACTCTGTCGAACTCCTGTTTGTCGCACATTGTGCACCCGCAGCATAATTACGTCTAAACTGGTTTTTACGCAAGAATGCCACTTTTTGCTTACATTCGTTTATCTTGATGTATAGATTAAAGGCAATGCGTTCGTCGCTGGGCGGACAAGTGTGCGTTCTGGGTGTATTAACCTGCACACTGGATAAAGCACCAGACCCATTGGGTCTAAAATGGGAAAGCACGTATACTCGTGAGGGAGAACCGAAATGAAAGATGACAGCAACAAAGGTCAAAACCCAACGCCTCTGCTGGATGAGCTGGAAGGTGGTAAATGGCCAAGCTTTGTCACGGGCCTGAAGCGCCTGCGTGACGAAGGTACAGAAAGCAACCAGCGGATCATGAATGACCTTCTGGGTCAGTTGAACCACTCCTACACGGAAAAGCTGGGTTTCTGGAAAGGTGGTACACTCTCAGTACTTGGTTATGGCGGTGGTATCATTCCGCGTTTCTCGGAAGTTGCCGACAAATTTCCGGAATCAAAAGAATTCCACACGCTGCGCATCATGCCACCTGCCGGTATGCATTATACAACAGACCTTCTGCGCAAGCTTGCAGATATCTGGGAACGTCACGGCTCGGGCCTGATCGCATTTCACGGCCAGTCCGGTGACATTATGTTCCAGGGCTGTTCCTCCGAAGCTGCGCAGCCTGCCTTTGACGAGCTGAACGAGCTTGGCTTTGACCTTGGCGGCGCTGGTCCGGCACTTCGGACCGCGATGAACTGCGTTGGCGCAGCACGTTGCGAGCAATCTTGCTACAACGAAGTCAAAACACACCGTGCAATCATCAACCGTTTCATCGATGAGATGCACCGCCCGGCCCTGCCTTATAAGTTTAAATTCAAGTTCTCGGGTTGTGCCAATGACTGCGTAAACGCCATCCACCGTTCAGACTTTGCCGTGATCGGCACCTGGCGCGATGAAATGAAGGTCAACCAGGAAGAAGTTAAGAAACACGTTGCCAAGGTTGGCCGTAAATACACGATCGACACAGTTGTTTCGATGTGCCCGACCCGCGCTCTGTCTCTGAATGACGACGACACGATGGAAGTGGACAACGACAGCTGCGTTCGCTGCATGCACTGCATCAACGTTATGACCAAGGCGCTTAGCCCTGGCGACGATCGCGGCGCATCGGTCATGATCGGCGGTAAGCGTTCGCTGAAAGTTGGCGACATGATGGGTATCATGGTGAAGCCTTTCGTTAAGCTCGACACCGACGAAGATATTGAAGAGCTTGAAGAATTTGCTGAAACCGTGATCGAATTCTTCGCCGACAACGCGCTGGAGCATGAGCGTGTGGGTGAAACTATCGACCGCATCGGTCTGCCTGCTTTCCTTGAAGCAGTTGGCGTTGAGGCTGACCCGAACATGGTCAACCACCCGCGTACTTCCAGCTATGTGCGTACTGACGATTTCGGCGAAGAAGCCGATAAGTGGTTCGAGCGCAAAGCAGCTGAAGCAGGAATGACAGCTGACGCGGAGTAATCCGCGCCAGCGCCACTGATTTTACACCATCGTGCCCGTGATTGCACGAATTGGGAGGAAGAGAATGAAAGACCAAGCCGAAAAACCCCGCATGCCAAACGAATCCGGTGTTCCGGACCCGTTTCCCTTTATGCATCCTTCGCTGAAGGACAATTACGGTAACTGGGATTGGCATGACCGCCCGCGTCCCGGTGTTCTGCACCACGTTTCTAAAACTGGCGCCGAAGTCTGGACTGTTCGCGCTGGTACCCAGCGTCAGATGGATGTTTTCACCATTCGTAAGCTTGCTGACATTGGTGACGAGTTCGCTGAAGGCCACGTACGCTTCACCACACGCTCGAATATCGAGTTCATGGTTGCGGATGAGGCCAAAGTAGAGCCGCTGATCGCTAAACTGCAGGCCGAAGGCTTCCCCGTAGGCGGTACTGGTGCTTCTGTTTCCATGGTCAGCCACACGCAAGGCTGGTTGCACTGCGATATTCCCGGCACCGACGCTTCCGGCGTTGTTAAGGGTCTGATGGACATGCTGCATGACGAGTTTGTGCAGGAAAAAATGCCTAACCGCGTGCGTATCACCACCAGCTGCTGTCAGATCAACTGCGGCGGCCAGGGCGATATCGCCGTGAACGTGCAATACGTCAAACCACCGAAAATCAACCATGACATGGTCGCAAACGTTTGTGAGCGTCCTACCGTTGTGGCCCGTTGCCCAGTGGCAGCTATTCGTCCCGCCATGGTAGACGGCAAGCCGTCGCTTGAGGTTGACGAAAAGAAATGCGTTTGCTGTGGTGCGTGTTACCCGCCCTGCCCGCCGATGCAGATCAACGGTGAAGAATCGACCAAGATCGCTGTTTGGGTTGGCGGCAAGCACTCGAATGCACGCTCCAAGCCTACATTCCACAAGCTGGCCGTTGCCGGCCTGCCAAACAACCCGCCGCACTGGCCGGAAGTTACTGAAGTTGTGAAGAAAATTGTGAAAGCGTACAAAAAAGACGCCAAGCATTGGGAACGTGTTGGTGAATGGATCGAGCGTATCGGCTGGAACCGTTTCTTTGAGCTGACCGATCTTGCCTTCACCAAACACCACCTGGATACCTGGACTGGTTCGCGCAAGACCATGAACACGTCCGCACACGTCCACTTCTAAGGAGCTGAATTCGTGAAATTCGGAGTTGTTGTTAGCGAGGGGCCTTATACGCATCAGGCGGCAGATTCTGCCTACCTGTTCGTAAAGGCTGCCTTGGAGGCCGGGCACGAAGTGCCGCGTGTCTTCTTTTACCATGATGGCGTCAATGTCGCGACACGTCTGTCTGTTCCGCCGCAAGACGAGCGGAACATTCAGCAAAACTGGACGGCGCTGGCAAAAGAGCATGAACTTGACCTTGTGGTCTGCATTGCTGCGGCCCAGCGCCGTGGCATGCTGGACGAGAATGAGGCTAAACGTCAGGGCAAAGACGCTGACAACATCGCCGAAGGCTTCCGGATTTCGGGGCTGGGCCAGCTGATTGAAATGGGTATCCAGACTGACCGTCTGGTAACCTTCGGGGACTAGGGGAAGAACATGTCTGATACAAAAAAATTCCTCTATGTGAACCGCAAGGCGCCTTATGGCACCATTTACGCGCTTGAAAGCCTGGAAGTGGTGTTGATCGGTGCTGCGTTCGAACAGGACGTAAGCCTTGCCTTTCTCGATGACGGTGTTTTCCAACTGACCAAGGGTCAGGACACTGGTGAGATTGGCGTTAAGAACTTCTCGCCGACTTTCCGCGCGTTGGGGGACTTCGATGTCTCCAAACTTTACGTCGAGAAAGAAAGCCTTGAAGAGCGCGGATTGACCGAAGCTGACCTCTTGGAGGTCATGTATGAAGATGAAGATGACGACTGGGCCGAAAAACCTTCGATCCGCATCGTCAGCCGCGCTGATATGGCCGATGTGATGGCCGATCAAGACGTAGTATTAAGCTTCTGAGGAGGAGGGAAAAATGTCTACATTACACACCGTAAACAAATCGCCCTTCGCAACTCAGGCGCTGTTGAGCTGCCTGAATCACTGTAAGGACGGCGATGCTGTGCTTATGATTGAAGACGGCATCTATGGCGGCATGGCTGGCTCGGGCCTGTCAGATATTGTTGCTGAGAAGGGTAAGACGGTATCTCTTTTTGTGCTGTCACCAGACATGGCCGCACGGGGTGTTGACGCATCCCGGCTTATCGCGGGCGTAGAGGGTACCGATTATGCCGGATTTGTCGATTTGGTCGCAAAACACGACCGTACGCAAAACTGGCTGTAAAACACGAACTTAATCTAAGGAGAGCGAACAATGGCATATGATGTTAACGGAACTACCGTCGAACATGACGAAGAAGGTTATATCACCAACCTGGGTGACTGGACCAAAGAACTGGCTGGCGTGATCGCCGAAGCCGAAGAAATCGAAATGGACGACGAGCGTTGGGAAGTTGTGAACTTCCTGCGTGACTATTACGACGAATACCAGATCGCTCCTGCCGTTCGGGTGCTGATCAAAGCCCTGAAAAAGTCGATGGGCCCGGAAAAAGGCAACAACAAGTACATGTACGAACTGTTCCCTTACGGTCCTGCCAAGCAAGCCTGTAAGATTGCTGGCCTGCCTAAACCGACTGGTTGCGTCTGATCTGACCATAAATACCTGATCCGGGGCGGGGTTCTGCCCCGGATCACCACACCTGAATTATCTCGCCCTATCACGACGAACATTGGGCGGGCTCATAGGAGGCTGCCTCGTGCTAGGCATTATTTACGCATTGCTGTTTTATGTAGCGACCCTGCTACTGGTCGTAGGTCTTGGCTTGAAGATCTACAAATACGCACGCACGCCTGCGCCTCTGAAAATTCCGACGACCCCGGCTCCAATTACACGCACCGGCGTGGTTTTACGGATGCTGCGCGAGGTCGTATTCTTTGAAAGCCTGTTCAAGTCCAATAAATGGATCTGGGCCTTTGGCTGGGTCTTCCACATGTCCATGTGGTTGGTTCTGGCACGCCATATCCGCTATTTCACCGTTGAAGTCTGGTGGTGGGTCGAGATCGTGCAGCCCTTTGGCACCTATGCTGGTTTTGCCATGGTTCTGGGCCTTGGTGGCCTGCTGGCACGCCGCTTCCTGGTCAATCGCGTGCGCTATATCTCAAATCCGTCTGATTACCTGATGCTGATTTTGATAATCCTCATCGGTGTTTCCGGGCTGAGCATGCGGTTTGTTGCCCATACCGATATCATCGCGGTCAAAGCTTACATGCTGGGGCTGATGCGGTTCCAGATTGGCGACATGCCCGCAGACATCAATCTGATGATTCATCTTGGCTCTGTGGCCCTTCTGATGATCATCTTCCCGATTTCGAAACTGTTGCACGCGCCGGGCGTCTTCTTCAGTCCGACCCGCAATCAGGTCGATAACCCGCGCGAAAAACGCCACCTGGCCCCCTGGGCCGCCAAGCTGGAGAAATAGGCATGGCCGACGGCGACACAGATATCCCAAAAATGTCCCACCCTCTGGAATTGCCCGAGTTCAAATGCGGTGCAATGGAAGGGCTGGAGCCATTTATTGCCTCTCAGGATCATCAGGAAGCACTTGGTTTCCCCGGTGAGCTTGTCCCGGACTGGAAGGAAAAGGCCATCGCCTATATGGGCGAGCTGGCCAAGAAAAACCGTGCTTTTCAGGTTTATCTGGATATGTGCGTCAAATGCGGCGCCTGTACCGACAAATGCCATTACTATCTTGGCACGGGCGACCCCAAGAACATGCCGGTGGCGCGTCAGGACCTACTGCGTTCGGTTTACCGTCGTTATTACACCTTCGCCGGGAAATACTTCCCTTGGCTGGTTGGTGCGCGCGACCTGACCGAAGAAATCCTGCACGAATGGTATTCCTATTACCATCAGTGTAGCGAATGCCGCCGTTGTTCGGTTTTTTGCCCTTACGGCATCGACACTGCCGAGATCACCATGGCTGCGCGCGATATCCTCGCCCATGTGGGTATCGGCATGAAATACTCGAACGAGATTATTGGCAAAGTCCATAAGATCGGGAACAACCTTGGCCTGCCCGAAAAGGCGCTGGGCGCAACCCTTGAAGATCTCGAAGAGGATATTGAGGACGAAACCGGCGTTTCGGTTCGCATTCCGCTCGACGAAAAGGGTGCTGACATCCTGTTGGTCACGCCTTCAGCCGACTTCTTCGCTGAACCGCATATTGACGGGCTTTTAGGCTATGCCAAAGTGTTTCACGAGGCTGGCGTTAGCTGGACCGTAAGCTCTTATGCATCAGAAGCCGCCAATTTCGGCATGTTCATCGGTAATTATGAGCAGATGCGCGAGATTTCTCTGCGCATTCGCAAGGCGGCTGAGGACCTTGGCGTTAAACGTATTATCTTTGGTGAATGCGGCCATGCATGGCGTGTAGCCTATAGCTTCCTCAATACATTGGCCGGTCCGTTTGACTTCCTTGACCCGAAATACCCGGTGCCTCAGCACATTCTTGAGTTTACCTGGAACGAAATTCAAAAGGGTACGCTTAAGCTCGACAAGTCAAAGAACGATCATTACCGCATGACGTATCATGACAGCTGTAACGTGGCGCGGGCTTCACGCATGGGTGATACACCCGGCGGGCAGTTCGAAATTCCGCGCAACGTGATCAAGGCTGTCTGTAACAACTATTTCGACATGCCGCGCGAAACCACCCATGAAAGCACCCTGTGCTGTGGCGGTGGCGGCGGCCTATTAACCGATGACCTGATGGATTTGCGCCTCAAGGGCTCCAGCCCGCGCATGACAGCCCTGCAACAGGTTACGGAAGACCACGGCGTTACCCATATGGCGGCGATCTGCGCCATTTGTAAAACGCAGTTTTCGAAGGTCATGCCCCAATTTGGCTATGACATGGATTCAATCGTCTCAGTGCACCAGCTGGTGTCAAACGCCATCATCCTGAAGGGACAGGACGGCTATGACGACGATGAAAATGAAAGTGATCAAGAACACGCGAACAACGCGAAAGTGGGAGAGTGAACATGGACGGCGATAAGCTTACATTTCGGCGGTACGAAGAAGGTGAAACCCCTGACGATTGGGATCTGGAAGAAAAGATTTTTGTTCAGGATACGACCTACAAGTGCCCAACCTATATCCAGCGCACACCGCCATGTCAGGGTTCATGCCCTGCCGGCGAAGACATTCGCGGTTGGTTGAATATAGTCCGTGGGATCGAACTCCCTACATCCGACGACGGCGAAGCGCCCGAATGGGCAGACTATGCCTTTGAACGTTCGACCGATGCTAACCCATTCCCGGCCATCATGGGCCGCGTTTGTCCGGCTCCGTGTCAGGACGGGTGTAACCGCAACGAGGTCGAGGACCATGTGGGTATCAACGCAGTTGAGCATTTCATCGGCGACCACGCCCTGAAGAACAATCTGAAACTGCGCGAACCCGGTGCCGATACCGGCAAAAAGGTCGCGCTGATTGGCGGCGGTATTGCCAGCCTGACCGCAGCCTACCAATTGCGCCGCAAGGGTCACGCCTGCACAATTTTTGAGGCCCATGACAAACTGGGCGGCATGATGCGTTACGGCATCCCTGGCTACCGAACACCACGTGACGTTCTGGACGGCGAAATTGACCGGATCATCGACATGGGTGTCGAAGTTAAAACTAACACCAAGCTTGGCGTAGATGTGCAACTGGAAGATCTTGAGCGCGACTATGACGCCGTCTTTATCGGCATCGGTGCGCAAGGTGGCTCTCCGCTGCCCATTCCCGGTGCGGACGAGGCTTCGAACTGTATTTCCGGTATCTCATTCCTTGAAGCGTTCAATGACGGGCGCATGCTGCATGGTGCAGACAAAGTTCTGGTCATCGGTGGTGGCGATACTGCCATGGACGTGGCTGCAGTTGCGCGACGTCTTGGCCACATCACCCAGTCCCATGAAAAGGACCGCCCTGAATTTGTTGTTCTGGGCCAAACCACGCATGACGTTGCTTCGGTTGCGAACCGTCAGGGTGCGGACGTGACGG
The DNA here is from genome assembly GCA_964550345.1 of uncultured Aliiroseovarius sp. GTDB lineage: Bacteria > Pseudomonadota > Alphaproteobacteria > Rhodobacterales > Rhodobacteraceae > JAAEUB01. The sequence goes on along the minus strand of CAZJYZ010000002.1, from coordinate 64,498 downwards.
TGGTTTACCGCCGCCCGGTCGACAAAATGCCGGCCACCAAGGACGAAGTGAAGCACGTTCGTGCAGAAGGCATCGAAATCATCGGTTCTTTGGTCCCGATCGAAGTTGTTCTGGGCGAAGACGGCCGCGCCAAGGCGCTGCGGGTTGCCGAAGCTGACTGGTCAACCGGCAAAGCCGAGCTGATCGAAGGTTCCGAGCGTGACATCGAATGTGATCTAATCGTTGCTGCCATTGGTCAAAAAGGCGACCTGACCGGCCTTGAAGAAATGGACAATGGCTGGGGCCTGATCAATGCCGATGCGCATTTCCAATGGCCTGATCGTGAAGGCATCTTTGTTGCCGGTGACATCATCAAGCCGCACCTGCTGACAACCGCTGTTGGTCAGGCGTCAATCGCTGCGAACGCAATCGACCATTACCTGAACGGTGAAGCTCTGGGCAAATTGCCTAAGGTTAACAAGCACCATTTCAGCCTTGTGTCGAAACTGCGCGAAACGGGCCACGGCCCTAGTGAGTATGACCACGTGCAAAGCACTGGCACCGACAGCGCCGATTACGCCGTGCACAATTTCGAAGATCGCTCAAACAACCAGATCGTACCTGCGGACGAATTGTTCCTGGGTCACTGGGAGTTTGATCCGCGCTTTAACCGTAAAGAGCATCATATTGGCCCCGACAACGTGTTGGGTCACTTCGATGAACGCCTTGACGGACCAACTGACGAAGAAGCCCGTAAAGAGGCCGACCGCTGCATGTCCTGCGGCATGTGCTTTGAATGCGATAACTGCGTCGTTTATTGCCCACAGGATGCTGTACATCGGGTCAAGAAATCCGACCGGGCGCATGGACGCTATGTGGAAACAGATTACAGCAAATGTATCGGTTGCCATATCTGCGAAGATGTTTGTCCGTCGGGCTATATCCAAATGGGTCTGGGCGAGTAATCTCGCCCGGCCCCCCGGTCGCTACCGGTAAATAACAGAGTAGAAGATGAACAAGCTAAACCGCACATTCCGGCGTTATGAAGATGGTGAAACATCGGCCGATTGGGACCTGGAAGATAAGATCTTCACCCAGGACAAATCCTATAAATGTCCGACCTACATTCACAGGACTCCTCCTTGTCAGGGGTCGTGCCCGTCGGGCCATGATATACGCGGCTGGCTGTCTATTGCCCGCGGTATGGACAAGTCACCTGATGCGGATGCTACGTGGCAGGAATATGCGTTTGGGCGCATGGTCGAAGCCAACCCGTTTCCCGCCACGATGGGCCGGGTTTGCCCTGCCCCTTGTGAGGCGGGCTGTAACCGTAACGAAGTCGACGATTATGTCGGCATCAACGCGGTTGAGCAATATGTCGGTGACTGGGCAAACGAAAATGGCCTGAAAATGGCTGAGGCTGGTGCGGATACCGGCCGCAAGATCGCCGTGATCGGCGGCGGCCCTGCTGGTCTGTCAGCCGCCTATTTCCTGCGTCTTGCTGGCCACGGCGTTACTCTGTTTGAAAGCCACGACAAGCTGGGCGGCATGATGCGTTACGGCATCCCCGAATACCGCACCCCGCGCAGCATGCTGGACAGTGAAATCACCCGCATCATTGATATGGGTGTGGATGTCCGCACCGGTGTCAACGTTGGCAAAGATGTGTCAATGGAAGAGCTGGACAAAGCCTTTGACGCGGTATTCTGGGCCATTGGCGCACAATCAGGTCGTCCGCTGCCGGTTCCCGGATGGGAAGGCACAGAGAACTGCATTAACGGTATCGAATTCCTGGACGCGTTCAACAATGGTTACGTGCTTGGCACGGCGAAAAAGGTTGTTGTTGTCGGTGGCGGTGATACCTCGATCGACGTCGCATCCGTTGCGCGCCGACTGGGCCACATCACCGAAGTGAAGCCCGCAGCTCACGCTGAAGGCACCGTGGTTGACTTTACCGCCAGTGACGTTGCCGGCAGCCTGACGCGCGAAGGCATGCAGGCCACCCTGACATCGCTGTTCCCCATTGAGGAAATGACTGCGGCTGAGCATGAACGTGAAGACGCGAAACGCGAAGGCGTTGAGATCCGCGGCTCCGTCATGCCGCTTGAGGTTATCAAGAACGAAAACGGCCGCGCCGTTGCTCTGAAAATGTGCGAATGCTCGATGAAGGGCAATGTGCCCGAGCCGATCGAAGGCACAGAGTTTGAGATTGAATGCGACATCATCATCTCGGCCATTGGTCAGTCCGGCAATCTGACCGGGATTGAAGAACTGGACGGCGGTAAGGGCTTCATCGACGCCTCACCTTCCTATCAGGTTAAGGGCAAAGAAAAGCATTTTGCCGGTGGGGACATCCTGCGCCCACATCTCTTGACCACAGCCGTCGGCCATGGTCGCATTGCTGCAGCAACGATCAGCGATTTTCTGGATGACGGGGACGTTGAGAAGCGCCCGAAAGTGGACGTACATCACTTCAACCTGATGCAAGAGCTTTCGCAGCGCGGCAAACAACCCACCGCCTATGATCATATTCAGGCGCGCGGCACGTCGGCCTCTGACTACGCGGTGCATAACTACGAAGACCGCTCGGATTCCCAAATCATCCCGCATGATGAGATTTTCAAAGGCCATTTTGAGTTTGTTGCCCGTGAAGTCCGCGACGAAGTTCATATTGAGGGCGCCGATGTTCTTGGCAATTTCGAAGAACGTATCATCGCCCTTTCAGAAGAGCAGGCGCAGAAAGAAGGCGAACGCTGCATGTCCTGCGGCATGTGCTTTGAATGCGATAACTGCGTGATTTACTGCCCGCAAGACGCCGTTTCGCGGGTCAAAAAGGCCGACCGCACGGTGGGCCGCTACGTTGAAACTGACTACACCAAATGTATCGGCTGCCATGTCTGTGCCGATGTTTGCCCCACCGGATACATCCAAATGGGGCTTGGAGGCTAACATGAGACTCGTTCTCGCGATCATAACTCTTTTTGGACTGACAGGGTTGGCGCAGGCTGAAAATGGCCTGGCCCCTGTTGTACCGGTAGCAACCGGTGAACCGCACGCGGAAGGCAATGAATACTGGCGCAAGCACCATATGGAGCTGATGCGCCATGGTCGCGACGCAACCTTGCGAGAGGGTGAACGCGATATAGACGCTTCCGTTGCGCAATGTTTCGACTGCCACGCAGTTGAAGAGGCCGGCGAACCGGTGACATACGAGGACGAAAAGCATTTTTGCCGCTCCTGCCATGATTTTGCAGCCGTGAGCATCGATTGCTTCATGTGCCACCGGTCGACACCGTCGGACAATCCTCTCAACCGCGCCATGGCTACTCCGGACGAACCAAACTCAATCGCCGCCTATCTGGCGCGCCTGAATGCGGAGGCAAGCGAATGAGCAATCGCGCTGAACTCACCCGCCGGGATATCCTTAAATCCGGTGCTGCTGTGGCCTCGGTCACCCTTGCACCCGGTGTGACACTCATGGCCTTTGGAGGCTCCGAAGCCGAAGCGGCCGGAGCGGATGCTGGCAAACGCTGGGGCCTTTTGATTGATGCTGGCAAATGCGACGAAGGTTGCTCGGATTGTGTCACGGCCTGCAAAACCGAAAATGGCTGGGGCGCGCATGGCGAACATTCCAGCCCTGAGACCGATGTCTCATGGATCCGTAAGGTCACGCTGAAAGACAGGAATACCGGTCGCAAGGTTTCAGCCCCTGTCATGTGCCAACATTGCGAAAGCCCGCCTTGCGTTGATGTTTGCCCAACGGGCGCCTCGATGCAGCGCGTTGATGGTATCGTGCTGGTCGACAAACACATTTGCATCGGCTGCCGCTATTGCATGATGGCCTGTCCCTACAAAGCCCGTAGCTTCGTGCACGAACCTGTGCAGGACCAAAGCGTTAACGCACCCCGTGGCAATGGCACGGTCGAAGCCTGTACATTGTGTGTGCACCGCATCGACAAGGGCCGCATACCTGCCTGTGTTGAAAGCTGCGAAGCTGCGGGTCACAGCGCTATCCTGTTTGGCGACCTCAAGGACCCGAACAGCCCAATTTCCAAAGCGTTGGAGGCCTATCCTTCCATCGCCCTGCGTGATGATCTGGGTCTGAACCCCGGCGTGCGCTACCAGAACCTCTGACGGGGGAAGAGATATGGAACGGACGATTTACCGCGAGATCAAGGCAACACCTTCCGTGTGGATGCTGGCTATTCTTCTTGCCGCCTTTGTGGGGGCCGCTGGCCTTTCAGTGCTGAGCGTTGAGCATCACGGGCATGTCATCACAGGCATGAATAACCAGATTGTCTGGGGTCTGCCGCATGTCTTTGCCATCTTCCTGATCGTTGCTGCCTCGGGCGCGCTGAACGTGGCTTCTATCGCATCGGTTTTTGGCAAGAAAGCCTACAAGCCCATGGCGCGGTTCTCGGCCCTTTTGTCAATTGCGCTGCTACTTGGCGGACTGGCGGTACTGGTCCTAGACCTTGGCCGTCCTGACCGCCTGCTGGTTGCAATGACCTCGTACAACTTCACGTCAATTTTTGCCTGGAATATGATCCTCTATAACGGCTTTTTCGTGATTGTCGGCTTCTACCTTGCGGTACAGATGATTACCGGGTTGGCACCGCAAATCATTAAAATGGCCGGTCTTGCCGCCTTCATCTGGCGCCTTGCCCTGACCACGGGTACAGGCTCGATCTTTGGTTGGTTGGTGGCGCGCCCCGGGTATGATGCGGCCATCATGGCGCCCTTGTTCATAACGATGAGCTTTGCCTTTGGCCTTGCCTTTTTCCTGCTGGCCACGCTGACCCTGTTCAAACTGTCTGCCCGCGACTTTGGCGACGTAATGCTGAAACGCATGGGCAGCCTGCTTGGCGTTTTCGTTGCTGCGGTGCTCTATTTCACCACCGTTCAGCACCTCACCAATATCTATGCCTCCGAACATGGCGGCGTTGTGCGCTTCTTCCTGCTCGATGGCGGAATTTACACGATGCTGTTTTGGGGTGTTCAGGTGGTGATTGGCGGGCTGATCCCCATGGCACTGGTATTCTTGCGCCCTTCACGACAATCAACGATCTGGGCCTCAATATTGGTCATCATCGGCGGGCTGGCACAGCTTTACGTCATCGTAATCGGTGGCCAGGCCTACCCGCTTGATATCTTCCCAGGATACGAAGTGTTGGAGGGGTTCAACGAAGGTGTGGTGAATTCCTACACCCCGTCGCTCTATGAGCTGGCCCTTGGCCTTGGTGGTGTCGCGGTAACACTGCTGGCAGCGGGCGTTGGTGCTAAGATCCTGCGGGTCTTGCCAACCAACCTTTCGGATGCGAACGTACCTGCGGACAGTTAAGCCCGCAGGTTCATATGACACAACATCCCTTTTCGAAATTCGTGGCCATCCTTGGCCGCGGCAAAACCAAACAACGCCACCTGACTTTCGAAGAAAGTTATGAGGCTATGGAAATGCTCCTGAAAGGGGATACCCACCCTGAACAGGTGGGCGCTTTCCTGATGCTTTTGCGCCTTAAGGAAGAAAGCCCGGATGAGATTGCCGGGTTTGCCGCTGGTACCCGTGCCACCTTTAACCTGCCGGAAAATTTGCCCACTATTGACCTTGACTGGTCGTCTTATGCGGGAAAACGTGTTCAATTGCCCTGGTATATCCTAAGCGTTCTGGCGCTTGTCGGAGCCGGATACCGGGTATTCATGCACGGAACCGAAGGCCACACTCCGGGGCGCGTTTATACCCGCGAGGTGCTTGAGCATTTCGGCATCCCAGTCGCGCAAAGCTCACCCGAAGCTGCCGATCATATCCGCGCCTCTGGGTTCACCTATGTACCACTGGAAGTCATGAACCCTAAGCTGAAAGAAATGATCAACCTGCGGCCCATTCTTGGCCTGCGCAGCCCGGTTCACAGCTTTACCCGCATGCTGAACCCGTTTTCGGCCCCTGCCGTCATGGTTGGTATCTTTCACCGTGGCTTCATGGATATCCATGCAGGTGCAGCTCAAAAACTGGGCGAGGAAAGCTTTGCGGTATTCCGTGGTGATGGTGGAGAGGTCGAGAGACGCCCGAACAAGCCAACACAGGTATGGAATACGCATGGCACCGAGGGGTTAGAGGTTGAAACCTGGCCTGCCATGTTAGGGGACGGCCACGCGCCACATGACGAGGAAATGGACATTACACGTCTTGGTCGCGTCTGGGCTGGCGATGATCAGGATGAATACGGCATAGGCGCAATTACCGGCACAATGGCCATTGCGCTCAGGACCATGGGTAAAGCGGACACGCAAGAAGCAGCTCAGGCGATGGCGGATGAAATCTGGCAGAACCGAAACCGCGCCCGCATTCCGGCAGCCCGGTAATGCGTGCACCACGCTTCCTGATCTCGGCAGCGCATAAAAGTTCCGGCAAAACTGTTGTCTCAACCGGGCTTTCCGCCGCCCTGACAGCACGTGGACGCAAACTTGCCACCTTCAAGAAAGGGCCAGACTACATCGATCCGATGTGGTTGGGCGCAGCCTCGAACGGACCTTGCTACAATCTTGATTTCAACATCATGGACAAGGACCAGATTGGGGCTTTCTTCGCTTCTCGTGCGAAAGACGCTGAGCTCTCCCTGATCGAAGCCAACAAAGGCCTGTTTGACGGCGTGGCAACGGACGGCAGCGACTCCAATGCGGCACTGTCCAAGGCTCTCGGCCTGCCTGTCATCCTTGTCATTGACTGCAATGGTATGACACGCGGCATTGCCCCACTCCTCATGGGGTATCGCGACTTTGACGAAGACGTAAACATCGCCGGTGTCATACTGAACAAAGTTGGTGGAAGCCGCCACGAGGCCAAATTGCGCGACGCGGTACGAACATATACCGACATACCGGTTATAGGAGCTGTGCATCGTAATTCAGCCCTTGAGATAGGAGAGCGACATCTGGGACTGACAACACCCGCCGAGACTGGCGAGTTTGGGGCCATCATTTTGCAGATAGGGGATATTGTCGGAAACTCAGTTGATCTGGATATGCTCGAAAGCATCGCCGCAACCGCACCAGACATGCCACCCCCCCCCAAGCCCGTTGAACATCCCGTTCCCGACGTGACCATCGCTATCGCCCGCGATCAGGCTTTTGGGTTTTATTACCCGGATGACCTTGAGGCATTTGCCGAGGCGGGTGCCAGGCTCGTCCCCTTCAACGCAATGACAGATCAACATTTGCCGGAAGCCGACGGGCTGTTCATTGGCGGTGGATTCCCCGAGATGTTCATTCCTGAGCTCAGCGCCAATAAAAACCTCCGCCGGGAAATTCGCGAAAAACTTACCAATGGAATGCCGGCTTATGCCGAATGCGGCGGCCTGATGTATCTATGCCGGTCGATGAAGTATGGCGATGAAAGCGGGCCGATGGTAGGTACAGTTGCGGCTGATGCGGTGATGTATAAACGACCCCAAGGGCGCGGTTATGCGCGCTTTTCGGCCCTTAGTGGCAACCTTTGGGAGGCCCAAGGCGTAACCAAAGTCCACGAATTCCACTATGCAAGACTGGAAAACGCCGACCCAAATCTTACCTTTGCCCGCGAAATTTCTCGGGGCCATGGGATAGACGGGAAGCATGATGGTGTCATTATAAACAACGCCTTAGCGGGATTTTGCCACCTGAGATCTGGCCCTGATTATTCCTGGGTTAAGAGCTTTGTAGATTTTGTGCGCAAGACAAAACGGACCACTTAGTCAAAAACTATCGCTAACATTTTCTGCACGCTAGTTTGCGGCCTTAATTTTAAAACAAAGAGGTTGCTTTGAAAAACTCCACCATTCTTCGACCAGCAAGGCGCTTATTTCTGACCGGCGGCAGCTGCTGCTTCGCTTAGCTTACTGCATCCGTTTTCCGCCAATGCAGCTGCCGGACAGGTACCTCTGCGCATTATGAAAACGACTGACCTGCACGTGCACGTTTTCCCATACGACTATTTCGCTGAAAAAGGGCGCGATACTGTCGGCCTTGCCCGCACCGCCGCGGATATCAGAAACATTCGCGCCGACGCGTCTAATTCGATTCTGGTCGACAATGGAAATTTTCTGCAGGGCAACCCGATAGGCGACTACATCGCCTATGAGCGCGGCATGAAAGAGGGTGACATGCAATCTAGGTCCGCCTTATTGCATTTGTACCACGCCAGGTCATGACATGGGATCGCCGCCATCTGGGAGGCAAGGTAAATGCCCGCGACATCGTGGAACCCGCCCGCGCCTGGGTGCCGGAAATGAAAGAGGCCGGTTGTGGTATTATCATTGCCCTCAGCCATTCCGGTATTGGTTCCGCAACTACTCTGAGGGTATGGAGAATGCGTCCGTACCTCTGGCCGAGGTCGATGCGAATGCGGGCACCGAGTATGAAGGCCTGCCAATCCTGTCGGCCTCAGCCCCCTTCAAAGCCGGTGGCCGCGGTGGCCCGGAATATTTCACCGACGTTCCCGCCGGCGATGTGGCGATCATGAACGTGTCCGACCTCAACCTTTACCCAAACACAGTTCACGCGGTTAAAGTCACCGGCGCGCAACTTAAGGGCTGGCTGAAACGCTCAGCGGGCATGTTTAACCAGATCACACCCCGGTAGGCGGATCAGGTACTGCTGAACGACAGTTTCCCAAGCTACAACTTTGATGTGATGGACGGCGTAGCGTATGAAATTGACCTTTCGCAACCATCCCGTTTCGCGCCAAAAGGTAAGCTGGTAGACGCGAATGCAAGCCGCATCGTCAACCTGATGTTCGAAGGCAAGCCTGTGACCGATGATATGGAATTCATCGTTGCCACCAACAATTATCGCGCTGGCGGCGGCGGTAGTTTCCCGGGCACAGGCGACACGGTCATCTTTGAAAGTCCCGTCACAAACCGCGATGTGATCGTGCGTTATATTGCCGAACAAGCACGATCAACCCCTCCGCGGACGCTAACTGGACCTTCAAGTCAATGCCGGGAAACACGGTATTGTTTGACACTGGTCCAGCGGCAGAAGCCTATGTTGAAGGCGTCGAAGGCGTTGAAATTGAACCAGCGGGCGACGGTCCAGGTGGGTTTGACAGATTTCGCATAAGCCTTTGTTTAGGCTCATATAAAACAAAAAAGCCCCGCCGACCGGCGGGGCTTTCTGTCTTAAGTTCTCAGGCTTTAGTTACGTTTGATCTCAAACGTGTAAACGTCGCCTTCGGTATTTGAGCTCAGGAGTTCGTTTCCGGTCTGGTTACAAAAAGCAGCAAAGTCAGCAACCGAGCCAGGGTCGGTCGAGAGGATTTCCAAAACCTTGCCAGCTTCCATACCCTTCAGGGCTTTTTTAGCTTTGAGGATCGGCAGCGGGCAGTTCAGCCCCTTTGCGTCGAGTGTTTGATCGGCCATGTGTATTTTACCTTCCTTAGGTCGTAAGTATTAGATGTAGAGATTGATGTCAGACTTCAGGGCGCCTTCCATGTAGGTCGCGGCGCCGCCCAAGCTGATACCGTCAATCATATCTTTCTGTTCCATCTCGAACAGATCCAGCGTCATCTGACAGGCGATCATTTTTACATCGCTTTCAATCGCGGCTTCACGCAGATCGGGAATTGAAGCAACGCCTTTTTTCTTGATCAGGTTTTTCATCATTGTTGTGGCCATACGGTCCACACCGGGAATAGCTGAAACCAGATTAGGCATTTTCATGTGCATGCCCATCATCGGCATTTCCATCGCCGGGTTGCCCAAAGTCGAAATTTTCAGGTCCAGATCCTTTTTCAGCAATCCCAAACCGTAAAATGTGAAGAACATTGTTACGTCCACATCCATCGCCGCAGCCGTGGTCGCCAGAATGAAGGGCGGATATGCCCAATCCAGCGTGCCTTTAGTTACGATAATCGACATTGTTTTCGTGTTTTCCATCGAATCGAGCACGATTCTGCCCTCCCTTTTGACATTTATTTGACTATTACGATTTTTAGATACAAAATGGGCGACGTCAAGTAGTGACTCGATAACAGTTGGTTGAACTCCGTGCGCGACGGCTTTCATCCTGAAAACACGGGAGATTTCCGGCCTGATGGAAATGACGCACGACGAAATGAACGAAACTGCCGAGAAGGCAAGTGAGCTTTTAAGGGTACTTTCGAATCAAAAAAGGCTGCTGATTCTATGCAAATTGGGCGAAGGCGAACGCTCGGTGCAGGAATTGCAGGATGAAACTGGCCTTGGTCAGTCCACTGTCAGCCAACAACTCGCCAAATTGCGCGGCGAACGTCTGGTAAAGGCCCGGCGTGAGGCGCAATCGGTGTATTATTCTTTGTCTTCACACGAAGTTGAGACACTGATTCAGACGCTTTACGGGCTTTATTGTCCACCGAAACTCAAACAAAACTGACGAAAACGCTCAAGAAATTCTTAGATACATTCTAAGGCTATTTACAATAGCTCGGTTTTGCGCCACTCTTACATTCAAGTATCGAAATGTATAAATAATGGCGCGCGAACCATGACCAAAGCTGAAAACATTCAGATCAATACCTCTCCGCCTGTATCGGATGAGATCAGGCAGACCACTTGCTACATGTGTGCCTGCCGCTGCGGCATCAATGTTCACATGAAGGGTGAAGAAGTTGTCTATATAGAAGGCAACCGCGATCATCCGGTCAACCAGGGTGTATTGTGCGGCAAGGGTTCCTCAGGAATCATGCAGCATCTGTCACCCGCACGGCTCAAGGCCCCGCTGAAACGTGTTGGCCCGCGAGGTTCGGGTGAATTTGAAGAAATCAGCTGGGACGAAGCGCTGGACATCGCCTATGGCTGGTTGAACCCGATTCGAGAGAATGATCCGAAAAAATTGGCCTTCTTTACGGGCCGCGATCAGTCACAAAGCTTTACCTCGTTTTTCGCGCAGGCATTCGGCACCCCAAATTACGCGGCCCATGGCGGCTTTTGCTCCGTAAACATGGCCGCCGCCGGCATCTACACAATGGGCGGCGCGTTTTGGGAATTTGGCCAGCCTGATTGGGATAGAACAAAAATGTTTGTGCTTTTTGGCGTCGCCGAAGATCACGACAGCAATCCTATAAAAATTGGCCTTGGTAAGCTCAAAGCCCGCGGCGCGAAAGTGGTTGGCGTCAATCCAATCCGGTCCGGATACAATGCGATTGCGGATGATTGGTTTGGTATCACACCCGGTACCGATGGCCTTTTCATCCTCGCGCTGATCCACGAGTTGATGAAGTCCGGCAATATCGATCTAAACTATCTCAGCCGCTACACCAATGCTGGCTTCATCGTTAACGAAGACGCTGATTCGCCCGAAAAGGGTTTGTTCCTTCGTGATGAGGATGGCAAGGAACAGGTCATCGACCGCGCCACAGGCAAACTGGCCCCCTATGACAAAAAGGGCGTTATGCCCGACCTCGCGGCCTCCTATCGCAAGGGCGGCCAAAGCCACCGTCCGGTTTTGCAGCTGATGGCTGAACGGTATCTGACGGACGAATACACACCCGAAGCGGTGGCGGATCGCTGTGGTATTCCCGCAGACCGCATCCGTGCGCTCGCCAGCGAAATGGCGCGCGTGGCGTTTGAAGAAGAGATCACCATCGACCAGCCATGGACGGACTGGAAGGGTGAAAAGCACGACAAGATGACCGGCCGCCCGATCAGTATGCACGCCATGCGCGGCATCTCTGCACATTCAAACGGGTTCCAGACCGCGCGCGCGCTGCATGTTTTGCAAATTCTGCTGGGCAGTGTTGAGGTCCCCGGCGGTTTCCGCTTTAAACCACCCTACCCCAAGCCACCAGAAGCGCACCCAAAACCGATGGAGGCGCAGACAGCGCAAGACCCCAACGACCTGCCCTGTCGCCCTCTGACCGGTCCGCATCTAGGCTATCCGATGGGGCCAGAGCATCTCTTGGTCAACGAAGATGGCAGCGCCCAGCGCATCGACAAAGCCTTTACCTGGGAAAACCCACTTTCGGTACATGGCCTGATGCATATGGTCATTTCAAATGCCCATGCCGGCGATCCCTACAAGATCGACACGTTGTTTTTGTACATGGCCAACATGGCGTGGAACTCCTCGATGAATACCACCGAGGTGATGAACAAGCTGACGGACAAGGACGAGGACGGGAATTACATTATCCCGCATATCATCTATTCTGACGCTTACAGTTCGGAGATGGTGGCATATGCTGACCTGATCCTGCCCGACACGACCTACCTTGAACGGCACGATTGTATTTCCCTGCTGGACCGTCCGATTTGCGAAGCTGACGCCATGGCCGACGCAATCCGCTGGCCCGTGGTTGAGCCGGATCGCAATGTACGCGGTTTTCAAACCGTTCTGATCCAACTTGCCAACAAGCTGGGCCTGCGCTGTTTCTCACACGAAGACGGCAGCCCGCGGTTCAAGGATTATGCTGACTACATCGTCAATCACCAACGCCGCAAAGGCGTAGGCCCTCTGGCTGGCTGGCGCGGTGAAGATGGTGAAGGCAAGGGGCGTGGTGAGCCAAACCAAGATCAGCTGGAACGCTACATCGAAAATGGTGGCTTCTGGGTCAACCACATGCCGGACGAGGCGACATTCTACAAACCGTGGAATAAATCCTATCAGGATTGGGCGGTTGAACACGGTATTGTCGACAAACCGGTGCCGTATGTTTTCAACCTCTATGTAGAGCCTCTGCGTAAGCTGCAGCTGGCCGCTGAAGGGCACGGAGATATTCAGCCGCCGGATAATTTGCGCGAACAAATTGGCGAGGTCATGGACCCGCTGCCAATCTGGTACGAGCCAGTTGAAGAAACCATGGTGGACAAGGATGAATACCCGATCCACGCCCTGACCCAACGGCCAATGCATATGTACCATTCATGGGGCACGCAAAATGCCTGGCTCAGGCAGATCACCGGGAAAAACCCGCTCTACCTACCCACCAATCTGTGGGAGAAACACGGGTTTGAAGACGGCGATTATGCCAAAGTGTCCTCGGTCCATGGCGAGATTACCATTCCCGTCGCCCATCAGGCAGCGCTGAATGAAAACACCGTCTGGACCTGGAATGCCATCGGCAAACGCAAGGGCGCCTGGGCGCTGGACGAAGATGCACCCGAGGCCAAAGAGGGCTTCCTGCTCAACCATCTGATCCACGAGCTGTTGCCACCCAAGGGTGACGGTATGCGCTGGTCAAACTCTGATCCAATTACCGGTCAGGCCGCATGGTTCGACCTGCGGGTCAAAATCGAAAAAGTGGCGTCAAAACCTGACGAATCACAACCTGCCCACCCGGCCATAAAATCTCCGGTCGGCAAGGGGCCCAAAGTTGTGGCGAGGAAGATCAAATGACCTGTTTGCCTGAAAGCACCCAGAAAAAACTCGGCCTTGTTATCGACCTTGATACCTGTGTCGGCTGTCATGGTTGTGTCACTGCCTGCAAAGGCTGGAACACGCAAAACTACGGCACGCCGCTGTCTGATGTCGATGCCTATGGCGCTGATCCCAGCGGTACCTTCCTGAACCGGGTGTTCAGTTACGAGGTGCAGCCCAAGGACAAAGCCGCACAAACCGTGCATTTCCCTAAATCCTGTCTGCATTGCGAAGACGCGCCCTGCGTCACCGTCTGCCCGACAGGTGCCAGCTACAAGCGCAGTGAAGACGGCATTGTTCTGGTGAACGAGGACCGTTGCATTGGCTGCGGACTGTGCGCATGGTCGTGCCCTTACGGCGCACGCGAGTTGGACCGCGAAGCCGGGATCATGAAGAAATGTACCCTGTGCGTGGACAGAATTTACAACGAAAACCTGCCCGAGGAAGATCGCATTCCTGCCTGCGTACGCACCTGCCCCGCAGGCGCACGCCACTTTGGTGATCTGGGCGACCCGGACAGCGATGTCTCCAAACTGGTTGAAGAACGCGGCGGGTTTGACCTGATGCCCGAACAAGGCACAAAGCCGGTCAACAAATACCTGCCACCTCGGCCCAAAGACACGCTGAACACCAGCGCCGCCCCGGTACTGAAAGACGTGACCACGGGCGCCACAGGTTTCCTTGGTTGGCTTGATAAAGCGCTGGACAAGCTTCCCGGCAGCACATCTAAAGAAGGAGGCGTCTGATGCATCCCGCACCGTCCGTTATCATCTTTACCTCACTGTCCGGCCTTGGCTTTGGCCTATTTGCCTGGCTCGGCTTTGGCATCCCCTCGGTTACCGGATGGGTTGCCTTTGTCTTCTTCTTCATCGCCTATTTTTTGGCGGTTATCGGCCTGCTGGCATCGACAACGCATTTGGGGAACCCCAAAAACGCGATCTACGCATTCAGTCAGTGGCGCACTTCCTGGCTTAGCCGCGAGGGGATATTGTCAATCGCCACATTGCTGGCCTTCGCACCCTATGCGATCGGGCTGATTTTCTTTGAGCACCACATTCCGGTGCTTGGGTATATCGGGGCGGTGATGGCGCTGACGACCGTGTTCACCACGTCGATGATTTACGCACAGCTCAAAACTATCCCCCGCTGGAATCTGCCACTAACCCCACTGCTCTTTTTACTGTTCGCAGTCGCGGGAGGCTCCCTGCTGGCAGGGCAAACAACGATTGCAGGCTGGCTTATTGCCGCCCTCACCCTGTTGCAGATCGCTTACTGGATCTTGGGTGACCGGCGGATGCTGTGCCTTGATACCGACAAAGGCACAGCCACCGGTTTGGAATTTATCGGCGAAGTGCGTTTGCTGGAAAGCGCGCATACGGCACGCAATTATGTACTTGACGAAATGGTGCATATCGTCGGGCGTAAACATGCGGTGAAACTCAGGGTGATTTCCGCGCTGTTTGTTGGTGTTTTACCCGCCATACTGTTGATCACCGCGCCTTCCGGTCATATCACCGCATTCATTACTCTGGCTGCGCATGTTATCGGCGTTGTGGTTGGGCGCTGGCTATTCTTTGCCGAGGCAGAACATGTTGTCGGCACTTATTACAAAAGAGGCGAACCGAAGGTTAGCATCGAAGGGAAACAAGTAGATGAAAACACGTATTCTCGCGCAATTGGCGCATGTCGAGGCCAAAGGGATCAAGGGCAATATCGTCGAAGCTGGTTTGGTTTCGGCCAAGGATATCGCGGTCAACGAACATAAGGTTGTTGTAACCGTCAATGTTCCGCCTGAGACAATGGCGGATATGCAGGCGGTGAAGGCCGATATTGAGACGTGCTTGAAAAAGAATATTGAAAGCATCGAGAACCTGCTCGTGGTCCTGACTGCAGAAAGCGGCGGGGTCGAGATTTCGGCCCCAACGCAGGCCGATGCTGACGCGGCGCAGGCCAGACAGCGCAGCACTCCGGCGCCGAACCCCGGCGTGCCCGGCCCCGATCTGCGCCCGCAGCAAGCGGCCATTCCCGGCATCAAGCATATTGTCGCCGTGGCCTCGGGCAAAGGCGGCGTTGGAAAATCCACTACATCCGTGAACCTTGCCGCTACCTTGCGTGATCTGGGCTTCAAGGTCGGGCTGCTAGATGCGGACATTTATGGTCCTTCGATTCCACGGCTTCTGGACATTACTGACCGTCCAGCGATTGAGAATGAGAAGGTAATTCCGATTGAGAAATACGGCATGAAGATCATGTCGATGGGCTTTCTCATGGATGAGGAAAACCCGGTTATCTGGCGCGGACCCATGGTGGTTTCGGCCCTGATGCAATTGACCCGTGAAGTTGTCTGGGGCGAGCTGGATTTCCTGATCCTCGACATGCCGCCCGGTACCGGTGACGCACAGCTGACCATGGCGCAGCAAACACCGCTTTCGGGCGCGGTCATCGTATCAACTCCACAGGACCTTGCGCTTGTTGACGCGCGTAAGGGTCTCAAAATGTTCAAGGACGTGGATGTTCCGATCCTTGGTATTATCGAAAACATGTCCAGCTTCGTTTGCCCGCATTGTGGCGAAGTCAGCGAGATTTTCGGCCATGGTGGCGCCGAAGCAGATGCACACCGGTTAGGCGTCATGTTCCTTGGCGCCATCCCGCTGCATATGGATATCCGCAAAAACTCGGACGCTGGTACGCCGCTGATTATCAGTGACCCGGATGGCGTGCATGCAGGGATCTACAAGAAGCTGGCCCTGAAAGTGGCCGCCCTGCTGGGCGAAGCAGACGAATAGGTTCCGCTGGGAAACTTTAGTCTTTTGCCACCCGAAAATGGGTTTGTTTAAAGAAAGGGCTGCCAATGGCAGCCCTTTTTATTCTTCGCCAGCGTCTGATTAGTTATAAAATCAGGCCAAAGCTTCCATGATTTTCATGCCAATCACGCCGCCGACCACGATGAAAATGAAGGTCAGGCCCGACCCCATGGCGAGGGTTGAAAACCCGGTGACCGCCTGACCAACTGTGCAGCCCAGCGCCACGACGCCGCCAAAGCCCATCATCACCGCGCCCATCAGGTTACGCAGCGTGTCGGACGTATCCGAGAATGTCGCCAACGCGAATTTCTTCTGGCTGAGTGCGGCCAGGAACGCACCAAGGAGTGCGCCGCCTGTGGTGGTTACAGCAAAACTCGGTCCGCTAAATGCGGTGAAGCGCATCAGGTAGTCTATGCTGTCACCGGTGGGGCGCGCGAAGGTCAGCGACGTCAGCGTCGGATTGTCGGCAAATTCATCATATGCCAGCCCGGTCAGCACCCAACCGGCAATCACACACAGCCCGATGCCAATACCGGCTATCAGGTGACTGGGTGAGGTGCGAAATCCTTTGTCGATCAGGCAATAGACCAGAATTCCGCCGGCAACGATAGCCAAAGCCACCCATGCAGCCGTCTCCGCAGCCATGCCCGTGAGGCTTGCCAGAAGCGTACCAAGACGCTGATCCGTCATACCCATCGCGCTTAGATCAGCGGTAACCGGCCCGAAAACTGCTACGCGCATAGGGCCAAGAAGCCCACCAATGGTCATAAAGGCGGTGATACCGATAACGACCAAAACCATGAGCGACCGCAGGTCACCGCCGCCTGTTCGGACAATATTTTTGGAAACGCAGCCGCCGCCAAACACCATGCCAATGCCAAATATCAACCCGCCTGCAATATTGGCACCCCAGGTGAAATTCGTGGAAACATACATGGATAGGGACATGTCGGCGATGCCGCCACGCTCTATGAAAGCAACGCCAATCATCGCCACTGCGATGGCCAGAAGCCAGGAACGAAAGCGGCGGTAGTCGCCGAAAGACAGAATATCGGAAATGGATCCCATGGTGCAAAAATTGGTTCGAAATACGATGAAGCCAAAGACAATACCAATCAGCAAACCGCCCCAACCAAGGTAAAAACCTGGGTTTTCAACCATGGTTTCTCTCCACATGTCCAGCATGTCTTCCTCCTGTTCACCGGCTGCCCCGTCTTGCGCGGGGCCCATTCACATTATCACATTATCACATTATCACATTATATTACTTTTATATGTATTTATGCCATTTCGTCACCTGTTTTGTTGCGTTGTGCATGATCCAAAGACGCCGTATCAGGGGGAAAGTCAGTTTTCACGAGGGCAAAATGGCCAATCATCTTTATCAACGCGACCTTCCTGACGGGCTGGATCTGGGTCCGATCGTAGCAATAGATTGTGAAACGATGGGGCTTAATCCGCATCGTGACCGGCTATGTGTGGTGCAGATGTCCGGCGGTGACGGGGACGCGCATTTGGTACAGATTGCGAAAGGGCAAACAGAGGCGCCAAACCTGACAGCCATGCTGGCCGACCCAGATGTGTTGAAACTGTTTCATTTCGGGCGCTTTGATATCGCTGCCATGCTGAACGCGTTTGGCGTGGTAACGGCGCCTGTTTACTGTACCAAAATTGCCTCAAAAATGGTGCGGACTTACACGGACCGGCATGGGCTAAAGAACCTGCTGGACGAATTGCTGAGCGTTGATGTCTCAAAGCAACAACAGATGAGCGATTGGGGTGCCGAGGAATTAACGAAAGCACAGATTTCTTATGCAGCGTCAGATGTACTCTATCTGCACAGGCTGCGTGACAAGCTGAATGTGCGGCTGGAGCGCGAGGGGCGCAGCGAGTTAGCGCAGGCAGCATTCGACTTTTTGCCAGCGCGTGCCCAACTGGATCTTGAGGGTTGGCCCGAGATCGACATCTTTGCCCACTAGGCGGGCCATTGCCACCTGCTGACGGCGTCTATTGGAAATAGTGCAGGTCATGCTATGAACCAGCTTGGCCTTTAGCGGAAATTTGATGGCAAAACATGACAATACCTATTCGCGCTTTGTCGCCTGGCTGAAAGTATTGCTGCCGGTAATGGCTCTGATGCTTTTGTCGACCATGTTCCTGATTTCACGCAGCATCGACACAACCAAGGCGCTGACTTATGCAGAAGTGAATGTTGACGAGCTGGTGCATGAGCAACGCGTAACCGGTCCACGGTTTTCCGGCGTCACATCTGACGGGGCCGCCATCAGCTTTTCGGCCGAATCTGCACAGTCTGACAATGATAACCCGGCCATCTACACGGCGACGGATCTTAATGCGCAAATCGAAACACCCGACGGGGGCGTGATAGATATTCACGCCACATTCGCGCAGGTAGACAATGAATCCAATCAGCTGGAAATGAGCGGCGGTGTGTCCCTGATAACCTCGACCCATTATTCCATTCTGACGGAAGGTCTGCGTGCCTCGATGGACCGTACCGGGGTCAGTTCCATTGGCCCGGTGACAGCCGAGGGACCTGCCGGGCTGATCTCAGCGGGGCAAATCGACCTGGTGCGGCAAGGTGGGGAAATTGGAACCTATCTTCTTGTTTTCAAAAACGGTGTAAAACTGGTATATGTTCCCGAAAATGATGAGGATGAGTAAGTTGAAAAAGTTGTTGGCACCGACATTAGCCCTATTGCTGGCCATACTTGCCCCAAGTTTCAGCGTAGCACAGGGGGCTAATGTTGCCTTTGGCTCGTTAAGTCACGACACCTCACTGCCTGTCGAAATCTCCGCTGACCAGCTTGAGATCAATCAGGCTGACGGGACCGCCGCCTTTGTGGGCAATGTCATCATCGGACAGGGCGAAATGCGTCTGATGGCGGGCTCGGTTCTGGTGGAATATGAAAGCGGCAGCGGCGATATTACCGGCAAGGTTTCCCGCCTTGTTGCCTCGAACGGTGTGACTTTAGTAAATGGCGACGAAGCTGCGGAGGCTCAGGAAGCGATATATACCATTGCCTCCGGTGAAATCGTCATGACTGGTGGTGTTATCATGACACAGGGGGCGAATGCGCTTTCCGCAGATCGTCTGGTGGTAAACCTGAATGCCGGCACAGGTACCATGATTGGCCGTGTTAAGACCATCATTCAGGCTGGCGGAAACTAATGGCCCCCAAACACCCGTTTACACTGGCCGAGGGGACGGCCGGGTTAAAGGTTACGGGACTGCGAAAAAGCTACCGCAAGAAACCGGTTATTCGTGGTGTTAGCATGGAGCTTAAACGCGGTGAGATCGTAGCGCTTCTGGGTCCAAACGGTTCAGGAAAAACAACTTGTTTTTACTCAATAGCGGGCCTGGTTACACCGGAAGCCGGGCAAGTGATGCTGGACGGTCGCGACGTTACCTATTTGCCAATGTACCGTCGGGCGCGGGCAGGAATAGGTTACCTACCTCAGGAAATGTCAGTTTTTCGTGGCCTGAGTGTCGAAGACAATATTTTGGCGATTCTAGAAATTGCGATCAAAGATCGGCACAAACGGCGGGAACGGCTTGAGGAATTGCTTGGCGATTTTTCCATTGGGCATTTACGCCACGCATCAGCGCTTGCCCTGTCCGGCGGTGAACGTAGGCGGGTTGAGATTGCCCGTTGTCTGGCTGCCGACCCCAAGTACCTGTTGCTGGATGAGCCCTTCGCCGGTGTTGACCCGATTGCCGTGGGCGAAATTCGCACCCTTGTGCATGACCTGAAGGATAAGGGATTGGGCGTTCTGATCACCGATCATAACGTACGGGAAACACTGGATATTGTAGATCGCGCCTATATCCTTCACGATGGAAAAGTCCTGATGAGCGGTACTACGGACGAGGTTATTCAGGACGAAAATGTTCGGCGAGTATATCTGGGCCACAACTTTAAAATTTCATAAACACCACCATATATATTATATGGTCAGCCCGAGTGTTCCGTACGGCAGAAACCATCAAAACAACTTTAAAATAAGGGATGTACGGCCATGTTTCCACCCGTTATTGCTACCCGGCAAAGGGCACTGGACTCGGTTCATTGGCCGTACTAAACGGGCGGCATAATTCAGCCCCCCAAAAACAGGAGCTATGATGAAGTATCAAATAAGCGGCAAGCAAATCGACATTGGCGCAGCCCTCACCACCCACGTTCAGGATGAACTTGGTGCAGTGGTTCAGAAATACGCCGAACGTCCCACGGACGCTCAGGTGATTTTTGCGAAAAATGGCCCGGAATTTACTTGCGAAACTATTGTGCATCTGTCGACCGGCCTGACGGCTCAAGCAAAAGGTCATGCACATGATATCTACGCCGCCTTTGATCAGTGCACGGATAAAATGGAAACCCAGTTGCGCCGCTACAAGCGCCGGCTGAAGGACCATCACCGTGAACGTGCAAACCCGGTTGAAGTTTTTGGCGGAGCCTCGTATATCCTCGCCGCAGAGGGTCACTCGGAGGAATCGGAGCCTGAAACTCTGCAACCGATGATTATCGCTGAAATGGAGACGCGCATCGCGACCCTTTCAGTCGGTGAAGCGGTTATGCAAATGGAATTGGCTGAGGCGCCGGTATTGGTGTTTCGCAACGAGAAATCGAAGGGTGTGAACGTGGTTTATCGCCGGGACGACGGAAATGTCGGCTGGATAGACCCAAAAGAAGCATCCTGATCAGTCAGGTCTCGTAAGTTCGGGGTGGGCTGAAAGAAAAGTTGGTAAAGATGAATCTATCAAACATCATTCGGCCCGCCGCCGTAAAAGTAGTTAGTAATGTAACCAGTAAAAAGCGCCTGTTTCAGGACTTAGGCGAAGTTTTTGCCGGCAATTACGGGCTGGATTCTTCCGCCGCTACCACCGCATTGCAGGAACGTGAAAGCCTTGGACCAACCGGTGTTGGCCATGGTGTCGCTCTGCCACATGCAAGGCTGGCCGGGCTGGAGCAAGTTGTTGGTGCATTCGTACGGGTCGAAAAGCCGTTCGAATTCGAAGCCGTTGACAAGCAACCTGTTGACCTGATTTTTGCGTTGTTTGCCCCTGAGGGTAATGGCGTAGACCACCTGAAGGCGCTGGCACTGGTTTCGCGTACCATGCGCGACAGCGCCACCTGTGCCAAGCTGCGGGCCAACACGGACCCTGCAATTTTACACACGGTTTTGACCGAAGGCCCCGGTATCAAGGCAGCTTAAACTTCCGCGACTTTGACATTGCTTGCGGCACGTCAACTGTCAAAAGTTGTCAGGTCCAGGCGGGGGTCATCCAAATTTTGCGTAAACCTGACAGGTTCAAGACCCGCCTGAAACCAGGTTATTAAACTATATATTGAATAAACCGGTAAACCCGTCAGCCTGCGAATGTCCGCGGCAAAGGGCACCATGTTGGTACATTCCAGAACGATTGCCCCGATATTTTCGTTGGTGCGAACCAGCCTTGCAGCAGCGTCGAGGTGATCTTGTCGCGCTTTTTCATAATCAATCCGGGATTCGTTATCCAAAATAGCGCGGGTAAACTCCTGCCCGCTCTCTGTGCCCTCAACTGGCGTATCAATCGCCATGCCTGCAGCAACCATATGTGCAGCGGTCAGGTTTGGTTTTGAAATAGTCAGCACACCGACTCGCTTGCCGGGGGGCAACATCGCCTGCACCATCGGCACCTGCATCAGGGACGAAGTCGCAACCGGCACGCCAAGTTCTTGTTTCAGGTCATCTTGGATAAGCGCCAGAAACCCGCAATTTGTCGTGATACCGTCGCAGCCCATTTCAACCAACGCCCGGCCTTCGCGGATAAAATCCCCGACCCGGTCGCGCGGGTTTTGCCGCACCACATTGTCCGGGGTAGCGCCCTGAACAACCCGAAATTGCACCGGAAATGGCCATGTCCGGGCGTTGGCAATATCACCTTCGATGCGCGGAAATCTGGTCTGAAGCATAAGCACGCCGACACTCGCGCCATAAACCGTTTTGCCCCCTGAATAGGTTACCATCTCACTTACCTCCGGTCATAGTTCAAGCGCTTCATCTGGCACATAAAGTTGCGAATAGGCTATACGGACCGCCTGAGCAGCGTCAGTGCGGCGGCTTTCAATGTGTTTACGCATTTCAGTGGTAGCCCGGCCTGTGTCACGCGCAAGCATTGCGTTCACAATTTTCCTATGTGCGGATATTTCAGGCGGGTTAGACTCTGACTCTACCACAATTAGCTGACCCTTAAGATAGATCAGGCGAATATAGCGGACCCGGTCATTCAGGTTAGTAAGAAGGCGCAGAAGTTCCTTGTTACGTGCCAAGCGCATGATGGAAAGGTGAAACGCCTCATCTGCCTCCAACAAGCGCTCAGCGTCCGCGTCAGTTTCTTGTTCAACCCGGTCCAGCCAGACAAGCAGCCCGGCAAGCTCATCATCACTGGCACGATTGGTTGCCAGGCGCACGGCCTCGGTTTCAACCGCCACGCGCGCCTCATAAAGCTCCAACACCAGCGCCGGGCTTAGGGACCGGCAAAAAAATCCACGGCCGTTTTTGAATGTCAAAAACCCTTCGGCCACAAGGCGGTTCAAAGCTTCACGCAGGGGTGTACGGCTGGCCCCAAATTCGGTCGATAGCGCACTTTCGTTCAAACGCGCCTCGGGCTTGAAACTGAAGTTCACCGCCCGCTGCCGCAGCTGCGCATAGACACGATCGACGTTGCTGGTTTTCTTGTTCATGAGCCCTCTTTTCAGGAAAAGACTACAAAGGGTTTGACTTGAACTCAATCCTGAATATTTTGCTGTATACAATTTTACGACTCAGGGGGATGACGTGTCAAACAAACTTAGCGGAGCCGAGGCGATGGTGCGGATGCTGGACGCGCAGGGCGTGCGGCACATATTTGGCCTGTGTGGCGACACAACGTTGCCGTTCTATGACGCGCTTTATAACCTCGATCACAACATCACCCATGTTCTGACCCGCGATGAACGCTCGGCCGCCTATATGGCGGATGCCTACGCCCGTGTGACCGGGCGGGTCGGGGTTTGCGAAGGGCCCTCGGGCGGCGGTGCGACTTATATCCTGCCGGGGCTGATTGAGGCATCCGAAAGCTCTTACGCCGTGCTGGGCATCACCACCGATGTGTCGATCGGCGCCTACGGCAAATACCCCCTGACCGAAGTTGATCAGGAGGCGCTTATGGCCCCCCTGACCAAGTGGAATACTGTGATCAGGCGCGGCGACCACATCCCGCGCATGGTGCGTGCTGCCTTTCGCGCCATGACAACCGGGCGGCCCGGCGCGGCCCATCTGGGCCTGCCTTACGACGTGCTAAGCGAAGAGGTCGACACGTCAGACATCTGGGCCGACCCGCAGACAGCCACCTTCCCCGCATACCGTCAGGCCCCTGCGCCGGGCGCTGCCGAGGCCGCTGTGGATGCCATTATGTCTGCAAAAGATCCCCTTATCGTGTGCGGCGGCGGCGTGGTTATCTCCGGCGCTATGGACGAGCTGAGCCGGCTGGCAACCCGGCTGGACATACCGGTTGCGACTTCAATCTCGGGGCAAGGATCGCTCGCTGAAACCAACCCCCAGACTTTGGGCGTTGTCGGGTCTAACGGCGGCACGGATGAAACATGGGAGATGATGGAGGCCGCCGATCTGGTTGTCTTCATGGGCGTGCGCGCCGGGTCAACCACCACATCCCGCTGGGAGGCCCCAGTTCAGGGCACCCGCATCGTACATTTTGACAGTGACCCGATGGTGGTCGGCGCCAACTACCAAACCGAAGTCGGTGTGGTTGGTGATCTGCGTCTGGCATTGGCAGAGGTCAACGCCGTGTTGGACAACAACGAGCAAGGCGCAAACACTTTTGGCGGGGCTGCTGCTGTTGCCGATATCAAGCAACGCAAGTTCGCCCGTTTTGAGGCGCTTGCTGCCAGTAATGAGACACCAATCCGCCCGGAAAGGATCATTTCTGATATGATGCAGATACTGCCGCCGGATGCGACCATTGTGTCTGATCCCGGTACGGGCTGCCCAAATATTTCGGCCTATTATCAGCTACAGCAAGACGGGCGCCACTTTATCACCAACCGCGCCCATGGCGCGCTTGGCTATTCCCTGTCCGCCGCACTTGGCGCGTGGTTTGGGCGACCCGAGCGCAAGGTTGTGGCGGTGATGGGCGATGGCTCATTTGGCTTCACTTGCGGTGAATTAGAGACTGTTATGCGCGTTGGCGCCCCCATCACCTTTATTGTTCTGGCCAATGATAATTTCGGCTGGATCAAGGCCAGCCAAAAGGCGAGCTATGGAAGCCGGTATTACAATGTCGATTTCACGCCCACAAAACATGCGGAAATTGCCAGGGCTTACGGGCTGAAAGCGTGGCGCGTAGAGGAAGCTGGCGACTTGAAGAAGGCTCTGACACAGGCGGTTGAGCATGACGGGCCAACATTGGTGGAGATCGCAACGCAGGCCCTAGAGGATAGCGCGGCACCAGTGCGCCGGTGGATGGGCTAGGATTAGACTCTGGTAGCTATCGCCACGGCCCAAAGCCAAACAGCATATAGTCACGCTGGTAAGCGGCACGAACGGCCTGTTCGACCTCTTCGTCGTATATATCTGCCAGAGTATAGGGCTGGTCGGGCGTGGCTTCTTTCAGGTCCGGACAGGGGGCGCCAATTTCGGCGGTCAGAGCCTGCAACCCTTGCGCAAGCTGATCTTCACGCAGGATATGGTCTGGCAGGATAAACTGACCAAAGCCTTCAATGAGCCGGCTCTGCGAGGCCCAGGAGCCGTCAACCCGGATGCTGGTTTGGCCAGAAAGATTACCTTTGATGAATTGGGCGAATTTCAGGAAAGCCGTGCGGTGTGCCACGCGGTCGTAATCCTCGCCTTCTTCTGGCAATGAGATCTCGTACCTGTTTTGCAATGCCCGCCTGATTTCGGGGAAAACCTCTGGCCCATTTCCAAGGATATGTCTGCAAAATACCCGGTGCAGGCGTGTAGCCGGATGGCTTAAAACTGTAAAGGAACGATGCCCTTGATGCTTGCGTTTCCACTGTCGTAAGGTTTTCTGCGTGTAGCCGTTCACAAGCCCATCTTCGCCGGAATTGTTCACCTCGGCCAGCCATTGGCGAATAGGTGCATTTGACCCGCCTTTGACGGGCATAAACAAGAGCGGCACTTTTTCGGCGGCAATATAGGTTGGCACAAGGGGCCCGCGACGCGGCTCAAAGTTAGGCAGGCGGCCCAGGTCGTAGTGGTCGATACGCGCCAGCGCCTCCTCCATTTCAGCGAAATTTGTTACCTTGTCCGACAGGGCGGCGGGGTTTTGCTTTTTGGTAGCACCCGAGAACTCCTCCAACTGGAAAGTTTCACCCAGATAGCGCGCGAGCCCGTTGATGACATTAAGGTCCTGTATATCTTCGTAGTCGATGTAGAACGCGCTTTGGCCCGATATCTGCAAGGCGCGCATAATCTCGACCTGAAAGGCCTTGCGCTGCAGCAAGAACTTCTCAAACCCAACCGGGTCAAAGGTAATTCTGGCGGTCTTGGCATTCTTCATATCGCCAAGACGCCATTGGTTGGTCTGCTGGGCAATACGGTGTGAAACGTAACTTTCCACCAGATTTCGGGTCAGGACGATTTTAGCGCAGCGTGGGTCCTTGATCACCGCGTCAAACACGCGTGCGTCATGGTCATGAAAAAACCTGAAGCCCGGCAGGCCATCCGTGCCCTGCTTCATTTTCTCGACCAGGCGCATCGGGTCAAAGTCGCGCATGCCCTGCGTCACGCCGAACAGCTCTTTACGGGCCGGGTCTACAAGGAAAGTCGGGTTAAAAGCTTCGCCGTAACAAAACAGGCCGGGAAATTGGTCGAGGTTTGATTCCAGAAAATTCGACCCTGTCCGCATTTCCGCAAATATGACGAAATAGTCAAAGCGTGCTCCCACCATAGCCTCACCTCACCAGATATGGTTTTTTGGATTGCCGCGGGGCAGGAATGGTTGTGTCGCCATTGGGGAAATCCCCCATCAGATAGGGCTGCATGCCCTGGTTCTTAAGGTTTTGCAGGAATTGCCCGAATCCGTCCAGCGGCACCATACGGGGCGCTTCCGTCAGCTTATGGGCCGAGCGCGCGCCGATCTCATCAATGATGGTCTGCAAGGGCTCCATCGGTGCTTCGACAAAATCGGCCATAGTCCAGATCCGCACCCGTGCTTTGGCTTGTGCCGAACGCAAAACATCCAGGTGCCTGCTTTCAATCTTTTGCAGACGTGCCGCCTCTTTTCGAATGTCGGAAAAGTTTTTGTTGAGACGAAACAGCTTAACCGCCCATGCGCCGGAAATGACTGATATCTGTGCATTCGGATCTGACGCCATATGCCACGAGATATCCTGATTATCGCGAGGTCCAAATTGGAAACACTGACGCTCGCCCCGCGTGTTCCAAATCAGATTTGTTAAAAACGCCTTTGGATTATAATCCCGAACCTCAGCGGAATCAGACAATGCGCCAGTAAAAACATCCTGCCGTGATGAAAACTCGACGGTTTCAGGCGCATACAGGTGCCCGTGTACGCGGGCGCCAACCATACGTGCCAGCCAAGGTTCAAAATCCTCAAAAAGCTCACTGAACCCTTCAAAAACTGAATATAGCGCGCCGGTCTTGCCGTTTTCCCAGCCTTCGTTGGGAAAACGGCTTTGCATATAGAGGCCAGAGCGACCCTTGGTCCGCCGCTCGACCGCCTTTGAGAAAATCCGGTCGATCTTGCCAGGATTAGGCTCGGCCCCGGTCATGATATTTGCAGCTTCTGACAGGAAACCCTTGTACAGCTTGTCAGCATGCGGCCAGATTTTGCGGGCAATAAAGCAGTCTGAACGGCGCAACAGCTGCATATGATCATCGTAGAATATATGCGGTTTGCCCTGAAAATCGAACTTTGAAAGGGTCAGAGAACGACTTTCGATGGAGCTTGAATAGAGCCGCACCATGGTTTGAAAAAAGCTTTCATCCGGTATCCAGACTTTCTTGAAATACCGCTCATATTCGGCCCGGTTCGGATCGTCGAAAATTGCCGTCAGGGTCTGGCGGGTAAGACACCACCACTGGCTGCCCATATGCGGCACCAATCCGGTTGGAATGCGCCGTTTGAATCCCAGACGTCGCTGCAGGCGCACGTAACCGTCGAATAGGCGGCGGTGACGTTTCCATGAAAACGGAAACCGCATGGTAAAACGTTCAGCGTCAAGCCCGCCGACTGTCCATGGCACATCTTCGGTCGTGACGCTTTCGATGAAATTTGTCATCGGCCGTTCGGCTAGATAGGAAACCAGCTCTTCAACCGGTCGCAGGGGAAGGCAGGAGCCGGAAGAAAGGTATACGTGGCGCACTTTGGGAAATTCCCGCAGCATCTGGTGGGTCGCGGTCTGGGACGCGGCAACAAGGGACCATGTGCCCCATTCGCACCGATGTCTTGTGCTGAACTGCACATTTTCCAGATCGGCCAGGCTGGCGACAAAGCCTGAATATTCTGCACGCTTCACCCTTTTGTCTACGTGGATGACAACCGGACAATCGCGCGTTGCCCAATGGCGGGCCACTTGTTCGGCACGGTCCAGCGCTTCGTGCACAAGCATGACAAAACCCACGCTCATGCCCAGTTTCCTTTTGACATCAGGCCAAGGATTTCAAGCTGGCGCCAGTTGATGTAGCTTTCGCTCCACTTGCACCATAGGTCGGGATTTTCTTTCAGCCGCGCCTCATAGGCGCGATATTCGTGGCTGTTGGCGTAATGCTGGCGGCGTTCAATTTCTTCTTCCGCCTTGTCTGAAAATGTGTCGAGGAACTTGGCATGCAACAAACAGCCCGAGGCCTTTTCGCCCCCCCATTCATCATACACAAAGTTCAACCCGCGCGGCAAAACCATATGGGTTGAACTGACATATGTGTAATGCTTGTCCCACTTCACCAGCGGGATTTTGTTGAGGGCCGGGCTGCGTTCCGGATTGTCGGGGAAAAAGGCCCGCGTCCGTGGGCCGCCCTGTATCCACAAATTGCCAAATTTGCTGTTTTTCGAGATCATGTAATTGCCGCTGTCAAACCAGCTGGCAATTTCAAATGGGTTTTGACCTTCGCGGTAAGGCTGCGCATCAATCGGCCCTTTGGGGTACATATCCAGAAGCATCGCACCGAACGACCGGATCGAGGACGCATCCAACCAGTCGGTCAGCGCACGCAAGGACCTTGTGTCACAAAACGGGTAAATCAGGAACTCATCCGGATCGACGACAAGGCACCAATGGCCATGGGCATATTGACGTTGCAGCCAGTTCAGCCAGTCAACGCCAAATCGCGCACGTTTATAACTTTTATCACTGGTCCAAAGGGACACATCATCCTGTTCACGCAAATACTCGGCCGAGCCATCATCCGAGCCATTATCCACGATCATAAAATGGTTTACGCCCATATCGCGGTAATACCGAAGAAAATATGGCAGCCGGATACGTTCATTGCGCATGGTGGAAAAGACAAGAATGTCTTTTGGCGCAATTTTACCGGTGCGATCGACGACCGACGAGATTTCACGCCGCTTGCGCCAAGCACGAATACGCCAGCGCTTTCGCTGAAGTCTATGCCGATATGACCTTACTACGCCCAAATTTACCCTTAATAACAGCCAAAACGGCCCACGAAACTCTGGCTATCACGACACCTTTAAGACGAGGTTGAAGTGTTTTTGCCATGTGGGAAGGGCGCCACTTACATCCCTGCGCCCTTCTGCTTTCTGCTCAGCCTCTGTATTACCCGCGATTTCGCTTATTATTTTGACCCAACGATACATGTCAGTGGCATCTGCGTAAATGGGGATATTTGCAAGAATTTCCCGCGTGGCAGAAAGGTCATTCACCACAACTTTCGTTCCCAATAGGGCTGCTTCGCAAGGTGGCAGGCCAAAACCTTCTGCAAGGCTTGGAAAGAGTGCGGCACGTGCGTCTTTGACAAGGGCGGCCATTGCCCCGTCGTTTAACCCGTTCAGCTCAATGATCCCCTCAGGTTTTGCATCCAGTCGGGCGAACACCGCCTCATTGTTCCAGCCCCTGCTGCCAATGATATACAATTTTGGGGGGGTGTCTTTTTCCTGTGCCAGCTTTTCCCAGATATCCAACAGCAAGGCGTGGTTCTTGCGCGGTTCGATCGTGCCGGTGGTGACAAAATAGGGTGAGGTCAGGTCCAGCCCCGGAGGCAGTGCATTAGCGTCTGGTATCGGTTCCTCGATGCCCAGATGCGCCACCAGCCCATCGGGCACGCGCCCCCAATCCTCGAAAAAACGTTCAGCATCACGCTGGCTCTTGGCCGAGTTGTAAATCACAAGATCGGCCTTGGCGGCCACAGCACGCATTCGCGCTTCAAAGCGTTCGACAGTACCCGGGCGTTGATATTGCGGGAAATCAAGCGGGATCATATCGTGGATCAGAACATGCGCCCTGGCATGATGAATATTGTGTAGGGCGTCGAAAATCGTGGGGTTCAGGTTGGTGTGCCCGACATTCAGATAGATCACGCCATCAGGCAAATGCTGTGCCAGCATCCGCGCAAGTCCGGACTTGCGGACGCGGGCAATCGCCAGCCTTCGAAGGTCGCTTTCGGCCGCACGTCTTTTGGGGTTCGCCTTGCTAAAAAACCGTGCCGTGAGATCAATGGCTCCCCAGTCTGCATCACCCAACAATCTGGCCTGAAGGGCCTGAACGCCCTGTTTGTCCAACAGGATAAAGCCCAGGCTTGTGCGCACCAGCGCAAAAAGAGGGGGTGGTTCTGTTAATAACCTCGATAAATATGCCGCTTCGACCCGGTCAATGCCGGTCATCGGGCCATGGCCCACACGTGATACTAATCTGGTCAGGTCCAGCAAACGGGCGTTGAGAGCCGTACCCTCATCTCGTCTGACCTGAAGGGGTTTCTCCGGCTCAGCCGTTGCACCCGATGCCATGGGTAGCCTTACTCCGCAGCCTCAGACAAAGACAGCATATCCTGAAGGTACGAGCTGAGCTCATCCCGCAACTCCGGCCGGGCAAGGCCAAATGCTACTGTCGCCTGCAGGAAACCGGCCTTGGAACCGCAATCGAAACGCTGACCCGAAAAGCGGTACCCGAACACATCGCGCCCTTCTTTAATCTCCTGCGCGATAGCGTCGGTTAACTGAATCTCACCACCTGAGCCGCTTTTCAGCTTGCTGAGGTTTTGCAGGATTTTTGGTGTCAGAATATAGCGTCCGATGACGGCCAGATTTGATGGCGCGGTGCCCTCTTCCGGTTTTTCAACCATGCGTTTGACCGAAACAATCGTGCCCATATCATCTTTTACGTCCAGCACACCATAAGCGCTCGCCTTTTCGGCGGGTACTTCCATCGCTGCGACCATACAGCCACCAGTTTCTTCATGTGCCTCAATCATCTGCTGCAAACAGGGCTTGTCTGCTGCAATCACATCGTCGGTGAGGATCACGGCAAACGGCTCATTCGCGATCAGACGACGAGCACACCAGACCGCATGACCAAGGCCAAGCGCCCGGTGCTGGCGGATATAGGCAATGGCGCCACTTTCCATATTGGTGTTCTTGAGGGTCTCTAACAGTGCGGTTTTACCTTTTTTGCGCAACTGGCGCTCCAGCTCCGGAGCATTATCAAAATAGTCCTCAAGCGCGCCCTTGCCGCGCGAGGTAACGAAAATGAATTCCTTGATCCCAGCAGCGCGCGCTTCGTCGATCGCATATTGAATCAAAGGGCGGTCAACCAATGTCATTATTTCTTTGGGTATCGACTTAGTGGCGGGAAGAAACCGGGTACCCAGCCCTGCCACGGGGAAAATTGCCTTGGTTACCTTGCGTTTCATGGTCCTACCTCTTACCGAACGGTTCTTATTTTACTACAGAATACACAGCCTGCCAATTTTCGGTTTTTTTTAATTTCGTTTCCTTTAAGGGATACTCCTATAATTCATTCGCGTCATTAATATGACGAATGAACTATATATTCTGCCGCACTGTGGCAACCCGCGCGCGTTCGCGCTTGGCGCGTTGGCGAAAATTGTAGAACCGCCAATACGGTCCACGACGCTCTGAGCGGCCGAATACACCACCTGTTTGCACCCAGTATCCATCCCTATGAAACCGGACTTTGTGGTATAATGCTGTTGGGCTGAAAATATACAGCGATACAACATTGCCGGCTTTTAGCTTTTGCTCGGCCTTGCGGGCAAGCACAGCACCCGAACCCCAGCGACCCGCCATGCAAACAGCCTTTCCGGTCCCTTGTTCGCGAACAAACGGCAAAAACGGTGGGGCTTTGATGTTCATGGTCGCAAGAGGGCCAAAGCTACGCACGTTGCCGTCGTCAATCCCGGATTGCAAATCCGTCATCAGCCTGTCGACGTCACAAGGCTCTAACCCGCCTGAAACCATGTGGTGGATCAACCGGGCACGCTGTTCTGCCCGAAACCTTTCTAGTGCCGGTTCTATTTCATCAGGCTTGGCATGTTTTCGCAAAAACACCGCGGTTGAGGCACCAATTTCGAACAGGGAGGTCGGAGCGCGGTCCGCCGCGCGCCTGTCTGAAGCAGCATAGCCATGATGCACCTGGGCAAGTGGAACCAAAGCGGTTCTTGCCCCGGCGCGCGCAATGCGCATGTTAAGGTCAGCCTCATCCGCGAAAAACTTAAAAACTGGGTCAAACCCGCCCAAATCCGTCAATAAGTCACGACGAAAGGCACAATTTGTTCCTTCGGTTTTTACGGCTCCGCCTGGGGGTGGGCTGGGGCTGAAGGACGAGATGTCGAGGATATCAAGGGGGATGTTCTTGCCCGTCCGGGTCAGAAGGTTAGCCATCCACTGGTAAGAGATACCATTGCGACCGCGCACAAAACCGCCCGCTGCAGCAATATTTTCATCTTCAAAGGCCTCAATCAGATAGGTCAGCCAAGTCGGCTCGGGAACCGCGTCATCGTCGATAAAGGCGACAATATCACCCGAAGCCTGCGCGATCCCGGCATTACGGGCGGCTGAGATATTCGCCTCTTCAAACGGGACCAGCTTGACCCGTTTTCCCCAACCTTTGCCCTGCACCATAGCAACACCCGCCGGGTCGGTGACCACAATGATCTCAAAACTGGGGTAATAAAGCTGGCCAATTGCAGTCAGGCACAGCTCCAGCAGCTCAGCCCGTCCGCGGCTGACCACGATTACACTCACTGAAAGATCGCTCATTCCATCCCCAATACTACCGGCGTCGCGCCAACGTCGACTTATCGGATGGTTTGTTCAACCCGCAAAATTGTCACCCCCTAGCAAATATCTGGCGTCTACCATTTCGAGTATCAGGCAGGTTTCAGATCCACGCCAGGCGCGTAGGCTATGAAAAACGGGTTCTCATAGATCGGTTTGCCATAGGTCAGGGGGGTGTGATCATCAAATCGCACCACGTCACCACCCGCACCTTTCAAAACCGCGTGGCCGGCAGCCGTATCCCATTCCATGGTGCGCCCGACACGCGGGTATATGTCAGCCTCGCCTGTTGCGACCAAACAAAACTTCAGGCTGGAGCCTGCGCTTTTCATATCTTTCACGGCATATTTGTTGATGTAATCGTCCGTGGCCTGATCGCGGTGCGACTTTGAGGCAACAACCATGAGGGCAGAATTGTCTGGGTTAGATACTGATATCCAATTGATTTTGCCCGGCTTTCCCACGTCAAACGGACCCTCTTCTTCGACTGTCTGACCATCAGGCAGGGTGTAAAACATTCTGCCTTTAGCCGGGGCATAAACCACGCCCCGTATCGGGACACCATCCACGACATAGGCGATGTTGACGGTAAAATCTCCACGCCGGTGGATAAACTCTTTGGTGCCGTCCAATGGGTCAACGATCAAGAAAGTATCTGCAACTAACGTATGGCTAGCCGCCTGCTCCTCGGTTACCAGCGCCGTTTCGGGAAAGGCCGCGCGCAACCCGGCCGAAATAACCTCATCTGCAGCCTCGTCTGCTGCTGTCACCGGGCTGTCGTCCGATTTGGAGCGGACGTTGAAATCATCCTTACCATAAATCTCCATGATCACATCACCGGCTTCTAAAGCCAGCCTACGCATTACCCCTGTCAACTTGTCAAAATCCAAAATTGGCCCCTTAAATTTCCGGTGTTAGTCGGTGTTGTTGAAAAAATCCGCCGTGTCTTTATTATACGCTGATAAGGGATCGGCAAGATTTCCCTGCGAAAAAGAGCATCAGGCAGTCAAAGGTGACCCATGTTTCAGGTCCAGGCAAACTCGACAAGGCGGTCCGCAGCCCTTTCCGTGGCTGAGGTTATCTACCATGCTACCGTCAGGAGCGTGCGTAAATCCCACAGGAACGCGCTTTTGGGACTGTTCGTCAATATGCTGCAAACCATGATGCTGGTTGCCATATTTTATGTGATGTTCAGCGTTTTGGGTCTGCGTGGCTCGGCCGTTCGGGGTGATTTCCTGATTTATATCATGTCCGGGATCTTCCTTTTCATCACCCACACCAAAACCATGGCAGCGGTCGTCGGGTCGGAAGGACCGGCCTCACCAATGATGCAGCACGCACCAATGTCAACCTTTGTTGCCATCACTTCAGCCGCGTTTGGATCCCTTTATATACAGATTCTTTCGGCGATTGTTGTGCTGTTCATATACCATGTCGCCTTTACCCCAGTTGAAATAGAAGATCCGGTTGGCGCCTTGGGTATGTTGATACTGGCGTGGTTTTCCGGGGTAGCGGTTGGAATGATTTTTTTGGCGCTCAAACCATGGTTCCCACAATTCACCGGCATTGCTTCAACCATTTATGCGCGCGCAAACATGATTGCCTCGGGCAAGATGTTTCTGGCCAACACGCTGCCCTATACGATGCTGAAGATGTTTGACTGGAACCCGCTTTTTCACACCATTGATCAGGCAAGAGGTTTCGCCTTCATCAACTATAATCCACATTATTCATCCATTGCGTATCCACTGATTGTCAGCATTGTTCTTTTGATGCTGGGCTTCATGGGGGAAAGCTATACCCGCAAACACGCATCTCTAAGCTGGGGAGCCGGACGATGAAAAAAATACTGGCAATTTTAGTATTCTGTGTTTTCCCGACTATTGTCAGCGCACAAATCCTGCCGGATGCGTTCAGGGTTACCGGTGTGGCCGCCAATGATGTGTTAAATATCCGGGCTGAGCCAAATGCGCGTGCACCAATCGTCGGCACTCTGGACCCGTTTGCCACCAATATCGAGGTTCTGGCCCTGTCGGATGACCGTAAATGGGGCAGGGTTTCAGCCAACGAGGGCAATGGCTGGGCATCTATGCGGTATCTGGAAGCAACAAATCACACCGCTCAAGGGGAGCTGCCCCGCCCCATGACCTGCTTCGGGACCGAGCCTTTCTGGGCGCTGGCCATGTATCCGGGCGGGGACGAATATGAATTGGCGGGAGAAGGCAGGCGCAGCCTTTCACTGGTAAAGCATGTGATGTCCCATCCGGGATATGTTGCAATTTTTGAAGAACTGTCCGGCCTAACCCGCACTCTGACAATTTCCCGAGGCTGGTGTTCAGACGGCATGAGCGACCGGGATTATGGCTGGAGCGCCACTTTGTTCAACGAGACCGCACAGGGCGACAGCTTGCTTTTCGGCTGCTGCACGCTTGATTTGCGCTAACTAGGGCGCAGGCGGCCCCCAATCCAACGACAGTATATCAGCCAACTCCACCAGACGGTCTTTGCCAATACGTTTTGCCAACTCGGCCTCTGCCTCGGCCAGGCAGGCGCGGGCATCGTCGATCAGGCGGCGGCCTTGATCGGTCATCACCACAATTTTCTGATTACCCCGGTCCGGGTCATCAATCAGGTCAAGCGCCCCGCGCGCCTTGAGGCTGCGGGTAGTGCGGTAGACCGCCTGCCGTGAGATCCCCATCCGGCGCGCCACGGCAGAGGCGTGGGTTTCACCACAATCAAGATTAGCGAGGAAGGCAAAGTCCGCCGGGTTAAGCGCGCGCCCCATCGCAGCCATGCGGGCCAGAACATATTCGCTTACCCATTGTTGGGCGTCCACCAACAAAAGGCCCATTGGCTTTTCCACCGCTTCTTCACGCATCTGTGTTGTAAGCTTTGTTGACAACTTATCATTCCCGGACCAATGTAAACATTGCTTACAACTATAGGAGCTTACATGCCCAACCTCAAGACCCTCCTGCGCCTCAACGCCGCCTCGTGCCTTGGCTTTGGTGTGCTTTTTGTAGCGCTGCCAGCCGCCACAGCCGGATTTCTGGGAACCCCGCCTTTCTGGCTTGTCGTCGCGACCGGCGCGGTACTTATTGCAAACGGGCTGCACCTGATTTGGGCCAGTCGTCGCCCAGCGCCAATTCGTCCAGAAATATTCTATTTCTGCGCCGGTGATGCGGGCTGGGTGCTGGCAACGCTGGCGCTGATCGCCAGTGGCACATGGGTCACCAGCGGTCCGGGCATTATAGCCGCATTGATAGTGGCGATCGGGGTTGGTGCCCTCGGTGCACTGCAGGCATTCGCGGTGCTGAAATGAGCAAGCAGGGGAAATTCGCACCGAGCATCGCCACCGGCATTGCCGTCTGGCGTTCGTGGAAAAGCATGAAAACTTGGGTAATGGTCTGGCTGTGGTATCTTAATGTGCTTTATTGGCTTGGCTTATTCTGGCTCGACCGGCCCGAAGCACAATGGGCGTTGATTTCCTACGTCGCCATTGGCCCGCTGATCGCTGGCGTCGTCTGGCCACAGCGCGGATTTACCCGGCTTTCAGGCCTGATCCATCTGCCGTGGCTGGCATATACCCTGTGGCTTGGGCTGCGTCTGTGGACCGAAACGCCCGGCGGTCTTTATGGAATATGGTTGCATGTGGTGTTCTGGTCTACCGCGCTTTGTTTGGCCTTTGACATTGTCGATGTGGTTCGCTGGCTGCGCGGTACGCGTTACCGGCTAGGCACCCCGGCAGCGGTAGCGGCGGGCGCATCAAAACCCGCGGCATGGCAGGACTAGGCCGGAGTACTCCTTATCTCTTAGTCCACCACCCGGAGCGTCAGGTTGATGCGTCCACCTTCCTTCAACAATGACGATGAGCCAAAGCGGATGCGGTCTACCCCGTGATAGGCCAGCCGCGCCTGACCGCCCAGCACCAGCACATCACCAGATTCCAGCCAGTGCGAAACCGTCTTGCCACCACGCGTGGTGCCACCGATGCGAAACAGCCCCTCGTCCCCCAATGAAATCGACAGGGCAGGTGAAATCGGCTTCGTCCTTGTCCTGATGCATGCCCATCCGGGCCCCTTCACCGTAAAAGTTGACCAGACAGCAATCAGGCAAACGGTTTTCACCAGATACGGCCTGCCAAATGTCCAGAGCCTCTTGCGGTATTGCAGGCCAGTTGTTGCCGGAGGGGTGTTTGTCCACATAACGATACCCGGAGCGGTCAGAAAACCAACCATACCGCCCGGCACTGGTCATACGCACCGACATATTTCGCCCATATGGCGTCATCGGCGAAAACAAGGGCGCGCGCGCAACAACCAGCCGCAAGGCGCTCACCAGTGCTTGCTGGCCCGTTTTGTCCAGAAAGGATTTGTAAACCATGGCCCCATTCAGATCAAAAGCCAAAGAAGTATCCAGTTTTGTGCTTTTCATCGTCAAAACCCTGAAAATGACTCACTTTTTTGCCAAATAGGTCCCCTTCAACCGCTTGCAGGGGGCAAGGACGCTCCCTATATACGCCGAGACACCGGGTACGAGCCACTCAAACCCGGTAAAAATTTGGGATCAGGGGCCGATGCTTACGGGGTCGGTCTCCTACAACATCGCCTATGAGAGGAATTGAGCATGGCTAAAGTCATTGGTATCGACCTGGGGACAACAAACTCCTGTGTTGCCATCATGGACGGCTCGCAACCGCGAGTCATTGAAAATGCCGAAGGTGCGCGTACGACGCCCTCGGTTGTTGCCTTCAAGGACGACGAACGCCTTGTTGGCCAGCCCGCCAAACGGCAGGCCGTCACTAACCCTGATAACACTATCCATGCGGTAAAACGCCTGATCGGTCGTCGCGCTGACGACCCGGCAGTTACCAAGGATAAAAAACACGTGCCCTATTCCATTGTCGATGGCGGCAATGGCGATGCATGGGTCGAAGCTGCTGGTGAAAAGTATTCGCCCAGCCAGATTTCGGCCTTCATCCTGGGCAAGATGAAAGAAACCGCTGAAAGCTATTTGGGCGAAGGTGTTACGCAGGCGGTTATCACCGTTCCTGCCTACTTCAACGACGCCCAGCGCCAGGCCACCAAAGACGCCGGTAAAATCGCCGGTCTCGAAGTGCTGCGCATCATCAACGAGCCGACTGCGGCTGCACTTGCCTATGGCCTTGATAAAAAAGAAACCAAAACCATCGCCGTATATGACCTTGGCGGCGGTACGTTTGACGTGACCGTACTGGAAATCGACGACGGGTTGTTTGAAGTTAAGTCCACCAACGGCGATACGTTCCTTGGTGGTGAAGACTTTGACATGCGTATCGTCAACTACCTTGCCGACGAGTTCAAAAAAGAACACAGCGTTGATCTGGCCAAAGACAAAATGGCGCTGCAGCGTCTGAAAGAAGCTGCTGAAAAGGCCAAGATTGAATTGTCCAGCGCTTCTCAGACCGAGATCAACCAGCCATTCATCTCGATGGGCGCTGACGGTCAGCCGCTGCACATGGTGATGAAACTGACCCGCGCCAAGCTGGAAAGCCTGGTTAGCGATCTGGTAAAACGCACCCTCAAGCCGTGTCAGGCAGCCCTGAAGGACGCAGGTCTTACGAAAGACGACATTGACGAGGTTATTCTTGTTGGTGGGCAGACCCGCATGCCGCGCGTGATTGACGAAGTAACTAAGTTCTTCGGCAAAGAGCCGCATAAAGGTGTGAACCCGGACGAAGTGGTTGCCATGGGTGCTGCCATTCAGGCCGGTGTTCTGCAAGGCGACGTTAAAGACGTGGTTCTGCTGGACGTTACTCCACTGAGCCTTGGAATCGAAACGCTGGGGGGTGTATTCACCCGCCTGATCGACCGCAACACCACGATCCCGACCAAGAAAAGCCAGATCTTCTCGACCGCTGAAGACAATCAGAACGCGGTGACGATCCGGGTTTTCCAGGGTGAACGTGAAATGGCCGCGGATAACAAGATTCTGGGTCAGTTCAACCTTGAAGACATCCCGCCCGCTCCACGCGGCCTGCCGCAAATCGAGGTAACCTTCGACATCGACGCCAACGGCATCGTTTCGGTTGGTGCTGCTGACAAAGGCACTGGTAAAGAGCAGACGATCACCATTCAGGCCTCTGGCGGTCTGTCGGATGACGACATCGAAGCCATGGTCAAGGATGCCGAAGCCAACGCTGAATCCGATAAGGAACGCAAGGAACTGGTCGAAGCCCATAACCAAGCCGAAAGCCTAATCCACTCGACCGAGAAGTCGATGGAAGAGCATGCGGACAAGGTTGACCCGACCACGATCGAAGCGATCGAACTGGCCATTGCCGCCCTTAAAGATGAGCTGGAAAGCGAAGACGCCGGCAAAATCAAATCAGGCATCCAGAACGTGACCGAAGCAGCCATGAAGCTGGGCGAAGCCATCTATAAGGCGACGCAGGAAGCTGAGGCTGGCGAAGCTCCGGAAGGTGATGACGAGCCACGTGGTGTGGACGATGACATTGTTGACGCCGATTTCGAAGACCTCGACGAAGACAAGCGGTCCTAATCCCGCTGACAGCATGCGACCGGCCTGGGGTTCCGGGCCGGTCCTTGCATTTCAGGAAGGCGACACAGTATGGCAAAGCGTGACTATTACGAGGTTTTGGGCGTCTCCAAAGGTGCCTCGGCCGATGAGATCAAGAAAGCCTTCCGCGCCAAAGCGAAAGAACTGCACCCGGACCGCAATGCGGACAATCCTGACGCCGAGGCACAGTTCAAGGAAGCTGGCGAAGCATACGAAATCTTAAAAGACGACGAGAAAAAAGCGGCCTATGACCGTTTTGGCCATGCTGCCTTTGAAGGCGGCACTGGTGCCTCTGCGGGGCGCCCCGGTGGCGGTTTCCATGGTGGCGGGCAAGGCGATTTTGCCAGCGCTTTCTCGGACGTATTCGACGACCTGTTTGGCGACTTCATGGGTGGGCAACGCGGTGGCGGCGGTGGTCGGCGTGCTGCACGTGGCTCGGACCTGCGCTATAACCTGCGCGTAACGCTTGAGGAGGCTTACGCAGGCCTGCAGAAAACCATCAAAGTTCCGACATCCGTTGCCTGTGACGAATGTAACGGCACTGGTGCCGATGGCGGCGCTGAGCCGCAGATGTGCCCGACCTGTTCGGGCATGGGCAAGGTGCGTGCGCAGCAAGGTTTCTTCACCGTTGAACGAACCTGCCCCACCTGCCAGGGTATGGGCCAGATCATCAAAAATCCGTGCACATCCTGTTCCGGCGCCGGGCGTATCGAAAAAGACCGCTCACTATCTGTCAACATCCCTGCCGGTGTTGAAACCGGCACCCGCATTCGTCTGGCTGGCGAGGGCGAGGCCGGAATGCGCGGCGGCCCTGCCGGGGACCTTTATATTTTCATAGAGGTTTCAAACCATCAGCTTTTTGACCGAGAAGGGCAAAACCTGCATTGCCGGGTGCCTGTTTCCATGTCGTCAGCAGCTTTGGGTGGTGACATCGAGGTGCCGACAATCGACGGTGGCCGCAGCCGGGTGAAAATCCCTGCCGGCAGCCAGTCTGGCCGACAAATGCGCCTGCGCGGCAAGGGTATGCCTGCCTTGCGCGGCGGTGGTGCGGGAGACATGTATATCGAACTGGCAGTGGAAACACCGGTGAACCTGACCGGACAACAACGTGAATTGTTGCGCGAGTTTGAAAAACTGTCGGAAGAGAACAACCCCGAAAGCTCCAGCTTTTTCACCAAGGTGAAAAGTTTCTGGGACGGGATGACCGGATAAGCCGACCCACATTGCTGCTGTTAACCTAAGATTCACCATTTCGGTATCTCCTTGATGCATGGCAGGATTCGGGGAAAATCATTTCGCAGAGGCTCCGCAAATGTTATTTGACGGAGATGAAGCACCGGTGTTGCCGGTTGCGAAAAAAAGAGGGCAATTGCCTTCCTATATCCGCGATCACCGCAAACGCCTGCGCAACCGCTTTATGTCTGGTGGAGCGGCGGCGATGCCCGACTATGAATTGCTTGAGCTTGTGCTGTTTCGCGCCATACCCCGGCAGGATGTCAAACCACTGGCGCGTTTGCTGATGGATACGTTTGGGGACTTCAACAACGTTATATCAGCTTCAGCCGAAAGATTACTAACTGTCAAAGGTGCGGGGCCCGCCGTGGTTCAGGAGCTTAAGATAATCGAGGCTACAGCACACCGCTTGGCACAGTCACGGGTGCTGGGCCGTCATGTTGTATCGTCCTGGGATGCGCTGGTGGATTATTGCCACGCCACCATGGCACACCGCGATACAGAACAATTCCGCGTTCTGTACCTCGATCGCAAGAATGCGGTGATCGCGGATGAGGAACAGGCGTGCGGCACGGTTGATCATGTTCCGGTCTACCCCCGCGAAGTGGTAAAAAGCGCGCTTGAGCTGAACGCGTCAGCGCTCATTTTAGTACATAACCACCCATCCGGAGACCCCTCGCCATCAGAGGCTGATATTTCCATGACACGTCAGCTGCACGCGCCTTGGGGCTGGAGCTGCATGATCACCTGATTATCGGAAAATCCTGCGAAATGAGCTTTCGCGCAAACGGCTATCTGTAGGTTTGCCCGAAAGATTGTGCGTAGCAACTATTGCAACCAGACTTCGACCCGCCGGTTGACCTGCCGCCCCCAGCTACTGTCATCGCAGGCCATTGGCAGGGCCTCGCCAAACGCCTCGACGTGCATTTCGACCCGCCCGTCATCAAGCGTTTCGGCTGCTGAACGAACAGCTTGCAGCACCGCGCCCGCACGCCTGAGTGCGAGCCTTTGGTTCTGCGTGGCTGATCCCAACCCATCTGTGAACCCGACAAAACGCATGACGCGACCGTCATACCACCCGGCTTCAAGTGCTTGCGCCAGTATCTGGATATTTGACAGGGAAGGCGCGTCAAGCGAACTGGCTCCACCACGGAACCGGAAGGTCAGTGAAAGGCGGGTATGGGCCTCCACCATCTGCGCCAACCGCTTCAATTCCTCCAGCCCAATCTCCTCGCCGGCTGCGTGAATGGCGTTTGCCAGCCGCCGCCCCTGCACATCTATCGGGCTTTCCCCCGGTGTCTGGTGCACAAGGCCAACCCGCCGGATCACAAGCTGGGCTGCCTCGCTTCGCATATAAGCCAGAAATTCACGCGCAACCTTGGGCATACGCCGCGCTGGCAGGTACATGTAAAGCGGCGCGGTCAGGGGGTAATCCTCGGCCCGGATTGCCTGTGCCGAGGCTGCAATCTGATACCCACAGGCCCCGCTTAGGGTTACAATTTCAGTGTCACCGGGCTGCGAAAAGGTGGCAATCGCGATACCGAAGGGGTCTTCGGCTACTGCCTGTATAAGGGCGGCGTTGGTGGGCTTGCGAAGCACCTCGTGCGAAATCTCCTGCCCGCTTGAGGACAGTAAATTAATAAAGACATCCGTGAAGCCTTCGCCATCTTCCAGCAAATACGCCGTGATCGGGGCATTTTCCCCGCCAAGTTCCGCCCATGAGGTTACTTTGCCGGCATAAATGGCCATCATTTGTTCCATCGAAAGGTGCTTCACCGGGTTGCCGGAGGCCACAACAGGCACCAAGGCGTCCAACGCAATCACCCTTGCCTGCCGGGCAGAACGCAAATTACCCAGCCCGGCTTCAAACCCTGCCTGCTTTTCTGCGTCACTAATCTCACGCAGGGACAGTACAATATCCGCCAGCCCCGCAATCAGGTCGGAAAACCCTTCATCACTTGATGTCTGACGAATGGTGATTTGCGCTGCTTTGGCGCCACCTTCATCGCCCTCAAAAAGATTGATAACTTTCCCAACGCCAGCAAGATTCTCCCGGCTCAGGGCATAGCCTGAACGAATTGCAAACCCCTCGATCAGGGAAGGCATCAACACCGACCCCATTTCACGTGCCCCTGAAAGGGTGAATTCGGCCACAAACGGGCCAAGGCTGGGGCAGGCCGGCCCGTCACACAGAACGCCGCTGCCATCTACGGTCAAAACCCCATACTCGGTCTCAACCCGGTAATACTCGCCGTCATATCCCAGCAAGGTACCGTTCAGCTCGATCGAGCCATCGCGGGAGGTGAGGGTGATGTCATTTGCCGAAGCCGGCACAGACAACAAACAGACTGAAAAAAGAGCGGCGCATAACGCCGCCCGCAAAAAACGCATCACTAGGCCCCGGACTTATGTCACTTGGCAGCAATTGTCTGTTTTTGTGGCAGGTTTTTCAATACCAGATATTCGCCGATTGTTTCACAACCCGGCACGGTAAGAAAAAGCGGCGCAATCTCTAAAGCGCCGGTGTCGGTACTGCGTGTCAGTGTCGCGGAGATTTCACGCCCGCAATTTTCGGCCTGCACCTCTGCCTCGACACTGATTTCCGGTGCTGAATGCGTGTCCAACAGCATCTCAGGGTATGAATATATGGCCACCTGATAACCCGCTTTTCCCTGCCCAAGCAGGGTCAGAAAGCCACCTTCTCCGGCTGTCGCGCGCAACGGTTCAAATGGTGTTTGTGGACTTACATGACCCTCTCCGCCATAAACTGAGCCATCTTCAAGGGCATAGAGCGAAAAGCCCGCTCCGGCCTTCCAGAAAAGCGCCGTGCGCTGGTAGTCTTTCACCGTGAGCATGAGGACATCAGTGCTTTCCGTCTGCCCATCGGTAAAAAAAGCATTGAAAAAAGCGTTTTCCTCCATGGCTGGCAGGGTGACCTGCATCAGACCATTTTCGTCCAGTTTTTCAGTAAATCGCAGACCGGCGTGGAAGATATCCACCATCTGCTCCCGGTAACAAGGTGCTTCCAGCGTCAGGTCAACCATCGCGCCGGGCGCCGCCATGGCGGTAAAACCAACCTCACATTCAAAGTTGTTTGGGGTCTGCGCCACAACTTGCCCGCCAGAGCCCGTATCCTCAAACTCGGAATTGGCCGATGCAAGGATTGCCGCTTCGGCTGCAGGGGCGCTGGGCATGTCTGGCACCACACCCGGATTGATCAGAATTGGGCTGGCTGCAGCGCGGGTCACTTCGTCACTGATAATCGGTAGCGAAGGCGCAACGGGCCCGGCCAGTGTAGCCACATTCACAACCTCATTGGTTTCCGCCTGCGGCACTACATGAGCAGCCTGCGGCGGTGCGGATTTTCCAGCTTTCATGAAAACTCCGGAAGCCACAGCTGTCCCGGTTGCGATAATTATAGATGCGAGCCGCATCTTGTTAATTTGAATAGACATTGCACGCTCCTGAAACTTACGCAGGGACAATATGATTGGTAAATATGCCCTCCTGATGAAGGGAGCGTGAAAAATCGGTTGGAAATATGAAAAACTTTAGCGAGTTTAATGTATGTTTTACAATGACTTACAGATATATGCCATAGGGCAGCCATGATCAGGCCATAGTCAGGCCTGAACTTTTCAAAAATGTGTTAGCGCGTCAGACCAGACGCCCGTGGCAATGTTTGAACTTCTTGCCAGACCCACAGGGGCATTTGTCATTGCGGCCCGGATTGCCCCATGTGCCAGGGTTATTTTCATCAAACCCATCGGCAGCCTCGCCCTCGGTTTCCTCGGCCCC
Source organism: uncultured Aliiroseovarius sp. (assembly GCA_964550345.1). Taxonomy (GTDB): domain Bacteria; phylum Pseudomonadota; class Alphaproteobacteria; order Rhodobacterales; family Rhodobacteraceae; genus JAAEUB01. Next base: position 20,464 of record CAZJYZ010000002.1, on the reverse strand, counting down.
GGCCTGTGCCTGCATCATGGCCTGCTGCTGTTCAACCAGCTGCTGCATCATCGCCTTCTGCTCTTCCTCGGTCATTGGCCGCACCTGGCTAAGCTGCTGGGTTACCTGCTCACGCAGCGCGTTCAGCAGGCTTTCAAACAGCTGAAAGGCTTCGTTCTTGTATTCGTTCAACGGATCACGTTGGGCATAACCACGAAATCCGACGACGGACCGCAGGTGTTCCAATGTCAAAAGATGCTCGCGCCATTTGGCGTCGATTGTCTGCAAAAGTGCCTGCTTTTCGATCGAGCGCATGGCGTCGGGGCCAAAATCAACAGCTTTGGCCGCCATGAACTCATCCGAAGCGTCATAAAGACGCTCGGCAATTTCGGCTTCGTCAACACCCTCTTCCGAGGCCCAGTCGATGACCGGAACGTCAATGCCAACCTTTTCAATCACAGCGGCATAAAGCCCCTCGGTGTCCCACTGGTCCGCGTAGGATTTTGGCGGAATGAAGCCGTCTACCAGATCATCAATCACCTGATGGCGCATGTCCTGCACGATTTCCGACAGATCCTCGGCCTGCATAATGTCGCGGCGCTGGCTGAAAATGACCTTACGTTGATCATTCATCACGTCATCGAATTTCAAAAGCTGCTTACGGATGTCAAAGTTTCGCCCTTCAACCTTGGCCTGAGCGCGTTCCAGTGATTTGTTCACCCATGGGTGCACAATTGCCTCGCCTTCCTTCATGCCCAGAGTTGAAAGCACTTTGTCCAGCTTGTCCGAACCGAAAATGCGCATCAGGTCGTCTTCAAGCGACAGGAAGAAGGCTGAACGACCGGGGTCACCCTGACGGCCTGAACGGCCGCGCAGCTGGTTATCAATGCGCCGGCTTTCATGCCGTTCCGTGGCCAAAACAAACAAGCCGCCCGCCTCAATAACCTTGGCCTTCTCATCGGCATGGGTCTTTTCGATTGAGCTGCGCAGCTCTTCCGGGTTCGCCTCCGGGTCTTCTGCCAAAGCCGCCATGACCTGCATATCCACGTTGCCACCAAGCTGAATATCCGTGCCGCGCCCGGCCATGTTGGTTGCAATGGTCACGGCACCCAGTTTACCGGCATCAGCAACGATTTCCGCCTCTTTTTCATGCTGGCGCGCGTTCAGAACGTTGTGCTTGATCTTGGCCTTGGTCAAAAGCTGGCTCAGCACTTCAGATTTATCGATGGAGGTGGTGCCGACCAGAACAGGTTGCCCCTTGGCGTTAGCTTCCTTGATACTTTCGACTACTGCAGCGAACTTTTCTTCACCGGTGCGGTAAACGGCATCATGTTCGTCAACACGGGCAATAGGCTGGTTGGTCGGAACCTCGACCACACCAAGGCCGTAGATTTCCGCAAATTCATCTTCTTCCGTCAAGGCGGTGCCGGTCATACCAGCGAGTTTGTCATAAAGACGGAAGTAGTTTTGGAAGGTGACCTGCGCCAGAGTAACGTTTTCAGGTTGAATACTGCAGCCCTCTTTGGCCTCAATCGCCTGATGCAACCCTTCGGACAGACGGCGCCCTGCCATCATCCTGCCGGTGAATTCATCAATCAGCACAACTTCGCCCGAGCGCACGATATAATCCTTATCGCGCGTAAACAGTTTATGTGCCCGCAAGCCCTGATTGACATGGTGCACGATGGTGGTGCTTTCCGGGTCATAAAGCGATTGCTCTTCCGGCAGAATACCCATGCTATGCAGCAGCTCTTCCAGAAACTCGTTGCCTTCATCTGTGAAGGTCACATTGCGAGTTTTTTCATCCAGCGTGAAGTGATCGTCCTGCACCTGGGGGATCAGCTTGTCGATGCTCAGGTAAAGTTCGCTTCTGTCCTGCGCCGGACCCGAAATGATCAGTGGTGTTCGCGCCTCATCAATCAGGATCGAATCCACCTCATCCACAATCGCAAAATTGTGGAACCGCTGGTGCATGTCCTTCAGCTCGGACTTCATATTATCGCGCAGATAATCAAAACCCAGCTCGTTGTTGGTGGCATAGGTGATATCCGAGGCATAGGCGGCCTGCTTTTCACCGTCAGGTTGCTGCGGATAAACCACACCGCAGGTCATGCCCAAAGCCTCATAAACCTTGCCCATCCATTCGGCATCCCGTTTGGCGAGGTAGTCATTGACAGTAACGATATGCACGCCCTTGCCGGTCAGCGCGTTAAGATAAGCGGGGAAGGTGGCGACAAGGGTCTTGCCTTCGCCGGTCTTCATTTCCGAAATGTTGCCTTCGTGTAGGAACATCCCGCCCATGAGCTGCACATCAAACGCACGCAGGCCCAGCGCGCGGCGCGCGGCTTCGCGGCAATTGGCAAAAGCCTCGGGTAAAAGATCGCCAAGCTTTTCGCCGCCCTTGGCGCGCTCGGACAGTTCTTTGGTTTTCGCAATGATTTCGTCGTCCGAAAGCTTTTCGAAATCGGGCTCAAGTGCGTTGATTTTTTCTATGACCGGGCGCGTTGCCTTGATCTTGCGATCATTAGGTGTGCCAAATACCTTTTTGGCGATTTTTCCGAAACCCAGCATGTGTTTTTGCCCCTGTTTGGCTTTGTCCGATCACAAGCGTTCAATTCCCGAGAGGAGTGCTTGCCCGTCCCCGCGCGTAGCCCTATCAAGGGCGTCAAGAAACGGCCCACCCGGACCCTCTGCGATGTAAGGGTCGGCGCCAAAGGTGTCAATGTTGCCGGGGTTTTCCGGTGGAAATCAAAGGAAGTTTTTATGCTTAAATCCAAAACTGCTATTCTTGCCGCAGTGTTTGCGCTTGGGACCGCGTTGCCGAGTGTGGCCGAGGACGTAACCGCAAACACGGTTCTGGCGAATGTTAATGGTCAGGATATTACACTTGGCCATATGATTGCCACCCGTCTGGCACTGCCGGAACAATACCAGGCACTGCCGGATGGCGTCTTGTTTGAAGGTATTTTGGAACAATTGATCCAGCAAACAATTCTGAGTCAGGCCGTGGGTGAGCTTTCACGCCGCGCCGAAATTCAGCTTGAAAACGAACGACGCGCCCTGATCGCCGGGGAAAAGATCGACGCGATTGTCGCCGAAGCTGCAACCGAAGAGGCCCTTCAGGCAGCGTATGAAGCGGCTACAGCCAATGCCGAACCCGAGCCTGAGTTTAACGCTTCGCATATTTTGGTTGAAACGGAAGAAGAAGTATTGGCGCTGATTGCCCAGCTGGAAAATGGCGCCAACTTTGCCGATCTGGCGCGCGAACATTCTACAGGACCATCCGGGGTAAACGGCGGATCCCTGAATTGGTTTAGCCTGGGACAGATGGTCCAACCCTTCGAACAAGCCGTGCTTGCGCTTGAGGTTGGTCAGATTTCACCTCCGGTTCAAACCCAGTTTGGCTGGCACGTTCTGATCCTGAACGATGCGCGCGAAAAAGCGGCCCCAACACTTGAGGAACTGCGCCCTGAGCTTATCGCCCAGATAGAGGATGACGCGCTTGAAACAGCCCTGTCCGCATTGGTCGAGGCTGCTTCCATCACACGGGCAGACCTTGAAGGGATTAGCCCCGCGACACTGCGTATGGTTGAACTGATAGACTAAGGGGTGATGCCATGGGCAAGAAAGCCGAGATAAAAAAGCTTCGTAAAAAGCTGAAAAAGCTCAAACGCGCCTTAAAGGCGGCGTCGGAGCATACTCTCGCCGTTTCGCCCCTGGCTCCGAAATCCGGCTTTCCCGACTTGCCAACCATTCAAGGTGTACGGTTTTCAGCCGTGGAATCCGGAATAAAATACAAAGGCCGGTTTGACACCATGTTGGTCGAAATGGACCCCGGCACATCAATTGCCGGGGTCTTTACCAAATCTAACACAAGGGCGGCCCCGGTGTTGGATTGTCAGGAAAAATTAGGCTCTGTTTCGGACGAAAAGGCCGCTTTTATTGTCAATGCTGGTAATGCCAACGCTTTTACCGGTTCTAATGGTTTGCAGGCGGTTACAGCGATAACATCTGCAGTAGCCATGCAGTTAGATTTACCGGAAAACAGGGTCTATTCCGCCTCAACTGGAGTGATTGGTGAGCTTCTGCCGCACGCCCGGATCACGGATAAGCTGGACCAGTTGACCGCAAACCTTTCGCCAGACAGGATTCAAGACGCTGCTAATGCCATCCGCACAACCGATACTTTCGCCAAAGGTGCCGGTGTAGAAATACTGGTAGAAGGGAAACCTGTTCGCATCGCCGGTTTTGCGAAAGGATCCGGCATGATTGCACCCGATATGGCAACGATGCTGGTGTTCATATTCACCGACGCGAAAATTGATCAACCGGTGTTACAGAACATGTTGTCAGGGCTGGTTAACAAAACCTTCAACAACATTACGGTCGATAGCGACACGTCGACGTCTGACACGCTTTTACTTGCCGCTACCGGAGCTTCCAGCGTGGAGATCGCGGCAAATGACGGCGAATTCACCAGCGCACTGGAAGGTGTCATGTTAGACCTCGCCCAGCAGGTGGTGCGCGACGGGGAAGGGGCTACCAAGTTTATTGAAGTTTCGGTGACCGGAGCCGTTTCGGATGAGGAGGCTAAAATCCACGGCCTTGCCGTAGCAAACTCACCGCTGGTGAAAACGGCCATAGCGGGTGAAGATCCAAACTGGGGCCGGGTGGTCATGGCCATCGGCAAATCCGGGGCAACGGCAGACCGCGATCTTCTGAGCATCTCGTTTGGCGATGTTTTGGTGGCCGAAAAGGGCTGGGTTTCACCCGAATACCGGGAAGAGGACGGGGCGAATTACATGAAGGGCGATGAGCTGACCATAGCAATTGACCTTGGTCTGGGGGAAGGCACTGCACGAGTCTGGACCTGCGACCTCACCCACGCCTACATCCAGATCAACGCCGATTACCGCTCGTGAAAACAGTGCTTGTCTCTGCCGTGTCGCTAATCGACCGCGATGGGCGCGTTCTTCTGGCCCAGCGCCCGGAAGGCAAGAGCATGGCTGGCCTTTGGGAGTTTCCCGGAGGGAAAATCGAACCGGGCGAGACCCCGGAAAAAGCTTTGATCCGCGAGCTTCAGGAGGAACTGGGAATAGATACCTGGGCCTCGTGCCTTGCCCCTCTCACATTCGCCAGCCACACTTACGAAGACTTCCATCTGTTAATGGTGGTTTTTGCCTGCCGCAAATGGGAGGGCACGCCGAAACCACGCGAATCACAAAAACTGGCATGGGTAAGGGTAAATGACCTGAGAAATTATCAAATGCCGCCCGCTGACAAGCCTCTGATTCCCGTTTTGCGAGATTTACTTTGAGTTTTTAAAAGATTGTTTCGTTTTTTGACACGATTAGAACGATTTTAGGTGATTGTTCAGTAAATATTATCTAAGTTTGGCGGGCAAGAATTCGGGGGGATTTAACTTGCTTTATACAATTTCAATCGGAAGCTGTGTCTTGGTTCAGGGGCGATTTGTGCGCCATCTTTCCAACGGGAAAACCGTCGTTCGTATTGGTGAGCGCTTTTTTAAAGGCACAGCAGTCACCACACAAAAAGCGGCCTGATATTTCGTGAAGGCCGGGCAAAAGCCCGACCTCCTGTCTTAATCCAGGTTACGCTCAACCTCTTCCCGCTCGAATATTTCGATAACGTCGCCGGCACGGATGTCATCGTAATTTTCAAACGCCATGCCACATTCCTGACCGGACTGCACCTCGGCAACCTCGTCCTTGAAACGTTTCAGGGTTTTGAGGGTGCCTTCGTGAATGACCACATTGTCACGCAACAGACGCACGCCAGCAGAACGCCGCGCCACACCTTCGGTGACAAGGCAGCCAGCGACTTTGCCAACATTTGAGACCTTAAAGACTTCGCGGATTTCCGCGTAGCCAATGAAGTTTTCGCGTACTTCCGCTGACAACAGGCCAGAGGCCGCTGCTTTCACATCATCCACAAGGTCGTAGATCACGCTGTAATAACGAATCTCGACACCTTTTTGGTTTGCAGTGTTACGCGCCGTCGTGTTTGCCCGCACATTAAAACCAATGACCGGAGACCCTGACGCCTCGGCCAGCCCGATATCCGTTTCGGTAATAGCGCCAACACCATAATGCAGTACACGTACGCGAACTTCGTCATTACCGATTTTCGCCATCGCCTGAACAATTGCTTCGGCTGAACCCTGCACGTCAGCTTTGACCAATATCGGCAGCTCGGCGACGTTTTCGTCAGCCTTGGCCTTGTCCATCATCTGTTCAAGGGTCACTGCGGCACCAATGGCGGCACGCTTATCCTTGGCCGCTTGCGCACGGTATTCCGCGATTTCGCGCGCCTGAGCTTCGGTTTCAACCACGTTCAGAACATCGCCGGCTTCGGGCGTTCCGTTCAGGCCTAACACCTCGACCGGTTGAGATGGCCCGGCGGCTTTCACGCGATCGCCAGTATCATTTACCAAAGCACGAACTTTACCATATTGCTCGCCAGCTACAAAGATATCGCCCTGACGCAGCGTACCGGTTTGCACCAGAACGGTGGCAACCGGGCCACGGCCAACATCAAGCTGTGCTTCGATAACGGCGCCTTGTGCAGCGCGGTTTGGATTGGCTTTCAGCTCCAGCATTTCGGCTTGCATAGCGATGGCTTCCAGCAATTCGTCCAGGCCTTGGCCGGTTTCAGCCGAAACCTCGACATCCTGCACTTCGCCGGACATCTTTTCGACGATCACTTCATGCTGCAACAGATCGGTGCGTACCTTATCCGGGTTAGCGGCAGGCAGGTCGATTTTGTTGATCGCAATGATCATTGGCACTTCGGCGGCTTTAGCGTGGTTGATCGCCTCAATCGTTTGCGGCATCACCGCGTCATCAGCCGCAACCACCAGCACAACGATGTCCGTTACCTGAGCGCCTCGTGCGCGCATCGAAGTAAAGGCCGCGTGGCCGGGAGTATCAAGGAAGCTGAGCAATGTGCCGTCATCAGTTTTCACCTGATAGGCACCGATATGCTGGGTAATGCCACCAGCTTCGCCAGCTGTCACTTTGGTTCTGCGGATTGCATCCAGAAGCGAGGTTTTGCCGTGGTCGACATGACCCATGATGGTGATGACCGGCGCGCGCGGCTCGAGGTCTTCGTCCTTGTCTTCGATCTTGTCGATCACGTCTTCCACATCGGCATCCGAAACGCGCAGGATGGTGTGGCCGAACTCTTCAATGATCAACTCGGCTGTATCGGCGTCAATGGTCTGGTTTTGCGTGACCATCATACCCATATTCATAAGCGCCTTGACCACATCGGCGACCCGTTCGGTCATCCTGTTGGCAAGTTCCTGCACAGTAATTGCTTCGGGCACGCTGACTTCGCGGAAAACCTTTTCGCGCTCAACCGAGCCACCCATGGCTTTTTGCCGGGCACGCTCCTGTTTACGGCGCATAGAGGCCATAGAGCGCTGGCGCCCGCCATCACGACCCGAGGTTGCCTGTGCCAGTGTCAGCTTGCCAGAGCGGCGACCGCTGGCATCACCAGCACGGCCCTTAGCAGGTTTGGCTTGCCGCTGGTCGCGCTCTTGCTTGCGCGGCGCCGCCGAAGGTTTGCCTCCAGTACTGCGCTCTGCAGCTTGTGCCGCAGCCGGATCAGCGGCCTGGTCTGTTTTCGGAGCTTTGGCTCGGGTCTTGGCCTCTTCGGCTTCAAGCTTTTTGCGCTCGTCCTCTTCAGCCTTCGCTTTGGCACGATCCGCGCGCTCTTTTTCTTCGCGTTCTTTTTCTTCTGCTGCAGCACGGCGGCGGGCACGCTCTTCGTCGCGTGCTTTTTCTTCGGCCTCGCGCTTGATGGCGTCTTCGGCCTCGCGTGCCTTGGCAGCAGCAAGCGCCTTCATCCGGCGTGCCATTTCTGCATCAGAAATCCCGGCAGGGCGTTTGGAGGGATCCCCCTTTGCAGGCGTGGCTGAGTGTTTCCCCGAAGTTGATGCCGCACCGGGCTTGGGCACCACAACGCGTTTGCGTTTGGTTTCCACCACGACGCTCTTGGTCCGTCCATGGCTAAAGCTTTGCTTTACCTGGCCGGATCGCGGGCCTCCGCGTAGTCCAAGGGTCTTTTTGCCGTCACTATCGCTCATCTGGTCTTCGTACCTTTCCGGTGGGCGTTCCCACCGCTGTCTTGCGCAAGCCTTGCAGCTTTGTGGCTTCCTCTACAACACGTTGGCTGAGTCCACCAGCCGCAAGCGCGCCATGTATCACATTTTCCCGCCCGAATGCCAAACCCAATTCTGAAGCGGTCAAAATACCGACGAATTCGCCGGTTTCTTCCGGTGGTCTTAGTTTCGATTTCCCACGTTCTGAGCCATCGCTGGCTTGCAACAACACACGGGCCTCACCACTGATCAGCCACGATTTGACCTTTTCAAACCCGGCTACAGCCTGCCCGGCCTTTCGTGCGAGGCTAATCAGGTGCACGACGCGCGATGCCAAAGCGGCCTCAATCGCATTCGCCAGACCGTCAGGCGTGTTCACCCGCTGTTTGGCAGCGCGCGAAAACAACCCTTGCCGACAAGCCTTTTCTATGGCGGCGCGATCAGCGCTGACCCAAATACCCCGGCCCGGTAGCTTGCCCAAAAGGTCGGCGACAATCATCCGGTCCGGATTCACAACAAACCGGATCAGCCCGGCGGCAGGTAGTGTTTCGCCAGTGACAATGCACCGCCGTTCGGGCTCTTCAGGCCGTTTTTTCTGACCACCACGCGTCATGCGTCACCTAGGGCCTGAGATCAGGCCCCGGCCTCCGGATTTTCCGCTTCGCCGTCTTCGCCTTCACCCTCTTCACCTTCTTCAGTTTCCGGCATCAGGTCAGCCGGGTCTACCCAACCCAGCATGATCCGCGCCGTCATGACCAATGTCTGCGCCTCTTCAAGGCTCATGCCGAACTTCTCAAGCACACCGTCATCCTTGACCCGCTCGCCATCGACCGTGGTCCAGCCTCCGGCCAGCTCCCAGTCCGCGCATGTGGCGAAATCTTCCAGCGACTTAACGCCATCCTCGGCCAAAGCCTCGATCATTTGCGGGGTCAGGCCTTCGAAGTTTACAAGACTGTCCTCAACGCCCAGCTCGCGCGCATGGTCCAGCGCCTTTTTGTTCTGCGCCTCAAGGAAGTCGCGGGCACGGGCCTGAAGCTCGGCCGCGGTGTCTTCGTCAACACCATCGATCACCAGCAGTTCGTCCAATTCGACATAGGCGACCTCTTCGAGGTTGGTAAAGCCTTCTGCCACCAGAAGCTGGGCAAAGAATTCATCCAGATCCAGTGTTTCCATGAACAATTGAGTGCGTTGGGCAAACTCGGCCTGACGGCGCTGGCTTTCTTCCTCTTCCGTCAGGATGTCGATATCAAGCCCGGTCAGCTGGCTGGCAAGCCGTACGTTTTGCCCACGTCGGCCGATTGCCAGGGAAAGCTGCTCTTCGGGCACCACAACCTCGATCCGCTCGGCATCTTCGTCAAAAACCACCTTGGAAACCTCAGCAGGTTGCAAGGCGTTCACCAGGAAGGTCGGCATATCCTCGTTCCACGGAATGATGTCGATTTTTTCACCCTGAAGCTCGTTAACAACTGCCTGCACACGGCTGCCACGCATACCAACACAGGCCCCAACAGGATCAATGCTGCCGTCGTATGAGATTACGGCGATCTTGGCACGCGAGCCCGGGTCACGGGCAACGGCTTTGATCTCGATGATACCGTCGTAAATCTCGGGCACTTCCATCTTGAAAAGCTCGGCCATGAACTCCGGCGCGGTACGGCTCAGGAAAATCTGCGGGCCGCGCACTTCGCGACGCACATCCTTGATGTAGCAGCGGATACGATCATTGGGGCGATAGCTTTCGCGGCCAATTTTTTCGTTGCGGCGCAACACGGCCTCGCCAGTGCCCACATCGACGACCACGTTGCCGTATTCTTCGCGTTTGACCTGACCATTGATGATCGTCCCGGCGCGGTCTTTGAAATCTTCGAACTGCTTGTCACGCTCGGCTTCACGGACCTTCTGCAGGATCACCTGCTTGGCGCTTTGCGCAGCAATACGGCCCATTTCGACCGGCGGGACCTCTTCAATGAACTGATCACCGATTTCGGGGTTATCAAGGTATTGCTTGGCCTGTTCTTTGGTGAACTCGGCCTGATAATTCTCAAGCTCATCTTCCGCGACCACCGTACGCACACGGGTAAAGGTGGCGCGGCCGGTCTTGCGGTCAATCGCAACGCGAATGTCCATTTCGGCGCCGTAGCGTGACTTGGCAGCACGTGCCAGGCTTTCTTCCATCGCTTCAATGACCAACTCGGGTTCGATCATTTTTTCGCGCGCTACTGCAGCAGCGGTTTGCAAAAGCTCCAGCTGGTTGGCTGATGTAATGGCCATGTCAGTCCTCCTCAGAACCGTCTTCGGTTTCTATTTCGTCATATATTGTCTCGTTGAGCGGGCCGTATGCTTTGCGCTGGCGCAACATTTCGGTGATCAGTTCGTCTGTCAGCACCAGCTTGGCTTCGGCTAGCCAGTCAAACTTGAGCCCGATCGTGCCCTCGCTGATCTCAATCAGCACCTCGTCGCCCTCAACGCCGGCCAAAGTGCCCTTGAAACGTTTACGACCGTCGATCAGATCGCTTGTTTCCAGCTTGGCGATGTAACCCGACCATGTGGCGAAATCCTTCAGCCGCGTCAGGGGGCGGTCGATACCGGGGGAAGAAACCTCAAGCGAATAATTATCCTCAATCGGGTCTTCCACATCCAGAACAGCGCTGATCGCAGTTGAAATATCCGCCAGATCGTCGACCTCGATGCCACCCTCGGGCTTTTCCGCCATGATCTGCAGGTTATGTGTCTTGCCACCCATCAGGCGCAGGCGCACCAGCTCATACCCCATGCCTTCAATGACAGGGGTTACGATTTCGGCCAGCCGCCGATCCATCGCTGTTTTAGCTATCAGGTCACTCATTGCATTCGTCTCGTTCAGACACAGATATTCGGGCACAAAAAAACGGGCGCGCGGCCCGTTGAAACTTCCGGTGGAGCGTTGGGGGTGGAGGCCAACACGCCGCTGTTGAGGGGGATATAGGGGGGAATGGCGGGGGATGCAAGGGTTCAGTCTAAAATGCAAGGATCCCAGCTCTCTGGTCGCCAAATCCTAAATCCTCCTTTTCCTATTACTGGATTCGGAAATTGTGAGCGTGCGAGCATTCCATCCTGTATGTGTCGAATATATGACGACGCCTTTTTGTGCTTCTTTCCTGGTTGGCTGTGCTTCTCTAGCCAAGCTGTTACTACCGTTTTCCCCAAACTTTCAGTTACCATGCGTAGTGGTTCGATTAAGTCGGTGTCTTGTGACATAACGAGAGCCACGTCAAAATCGTCGTTAAATGCGTCCATCAAAAGATGCGATGCTAAGTTCACATCCGACCCTTTTTCCTCTGTTTCGTGGATTTCTACATATCTTTTTTCTTGCCCTACAAGCGGCCTGACAATTTTTTTAGAGAGAAAATGCCCTTTGTGGATTTCGAATCCCTCTATAGTTTTGAGTGCTCGAAACAGTGTCTGTTGACGTTCGGGCGCTTCTTCATCCCCTGCGCGTTTTGTAACATCTGCGGTGAAGTAGCGGATTAGTTCTTTTGTGTCTCCCGACTCCAAAAGCTCTTTCGAAAGCAAGTTTAAGTCGGTCCATTTGTATTTTGAGTTTTTAAGGCGGCGAAAGTAGAGATTGAAACCGTCTATATAAACTCTTGCCCTCATAATGCTTTCCTAAACTAAAAGTTGAGAAAGCATACTGCAAAGGCCGCAGAGGCGCAAACCCCCACGGCCTTTGAACTACCAGTCTTACTGGTAGCCAGTATACTTACTATGTAGTACGGGATCCCGAATCAGTCAAGATGTAACGTTTTCAATTTTAATAGAGAGTCAAGGGCTTTCAGTATTTGTGCTGAGCCGGTTTTTTACAGTATTGTTGTGTTCACTACACCCCCAGCGTTTCCCGTTGCCGCTTCACTTTCTCCATCACCCCAATAAGCCCCGCCGCTATGCCGTCTTCGGACAATGCGTGCCCGGCTTTGTGGATCATTTTCAGCTCGGAGCTTGGCCAGCGTTTGTGCAGGGAATAGGCCGTGGATGGTGGGCAGATCATATCGTGGCGGCCTTGCACGATGGTGCCGGGGATATGTGCGATTTTGGGCATGTTTTGCAGGATCTGGCCGTCTGTATCCAAAAAAGCGCCATGGGTGAAATAGTGGTTTTCCAGCTTGGAGAATGCCAGCGCGTATTGCGCCGGGCTGTCAATATGGTGGCCGGGGTTGTCGATGGAGGCCAGCGCGTTTTCCCAACCAGCCCATGCTTTGGCAAACATGGCCTGTTCGGTCTTATCGCGCGAAAACAGGCGTTTGTTATACGCCTTGATCAGGTCGCCGTGTTCTTCCTCGGGGATGATGCGGGTGAAACGCTCCCACAATTCCGGGAAGAATTTGCCAGCACCGCCGCCATAGAACCAATCAAGCTCGGCCTGTGTCGCCAGAAAAATGCCGCGCAAAGCCAGAAAGGCAACGCGGTTTTGGTGGCTTTGGGTATAGATCAGCGCCAGCGTCGCCCCCCAGGAGCCGCCAAAAACGATCCAACGCTCAATTTCCAGAACCTCGCGGATATATTCGATGTCCTTGATCAGGTGCCAGGTAGTGTTGTCTCGCACCAGTGCATGGGGGCGTGAACGACCACAGCCGCGCTGGTCAAACAGGATGATCCGGTAAGCCTTGGGGTCAAAAAACCGCCGCATTGAGGGGCTGCACCCACCGCCGGGACCGCCATGAAAAACCACAACAGGAACACCATCGGGGTTTCCGCTTTGCTCCAGATAGACCTGATGGCCGTCGCCAACATCCAGCATTCTTTGGTCAAACGGCTGGATTGGCGGAAATAGTTTTCCGCCCCTGTTGTTGTTATCTGCCGCCTTATCCATATAACCCCTATATATCTGACAAGACCGGCCCGCCATCAGAAAGAACAGACATGCAGACAACAATTGACCCCGCAGAGATTGCCAAGTTTGAGGCTATGGCGGCTGAATGGTGGGACCCGGCGGGCAAATTCAAGCCCTTACACATGATGAACCCGACACGGCTGGATTACATCAACGGCGAAATCGCCGGACGATATGAGCGTGACCTGAGTAAACCCCTGCCGTTCAAGGGGTTGCGCATCCTTGATATCGGTTGCGGTGGCGGCTTGCTGTCCGAGCCAATGGCGCGTCTGGGGGCAGAGATTGTCGGCGCCGATGCAGCTGAAGGAAACCTGCCCGTCGCGCGCATTCATGCCGAGCAGATGGGGCTGGAAATTGATTACCGCCATACCAGCGCCGAAGCACTGGCCGAGGCCGGGGAACAATTTGATGTTGTTCTGAATATGGAGGTGATCGAACATGTCGCTGACCCGGCTGCTTACCTCAGCGCATGTCATGACCTTCTGAAGCCCGGCGGCCTGATGCTGACATCAACGATCAACCGTAATCCTAAAAGCTTTGCAGTTGCTATCGTCGGGGCCGAACATGTCATGCGGTGGCTGCCCAAAGGCACACATGAATATGCAAAATTCATCACGCCGGAAGAGCTCTCCGCGCTGATCACCAATGCCGGTCTGAAGGTCGAAGGGCAAAAAGGGTTTGTCTTTAATCCGCTAAGCTGGAGCTGGTCGGTTTCAGAGCGGGATGTTTCGGTGAATTATGCAATATCCAGCATTAAGTCCGGATAAATTCTATCATAAAAGCAGTGCTCCCGCCCGCACTCGGCCCCTGCCGGGGCGCTCATGCGGTTGGGCTGGGCGCGCTGCGCGCGAGATTAATGCCTCCGGCGGAGGTATATGTGCCAAGATGAAAGGGTCGTGCGTCGTTACGAATTATCGTCGTCAAAACTTTCACGCAACTCGCGCAGGACAGGCAGGACGGCGCGCACGCGTTCGGTACCGATCGAGGCGACCACATCCGCAATAATTGGCGTAATGGCCTGTAAGGCCGCGTCACGGGCCGTGCGTCCAGCCGGGCTGATAGTCACGATTTTGCGCCGTGCATCGTCCCAGTCAGGGTGGATATGCACATGCCCTGCCCATTCCAGTTTGGTCAGGGTATTGGTCATTGCACCGCGTGTCAGGTGGAAGGCTTTGGCCAGTTGCGCCGGGCTGCGCGGCTCGGCACTGCCGGCAAGATGGTTGAGCACGGAAAAGTGGCTGAGCTCCATCCCTTTGGGCAAAGCCTTGGACAGAGTATTACGCGACAATTGACCAGCCATGAAAATCTCGCTGAAAAGCGCCACGGAAAGGCTGTCATTTGTGCTCTGGTCAGACATCAGGGCCTCAAAAATTCGCGGTCATGGCTTAGCGAAGGTACACGTTTGCGCGCATTTTCGACCTCGGCAAGGTCAAAATCCACCAGCGTTACCCCCACCTTGTCGCCACCATCGGCCAAAACCTCGCCCCAGGGTGCGACGGCGAGTGAGTGGCCATGTGTATAACGCGTGCCGCCATGGTGGCCGGTCTGGGCGGGTGCAAAAACGTAGCATCCAGTTTCGATAGCCCGCGCCCGCATCAGGCTTTCCCAGTGAGCCTTGCCTGTTACCGGGGAAAAGGCGGCGGGGATGGTAAGAATTTGCGCGCCCGCTTGGGCAAGTTGTCTGTATAGGTGCGGAAAACGCAGGTCGTAACAGATCGTCATGCCGATATTTGCCCAAGGCGTTTTAGCTAGCACAGCTTGTTTGCCCGGCCTGTAACCAGAACTTTCGCGGTAGCTTTCGTTTTCATCGATTTCGACGTCGAACATATGGATTTTGTCGTATCGAGCGACGACTTCACCTTCTGGCCCAATCAGAAAAGACCGGTTTGCAAATCTGCCATCACTGTCGCCGGTTTTCAGTGCCAATGACCCGGCAAGCAGCCAGATGCCCAGCGCCTTTGCTTCTTTCTTGAAGGCCGCAAGTGTTGGATCGTAGTCCTCGAAATGAAGTACTTTGTTTTGCCATTTACGGCTCATCGAGATTGTATTGGTCACCTCGGGCGTCAGGATAAAATCAGCGCCTTTGGCAGCGGCTTCACGGATCAAACCCAACGTAACCGGCAGATTGGCCTGCGGGTCGTCGGTGGATGTGATTTGAATGAGGCCTGCGCGCATGGTTTACCCTGCCAACATATCGTCAAGCTTGCCGCCCTGCTCAAGCGCAAACAGGTCGTCGCATCCGCCGACATGGTGCTCGCCAATAAAAATCTGGGGCACGGTATGGCGCCCATTGGCACGCGCCATCATTTCCTGACGCAATTGCGGATTGCGACTTACGTCAATTTCATCAAACTCCACCCCCTTGGTGGATAAAAGGCGCTTGGCCGCGTGGCAGAAGCCACATAACTGGGTGGCGTATATCGTAACAGGCTGCATTCTATTTCCCTTGGCGTGTTTTGAGGACGTTTCTAACGGGAATTATGCATCCTTCGCAACTCGTGCCAGTGCAATGGTGAAAACGTCACAGGCACCGGCCTCAAAGCACGCTTCTGCTGCAGCAGCAAAAGTTGCACCTGAAGTCATGACATCATCGACCAGCAACACCTTGCGGCCCTTCAGCCTGATACCGCGTTTTGGGTGCGGGATAATTGCGCCTTGCATATTGGCAAAACGTGCAACCCGGTTCATGCCATCATGCGGGGGCGTGTGTCGGGGGCGCACCAGATAATCCGGCCCATATTCAAGACGCTCGGTCCTGGCCAGTGCTTGCGCCAGTATCGCGGCCTGATTGTACTTTCGACGCAATAGCCGGGTCCAGTGTGACGGTACCGGAACCACCAACATGTCACGTAATAGAATTGGTGTAAGGGCACGCGCCATCCAGCCAGCCGCCGGCGGTGCCAGATCCAGCCGATCACCATGTTTAAGCGCAAGGACAAGGCGGCGGGCATTGTCTTTGTACAAAAGCGCTGCGCGGCCGCGTGACCACGGTCGTTTGGTGTGCATGCAATCATCGCATATCAGCTGTTGGTCGGTTTCCTCTTCACCGGGCAAAGGGGTGCCGCAGGTGTCGCAAATCGCCCCGGCAATGAACGGGGTCTTTGCCCAACAGGAACCACAAAGGCCAAACATGCCCTCAACCGGCTCGCCGCAGGAAACGCACCTTTCCGGGTAAAGAAGTTTTAGCACCGATTGCAATTTTTCGATCCCCCGTTATCTATGACGCGCTATGAACACACCGCCCAAAATGACTGACCGTGCGCAGCTTGCACGTAACCGCAACCGCGCCAGCCGTGATGCATTGTTTTTGCATGATGAAGCTGCGGCTGAGATTAAGGATCGGTTAGAAGAGGTTAACAAAGCGTTTAGCAAACCCGCTATCGTCACCGGTTTTCCTGAAATATGGGCCGATTTCTTTCCTGAGGCGGCGATTGTACGGGATTCAGAGGTGCTTGAACTTGCGCCGGGCAGCTTTGATCTGGTGATCAACGCACTGACCTTGCATTGGGCGAATGACCCGGTAGGCCAGCTTGTACAATGCAGTCGTGCCCTGAAACCTGACGGGTTTTTTCTGGGTGTAACCTTTGGCGGACAATCCCTGGCCGGGCTTCGAAGTGCGCTTGCGCAGGCGGAAACCAAAGTCTGTGGCGGACTTTCTCCGCGCATCCTGCCTATGGGTGACATTCGTGACCTTGGGGCATTATTGCAACGCGCAGGTCTGGCGCAACCAGTGGCCGACAGCTCGTCGCGCAACGTTTCCTATACGGATGCGCTTGCCCTGATGCGGGATCTGCGGGCAATGGGCGAGGGGAACGCACTGCAGGATCGTTCACACCTGCCTGCCCCGCGTGCTTTGTTCACCCTTACAAATGAAATCTACTCCCAAACGCACGGCGCACCCGACGGGCGGGTCAGTGCTGAGTTTGAGTTCATTTTCCTTTCAGGCTGGGCGCCGCATGAAAGCCAGCAAAAACCACTGCGCCCCGGCTCGGCTCAGACGCGACTGGCGGATGCATTGCGGGTTGACGACACCGACACGCCGGATTGACCTTTTCGTAAATCCCTGTAGTCAAAACCAGCGAACAACAGGAGAGCGCATGGCGCAGGACATTTCCGATACAAGTGATCGCAAGGTCGGCGTCATACTCGCCAATCTTGGCACGCCGGACGGGCATGACTATTGGTCCATGCGCCGGTATCTGAATGAATTCCTTTCAGATAAGCGGGTCGTCAATATTCCTAGCTGGAAATGGCAGCCATTGTTGCAGGGTGTTATCCTGACAACACGCCCCTCAAGGTCCGGCGCGGCTTACCGCGAAATCTGGAACTACGACATAGACGAAAGCCCCCTGGCTACGATCACCCGCGCCAAAACAGATCTTGTACGCGAGGCTTTGGAGGGGGTGTTTGGCGACAAAATTATGGTCGATTATGCCATGCGTTACGGCAACCCGCCAATCCAGAAAGTTTTGGACAAAATGGTGGAAAACGGCTGTGATAGGGTCTTATTCTTCCCGCTTTACCCGCAATATGCCGGGGCCACCACCGCCACAGCCAATGACCAGCTTTTTCGCGCCCTGATGGGTCAGGTCAGCCAGCCCGCGATACGAACTATACCACCGTATTATGACAATCCCGGATTTGTAAACGCGCTGGCCGGGTCCATTACGCAAGCGCTGGGCGACAAAAAGCCAGACGTGCTCGTCGCTTCGTATCACGGCATGCCGCAAAGCTATGTTGATGCAGGCGACCCCTATTACATTCAATGCGAACGCAGCACCGAGCTTTTGCGCACGCGCCTGAACTGGGATGATTGCCCGATCATTTCGACCTACCAGTCCCGCTTTGGTAAAGCTGAGTGGATCAAGCCCTATACGGTTGAGGAAGTCGCACGCCTCGCCAAAGCCGGGAAACGTAATATTGCCGTTGTTGCCCCCGGTTTTTCGGCCGATTGTCTTGAGACGCTGGAAGAGATTAATGGCGAGATTCGTGAAGCTTTTGAGGAAGCGGGCGGCGAAAACTTTACCTATATCCCCTGCCTCAATTCTGACCCCGCGCATATCAAGGCATTGACGAATATTATCACTGATAACCTGTCGGGCTGGTTGAGTTAAGGCCTGTCAGACCTTCCAGCCATGCTGGCGCACCGTTTCTATAATCGCGTCTTCAGCGTTGTCATCCCCTGCCTTGATGGCATTTAGCTGAATGAACCAATAAAGGTATTTTTCAAAGTCCGGCTGATGCTGTGCGACCCTTTCAAAAGCTTCATCTGCACCCAGGTCTTCTATGTTCAGGCCAATGTGGTGAAAATCTATTCTGGCGAAAAGAATGGCGGGCTTACCAAAGAAAAATCCGGACAAGGCAGCACTGAAATTTTCCGTGACCACGTAATCGCAAATACGCAGGGCCTCATTCATGCCTCCGGTTTGAATGCTCAAACTCGGGTTGGCATCCGCCAGCTTTTGCAAGGCTAAAACTTCTTCGTGCGAATAGCTTTCATTCGGATGCAGACCCACGAGTATTCGCCGCTTAGTGTCCTGCCGTAAAACCGTATTTATCATCTCAATGGGACTGGCGGTCTGAAAGCCGCGCCGCTTTAAGAGCATGCCCTGCAAAGGCACGTAAACCACACCCTCACGCCCCGGATCTGACGCCATTCCCGTAAACAGCCACTTTCGCCAATTCCTTGCCCATTTTTGTGCTACATCAGTTTCTATTTCACCTGAATCGAAGTATTTCTTAGCAACCCGAAACTCCCAACGATCGGCCGTGTTTTCGATCCTCCAAAAGGGGTAAAAGTAGGCGCGACGCAGGTTCAGGGCGCGGTCATGAAACGGATCTTGCATGTGAAACAGTGCATAACCGTTGCGTTTCACGCTTTTTAGTCTCTGTTCCACGCTGTTTCGCACAAATTCGACCCGGAATTCATGGTCTTCAAACGCGTACCTGATGCGATTCATCAATTTGAAGTCGCCATTACGCGCCCGTTCGAGCTCGTCCGGATCAAGGTAAATTCGTAAAATGCGCGCGACTGACATAGGCCACGCTAACCCGCGCCTTCGGCTTGAACAAGCCAAGGCGGTTGTAACCGGGCGCCGCTCTGTCCATATACCCATCAGAAACGGAGGCGACATGGCAGATACAAATTTCCCCGGATGGCATGGCACAACGATCATTGGCGTAAAAAAGGGTGACGAGGTTGTCGTGGCCGGTGACGGGCAGGTCAGCCTTGGGCAAACCGTGATCAAGGGTTCGGCCCGCAAAGTACGCAGGCTAAACCCCGGTGGCTATGACGTTGTGGCCGGTTTCGCTGGCTCAACGGCGGATGCCTTCACGCTGCTGGAACGGCTCGAGGCCAAACTGGAAGCCACGCCCGGCCAACTTCAACGCGCGAGTGTCGAGTTGGCCAAAGACTGGCGCACCGACAAATACCTGCAAAAGCTTGAGGCGATGCTGATTGTCACAGATGGCACCGAACTTCTGATCATTACCGGCGCCGGTGATGTGCTGGAGCCTGAACACGGCATTGCCGCCATAGGCTCGGGCGGAAATTACGCACTGGCTGCCGCGCGCGGTTTGATGAACGGTCATGGTGACGCCGAGGGGATTGCCCGCAAAGCCATGGCGATCGCCGCAGATATTTGCGTTTACACCAATGGAAACCTGACGGTGGAGAAAATTCAGAAATGACCGACCTGACCCCACGTGAAATCGTCTCAGAGCTTGATCGTTTTATAATCGGCCAAAACGATGCCAAACGTGCTGTGGCCGTAGCCCTGCGTAATCGCTGGCGCCGAAAGCAATTGTCAGCCGATCTGCGCGATGAGGTATATCCGAAAAATATTCTGATGATCGGACCAACCGGCGTTGGTAAAACCGAAATCAGCCGCCGTCTGGCCAAGCTGGCCCGCGCGCCCTTTATCAAGGTTGAGGCAACCAAGTTTACCGAAGTTGGCTATGTCGGCCGCGACGTGGAGCAGATCGTGCGTGATCTGGTTGATGCCGCGATCCTGCAAACCCGCGCACAGATGCGTGAAGACGTGAAGGCGCGCGCCGAAGCCGAGGCCGAAAACCGGGTTATTGAGGCCATTGCCGGAAGCGACGCGCGCGAAGCCACACGGGAGATGTTTCGTAAGAAACTTCGTACGGGTGAGCTGGACGATCATGAGATCGAGCTTGAGCTTAGCGATAATTCAAACCCGATGCAGATGTTTGATATTCCCGGGCAGCCTGGCGGCGGCATGGGCATGATGAACCTTGGCGATATCTTTGGTAAAGCCATGGGTGGGCGCACGACCAAACGCAAAATGCGGGTGGCTGACAGTTATGAAGTGTTGATCGGCGAAGAGGCCGACAAATTGCTGGATGACGAATCCGTCAACCGCACCGCACTTGAGGCTGTTGAGCAAAACGGCATCGTTTTCCTGGATGAGATTGACAAAGTTTGCGCGCGGTCAGATGCCCGCGGTGCCGATGTCAGCCGCGAAGGCGTG
>CAZJYZ010000001.1:41991-190446 GCA_964550345.1 uncultured Aliiroseovarius sp. | reverse complement strand
TTTTCGCCACCCGGCGTGCGCACTTCTACAGAATCGCCTTCTTCTTTGCCGATCAGGGCACGCGACAGGGGGGATTTCAGGTTTAGCTTGCCGGCCTCAATATCCGCTTCCGGCTCACCTACAATCTGGTAGGTTTTTTCTTCGTCGGTATCTTCGTCAACGATAGTAACCGTGGCGCCGAATTTGACTGTACCTGACAGGCTGGTCGGGTCGATTACATCGGCAAGCGACAAGACACCTTCCAATTCCTTCACGCGCCCTTCGATAAAGCTCTGCTTTTCACGGGCTGCGTGATATTCGGCGTTTTCCGACAGGTCGCCATGTTCGCGTGCTTCGGCGATGGCCCTGATTACAGCAGGGCGCTCTACACTTTTTAATTGTTTTAACTCACTGTCCAGCGCGGCGTATCCCGCGCGGGTAAGAGGGATCTTTTCCATGTTTTCCAATGCCCGTTTTCGACTGCGACGGTTCTGTTGCAAAAATTGCTCCGCCTTTCCCTCACCTGACCGAAAGGGGCGGGGAAATGCAAGGGAAAGCTGGAATTTGGGGTGCCAATTCGCGGCTTTTGGCCTCCTTTTGTCAGAATGATGGCCCATAAAAGCGTTGTTACGTTGTGTGACGATTGACCCGGTTGCGCCAGCCAGCTAACGGTTTTGTGGCCAAGCCGGAATTTTTTGAGCCTTCATAAAGGGGACAGGGATGAGTGACGTGAACCGCGAAGCGATGGATGTCGATGTAGTTATTGTTGGCGCGGGGCCTGCGGGGCTGTCGGCGGCAATCCGTCTCAAGCAACTTGACGGCGACCTGAATGTTGTTGTTCTGGAAAAAGGTTCAGAAGTCGGGGCGCATATCTTGTCAGGCGCGGTTCTTGACACAAGCGGGCTTGATGCGTTGATTCCAGACTGGAAAGACAAAGGTGCGCCGATCACGGTCCCGGTCAAGCGCGATGAGATTTTAATGCTGGGCGAAGGTGGCGGAATTCGCATTCCCAACTTTCTGATGCCACCTTTGATGAGCAATCACGGCAAGTATATCGTCAGCATGGGTAATGTTTGCCGCTGGATGGCCGAACAGGCGGAAGAGTTGGGGGTCGAGATTTACCCCGGCATGGCTTGTTCGGAACTACTGTATCGTGAAGACGGCAGTGTCCGCGGAGTTGTTGCAGGTGAGTTCGGCAAGAACCCGGACGGCACACCGGGCGATGCCTATGAACCGGGCATGGAGCTGAACGGCAAATATGTGTTTTTGAGTGAAGGTGCGCGCGGATCCTTGTCGGGTCAGGTGATTGCCAAATTTGATCTGGATGGGGATGCCGATCACGCCAAGTTTGGTCTGGGCATGAAAGAGATTTGGGAGGTTGATCCCAAGAAACACCGTGAAGGCACGGTGACCCATACGATGGGCTGGCCACTGGGTTGGAAAAACGGCGGCGGGTCATTCATTTACCACCTTGATAACAATCAGGTATTTGTCGGTTTGATCGTTGATCTCAGCTATAAGAATCCGCATCTTTACCCCTATATGGAATTCCAGCGCCTCAAGCATCATCCGGCCATTGCCGAGTTACTGGAGGGCGGTAAGCGCGTGGCATACGGTGCCCGTGTCGTGACCAAGGGCGGTATTCAGTCGGTGCCCAAAGTGGCCTTCCCCGGCGGCGCTTTGCTGGGTTGCACGGCAGGGCTGGTCAATCTGCCCCGGATCAAAGGCAATCATAACGCCATGCTGTCTGGCATTCAGGCAGCCGAAGCGGCGGTTGATGCCATAAAGGCTGAACGGGAAGGCGACACGCTCGATGCTTATAACACCGCGCTGCGTGAAGGTCCGGTGGGCAAAGACCTGCAGCCGGTACGCAATGTGGCGCCAATGAACGGGCGTTGGGGTATGCTGGCAGGTCTGGCGATGGGCGGCTTTGACATGTGGTTTCAGACCATCTTTCGCTTTTCGCTGTTTGGCACGATGAAACACGGCAAAAATGACGCGCAGGCCACGGGCAAAGCGGCGGACTACCCGGTAATTCCCTACCCAAAACCGGATGGAAAGCTCAGCTTTGATCGCCTGACCAATGTCAGCTTTGCGGCCACCAACCACGAAGAACAACAGCCCTGCCACTTGCAGCTGGTTGATCCGGACCTGCCCATTCGGGTTAACCTGCCTGAATATGCTGAACCCGCACAACGCTACTGCCCGGCAGGGGTTTATGAGGTGATTGAGGAAGAGGGTAAGGAGGCGCGTTTTGTAATCAATTTCCAAAACTGCGTGCACTGCAAAACCTGTGACATCAAAGACCCGAGCCGCAATATCACTTGGAGCGTGCCACAGGGCGGCGAAGGGCCGAACTACCCGAATATGTAACCAGTTCTCACTGATTGGAGTGGGTTTTTTTATAAAACCTGCGTCAACTTAGCTGTGAGCGGGCTGACCTGCATTGCGTCCGGTCCGTTGGCGCACTAGGTTTGGGGTCAAGTTTCTGACCTATGAGGCCCCTTTGCCCTTTCCCCGACCTTTCCGCTTTTTGCCTGTTCTTGCCGTTTCCATGACAACAGGGTTTGGCTTGATGGCCCCCGTTCATGCGGACGGGTTCGCTGGACCATATCTAGCCGCCCGTCACGCGGATTATGTCGGCGATTTCAGTGCCAATGTTGAATACGGCATCCGTGCTTTGGCGCGTGACCCTGAAAATCTGGATCTGATGGAGGGGCTTTTGGTAGCCGAAATCGGACTGGGAAAATTCAAAGAGGCTGTGCCCGTGGCGCGCCGTCTTCAGGGGCTTGCCGCTGACAACCAGATCGCCGGGCTTGTCTTGCTGGCAGACGCGATCGTGGCAGAGGACTGGGCATCGATTCTGGCCGCGCTTGATAAGGGTACGACCATCGGCGGAACGCTTGATATTGTTATTCGGGGCTGGGCAGAGGTTGGTTTGGGCAATGTGGCTGAGGGGCTGGAGACTTTCGCCTCTCTCGAAAAGTTGCGGAATCCGGGCCAGTTCGCGTCCTATCACAGCGGCCTTGCCCGGGCTTTGACCGGTGATTTTGACGGAGCTGCAAAGATATTCTCGGGTGAGGCAGGTGAAGTCCTGCCGCTTAATCGCGATGGTGTCCTCATTTACGCACAAATCCTGAGTGAGCTGGAGAGGAATCCGGCTGCGGTTGATCTGATAGACAAAGCTTTTCCGGGCGGTGGTGACAAAGAAATTCAACTGCTACGCAGTGAGCTTGCGGCGGGTAAGCCTATCGCGTTCACGGCTATTTCCTCGCCACGTGACGGGCTGGCAGATGTTTTCCTTTCGGTCGCACAATCACTGGCCAACGACCTCGAGCCAAATGTTGTGCTTCTATATAGCCGCACGGCCGAATTTCTGAAGCCTGACCTGTATCAGGCAACTTTGCTTTCGGCCACTTTGCTTGAAATGATGGAGCGTTACGAGCTGGCGGTTCCTGCTTACGCGCAGATCCCGCAATCAGATCGATTGTTCCTGACCGCCGCTCTTTCGCGTGCCGAAGCGTTGCGCCGCTGGGGGCAAACAGACGAGGCTGTTGAGGTCATGCAGGAACTTGCACAGGCTCATCCCAATGCACCGAAGGTACACAACATCCTTGGGGATACGCTTAGATTTTTAAGCCGCTGCGAGGAAGCCATCCCAGCTTATGACCGGGCAATACAGATCCATGAAGAAGCGAATAGCAGCGAATGGGTTTTGTATTTCGCGCGCGGCATTTGCCATGAACAGCTTGACCAATGGCCGCCGGCCGAGGCTGATTTCCGCAAAGCTCTTGTCCTCAATCCCGACCAGCCTTCGGTTTTGAACTACCTTGGGTATTCCTTTGTCGAGCAAAGACAGAACTTTGACGAGGCATTGGATATGATCGAAAGAGCAGTGGCCGCACGCCCCGCCGATGGCTACATCACTGATAGTCTTGGCTGGGTTTATTACCGTCTTGGCCGCTATGAAGAAGCGGTTGTGCAGATGGAACGCGCCGTAGAGTTGATACCGGTTGACCCGGTCATCAATGACCATCTGGGTGACGTGTATTGGGCAGTTGGCAGGCGGCTGGAGGCCGAATTCCAATGGAACCGCGCTTTGTCATTTATTACCGACGATACAGACCCGGACGAGCTGGACCCGGAACGCATCCGGCGTAAGCTTGAAGTAGGTCTGGATGTAGTTTTGGAGGAAGAAGGCGCCGAGCCGCTGATCCGTTCGAATGAAGACGGCTAAGGTTTTTGCACCCGCCAAGGTCAACCTGACCTTACATGTCACAGGGCAAAGGCAGGATGGATATCACCTGCTGGATTCCCTTGTGATGTTTGCTGATCTTGGGGATAGGGTAACGGTGAGATTGGCCGACAAAGCTTCTCTGGAAGTTATTGGCCCCTTGGCAGAAGGGGTGCCCACCGGTGAAGAAAACCTCGTGATGCGCGTTGCGGCTTTGTTTGACCAGCCAGCAGCAATCATACTTTCCAAGCATCTGCCAGCTGCGGCTGGCATCGGTGGCGGATCCTCGGATGCAGCGGCGACCGCCCTGGCACTGGCAGATTTGACTGGATTGCGCGAGATGCCGCCTGGCCTGACCGGGCTTGGGGCCGATATCCGGGTGTGTCTCATGCGTCAGGCGGCGCGCATGCAGGGGATTGGAGAGATCGTGACGCCGGTATCTGGATTACCCCTTCTTTGGGCCGTTTTGGCCAACCCACGGGTCGAAGTTCCAACGCCCGGGGTTTTTAAAGCGTTGGAGACTAAAAACGCCCCCCCAATGCCGCGCAACCTGCCTAAGAAGCTAGACAGCGGGTCTTTCATTCAGTGGCTGGCGAAACAGCGGAATGATCTGGAAAAGCCCGCTATAAGTCTGCAGCCTGTAATCGGCAAAGTTCTTTCTGCGCTTAGGGCATTGGAGGGGGCGCAATTGGTGCGAATGTCGGGCTCCGGTGCCACCTGCTTTGCGCTTTTTTTACAAAAGGAAGAGGCCGAACAGGCAGCGCGCACCCTTGCAACTGACCAACCAAACTGGTGGGTGCATACCGTCCAACTTTCCTAGACACTGGCGAAATAGCACCTCGGTGAAAGCTATCTAAGCCGCTCGACAACGTAATCAGCGATGTCCGACAACATTTTCCGCAGGGGATCATCCGGCAGGCCGTTCAAGGCTGATTTAGCTTTGTCCGCCCAGTTAACCGCCTCGGCGCGGGTGTCATCAAGGGCATTGTGGTGATCCAGCAGGGCCAGGGCATGTTCCAGATCACCGTCCTGTTGCTTGCCCTTTTCAATCACCCGCTCCCAGAATGCATGTTCTGCTGCGTCCGCTTTGGCGACAGCCTTTATCAGCGGCAGAGTTAGCTTGCGTTCACGAAAGTCGTCACCGATGTTTTTGCCGGTAGCGTCCCCGCCCCAATAATCCAGAAGATCATCCGCGATCTGGAAAGCGATGCCCAATGCGTCGCCGTATGCGTGCAAGGCGCGAATAGTGCCTTCATCAGCTCCGGCAATAACCCCGCCAACTTCGGTTGCGGCCGAGAACAATGCGGCGGTTTTGCCGCGTACAACTTTCAGATAGGTATCTTCGCTTGTGCGCAGGTCCTGTGCTGCGGTTAACTGAAGCACCTCGCCCTCTGCAATTGTGGCCGAGGCGTTTGAGAGAATTTCCAGCACCTTTATGCTGCCGGTATCGGTCATCAATTGGAATGAACGGGCAAAAAGGTAATCGCCGACCAGCACGCTAGACTTGTTGTCCCACAGAAGGTTGGCTGTTGGGCGTCCACGGCGTTTTGCGCTCTCATCTACGACATCATCGTGCAAAAGCGTTGCCGTATGAATGAACTCAACAGTTGCGGCCAAATGGATGTGGAATGGGCCGTCGTAGCCGCACAACCGGGCAGCGGCGAGCGTCAGCATGGGCCGGAGGCGTTTACCGCCAGCGCCAACCAGATGGGCTGTTACTTCCGGAATGCGCGGCGCGTGTTCCGACGCCATGCGGGTGCGAATCAGTTTGCCAACCTGCTCCAGATCGGTGGACAGGTATTCAGCCAAAACCTCATGCGGTTTTGATGTCACGTCGTGTTCCGTACTCACAATCCTGTCACCTAACTCGACAATTCCGGCCCTTATGTATAAGTCCTTGAGTATGAAAGAACTTATTCGAACAAACGACCCTGCAACTCTGGCTTTTGCCACAGCCTTACTTGATGGCGAGGGTATAAAACACTTTGTCATGGACGTCCATATGAGCGTTTTGGACGGATCAATAGGAATTTTACCTCGTCGCCTTATGGTCCCCGATGAGAGTATTGCGCAGGCCCGCCGGGCGATGCGCGACAATGGGATTCTTGTGGAGAAGTAAATATGGGTTTTGCACGCGATTCAATCAGTGTTGATAAGTTTCTGGGGGGGCGGTTGATGCTGATGCAGCCGCGTAAAGGGTACCGTGCCGGGGTCGATCCTGTCTTCCTGGCGGCCTCTGTCAACGCGCATGAAGGTGAATCGGTGCTGGAACTTGGCTGCGGTGCCGGGGCTGCGATTTTATCACTTGGTTCACGTGTTAGCGGCCTGCGCCTTGTGGCGGTTGAAAAGCAGACAGATTATGCCGAACTTGCGCGCCGCAACGCCTTTGACAATGACATTGATCTTGATGTGCATGAGGCGGACATAACAGCCCTGCCGGAAGCGGTGCGCGAAGAAAGCTTTGATCATGTCATAATGAATCCTCCCTATCACCTTCGCGAAGGTGGCCCCGTTGCACCGGATGAAGGGCGAGAGGCTTCCAAGGGTGAACAAACACCGTTGGAAGATTGGATAAAGGCAGCGACAAAACGACTCAAACCACGTGGTTACCTGACCATGATTCAAAAGGCAGAACGATTGCCTGAAATCCTGGCCGCGTTTGATGAGCGAATGGGCACCATTTTGGTCAAACCTCTTTGTGCGCGTGAAGGTCGGGCGGCAACCTTGATACTCCTACATGCCCGTAAAGGGGGGCGCGGGGCCTTCCGCCTTGCAGCTCCACTGATTTTGCATGACGGGGCCGAGCATGTGGGCGACGCAGAGAGTTACCGACAGGAAGTCAGCGCAATTTTGCGAGATGGGGTTGCTCTGCCTCTTTGGTAATCGACCAATTTCCATAAAATCTTAAGTTAATTCGAACAACCATCTCTTTGATAGGCGGAGCATCATTCGCGTGACAAATTGTGCATTTTGTGGTGCAATACACCTATTAAAGCAAAGAGGAGGATACCAATGGACGTAAGCTCGCATTTGCAGCAGCTTCGCAAGAAACACGAGGCCCTTTCAGTGGAAGTGGAAGAGGTACAACGCCAACCAGGTAGCAACGATTTGCGCATCTCCGAGTTGAAAAAACAAAAGCTCAAACTGAAAGAAGAGATTGAGCGTCTGAGCGATTAACGCGCAGTAAGGAAACTTTAAGCGTCAGGCTGCCTTTTTGAGGAGCTTCGTGCGGCAATAACCGACCCAGCAGTTATCAATAATGTGGCGCCCGCCAATGTCATGCTGGCATCTGCAATGCCTGCTATGACAAGTATACATGTCGAAAACAGAGGTGCCGCATACGCGGTTGTACCCAGAAGCTGTATGTCGCCGTTTTTAACGCCAAAATCCCACACATAAAATGCCAACCCGACCGGCCCAAGCCCAAGGGCGACGATCGCTCCCCACCCCAGCATGCCATTTGGCCAGATGGTTTCCTCAAATATGATGTGCAAGGGCAGGGAAAGGGCCGATGTCAGCAAACAAAAGATAGCAACGCTTGCTGTTGGTACCAGGCCCAGCCGTCGTGATAGAACAGAATATCCAGCCCAAACGATTGCGCAAAGCAGCGCGAGCCCATATCCGGGTAATGACGCGCTGGAAAACTCGGCCCCCCCACCAGAAATTATCAGGGCCGCCCCAGCAAAACTTATAACCGCTCCCGCGACATGTCCTTTGCGCAGGCTCTCTCCGGGCAGCAAGCCTGAAAACAGGACAATTAGCAGGGGCCATAGATAGGCAATCAGACCAGCCTCGGCGGCAGGGGCCAATCGCAGGGCGGTAAAATAAAGTAGGTGGTAACCAAAAAGCCCCGCTGTCCCAAAGGCATAGGTTTTCCAACTGACGTCAAGCAACTGCCGTTGTCGGCCGCCACGTATGATCCAGAATACCCCAGCCAAACCGCCAATGGCAAACGCGATAGCATTCAGTTGCAGGGGTGGTACGGGGGCCGAGCCAACGGTGAAAAGGGCCAGCAAGGACCACAAAACCACTGCAATAAATCCTATTGCAGTGGCCCGGTTTTTGCTTCCATCCATCCTGGCTTCAGACGAAGAATTGCCCGCCATTGGCGGTTATAGTTGATCCGTTGATAAATTCGGCGTCATCTGAGGCCAGGAAAGTCACGCAGCGCGCAATCTCTTCGGGTTCACCCAACCGGCCCGTGGGGATTTGGCTGATAATACTTTCGCGGACCTTTTCCGGTACGGCCATAACCATTTCGGTTGCGATATAACCCGGACAGATGGCGTTGGCAGTAATGCCAAAACGGGCGCCTTCCTGTGCAAGGCTTTTGGTCAGGCCAAGATCACCGGCTTTCGAGGCGGCGTAATTGACCTGTCCGAACTGGCCTTTTTGGCCATTGATCGAGCTGATGGTAATGATACGACCAAATTTTCGTTCACGCATGCCCGGCCAGACAGGATGGGTCATGTTAAAAACGCCGGAAAGGTTGGTGTCTATCACCTCTTGCCACTGATCGCGTGTCATGCGGTGAAAGGGGGCATCGCGGGTGATGCCTGCATTGTTAACAAGCACATCGATGGGGCCAAGAGTGGCCTCGACCTCTGCCACCCCAGCAGCGCAGGCGTCATAGTCAGCCACGGACCACTTAAAGGTTTGAATACCCGTTTCAGCGGTGAAGGCCGCCGCGGCTTCCTCATTACCTGCATAGCTTGCAGCAACGCTGTAACCCGCATTTTTCAAACCGGTGGAAATGGCCGCGCCAATGCCGCGCGTACCCCCTGTAACTAATGCAACCCGTGCCATGTGCTCTCTGTCCTTTTGATTCGTGCTCGCAATGGAATTACCGAAATGGCAAGGTATGCGCAACATTATTGCGCACAGGATTTCCCCTTTTTTGAAGAAATGGTATTAATCCCGCTCAAAACACATGGCCACACCCATGCCCCCGCCGATGCAAAGTGTCGCCAGACCCTTCTTTGCGTCACGGCGTTTCATTTCGAACAACAGGGTGTTGAGGATACGGGCGCCGGATGCGCCAATCGGGTGGCCTATGGCGATCGCACCGCCATTTACATTCACCTTTTCAGGGTCCCAACCCATGTCTTTGTTAACAGCACAGGCCTGCGCGGCAAATGCTTCGTTCGCTTCGATCAGGTCTAGGTCGTTTGCTTTCCACCCGGCCTTGTCCAGCGCCTTACGGCTGGCATAGATGGGGCCCACGCCCATGATTGAAGGGTCCAGACCAACGGTGGCGTAAGAGGCAATACGCGCCAAAGGCTCAAGCCCGCGCTTTTCCGCTTCCTCGGCACTCATCAGCAACACACCTGCCGCACCATCGTTGATGCCTGAAGCATTTGCTGCGGTCACAGTGCCGCCATCGCGCATGAAAGCAGGGCGCAGTTTTTGCATCGCTTCGAGCGTGGCGCCGTGGCGAATGTACTCGTCTTTATCAATGACGATATCGCCTTTGCGGGTCTTTACGGTGAATGGCACCACTTCGTCGTCAAAGCGCCCGGCCTTTTGGGCGGCTTCTGCTTTGTTCTGACTGGCCACGGCAAAAGTGTCTTGCTCTTCGCGGCTGATTTGCCATTTTTCGGCAACATTCTCGGCGGTCTGACCCATGTGGTAGCCATTAAAGGCGTCCCATAACCCGTCGCGGATCATCAGATCGATGAACTTTACGTCGCCCATTTTATGACCGGCACGAAGATGCGCCACATGCGGTGAAAGTGACATGTTTTCCTGGCCGCCCGCTGCAACGATATTGGCATCACCCAACATGATATGTTGTGCGCCTAGCGCTACTGCCCGCAAGCCGGAGCCACAAACCTGGTTAACTCCCCAGGCCGAACTTTCAATCGGAAGACCGGCATTGATATGCGCCTGGCGTG
Organism: uncultured Aliiroseovarius sp.; assembly: GCA_964550345.1. Taxonomy (GTDB): domain Bacteria; phylum Pseudomonadota; class Alphaproteobacteria; order Rhodobacterales; family Rhodobacteraceae; genus JAAEUB01. The sequence goes on along the minus strand of CAZJYZ010000001.1, from coordinate 180,339 downwards.
CCGGGTTTTGTCCTTGTCCCGCCGACAATACCTGACCCAGAATGGTCTCCGAGACTTCGCTTTTTTCGATACCGGCGCGCTCAATGATCGCCTCAAGCACTGTCGCCCCAAGATCATGTGCAGGTGTGCTGGCAAAGCCGCCGGAAAACGAGCCGACGGCGGTTCGTGCTGCGGAAACGATTACGATATTGGTCATGTCTGGCCTCCATTGTCCATTTTTAGGCGCCAAACACTTCAACACTTTCCTGTGCCCTATTGGATAGGATGTAGACGCAAGTATACAATGAACAGGCTTATGCTGCGCCGCAGAAAAAATCAAGCGTTGAGGCCGGGCACAGGTGGATAATCTAACTGACCTTGAGACGGGCGTCTTCTGTTTGCCAATAAGGAGAAACGGTCGGAGCGCCAAAGAAATAGCCTTGCATGCAGTCGATTCCCATCTCCATCAATTTTTTTGCGTCCTCCGCGATTTCTACATTTTCCGCAACAGTGAACATTTCCATGTCCCTCGCCATTGATAAGATCGCCCGGGTGATCGCCTGATTGTCAGCATTTTTGTGAATGCCGCGAATGAACTCTCCATCTATCTTGAGGATGTCAAAGTAGAATTCCTTGAGGTACTTGAAGGAGGTGAATCCTGACCCAAAATCGTCCAGCGCGAACGAGATTCCCTGCATCTGTAAATCATTCATAAATACCTGAACGATTTCTGGTAGTGTTATTGCCGTACTTTCGGTGATTTCAAGGATCAGACGCTCTGCTATTGTCGGATCCTTCTTCAGACCAGCCTGCAAGACCTTGTTCCAGCGCGGGTACCCGATTGACCGAGCAGACATGTTGATGGCCAGGCGCAACCCTGGTTCGATTTCCAGCGCTTCCAGACCTTTTTCCAGCGCTAACGCATCAATGATTCGCCCCATTTCGGTGTTTTCAACAATTTTGATAAAATCTTTGGCTGGAATGATGCGACCTTTTCTGTCCAGTACCCGGATCAAACCCTCATAAAACGCGATTTTGTCAGGCTCTGCGGTTTGCACCACTGGCTGAAAGGCAAGCATCACATGTTTATTCGCCAGCGCCTCGTGCACCATATTGAGCGTGTCGCGGTCTTGCGCCGATATCATCATCGAGAGTGGATTTGAAAGCGAGGCTGCGGGGTCGGTCAGGGTTTGGTCGCCCATGTTTTTCTCTTTCGAAACAAATTTGCCGCCAGTTTTGCGCCATAGCTGCTAACAATATGTGAACGGTCGCTTTTGCCTAAAATTGTCTGGAAGAGGGGGCAGGAGCAATGAAATGAAAGTGGGTGACATGGCAGACAGATGCGGTTGGGTTGGCGGTGAAGAGATATATATCACATACCATGATGAGGAATGGGGGGTGCCGGAATATGACGGCCGTGCCTTGTGGGAAAAACTGATCCTGGACGGATTTCAGGCAGGGCTTAGCTGGATCACCATTTTGAAAAAACGTGAAAATTTTCGCGTTGCTTTCCAAGGGTTCCAGCCGCAAATTATTGCGGCATGGGGGGAAAGTGACGTCACCCGGTTGCTATCTGACAAAGGAATTATCCGCCACCGCGGGAAGATCGAGGCAACCATTGGCAATGCGCATGCGTTTCTCGAACTGGGCGGGGCTGATGCCTTCGCGGATCTTATATGGGCCTATGTGGATGGTAAGCCATTGGTAAACAGCCATGCGCAACTCAAAGACGTGCCGGCATTTACCCCATTGTCAACACAGATTTCTAAAGACCTGAAAAAGCTTGGGTTTAAGTTTTGCGGTCCAACCATAGTTTACGCCTGGATGCAGGCCTGTGGGTTGGTCAATGATCACCTTGCGGGATGTCCGCGCCATGCAGATGTGCAAACCTTAACGCGCTGATCTGTTTCGAATTTTTTCCACGCCGTCGTACACATATCTGGTCGCGCGTAGCGCGCCCGGCCCAACCAGAGAAGCCCCGGCAGGGGCGCCAATGGGCGGGAGCGCCCTATTCGTTCATTAATTCCCTGAAAATGGCAAAGGCACTTTCCGAGGCCCAGTCCGCATCCCCTTTCAGGCGCGCAACCTCTTGCCCCTCTCGGTTAAGCACAACGGATATTGGCAGTCCAAGTACGAGCATTTCGCGTGCCAACGTGCTTTTAGGGTCAAGAAATACCGGCAAGTGGCTTACCGAGGCTTCCTCAAAAAAGCGGTTGATACCGGCGACTTTATTGCGGCCTGTGGCGATGGTGACGACCTGAAAATCATCCCCGCCCAGTTCAACCTGTAACGCTTCCAAAGTCGGCATTTCCTTGCGGCAGGGCGCGCACCAGGTAGCCCAGAAGTTCACCAGCACCACCTGGCCTTCGTAATCTGACAAAAGATGTTCACCCCCATCCGGGTCTGTAAATGGCGTCTGCCCGGCACTTTTGGGTGTGCTTGAGAAGATGAGTTTCGTCATATCCCCTTCGCGCAAGGCCTCGGCTGCGGCAATATCCGCGCTGGCGGGGTTTGCAAGGGTGGCAAGGGCCGCGTATAGCAGGGCCGGAAAGATCAGACGCATGATAAACTCCTAAAGGCAATTGACCCATGAGTGACAAAACGAAAGCCGCAAATGCCATGTGGGGCGGGCGCTTTGCGTCCGGACCCGATGCAATCATGGAGGCAATCAATGCCTCGATCGGGTTTGACCAGCGCCTTGCCCGTCAGGACATCGAAGGCTCTCGTGCCCACGCCGCCATGTTGGCAAGCGCGGGCATCATCACAGATAGCGATGCTGACGCGATCCGGGAAGGCCTGCTCACTGTTTTGTCAGAGATCGAGGGCGGTACTTTTGAATTTTCCACCGCACTGGAGGATATCCACATGAATGTGGAGGCCCGGCTGAGCGATCTTATTGGCGAACCTGCTGGCCGGTTGCATACTGCGCGTTCGCGCAATGACCAGGTGGCGTTGGATTTTCGCATGTGGGTGCGTGATCAGGCAGACGCGGCAATCGACGGGCTGACTGCTTTGATTAACGCTCTGCTTGAGCAGGCCGAGGCCGGGGCTGATTGGGTCATGCCAGGCTTCACACATTTGCAGGTCGCCCAGCCGGTAACATGGGGTCACCACATGATGGCTTATGTCGAGATGTTTGGCCGTGATCTTTCCCGGTTTCGCGATGCGCGCGCCCGGATGAACGAAAGCCCCCTTGGGGCTGCGGCTCTGGCAGGCACGTCTTTCCCCATAGACCGGCATATGACGGCCCAAGCGCTGGGCTTTGACGCGCCAGCTGCGAACTCGCTTGATGCAGTGGCCGATCGCGACTTTGCGCTGGAATTCCTGTCTGCCAGCGCCATCACGGCCATGCATCTTTCACGCTTTGCCGAAGAGCTGGTAATCTGGTCCTCGGCGCAGTTTCGCTTTGTGGCTTTGTCAGACCGGTTCTCAACCGGTTCCTCTATCATGCCGCAAAAGAAAAATCCGGATGCGGCCGAGTTGATTCGTGCCAAAATCGGCCGGATTATGGGGGCGATGGTTGGCCTGTTTACTGTCATGAAGGGCCTGCCGCTGACCTATTCTAAGGACATGCAGGAAGACAAGGAACAGGTCTTTGATGCCGCCGACAGCCTGATGCTGGGGCTTGCTGCCATGACCGGGATGGTGGCGGATATGTCGGCCAACAAGGATGCGCTGGAAACAGCAGCGGCAAGTGGTTTTTCCACAGCCACTGATTTGGCGGACTGGCTGGTGCGAGAACTGAACATGCCGTTTCGCGAGGCGCATCATGTTACCGGCGCATTGGTTGCCTTGGCCGAAAACAATGATTGTGATCTGCCTGATCTGACACTGACTGATATGCAATTCGTACATGAGGCCATCACAAAGGATGTATTTCAGGTGTTGGGTGTGCATAATTCAGTAGCTAGCCGGGTTAGTTATGGCGGCACCGCACCAAGCGAGGTTAAAATGCAGATAGACCGCTGGAAGGACAAACTGAAATGATCCGCCTTGTTTTTATAGCTGCCTTTCTGATGCTTGCCACCTGTGGTGTGGACGGAGCGCCCACAAAACCCGGCGCGCAGGAAAGCCAGTCAGAGGGCTGACCGCCTGCATGAATTAACCGTGTTAATCTTCCCATTTTTGGTGAGAGGGCAATTGGTCGCATAAGGCATTGTTGTGCGCAGGTTTTAAAACCGACTAAATTCCACTATCCCCGTTAAAACACTTGATAACCCGGAGACATCATGTCGCCCCTGCGCCTGACCTACCTGATCCTTGCCATAGTCGGAGCCCTGGCCCCGATGCGGTACTTTTTCGCCTGGTTCACGGAAAATGGCTGGTCCTTGGTTGGTCTGTTCAATGCCTGGTACGTAAACGATGCCACCAAGGGTGCGACAGTGGATTTGCTGATTGCTGGTGTCGCCCTGACGATATGGATCATTGGCGAAACCCGGGTGCGCAAGAACTGGACCGCGTTCTGGGCAATCCCGGCGACGTTCCTTTTTGGTGTTTCCTGTGGCCTGCCGCTCTATCTTTATCTGCGTACACGCCCGGTTACTTAACCTCTACACTTTCATTTTGGCTCAAATACCTCTGGGTGTGTGGGGGCTTGGCCCCAACCCGGTCGGATTGCGACGGCAATTCGAGTTTGTTGCATCCTCTCAGCCTTGTGCTATCAGGCAACAAACCCAAGACAGGAGCGCGCGTTGGATCATTTCACCCATATAAACGGCATTCTGCATGCCGAGGATGCATCCATCCCGGAAATTGCTGCCGAGGTTGGTACGCCGTTTTACGTATATTCAGCGGCCACCCTGACCCGTCATTATCAGCTTTTTGAAGAAGCCTTGTCAGGGCTGGACCATCTGATCTGCTATTCGGTGAAATCAAATTCGAACCTCGCAGTGCTCAAAGTGCTGGGAAACCTTGGTGCTGGCATGGATGTGGTGTCAGGTGGTGAATACCTGCGTGCCCGTGCCGCTGGTATCCCAGGTGAGCGCATTGTTTTTTCCGGGGTTGGCAAAACGCGCGATGAAATGCGTTTGGCGCTCAAAGGAGGTATCCGGCAATTCAATCTGGAAAGCGAGCCGGAAATGCGGGTGCTGTCCGAGGTTGCTTCGGAAATGGGTGTTACCGCCCCGGTCACTTTTCGCATCAACCCGGATGTTGACGCCGGAACGCATGAGAAGATTTCAACCGGCAAGGCAGAAAATAAGTTTGGGGTGCCTATTAGCAAAGCGCGTCTGGCGTATTCGGACGCGGCTGCGGCACCGGGGCTGGAGGTGGTCGGGGTGGATGTACATATCGGCAGCCAGCTGACCGATCTAGAACCGTTTCGCCAAGCCTTTGAAAAAGTGGCTGAATTGACACGGACTTTGCGCGAAGACGGTCACAACATTTCTCGGCTGGATCTGGGTGGTGGGCTTGGCATTCCCTATGAAAACTCGAACGAAGGCCCCCCTCTGCCCATCGAATACGGAAAGATGGTGCATGAGGTTCTTGGTGATCTTGGTTGCGAGATTGATATTGAACCCGGGCGGCTGATTTCAGGTAACGCAGGCATTATGGTGGCAGGAGTCACCTATGTTAAACAGGGCGCTGACCGTCAATTTTTAATCCTCGATGCAGGCATGAACGATCTGGTGCGCCCGGCCATGTATGAAGCACATCATGACATCGTCCCAGTTCGCCAACCGCAACCTGGATCTGAGCGTTCTGTCTATGACATCGTCGGCCCGATTTGCGAAACCGGGGATACCTTCGCGCGCAAACGGTCTTTGGCGCCTCTCAAGGCAGGGGATTTGGTGGCCTTTCGCTCGGCGGGTGCATACGGTGCTGTTATGGCCTCGGAATACAATTCGCGCCCAATGATCCCTGAAGTCATGGTAAGCGGAGATCAATATGCGGTTATCCGCCCACGCCCGACCTATGAAGAGATGCTGGAACGCGATACTATCCCTGCATGGCTGTAAGCATGTTGGTCTGTATCCGTGACGCAAAACATTCCCCCTGACGCCGAAAAACGGCTGCGATGGCCTTTGCGCCTAACCCTGTGGGGTATGTTCAGCGAGGCAGTGTTGCGCGCCTTCTGGCCGGTATTAACGCTGCTTTTGGTGACCGGTGCAGTGTTGGCTTCGGGTTTGGTGGCAATGCTGCCACCCTATTGGGGCATTGGCCTGCTGGTGGGGCTGGGTTTGGGCGTGCTGGTCTTTCTGGCCATTGGTTTCTGGCGCTTGCATCTGCCTTCTCGCCTGAATGCGCGTGCGCGTCTTGATGCCACCCTTCCGGGGCAGCCCATTGCTACGCTTGTGGATGAACAGGTAATCGGAGCAAGTGATGAAGCCAGCCGCAAGGTCTGGCAGGTGCACCGTGACAGAATGGCGTCGCGCTTGAAGAATGCCCGCCCGCCGCGCCCTGACCTGAGGATTGCCAGTCGCGACCCATACGCGCTGCGGTATTCGGCGCTTTTGGCGTTTATCATGGCGTTGGGCTTTGGCGTGGCCTTCAAGACCGGCAATCTGGAAGGTCTGTTTCCGCAAAGCAATGCAACGGCGATGATACCATCATCTTGGGAAGGCTGGGTTGAGCCACCAGCTTATACAGGCAAGCCCAGCCTCTATCTGAATGATCAGGCGCGCGGCCCGCTTGCTGTGCCACAGGGTAGTCGGATAATTTTGCGTTTTTATGGTAGGTTAGGGGACCTCACCCTGTCCGAAACAGTTTCCGGAAGTGCGATGGCGGATGCCGACACCCCCCCGCAGCAGGGGTATTCCTTTGATGTGGTTCAGGACGGCACCATAACTATTGCCGGTGCGGATGACGCAGCGTGGCAGATAGGCGCCATCCCTGATGCTGGACCGACAATTACCGCAACAGGTGAGATCATTCGCAGCTTGGGTGGGGATTTTCAACAAGGTTTTGTTGCTAGTGACGACTACGGTGTGGCCTCGGCACGGGCTGTCGTGACGCTTGATCTGGCCAATGTAGACAGACTTTTTGGCCTGACGATTGATCCAGAGCCACGCGGGTCGATCAATATCGACTTGCCGATGCCCTTCCGCGGGGACCGTAAAGAGGTACGTGAGGTGCTTTTTGAAAATTTCGCCGAACATCCTTGGGCTGACTTGCCGGTAACCGTGGCCCTTAGTGCAATGGACGAGGCCGATCAGGAGGGTTTGGGCGCACCAGTTGAACTTATCCTGCCCGGGCGGCGCTTTCTTGACCCGCTCGCTCTTGCTCTGATTGAACAGCGGCGCGACCTTCTGTGGTCGCGTGAAAATGCCCCTCGGGTAGCCCGCCTTTTGCGCGCGGTCAGTAACCGTCCTGATGGATTTTTTGACCGCGAAGTGACCTATCTGATGATCCGTGTGCTGGCGCGACGGTTGGAGGCTGTTGCACGATTTGGCGTGTCTGATGCTCTGCTCGATGAGGTAGCGCAAGGCTTGTGGGACATCGCGATAGCCATCGAAGAGGGCAATCTTGGGGATGCGCGCGAACGGTTGCAGCGTGCTCAGGAACGCTTGTCTGAAGCGCTGGAACAAGGTGCGACAGACGAAGAGTTGGCCGAATTGATGGATGAATTGCGCGAAGCCATGCGTGACTACACCCAGCAACTGGCGCAGCGGGATCCGCAGGAAGGTGACGGCCAGCAGGCTGAAAGCGATGAGGGGCAGGAAATCACGCAGGAAGACCTTGATGCGATGATAGACGCAATCGAGGAAGCCATGGAACAGGGTCGTCAGGATGAAGCGCAGGCGATGCTGGATGCGCTTGAGGAATTAATGGAGAATATGCGCGTCACTGAAGCCCAACCCGGTCAGGGCGGTGAACGCCCGGGAGATCAGGCAATGCAGGGGTTGGCTGACAGCCTGAACCGTCAACAAGGCCTGTCGGATGAGGCATTTCGTGATCTGCAGGAACAAGAGGGCAGCGGCTCATTTGCCGGTGACAGTGCTGGCAACACCGGACGCGATGGTGGGCAGGGGCGTGGGGAAAGCCACTCGGGCGAAGGTGGTGACGGGCAGGGCGATGGGGCCGAAGGCGACCTTTCCGAACGTCAGGGTCAATTAGCTGAGGAAATTGACCGCCAGCGTCGCAACCTGCCCGGTGCCGGTTCTGAAGGCGGTGACGCAGCCAGGGACGCTTTGGATGACGCTGGTCGGGCGATGGAGGGTGCTGCCGAAGACCTGGCCGAAGGGGATCTTTCGGGTGCTCTGGATAAGCAGGCCGAGGCCATGGAAGCCCTGCGCGAAGGCATGCGCCAATTGGATGACGCCATGGCCGAGGCTGAGCGCAACCGCGAGGGGCGTCAGGGGGCAAATGATGGCAGGCGTGGCTCAAACCGGCCAAACGATCCGCTGGGCCGGGGGCAGAACAGCCGAGGTGGGCTGGCCAATGAGGGACCCTTGCAGAACGGCGAAGATGTCTATCGACGCGCAGAAGAGCTTATGGAAGATATCCGGCGACGCTCAGGTGACCGGACACGACCAGAGGCCGAGCAGGATTACCTGCTTAGGTTACTGGACCGTTTCTAGCCAGGTTGGCTGAAGACGCGGGGTTGCTCTTCAGGAAAACCTTTCTCTGACAAACGTGGATTTGTGAGTTCCTGTCTCTTGCAGCAGAGGGGGCGTTGCTCCAAACAGGACCCTGACGGATCTTCATCCAAAACCCTGTGGTTGATGGTGGCAGCCTGTCAGAACAGTTTAAGCCGGACCCATTAATGCAAAATTCCAAGGCCATATATTTCATCATGGCAACGCTGATGCTGGACGCAATCGGTATAGGGCTGGTATTTCCGATCATGCCGGACCTGATGGAAAGGGTCGGGGCAGGTTCGACAGCTGATGGAGCCTTGCTGGGGGGCATATTGATGGCTGCCTATGCGGGTATGCAATTCATATTTTCCCCGGCTATTGGTAATATATCGGATGCGGTTGGGCGCAGGCCGGTTTTGATTATCGCGCTTGTGGCGCTTGTGGTAGATTACGTGATCATGGCGTTGGCAACCACCTATTGGATGTTGCTGATCGGGCGTGTGCTGGCCGGTATTGCCGGTGCCACCTATATCACCGCTACTGCCTACCTCGCTGATATCTCCCCCCCCGAAAAGCGTGCCGCCAATTTTGGGCTTATTGGTGCGGCGTTCGGGATCGGATTTGTCATGGGGCCAGCAATAGGTGGCGTCGCCGCGACTTGGTCTTTGTCAGCACCCTTTTGGCTGGCTGCAGGGTTTTCAGCACTTAATGTCGCGTTTGGGTTTTTCGTGTTGCCTGAAAGTCTGCCACGGGAAAAGCGCCGCAAGATGACAACGCGCGGGTTAAACCCTTTCACTGCCATTTTCGACGCTTTCAAATTGCCGGGTCTGGCGGTGCCTCTTATCTGCCTTTTTGTCTTTGAGTTCGCCAATATGACCTACCCGACGCTCTGGGCCTTTTGGCTGCGCGAAAGCTTTCAATGGGGGGCGGCGCTGATCGGGTTAAGCCTGACAGCTTACGGCATTGGCATCTCTATCACGCAAGGTGGCATAATGCGGCTCCTGATTCCAAAATGGGGCGAGTACCGCACACTGATGTTTGCCGTTGCATGCTCCATTATCGGTTTGGTTGGATTTGGATTGGCACGGGCAGAGTGGTTGGTTTTTGCCTTGCTGCCCATAGCGGTTCTGGCGGATATGACCCCGCCGACCCTGACGGCCATGATGGCAAACCGGGTGGATGAGGACCGGCAGGGCATGTTGCAGGGGGTTATAGCATCGCTGGCTTCGATTTCTGCTGTCGCTGCCCCATTATTGATGACTTGGGTGTTTCAGGTTTTTGCCCGCCCCCAAGCGCCAATCTACCTGCCCGGCGCCCCGTTCATCTTGTCAGGTCTAATGGTTTTGGCGATATGGCCATTGTTTCGGGCGCTTTCACCGCGACATTAGAATAGGTGATGGGTTGCACTGACCTGGGTGAACCTTCATTCTATGGTTGTGAACGGTTGCCTGGTTGTGTTTGACGGCGAAATGCGGAGGGCGAATTGCGGCGGTTCAAATCTCATCTATTAGGTATAGATCAGGGCTCGCAGGTCCTGTTCTCGGATTTTGAGCAAGACGGCGAAATGTGGACCGGTTCCGGCCCGCGCGAATTTCGTGTCGGTGTGGTGTTTTCCGAGCCATTCTCGAAAAAGCCGATGGTTCAGGTTAGCATGTCGATGTGGGACATTGACCTAAGGGCAAACCAGCGCGTCGACATTGCTGCGGAAGAGATTACGCCAAACGGGTTTGAGATCGTTTTTCGCACCTGGGCGGATACACGGGTGGCGCGTATCCGCTGCGACTGGGTGGCAATGGGCGAAGTTTCAGACGATGAAGAATGGGAGCTTTACTGACGCCTGCCTGAATTTGTTGGCTCAGGAATAGGTACCTTCGTAAAGCGGCTCCAGTCCTGCATGGTCGAACAGGGACGAAACTGAAGTACCGGACGAGATATTCAGGATCGCCTGCGCAAAGATAGGCGCGGTTGGGACAATGCGGATGTTTTTTGCGGCCAGTACTTCGGGTGTCGGTTCGATCGAATCTGTTAGAACCAGACTTTTCATGGATGAATTTTCGATCCGTTCCACTGCCGGCGGAGACATGACGCCGTGTGTAATATAGGCATGCACTTCCTTGGCGCCGGCCTCCATCAGGGTTCCGGCTGCTTTGACCAAAGTACCGGCAGTATCGCAGATGTCGTCAATGATGATGCAGCACTTACCTTTGACGTCCCCGATCACGTTCATTTCCGCTACTTCACCGGGCTTCTCACGCCGTTTGTCGATGATTGAAAGTGGTGCGGTTATGCGTTTAGCCAGTTCCCGTGCCCGACCGACACCGCCAATATCCGGTGAAACCACCATTAGATCGCCTGCGCAATCCTTGAAGTGATGTTTAATATCAAGCGCAAAGATCGGGGTGGCGTAAAGGTTGTCGACCGGGATGTCGAAGAAACCCTGAATTTGTGCCGCGTGCAGATCCAGCGTCAACACCCGTTCAATACCCGAACGCGCGATGATATTTGCAACCAGCTTGGCACTGATCGGGGTGCGTGCCTTTGATCGGCGATCCTGCCGCGCATAGCCAAAATACGGGATCACCGCCGTGATGCGTGCAGCGGATGAACGCCGTAACGTATCCGCGATGATCAGCAATTCCATCAGGTGGTCGTTGGCAGGGTTTGAGGTTGGCTGCAGGATGAACATATCCTCGCCGCGGACATTCTCATAAATCTCGACAAAGACTTCCTGATCGTTAAACCGCTCAACCCGGGCATCCACCAGATTGATCCGTGCGCCCTGATGCATCGACAACCTTTTGGCGACGGATTGGGCGAGTGAGCGGTTGGCATTTCCCGAAATCAGTTTCGGTGCGGTGCGGTTGGGCATAGAGGCAGCTCCCGGTCTGTATTTTTAACAGAATCACGACGTTGACACCGCTTAACACCGGGATAGATTCGGGGAAACAGCGAACACGGGGGCGGCCGCAGAAAATGACGGAAATTCAGTATTATTTTTCAACTATATCGGTCTTTACCTACCTTGCCGGGAATCGGTTGGAAGAAATCGCTCAAAAACACGGTGCACGTATCGTCTACAAGCCATTTGATATCGCGGCTCTGCTACCTCGTAGTGGCGGAACCCCCGTGACCGAACGCCACCCGTCCCGTCTGGAATACAGGTTGCAGGAGCTTGATCGTCAGGCGACTAAAACCGGTTTGGCGCTAAACAAACATCCGGCCCATTGGCCTACCAACGCGGCGCCGTCCGCGTATGCGATCATTGCGGCACAGGCAGCGACCAAGAACGGTGTGGACGGGGACGTGGGAGCTCTAGTCCAAAACATGCTGGCGGCCTGTTTCGCGCAGGAACGTGATATTGCGCAGGATGATGTGATCCGCGACTGTCTTGAGAGCGCGGGGTTCGATCCAAATCTGGCGAATAGCGGTCTTCTGGCCGGGGCAGAAACCTATGCCCGAAATCTGGAAGAGGCCCTGGGGGCGGGGGTCTTTGGTTCTCCATTCTATATTACCGATAAAGATGCACGGTTTTGGGGTCAGGACCGCCTTGATGATCTGGACGCACATCTTGCAGGAAATCTCTAGTGCCGCTTGAGATATTGGCTGATCACCCGACCTGGTGGGACGAGGGTGGACTGGGTGTGCGCAGAGCCTTGTTTATCCACGCATTTTTAACCCATTCAGGGGCGTGGAAGGCGGTGCAGGCGCAGCTGGACAAAAAGCTGAAAATGCGCGGCTTCGATATGCCTGGCCATGGGCGCAGTGGGGATTGGGACCCGCAAAAAACCGGCCAGAGCGATTTTCAGACCTCCGTTGCACGTATCGCAAACAAGTTGATTGACAAGCGTGCTGATGTCATCGGGCATTCGTTCGGGGCCACGGTGGCATTAAGAATGGCCCGTGATTTCCCGGACAAGGTGCGCAGTGTAACGCTGATTGAGCCCGTTTTGTTTGAACCTCTCCGAGAGCAAGAGGTTTATCAGGCGCATATGCAAGAAATGGCTGATTTCGATACGGCCCTCAAAGCAGGCGACCATGACGTTGCCGCGCGTGAATTTGATGCGGTCTGGGGGCCCGGTGTGCCTTGGCCAGACATACCTGAAAATCTGCGCAAGTCCCTGATTAAAAGGATCCCTATGATCGCAGAAGGAGCAGACGTGACGTTGCATGATCGGCACCGGCAAACAGTTCCCGGGGCGCTTGAGGCGATCCGGCAGCCGGTTTTGCTGATGGAAGGCGCATTGTCTCCGCCAATCATCCATGCGAGCCATGACCTGCTTGCTGCCCGCTTACCAAATGCCCGCCGGGTGATGGTTGCCGGTGCCGGACATATGTTGCCTATGAGCCACCCCGAGGCGGTTGCCGGCGAAATAGCGGCCTTCCTTAAAGTGTAAAGTTGCCCTCCCGCCCGACCTCGCCCCCTGCCGGGGTGCTCCTCCGGTAGCCCGTATGGTTTAAACGGTATTGAGCCGGGGAGGGGAGGACGAAAAAGGGGCTAGCCCCGGACCAGCTCGATAAAACGGTCGATGTTTTCATCGCTTGCCGACCAGTCGCAGACCATGCGGGCAGTCAGATGTTCTTGGGAGTCATCCCCTTCTAGCGCGCCTTCCCAGACGTAATAGACTGCTCCTGCATCGTGCAACCGTTGGTGACCGGCGCGCGGCCATTTCGCGAACGCCATATTCGCAATGGGTTCATAGATGTAAGAAACCTGCTCGATCTGTCGCATGCCGCGTGTCAGCCGGGCGTTGGCGGCGTTTGCCATTGAGGCAAGCTCCAGCCACAGGCCATCTTCCAGATAGGCTGCAATCTGAGCCGACAGAAAGCGGTGTTTTGAGAATAAATGCGCCCCACGTTTGCGGCGAAGTTCAAATTCCCATGCATGTTTGGGATCAAAGAAGATAACGGCTTCGACCCCCATCGCGCCGTTTTTCGTCGCGCCAAAGCTCAGGGCGTCAACGCCGGCCTTCCAGCTCATTTCGGCCGGGCTGGCGCCTGTTGCTGCAATAGCATTTGCAAAGCGCGCGCCGTCCAGATGCACCGGCAGATTATATTCTTTGGCAACAGACGCCAAAGCGGAGATTTCGGCTGCGGAATAGACTGTGCCGCGTTCCGTCACATTGGTCAGCGAAACCGGTCCGCGCTGTGGCCCGTGCACACCCCGGGTTTCTTCGGCAGTGATCGCCTTGCGAAGTGCTTGCGGTGACATACGGGCATCATCTGTCGGAACAAGGGTTAGCTTGGCTCCGCCGGTGAAGAATTCTGGTGCGTTGCACTCATCTTCGTTGATATGCGCCTGCGGCGTGCAGAAAATGGTCTCATAAGGGTGTGTCAGCGTTCCCAGAGCCAACACATTAGCTGCTGTCCCGGTAGCAACAAGATATACCGCAGCCTGAGGAGCTTCAAAGACTTCGCGTATTTGGTCGCGGACCCGATCCATCAAAGCATCACTACCATAAGGCATGGCGTAACCGTCACTAGCGGAGGTGATGGATTCCAATATCTTTGGATGCACCGGACCAGCATTGTCGGAAGCAAAGAACATTAAACAGGCTCCTCTATCAGGTAGTCTTCCCACTCTTCTTCGGGGATTTCAAATTCAGGCAAGGTCCATCCCATGACCGACTTCCCTTCCGAATGCACAGAGTTTCGGTCACCTGAAATCAGATAATGCCAGTCCGGCAAGGCTTTGCCTTCGGCACGCAGGCGGTATGCGCAGGATTTGGGCATGAAATAGGCGGTCTTGCCAATATTTTCCGGGCTCAGGACGATGCATTCCGGCACGAATTGCAGCCGGATATCGTATTGCGCGCAGCGGCAAGTATCATTGTCGAGCAGACGGCAGGCGATGCGGGTAAATGCAACGTCGCCGGTATCTTCGTCTTCGAGCTTGTTCAGGCAGCATTTGCCACAGCCGTCACAAAGCGCCTCCCATTCGTCAGGGGTCAGGCGGTTTATCGGCAATTCCCAGAAACGGGCGCGTAAAGAGGTGCCGGGAATCGGTTTACTGCTCATCGCGCCACACTAGCCTTTGGGGCGGGAAAGGAAAGGTGTCGAAATTGTATTGAAAGGGTTGATATGCTGGGTCGCTTTATTTGGATTCCTGGATGGAGGCTATTTCGTCAAACGACCTGCCGAAAATGCACTCGGGTTTATAGCGATCAGGTCAACGTTTTCGCTTGGGGTCATGCCGAGTTTCCGACATAGGGCTTCTGACGGCGCGTTACCTTCTCGGATTCCCGTAAAGAATTGCCCATATCCAAACCGGTCTTGCATCGCCCGCATTGAATGCGCCCCGAGGATCAAGGCAATCCCCTCGCCACGGCGTGCTTTATCCGTGGCCAGCATGCCCCACCAGACAAGCCCCGCCTTGGGGTGCTCCGGATGGAATTGCGCAACCGCCGCAGTAGCTCCAACAACATTCCCCTGTCTGTCCTGCGCAAAGAGGCAAACACCGGGTCGCCGTTCGCCACGAATGAATGCCCCCATAGGGAGGAGGACATCGCAACTTTGCGTCAGCGCGTCCAGCTTCTCAAGATCCTCAGGTGAGGTCTGGCTATCAACTGAAACGATCCTGAGGTCTTCGGATAACGGACGGGTTCGAATGACTTTTTCAGCGGCCACTAGTGCTTCCTGGCTGCCCCGCCAGTTTACGTATTGATCCACATTCAAGCCATTTTCTTCAAGTGCGTCGCTCCGGGCCTTCACGCTGGCACTTGGGACCCCCTCAACCGCACAAACCCCCTGAAGTTTTGCAAGAGCTACTTGTGCATTTACATTATCTTCGGTTGCTTCAGCCAAAGCTACCGCACGCCCGTGGCAGGAATAGGCGGGGTCGTCTTTTAGTAAGGTCCAGACCAAATCCGCCCGCCGTTGAAGGCCTTGCTGAAATGGTTGACCAAAAAATTCGGTGCAAAATTCGCGCATGGTACAAGTTAGCACGAAAACGAGTTTCCCACAAAATGCGGCGTCACCACCGGTGAAAATTGGACCAAAGACTTGTTTTAAAGCACTGCTAAAATCTTCCGCGCTTTTGCACAATCAGCGTTCATTTGTGCGATCAATGCATCAAGGTCATCAAACACTTCTTCGGGTCGCAGGTATTCTATCAGCGCTACCGAAATATGTTCGCCGTAAATGTCGCCCTTGAAGTCGAAAACGAAGCTTTCCAGATTGGGCAGGTTTTCCCCGAACATCGGCCGCACCCCCATGGAAGCTGCGCCGCCATAGCTGCCCGCATGTGGGCCGGTTAGTACGTCGACGGTGACCACGTAAACGCCGAATTTCGGAGGGTGCAGGTCGTTGATCGACATATTCGCTGTGGGGAAGCCAAGATCGCGGCCGCGCTGGTCTCCTCTGATGACCTCGCCGTCGATCCTGTGCCAATGCCCCAACATTCGCGCCGCGTCCTGCGGGCGTCCGTCTGTCAGGGACTGACGAATGGCGGTGGAACTTACCTCGCCAATCTCGTCTTCAAGCAGTTCGGCAATGGTAACGTCAAACCCCATTTCCTGCCCAAAAGCCTGCAGGTCTTCGGCTCTACCCGTGCGGCCTTTGCCAAACTGAAAATCTGCACCAACAACAACATGTTTCAGCCCAAGACCATCGGCAATTACATTGCGGGTAAATGCTTCGGGCGAAAGGGCTGACAAGGTAGCATTGAAATTAAGCTCGTAAAGCTTGTCGATGCCGAGTTTTTCCAGCCGGTGGGCACGGGTTTCTGCCCCCATCAGGCGAAATGGAGGGGCTTTGGGCGCAAAGTACTGGCGCGGATGCGGCTCAAACGTCATCACGCCCAAGGGAATATTGCGTTTGGTGGCTTCTGCCCGGGCAATATCGATGACCTTCTGGTGGCCAAGATGCACACCGTCGAAATTGCCAATCGCGACCGAGGCCCCCCGGTCTTCTTCATTCACAAACTGGTAATCGCGGATAATATGCATGGCCGCTGGTTAGCCGAGCCTTAGGGCTTGTGCAAGGCCCGGCATTACTAGGTCAGGTAGGTATTTGTGCTTAGTCAAACTTACCGCTGGGCGCCAGCACCGTTGCCTCGCCCTTCAACACGGGTTTGCCGTCAATCAGGCATTGAGTAGCCAACTGAACCCGCCGCCTGCCGTGGTCAATATCAAGCACAGTCACCTCGGCACGCACTATGTCACCGGGGCGGACCGGCGCCAGGAATTTCAGGCTTTGACCCAGGTAGACCGTGCCGTGGCCGGGCAATTGTTCACCAATAACGGCCGAGATCAGTCCGGCGGTCAACATGCCGTGGGCAATGCGGCCTTCAAAGATCGTATCGCGCGCGTAATCATCGTCCAGATGCACCGGATTGCGGTCAGTGGAAACTTCGGCGAAGAGCTCAATATCCCGGTCCGTCACCTCTTTGGTCAGGTGACGCATCATGCCGATCT
The DNA here is from genome assembly GCA_964550345.1 of uncultured Aliiroseovarius sp. GTDB lineage: Bacteria > Pseudomonadota > Alphaproteobacteria > Rhodobacterales > Rhodobacteraceae > JAAEUB01. The sequence goes on along the minus strand of CAZJYZ010000001.1, from coordinate 163,430 downwards.
CAAGTTCTTCGATGCAGATTGTGCCGCGTGGCAAGTTATCCAACATCCGATCCTCCAGGTAATATTTACGCAATATTTAGTGCTATTGTGTAACTTTATTACTTTGCAGTTGCAGAAAAGCAACCCCGATTCGAGGGTTTTCCCTACTTCAGCCAACCAGCAACATATGTAGGCGAGGTTTGATGTTTGGCGATAAAGGCCTTGGTCGCGTCGGGGTCGGGGGCGCCATCCGTTCCCGTGCCAGTTTCTTCCGCCGCCAGACCGCCGGTGATAAACAGACTGTCGATATCTTCCGCCATCGCGCCGGCTATATCGGTGTTTATACCGTCCCCAATTGCGAGAATGCGGGCATTCGGAAAATCTTGTCCAAGTTGCGCCAGCCGCGCGCGGGCGAGGTCATAAATTGGCGGATGCGGTTTGCCGAAATACAGGCTGGTCCCGCCCATTTCGGTATAAAGTGCAGCGATTGACCCGGCGCAGTATTCCCGCTGACCACCCCGGTCCACAACCAAATCAGGATTGGCACAGAGAAGTTTCATGCCTTTTTGTTTGGCGAACAGCAATTTTGGGCGCAGATCTTCAGGTGGGGCGAAGGGGTCAAAAGGGCCACAGCAAACGATACCTTCTGCATGTTCTAGTTCGGTTTGTTCAATCGCTACCGGGTCTTGCACTACCTTGATCGGGTCGAAAAAGCTGAGGTCGTGTTTTTCACCCATGAACCAGACTTTTTGCCCGATGATGCCGCGATACATTGCAGCACGGGCTGAATCCCCGGAAGAAACGATCACGTCCCAGCAATCACGGGGCAAATCCATGTTGCTTAGTTGCTTTTCAACGCTTTTGCGGTGGCGCGGCGCGTTGGTCAGCAAGACCACAATACCCCCCTGAGCGCGGTATTCCCGCAAGGCTTTAACTGCATCCGGGTAAGGGTGCACGCCGTCATGCAGACAGCCCCACAAATCGCAGAATACTGCACCGTATTTGCCCGAGACATCGGACAGAGAATTTATGATCCGCGTCATGGCGCCCTCCTGTTGGTCGCAAGGGTTATACGCACCCTTGATCAGGTCACAACCTAAAGCTGGCGCGGTTTTCAAAATACGGGGTCAATGGTCTGCTTCGCGGCAGGAAGTCCGGATTCGGAGTGATTTCGCGTGATTACCGTAAAACCCGGTGAACTACGGCACATGCGGGGGTGCAGTTTAGTTGTGGTTTCCTGACGTCAACTTATGTGTTTCAGCCGCGCCAAGGAACGCAAAAGGAGCGACACTTTTGGAAACTGAAATGAAAGGCAAGCGAAATGTCCTATAAATTTATCGCAAGTCTTGTGTTGGGAACGCTTGTTGCATCGCCACTAATGGCCGCACATGCCAACCCCTGGATGGAAGAGGGCGATACAGTACTTATGCAATACCACGATGAAAACCTGGAGCTTGATGCCGGAGAGGATGATGGCGACGGTGACATGAACGGGTACGCGGGTGGTGGCGCGCAAGGTGGCGGTAGCGGTCACTGACACGTCACACGTATCTTATACAAAAAGCCGCCCCCCCCCCGTTATGGCCGTGGGGGCGGCTTTTTGTACTAAAGTTTAAGCTTTGAGGTTGGGAATAATCTGCTTTTTGCGGCTCATGATGCCGGGCAAGACTACGCTGTCACCGCTGGCTTCGGCGCCAAAGCTGGCCAGGGCGATGGCACGCACCTTGTCATTCGGGATCAGTAAGGTTGCTTCTTCATTCAGAATGTCGACAACAAACAGTAATACCTCATCCACTCCATCTTCGCCCGCGACGCCGGGCATTGCTGCCATCAGGCTGTCTTTGCGGTCTAAGACTATGGCGGGGGCCGTGGTTTCAAGCACGCTGATACGCATTTTTACGCCATTAACAGCATATTCCTTGGAATCCATCCGCAACAGCTCGGCGTCAGAGAAGGCGGAGACATCGGATTTAGCCGCGAACATCTCTGCTGCATAATCAGCAATGTCGATGTTCAGTTCTGTGGCTAGTTGCTCGACGACTTCGCGGTCATGGTCCGTTGTGGTGGGGCTGCGAAACTCCAGCGTGTCCGAAAGGATGCAGGACAGCATCAGACCCTTGATCCCATCCGGCATTTTCGCGGCATCTGCACCCATCAGGTCAAACATGATCGTAGCCGTACAGGCGACGGGTCGGATGGTAATATCGATAGGACCGGCCGTTTCTAGCCCACCTACCAGTTTGTGGTGGTCAATGATCTGCTGCACATCTGCGGAATTGATGCTTGTTGGAAGCTCCGCGGGGTTGTTGGTATCGACCACGACGCATGCCTGACCCTCAGAGACATCCCCGATGATTTCCGGCATATCAAAGCCCCAGCGCTCCAACATGAAGACAGCTTCGGTGTTGGGCTGGCCCAGCAGACGTGCCTCGGCGGCAACGCCTTTTACGTCATTCAAATACCAGGCCCAGATCAAAGGGGAGCCAGTTGAATCTGTATCGGGGGATTTGTGGCCAAAAACAAATGTGGTCATGTGGGTTTTCCATAGCACGTGTGAAATTTGCCGCCTTATAGGCGTGGAAACCGGGCTTGTCACGGGGCTGTTCGACCGGATGGGTTTTGCGGTAGAAGACGACATGGCAGGCATACAGGAAACAGATCTTTATCCCCCCGTGAAAACATGGCTTGAAGCGATGGGGTATGAGGTAAAGGCCGAGGTTGGGCCGGTAGATGTCATGGCTTGCCGGGACGGGGTCGATCCGATTGTCGTCGAGCTGAAAACCGGGTTTTCCCTAACGCTTCTGCAGCAAGCTGTTGCACGTCAGTCCTTCACCGATCTGGTCTATGTGGCGGTGCCGCGCTGGAAGGGGCGAAGTGGCTGGCGGGCCTTCAAGGGTAATATCGGCCTGTGTAAACGGTTGGGGCTGGGGGTGTTGTCGATCCGGCTGAAAGACGGATTCGTGCAGGTCCATAACGACCCGGCTCCGTTCCGCCCGCGAAAGGCTAAGGCGCGTAAAGCCGCACTTTTGTCCGAATTTGCCCGGCGCGAGGGCGACCCTAACACAGGTGGGACCCGCGGCAAGCTGGTGACAGCCTACCGGCAGGACGCCGAAAAACTTGCGGCCTATTTGAACCAGCACGGGCCGACCAAAGGCGCGGTTATTGCCAATGCCACTGGAGTTGCACATGCCACGCGGATGATGCGCGACAATCACTATGGTTGGTTTGAACGGGTGGAGAAGGGCATTTACGGGTTGAGTGAGGCGGGCAGACGGATCTGGTAATGACGTGTGATCTGACCGCTGTCGGTAAACAAGTCGGTCGATTTTATCATTTCGTGCCAAGCCTTCTTGACTCACTCAATCCCAGCCCCTAAATCCCATCCGTTAGCACTCTCCTTAGGTGAGTGCCAAAACCGAAACACGTAAAGAGCTGAGGAGCCCTGAAATGGCATTTACTCCCCTGCATGACCGCGTTGTTGTACGCCGCCTTGAAGGCGGCGACAAAACAGCCGGCGGCCTGTACATTCCCGAAAGTGCAAAAGAAAAGCCTGCTGAAGGCGTAGTTGTTTCCGTTGGCGCAGGCGCGCGCGACGAAGACGGCGACCGCATCGCAATGGACGTTAAAGAGGGTGACAAAATCCTGTTTGGCAAATGGTCCGGCACCGAGATCACCCTGGAAGGTGAAGAGCTGCTGATCATGAAAGAATCCGACATCATGGGCATCATCGCCTGATCTACCCCAACAATTTGAATAACAGGAGCAAGCACAATGGCTGCTAAGGACGTCAAATTCGACACCGATGCCCGCAACTCTATGCTGCGCGGTGTCAACATTCTGGCTGACGCTGTAAAGGTCACGCTCGGCCCGAAAGGCCGCAACGTCGTGATCGACAAAAGCTTTGGCGCACCGCGCATCACCAAGGATGGTGTATCGGTTGCCAAGGAAATTGAACTGGAAGACAAGTTCGAAAACATGGGCGCGCAAATGGTGAAAGAAGTCGCCAGCCGCACCAATGACGAAGCTGGCGACGGCACAACCACAGCGACAATTCTGGCCCAGGCCATCGTGCGCGAAGGCATGAAAAGCGTTGCCGCTGGCATGAACCCGATGGACCTGCGTCGCGGTATCGACACAGCAACCAACGTTGTGGTTGATGCGATCAAAAACGCTTCGCGCGTTGTCAAAGACAGCGACGAAGTTGCTCAGGTTGGTACCATCTCTGCAAACGGCGAATCCGCCATTGGTCAGCAGATTGCCGACGCAATGCAAAAAGTTGGCAACGAAGGTGTTATCACTGTTGAGGAAAACAAAGGCCTCGACACTGAAACTGAAGTTGTTGAAGGCATGCAGTTCGATCGTGGTTACCTCAGCCCTTACTTCGTCACCAACTCGGACAAGATGATCGCCGATATGGAAGATTGCCTGATCCTGTTGCACGAGAAAAAACTCTCGTCGCTTCAGCCGATGGTGCCGCTTCTGGAATCGGTTATCCAGTCGACCAAGCCGCTCTTGATCATCGCAGAAGATGTTGAAGGCGAAGCGCTGGCGACCCTCGTGGTTAACAAACTGCGTGGTGGTCTGAAAATCGCTGCTGTCAAAGCCCCGGGCTTTGGTGATCGTCGTAAGGCCATGCTGCAGGATATCGCCATTCTGACCGGTGGTCAGGTAATCAGCGAAGATCTGGGCATGAAGCTGGAAAGCGTCACCATGGACATGCTGGGTTCGGCCAAGAAGGTTGAGATTACCAAAGACGAAACCACTATCGTTGATGGTAACGGCGAGAAAGCCGAGATCGAAGCACGTGTAAGCCAGATCCGCACACAGGTTGAAGAAACCACGTCGGATTATGACCGTGAGAAACTGCAAGAACGTGTTGCCAAGCTGGCAGGCGGTGTTGCTGTTATCCGCGTTGGCGGCATGACCGAGATCGAAGTGAAAGAGCGTAAAGACCGTGTTGATGATGCGCTGAACGCAACCCGTGCTGCTGTGCAGGAAGGTGTTGTTGTAGGCGGCGGTGTTGCTCTGGTTCAGGCCGCGAAAAACCTGATTGGCATGGAAGGCGAAAACGCTGACCAGGCTGCTGGTATCTCGATCGTGCGCAAAGCCATCGAAGCGCCGCTGCGTCAGATCGCTGAAAACGCTGGTGTTGACGGTGCTGTTGTTGCGGGCAAAGTTCGCGAAAGCGACGACCCGGCATTTGGCTTCAACGCTCAGACCGAAGAATACGGTGACCTGTTCGCCTTCGGTGTGATTGACCCGGCCAAAGTTGTACGTACAGCTCTGGAAGACGCGGCCTCGATCGCTGGTCTGCTTATCACAACCGAAGCCATGGTTGCGGACAAACCGCAAGCGGACGCTCCGGCTGGCGGTGGCGGCATGCCCGACATGGGCGGCATGGGCGGCATGATGTAAGCCTGACGGCTTCTCAGTCTGTGAAGATTAAAAAAGGGCTGCCCGCAGGGGTGGCCCTTTTAATTTTGGTTTTTTGAATGTTATGCCTTGCTACAGAATTTTTTTCGGTTTCACTTCAAATCGGCGCATAGCACCCCATGTTAAAGGGGAAAACATTAAAACAGCGGGGCTACACGATGTTACGTTCTTTACTTCTGACTTTCTTGATTATTTTGGCGGTGCCTTTGGCAGCACAGGACAACGAGTCTTTCAGTTTTGGTGACGATGCATTCCTAGCCGGGCAAAAGGTCAGCCATACTACTGGTTCGGTGGATGACCTGTTTGGTGCTGGCGACAGGGTCGTTGCCTCGGCGCCCATTACAGGTTCGGCCCATTTGGTGGGGCGTAATGTGACTGTCTCCAGTGATGTCGGTGAAAACCTGTATGCTGCCGGGCGCAATGTTGACCTTTCTGGCTCCGTGGCCGGAGATGCGATATTGGCTGGTGAACAAGTTGAAGTGTTGGGTGCTATATCCGGTGATCTGCGTGCGATGGGTAGCATTGTTGAGCTTAATGCGGATGTAGGAGATGCGGCGCTGCTGGCAGCTGAGACCGTGCTGATCAACGCACATGTTTCCGGCGATCTTGGTATCGCCATGAACGAAGTTGAGTTTGGTCCGAATGCCGTCGTAGACGGAGAGTTACATATCTACGCCGATGATCCCGGTTCTGTTGACGTGCCGGACCGCGTTGCCTCCTCAGACCGTATTATTCTGCACGAAGCCCATGAATGGGATGGCATGATGGCTGAAACTGTCGATCGGCAGCAACCTGAAAGCACTTGGGACAAACTCAGCGGGTTCATTGGCGGTATTCTGGGCGCAACTGTTCTGGCAACCTTGTTGGCCGCATTGGCTCCGGGTTTCGTTGCGGGCCTGCGTGAACGCGCTCTGGCCGCACCACTGCGCACGGGCTGGATCGGTTTCCTCGCCCTTTCAGCAACCATTGGTTCACTCGTCATGTTCGCCATAACGGGCTTTGGTTTGCTCTTGGTGCCGGTTTCTATTCTGGCCTCAGTTTTGCTTGGATTGATGGGCTATCTGGTTGGTATCTACGTGCTTGGTGTTGCCCTTTCAGGCGCTCTTGGGCGTGATTTACCAGATAGCTTGGGGGACCGTGCATTGGCTGCGCTGATAGGGGCTGTTGCCGTTGCCGTTATCGGGTTGATCCCGTTCCTTGGCTGGCTGTTTGCACTTGCGCTTGGCCTAATTGGTGCCGGTGCTTTGATCGTACGCTGGTTCCATCCGGGGTTCTATACGGCCACCGAATAAACCAATACCCCGTGCCTGTCACTTGTCTGGCACGGGGTTTTTTACCCAAACACCTTCTATCCGAACTAAGGGCCCGCGGCATGCGGGCACTCGCTTTTCCCCAACCAGGCGGTTATCAAAGCACAATGTTGCGTATTGCTGTATCCCTGTTGTTCACCCTGTTTCCAATTAGTCAGGCACAGGCGGATTGTGTGATACTCCTGCACGGCTTAGCGCGCTCGCCTGTTTCTTTGATTGTTATCGAAGAGGCGATGGTGCAAGCGGGTTTCAAGGTGGTTAACCAGGGTTATCCATCGAGAGAGGCACGCATCGACGTGTTGGTCGAAGCCGCCCTGCCACCAGCAATCGAAGCCTGTGGCGATGACAAAGTTCATTTCGTCACCCATTCGATGGGCGGTATCCTCGCCCGGGTCTGGTTGCAGGATCACCGGCCCTTTGAGATGGGGCGTGTTGTGATGCTGGCCCCACCAAACAAAGGCAGCGAACTGGTTGACGCATTCGCTGACTTGGAGCCGTTTGAGTGGATCAATGGCCCTGCTGGTCTGCAACTTGGCACCGGGCCGGCAGATGTGCCTGCAAGCACTGGCCTACCACGGTTTGAACTGGGGGTGATCGCCGGAAATCGCTCACTCAATCCCATTTATTCCGCCCTGATTGAGGGGGACGACGACGGCAAAGTCTCGGTCGAAGAAACGCGCATAGAGGGGATGGATGACCACATCATCCTGCCGGTAACCCATACTTTTATGATGGTTAACCCTTTGGTCATAGCGCAGGTTATACTATTTCTGGAAACCGGCGCCTTTGAGCATGACCTGACCTATGGTGATGTATTGGACCGGGTGGCGCGAGAGGCAGGGTACCTTCAAGACTAGGGGCGCTGACCCGGATAGATATTTGTACAAGTCAAGTAGTGTGTAGAAGGTTGACCATTCATCCGAAAGCTTCTTTGCTGAGCGAATAGGCCCTGCGTGGCCGATGGCTTAGCGGGAATACGATTAATGTCAGAAAAACTGAAAGTTCTTGTTGTAATTGCGGACCAGTTTCGTGCTGATCTGTTGCACGGTACCCTTGAGAACTCGGTAGATCTGCCCAACTTGCGGGCCTTTCAAAAAGAGGCGGTAAGTTTTAATCGGCATTTTTCCGTGACCAATCCGTGCGGACCGTCGCGCGCCTCAATATTAACCGGGCTTTACGCGATGAACCACCGCTCGGTGCGCAATGGAACGCCAATGTCCGACGGGTTGCCGAACCTGGCCCGTGAGGCGCGAAAATCGGGCTATGAGCCTTTGCTCTACGGCTATACTGACACGTCGATTGACCCGCGTAGCCGCCACCAGGGTGACCCGGTGCTCAGGAGTGAGGAACAGGTCCTTCCCGGTTTCAAAGAGATGCTCGAAATGCGCTTGATGGAAAGCTATCCGTGGCGGGCTCATCTAAAGGCTAAAGGTTATGACCTGCCGGATTACAGCCATTTTTGTGACAGTATCTCCCCTGACCCAAACCGCCCGGCGCGGCCCGACGATCCGCCATTTTATAAGGCCGAACATAGTGACACTGCCTTCCTGACCGATACATTACTGCACGACTTGGCGGTGCGAAACGATCAGGAATGGTTTGCCCTCGCAACCTATATTCGCCCGCATCCGCCTCTGGTGGCGCCTGAGCCTTACAACAAGATGTACGACCCGGCCGACCTTCCCTTGCCAGCCCGCCTGCCCAGCCGCGAGGAGGAGGCTGCGGTACACCCTTTCATGAAAGGGGCCCTGAATGCACCAAGCATGGCAGCGATGGTCAAGGGATGTGACGGGCAGGTTGACCACGATAATGACGAAGATGTGCAGCTACTGCGCGCTGTCTACCTAGGGCTCGCAACCGAGGTGGATGCGCATTTTGGTCGAATTATCACTTTTCTCAAAGAAACCGGGCAGTATGAAAACACGTTGGTTATCTTCATGGCGGATCACGGTGAGTTACTGGGCGAACATCATATGTGGGGTAAACAAAACCCCTATGACGGCGCCTATCAGGTGCCATTGATCATCCGTGATCCCCGCCTGCCGGACGCGCATGGCAGCTCAGTCGACGCCTTAACGGAATCAACCGACATCACCCCGACCATCCTTGACCTTGTTGGTGGCAAGGTCCCTCCGGGTATGGACGGCGTTTCGCTGTGCCCCTTGCTTGAGGGGGACATACCGGATGACTGGCGTGACTCGGTGCATCTTGAACTTGATTTCAGCGAACCTGACGCGCCGACTGAATGGCAAAAGGCAACGGGAACTGCCACCCGCGAAAGCAATCTGGCCGTGTTGCGCGAAGAACGTTTTAAGCTGGTGCATTTCAACGGCGGGTTGCCACCGCTTTTGTATGACCTTGATGCAGACCCGAAGGAGTTGCGTAATCTGGCCGATGATCCGGAATATGCCGCGACGCTTCTACGTTTGACCCGTAAGCTACTGAGTCACCGGATGAGCCATGCCGACCGCACCCTGACGGGATACAAAATGACCCGGCAAGGCGCGTTGCATTATTCCGAAAGACAGACGGAGGCTGGTCAGACCTAGTCCATCAACTCTTCCCAGCGGTGGCAGGCAACCTCGTGTCCTTTGCTGGAATGTTCTAGCTTGGGCTCTTCCTTGCGGCAGACGTCCACAGCAAAAGGGCAGCGGGTCTGGAATTTACACCCTGGCGGCGGATTTGTCGGGGACGGGATTTCGCCCTCAAGCTTTTGTGCTTTGTCGGTGTCATCCGGGTCAAGCGACGGGATCGCCGACAGCAAAGCCTTGGTGTAGGGGTGGCGAGGGGCAGTGAATAATTCGCGCGTCGGCGCGCTTTCCACCAGCCGTCCCAGATACATCACCGCCACGTGGTCACAGACATGAGCCACCACTGAAAGGTCATGGCTGATGAAAAGGAAGGTCAGGCCCATTTCCTTCTGAATATCCTTCAGAAGGTTCAGAACGTCTGCCTGAATAGATACGTCTAACGCCGCAACGCTTTCATCGGCCACTACGAAATGCGGCTTTGAAACCAAAGCGCGGGCGATCGAGATGCGTTGCCTTTGACCGCCCGAGAAGGCGTGCGGGAAGCGGCGCAAATGCTCAAGGTTCAACCGGCACTTTGCAGCAATCTCGCGCACGCGCTCATCCGTTTCCTCACGGGTTTTGGTCAGGCCCATCACCTCAAGCGGCTCGGCGATAATGTCGCGCACCGTCATGCGAGGGCTGAGCGCTGCATAGGGATCCTGAAAGATCAGTTGCGAGCGTTTGCGGTATTCCTTCAGGTCTTCCTTGTCGATCATGGTCAGTTCATATGACACATCTTCATCGGTATATTTGACCGAGCCACGTGCGATTGGGGCCGCCTTCAGGCAGGCACGCCCAAGCGTGGTTTTACCCGAGCCACTTTCACCAACCAGCCCCCAAAAACTGCCTTTTTCGATGTCGAGGTTGACGCCCTCAACCGCTTTGACCACTGGCCGTGGCCCAAACGGGTTTTTCTTGCTCAATGGGTAATGCACCGAAAGGTCGCGGGCAGAGATCAGAATATCTTCGCTCATTTTGCTTCCCCTTCACGGTAAAGATGGCAGGCGGCCTGATGGCCCTCGGATACATCCAGGAAATTCGGAATCTCTGACGAGCAAACCGCGCCAAGATTTGATGGACAACGGGTGTTGAACACACAGCCCGGCGGGCGTTCAAGCGGTGAAGGGATATCACCGGGGATCGGTGTGAGTGGCTGATCAAGATCATCAAGCTGGGGCAGGGCTGCAATCAGCCCCTTTGTATAGGGATGAGCCGGGTTTCGGATCACATCGCGCACTTCGCCCTGTTCCACCAAGCGGCCCAGATACATCACCGCCACTTTGTCGGCAGTCTGAGCTATGACGCCGAGATCATGGGTGATGAAAATGATCCCCATGTGAAATTCCTTCACGAGGTCTTTCATCAGGTCGATCACCTGCGCCTGAATGGTAACATCCAGCGCTGTGGTCGGTTCATCAGCGATCAAAAGCTTCGGATTGGTGGAAAGCGCCATTGCGATCATCGCCCGCTGACGCATGCCACCCGAAAGCTCAAACGCATATTGTTTGAATCGGGTTGAAGCGTCAGAAATCCCCACACGGTCCAGCATCTCGATCGAGACTTCGCTGGCGCGTTTGGCATTCATATCTGTGTGGATCAACAGCTGCTCAACCATCTGAGCGCCGATGGTGATAGCAGGCGCAAAACTTGCCATGGGCTCCTGAAAGATCATCGAGATGGCGCCACCGCGCACGACCTCTAGTTCTTTTGCACCCTTAAGCTTCATAATATCGACCGTGCCGCTATCAAGGTGCATGGCAATATTGGTGTCGGGGCCATAATGCGCGTTTGAGGCATTGAGCCGCATCAGTGACTTGGCGGTCACGGATTTACCCGAGCCACTTTCGCCCACCAGCCCCATCACCTCGCCCGCTTCCAGAGTGAATGAGACATTGTCGACCGCCGTGATCCGGCCCTCGTCGGTGTCAAATTGCAGGGTCAGGTTTTCTACATCAATAAGCCGCGTCATTTTTTGCTATCCGAATAGGGGTCGGCGGCGTCACGCAGTCCGTCACCGACGAACACAAAAGCCAACACGAGCGTGATAAAGAAGAGGACCGGAATGAAATACCATTGGTAGTTCAGCAATACATCTGCCGAGGTCACGTTTTGCAACATAACGCCTAGGGAGTTAACCGGGTCCTTCAGACCAAGACCGATAAAGCTTAGCGCTGTTTCAGACAGCACCATATAGGGGAAGGAAATCACCAGATCGACGATGATGTATGAGGTGAAGCTGGGCAACAAATGTTTACGGATCACATGGCGGGGTTTTGCACCGCAAAGCTGGGCCGCCAGCACGTATTCCTGATTTCGTTCCGTCAACAAGTGCGTTCGTATTCGTCGTGCCAGCGTTGGCCAGTTGATTAGCCCCAACACCAGTGAGATGAAGAAAAATCGAGCCTCCGCGCTCCAGGTGTCCGGGATGAAGGCTGCCAGCGCCATGAATAGCGGGATTGAAGGGATCGTTCGCACCGTGTCGGTTATCATTTGCAGGGTCGAGTCGATCCAGCCACCGTAATACCCGGCAATGCCCCCAATGGCCAAAGCCATGAAGAAGGCAATGAAAACCCCGATCGTGCCCACCGCCATTGATGTATTGATGGCCGCGAAGGTGCGCGAGAAGATGTCCTTGCCGGTGCTGTCGGTACCAAACAGGTGAATTTGACCCTTATCCACCCCAAACAGATGTGTGTCGAAAGTCAGGCCAGGTACGCGGAAATCCAACGCCTTGCCGGGCAGGTTCACGTTGAATTCAAAAAAGGTGTATTCCGAACCCTCGACGAAGAAATGCACATAACGGCGGTCCTCAAGACCCGTTTTCAGCTCGGTTACCCAGCGAAAATTGGTCTGGATGCTCCGGGTCCGCTCGGTGGTGTAAATGAATGGCCTGAACGAACAGCCGTTGTCATCGCAAAATTGCGGGATCTCTGGCGCGCCGTTCATGTAATTCTCATCACGCCCGCCGATAGTGGGATCATAGGGCGTCAGGAACGGCGCAAACATGCCTGAGAGTATAAGAATGATCAGAACCCAGGCACCGATAAGGGCCGATTTGTTCTTTTTGAAACGCTGCCAGATCAACTGCCCCTGGGAAGCTGTGAAATAAGCTTCTTTAAGTTTCTGGTCAGAGGTTGAGATATTGTTTGTTTGGTCAGTCATAGCGCTCACCCCATGATGCTGCGACGAACGCGCGGGTCCGCGATGGCCAGCAGAATATCCGTCAGGAAGTTGATGGTGACGATCGAACCCGTCAGCAAGAAGATGATTGCGCCGGCAAGCTGCTGGTCGTTTGAGCGCGCCAGCGCGTCAATCAGTAGCGATCCGGCCTCGGTCAGGGTCAGGATCAGCGCCACAACCGGCAATTCGTTAAAGATCCGGTTCAGGTCGAAACCCAGAGAGTTAATGATCGGGCTGAGCGCATGTCGCGCAGGGTAGCGTAAAAGCAATCGTCTTCCGGACACCCCACGGGCGGCGGCAGCGGTGACATAAAGCTTGCCGACTTCATCGGACATCAGAGCGCGCACGGTCTGAATGGCAAAAGCTGTTGCCGACCAGCCTAAGATGAAAATCGGTAGCCACGCGTGGCCGAGGAAATCCATGACCCTTTCATAAGACCAGGCGGCATCGCGGAATTCTTTTGAGAATAGCCCCGTAAGCGAGTTCCCGAAAACCATGGTTGAAAAAAGCATGATCATCAAGGCCAACAGGAAGTTTGGCAGCGCCAGCCCGAGATAAGAAATCAGGCGCAGTGAATTATTCAATGTGGCGTTTTTTGAGGTCGCGGCAAGAATGCCGACGGGAATGGCTATGAGATAGGCAAGTACCAGCGCCGAGATACACAGGCCCAGACTGATCCAGAATTTTTGCCCCAGTAGCTGGGAAATATTCAGTCTCAGGATGCAGCTATCCCCAAAATCACCCTGAAAGGCGTTTATGACCCATTTTCCCCACCGTTCCACATAAGGACGGTCCAGACCCAGGCGCACCCGCTCAGCCTCGATGTCAGCCATAGTGATGACAGCACCCTGCGTGTTCTTGAAAGCGATGTAACGCTCAGCACAGTCACCCGGCACCAGTTCCATCAAAGAGAAGACAATGAAGGAAACCAAAAGCAAGGTCAGCACTGCAAGCGCAGCACGAGTCACAGCGAATTTGGTAAATTGGAACATCTCACCCCCCATGGGTATTCAAGTGACCATTTTTGGTCTTATTCTTTTGTGTGCTACGGGCGGGAATTCTCCGCCCGTAGCTATTTTTTTGTGTTCAGATCAGACGCTTAGTCGTCCAGCGACCACTGGTCACCCCGGTAAGGGTAAGCCCAGTAATAATCGTAAGACGCTGTCATGAACTGTGGCATGTTCTTCACAGCATTGCGGTGGAATGTCGGCGCAACCGCCATGACAGTGCCCAGGAACAGCTGGCTTTCGACCATTGTCCGCACCATGCGAGCGCCGATTTCTGCGCTTTCGGCCGAACCCGGAGGTGCGGATTGGAACGCATCAATGTCTGCAGACATTTCACCAACGTAAGCCGGAGGCTCTACACCACGTTCTCCGCCACTTTCAACATACTCGGCCCAAAGCATACCGGTCCGGTGTTTAAAGTAGTTTTCAAACGGTGGCTTGAACAGCTCGTTGTTGCCCATCAGAACCGCAAGTGGCATGGATTTGTTCCACGCACCAATGTCCAGCTGGTTGGCCGATTGTGCCGAACGATACTCATCCGCGGTAACTTCTTTGGCCGTGGTTTTAACACCCACATCTGACCAATGCTGCGCAGCAAGTTCAGCCACTTTGGCCGAGAACTCCTGGGTAGCGTACTGCAGATTCAGAACCAGCGGTTTGCCGGAAGGCAGGTCACGGAAACCGTCACCGTCCTGATCAACCAGACCAATCTCATCCAACAGGCCATTGGCTTTATCTTGGTCAAAGGCGATGTTGTAGTCCAGCAGATCCTGGCTGATCCAGCCCGGAGCAGGCGACAGAGCGACGTATTGTGTCGGTGTGCCAAGGCCAAAGAACGCAACTTCGTTCATCTCATCCCGGTTCATCGCCGCAGACATGGCTTCGCGGAAACGAACGTCAGCGAAAATCGCACGCTTTTCTTCGTCTTCGCTAGTCACGTTGAACGAAAGGCTCGGGTTAGAGATAACCGGGCGCATATCGACGGTGTAGTCACCAGCCTCTGCGCCATCCAGCAGGATCGGTGCCATTTCAAGCGACAGTGACTGCGTCTTATAGTCGACTTCGCCGTTAACCAGCTTCAGAACCCGAACTTCGGTTTCTGTGACGAAGGTCTCGTCGTGCTCACTGATATAGGGCAATTGCTGACCGGTTGTGTCCACCTTGAAGTAGTAAGGGTTGGCCACGAAATGGCGCCCTTCGGTGCTTTCCGCGATCACGATATGGCTTTCCAGTGTCGGATGGGCCGCTGCGGGCATGCCTGCAACTTTGTCTGGGTTGCCCAGCATCGGTGTCGGCGTATCCATCCAGTCTGATGAGCCATAATAGGCTTTGATCACGTCATAGCCGGTTTCGAAGCCGAGTGCCTGTGCATTTGCATCAGCATTCGGGTCGACGTCCGGGTGGAACTGACCGAGGAAGTGCATCGGCTGGAAGCCTTGCGCATAGTGGTTGGCAAAGTGTGACAACAGGCCAGGCTTGGGTGCTGGCAGGTTGAAGACAACCGTTTGCGGGTCAGGGGTATCAACGGTCATACGCTCACCGCCGACCAGAACGTAGTCTTTGGTAGATGCGATGACATTTTCGTCCAGCATCAGGTTGTCATGCCAAAATTTGATGTCTGCCGAGGTAAACGGCGCGCCATCTGACCAGCGGTGACCTGCACGCAGGGTGAATGTCAGCTGGGTGAAGTCATCATTCCACGACCAGCTCTTGGCGACGTTAGGAACAATCGTTTCAAGGTCATCCGAATACCGCACCAAGTTTACGTGACGCACAGACATCATGTCAGATGTGCCGGCCTCGGTCGCGTTCGAGATGATATCGAGCGTGTTGCCATAAGCGCCGATTTGCTCGTATGGCACGACAACAAGTGGCTCACTGGGCAGACGGTCGGCCAAATCCGGCATTTCAGGGTTACCCTGAATGCGACCATTCATTTCAGCAGCGTCCGGATTGGCGCTGTATTCCATGGTGCAACCAGCGGCTGCCTCATACTCGGCCAGTTCATATTGCTGACGGTGCTCGCCAGCAGCGACCCCCATCATGTCAGCGACGGTAACCGCCGGACAAGACGCGGCACTAGCCGCTCCTGTCAGCGCTACCAAAGCAACGCTTGAATAAAATAATGATTTCATTTATTTTCCTCTCCTTCTTGGGTTTAATCGAAGCGGTTTGGCCCGCTCCTTATCTTTTGTAAGCCTTGTGTGTCGGTCATATGACACGAAAGGCCTTGTCATCGTTGTGCATAGGGGGTCTTTGCTTTGCAATCTCCCCGAATACGCGTCTGCTTTGGACCTAACTTTTTACAGTTGGTAAATCCTCACCGGGTCAGGGTGAATACCCTGCGACAATGAGTCAACAAAAAATACCAGACCACAGCTAAATGACGCTGATTTCTAGCCTTTATTTTTTACCCCTGCCAAGTTGCTAGCCAAAACTGGTACTAATACTTTACGGATCTGGCATTATGTAATGAGGTGTAATCCCTGAGCGTTTGATCGCTTCATCCACGTCCAATCCCTTCAGGGCCCCGTGGTGGGTGATCAGGGCTGTTGTCACACCAGCCGCCTGTCCACCCAAAATATCTGTGTGCAGTGTATCTCCGACCATCACTATCCGTGACCTATCCACGTTTGAAACCTTAGCCAGAGCCATGTCAAAAGCGTTCCCATAGGGTTTACCGAAAAACTGCGGTTCTACCCCGGTGCGATCGGCAAGCTGGTGGGCGAAATATCCCGGCTCCCGCGATAGTCCGTTTTCGCGCGGGGCAACTATGTCGGGGTTGCCGACCAGAAGCGGACGCGCGCGCCGTATCAGGGCATTTTCCAGTAACGTCTGTTGGACATCACTCCACTTGCCTGCGCCCATCAGGACAAAGCTGTCGGCTTTGTCAAAACTCGCCGGGTCATCCGTCAGGAAGGAGAAATCAAGGTTTTCCAGATCCTCACGTCCATAGGCCTCAAGCCCCATCATGCCGATATGGCCCAAATGCATATCACCTAATGCTGACAGCAACACTTCGCGGCTGGAAAGCACATTTTCAGGCGCAAAGGAAAACCCAAGTCTTGCGTACTTCTCCAACAAAACTCGTTTGGGGACCGAGGCCGCGTTAGAGACCACAATAACCTGCTTGCCTGCTTGCTGCAGCTCCGCGATGCGCTCGGGCGCGCCGGAAATTGCGGTTTCGCCGATATTCAAAACCCCGAACGCATCCAGCAGGTAAACGTCGACTTCATCCTTGAGGTCACCAAGATGATCAACTTGGCGTGATATAGTCGGGTATGTGGTTTCTGGAAGCCGTGCACGCACGGCTTCATAGGCGTCGAACGCCCAAGCCGCGTCGGAATTCATCAGATAATCGCACCCCGAACCTTTGCGGAAACCCACTCGCCCAGAACAACTGCGACCAGAATTACAAGCAAGATCAGCGTTACCTGCGGCCATGCCAGAACATTGAGGGACGAAGAAAGCTGAAGGCCGATACCACCAGCCCCCACCAGCCCCAGCACTGTGCTTTCGCGGATGTTGATATCCCAGCGAAAGACCGCGATACCGGCGAAAGCAGGCATGATCTGCGGAACAATGCCGTAGACCATTGTCTGTAGCTTGCCAGCGCCAGTGGCAGTAATCGCCTCGACCTGCACTTCGTTAATCTCTTCGATGGCCTCATAAAGCAGCTTGGCACAGAAGCCGATCGAGCGGATCGAGATGGCGACGATTCCGGCAAAAACGCCGGGACCGATAATGGCAATCAGCAACAGAGCCCAAATCAGTGAGTTGATCGAGCGCGTCGAAACAATGATCAGGAGGGCAATAGGCCGGATGAACAGTTTGGAAGGCGTGGTGTTGCGCGCCGCCAGAAAGGCCACCGGCACCGCCATGACCAAAGCCGCTATGGTTCCCAGTGTTGCGATATTCAGCGTGTCCCAGATCGGTTCCCAAAGCTTTTCCATGTAGGTCCAGCGTGGTGGAGTGGCCCGGCTGAGGATATCGCCCGCAATGCGTGGGGCATCCCAAACGAAGAACCACGTGGTTGCTTCTGAAATATAATTCCAGGCCCAGACGAATACAGCCACACCCAGCAGCCAGCCGAACCAACGCACCATGCTTTCGCCCTGGGTACGGCGGCGCCAGATTTGGGTGCCGTCAGATTTTTTGATGCTAACCATTACTGAACCCTCGCCCTGATAATCCCTGACAGATATTCCAGTGCCATAACGATCAGAATAATCATTATCAGAATTGCGGCAGCGGTATCGTATTCATATCGGTCAAAGGCGGTGTTCAGGGTTGCCCCGATACCGCCCGCGCCCACCAGACCCAAAATGGCGCTTTCACGGAAGTTGATATCAACCCGGTACATCGAAAGACCGATCAGGCGTGGCATGACCTGCGGTTGCACCCCGTAGTTGATCCACTGCCACCATTTTGCACCAGAAGCCTTGATAGCCTCGGCCTGAACTTTGTCCATGCTTTCGATATCTTCTGCCAGCAATTTGGACAGGAAGCCGATCGTGGCAAAGCTTAGGGTCAGGAACCCGGCCAGTGGGCCAAAGCCAAAGATTGCCACCAGCAGGATGGCAACGATAATCTCCTGTAGCGCCCGGCTGACGGCGACAATGCCGCGACAAACCATATAGACGGGCAGGGGGGCAATGTTACGCGCAGCACCAAGCCCGATGGGGATCGAGATGGCTATGCCGACAACCGATGACGCAATGGTCATGATGATGCTTTCCAGCATACCCTCACGGATATCTGTCCAGCGGCTGACAAAATCGGGATGGGTGAAGGCCCCAACAAACTTGGCTCCACGGTCCAGCCCTTCGTAGACGCGTGACCAGTTGACCTCGACCGAGTTGATGGCAAGGACCAGATAGACCAGACCACAAATCAGCAGCCCCCAGCGCAGCCATGTGCGCTTGATTAATGGCGGCTTCTTCCAGCCATTGCCAATAATTGTGTCAAGTTCCGAGACAGAGGGGCCGGTCATGCCTCGTCCTCGTCGTCTTCATCTATGGTCTCAATCGTTGCTTCCCAGTCTTCCTCGCCGTAAATGCGTGTAAGAACATCCGGGGTCAGTTCCTCGGGTGATCCGTCAAAGACCAGAGCGCCAAGCTCCAGCCCCACCACGCGCTCCACAAACATTTGAGCCAATGCTACGTCATGGATATTGATAATCGCCGCCAATTCGCGCTCGCGGCACATTTCTACGATCAAGCGCATGATCTCGCGGCTGGTTTTTGGGTCCAGTGACGCGGTGGGTTCATCCACCAGCAACAGCGCCGGGTTTTGTATCAAAGCGCGGCAGATGCCCACCCGCTGGCGTTGTCCACCCGAAAGTTCATCGGCGCGTTTATCCGCCATGTGCAAAAGGCCAACGCGGTCCAGCAGGCGGTATGCCTCATCCACGTCCTTTTGCGGAAACTTGCGCAGGAATGAACGCCAGAAGCCCACATAGCCAAGACGGCCGGACAGGACGTTTTCCATCACCGTCAGTCGTTCAACCAGCGCATATTCCTGAAATATCATCCCCATGCGGCGACGCTCGCGACGCAGGGCTGCTGAAGAGAGTGTGGTCAGCTCCACGTCATCAAGATGGGCTTTGCCGCCTGTGGGCTCTACCAGCCGGTTGATGCACCGGATCATTGTTGATTTACCCGCCCCCGACGGGCCGATCAGCGCCAGAACCTGCCCCTTGGGCACCTCCAGATCCACTGCTTTCAGCGCCCGGTCTCCGGTCGCATATGTCTTGTCCAAACCCTCTAAACGCAGCATTCCCTACCCCTAAATTATTATAGCGGTAGCCCGGACGCACCGGACCACCGCATTTTATGTTTATTGTCAGATTATTCGCAGGCGTAGGATACGCCGTTGGCTGTATCGATCTTGCGGATAACTTCCCAGAAATCTTTGTAGTTCATAGGAAGGAACTGACCTTCATTCGACTTCTCAAACTCTTCCTGCAGTTTGGTGCCTTCCCACTCGAATGAGAAGAACGCATCCTGCACTGCGGCTTGCAGTTCAGGCTTGAGGTTGTAGACAACACCAAAGCCTGTGGTCGGGAAGGTTTGCGATTTGTAGATCGAGATCACCTGATCTTCAGTAACAACACCACGGCTGATCATCCGGTTCAGAACCGAGTTAGCGATGGAAGCTGCAGGGTAGTCCTGGTTCGCAACGCCAAGGATCGAGTTGTCGTGCTTGCCCGAGAAGACCGGCTCAAAATCACGATCCGGGATCATGTTGTAGTCACCCTTCAGGATCGCTGAAGGCGCCTTGAAGCCCGAGTTTGAGGTCGGCGAGGTGAAGGCAAGCTGACCACCTTTGATGTCTTCCACGCTTTCGATGCCCGAACCCGGATACGTCAGGATCTCCATCTCATAGCCAAAATTACCGTCAAGAGACGCCATGATGGTGAAAGGACGGAAACCTGCGCAGTTCACGGCCAGCGGGTTTGATCCGGTGTTAAACCCGGAAATGTGCAGGCGGCCTGAACGCATAGCTTCGATCTGCGCTGCGTTTGACTGAACCGGGAAGAATACAACGTCTTTTCCGGTTTTTGCTTCCAGATGGGCGAGGAATTCAGACCATACTTCTTTATATACGGCGGGGTCTTCAACCGGTGTGTACGCAAATATCAGTGTGTCAGGGTCCAGCCACTCGCTGGAATCAGTTGGAATATCGGCGATCAGGTCACCGTCTACATCGCAGAAGCGATCGTCCAGTGTCCCACGTTCGCAAGCGGCGCTGGCAGACCCGGCAATTGCCAGACCCAGCAAAAAGGCGGATACCGAAGTTAGCTTTGACAGCACGTTCATTTTTTTCTCCCTGTTAGTTTTGTATCAGATCACATTAGGGGGATTCTGTTTGTGCGCAAAGGAAAATGAGTCACTTTGCCCCAAGATAACAAGCGTTTTGCTGGTTTGCTCCCTGTAATTCTGCCACGCTTTGCTAGAAACCAAGCGGGTCGACACCAATAACAGGCCTGTGGGCGTAAACCAAAGACAAGTAGAGCGCCACACCTGCCAACATGCGAACAAAACCGTTCACGGTGAATCCAGCCTGCCGCCTTGTTGCTGCCAGTCGCGCCCATTCTACTTCGCCCAAAAGGCGTTTTTTTCGCCGGTCGATGATGCGCTGCCCAATAAGAGAAAACATGGCGAATTGGCCGAACATCAGGACATGGGCAAGGTTGCCGTTCGGCAGAACATGCGCCAGCGCCCAAAGACCAAGTACCAATAGCAACGGGTGGCGGGTCCAACCGATCAGACCGGGATTTGCCGGATCAAAACGGTGGTTGCCAAGACCTCCGAACGACAGTGGGTTTGGGCGTCCTATGGCCTGCGCAAACAAAAGTGTTGCCACCCCCATCAGTGCCAAAGCTGCATGGTTCATCCAGATTGCCTGTCCCCAAAGCTCGACATACGGTGCGCGTCCGGCGGCAATGATCACCCAGCTGAGCACCGCAACAGACATCAACGAATAGATCAGAGTAAATCCACCGGCTCCGATCTGTCGGCCGACCCAACCCTTAATCTCGGGACGAAGGGGCAATCTGTGAGAAACGAAGAAGATGACAAAAGCAGCAACAAACTCGCTCCACTCTGTCAAAACCTGTATCATTCAAGTTCTCCGGTTCCAGCCAATTCGGCATTTTAGCCGCCCCGCCAGGTGATAACCACCGAGGAAATTGCTCTTCCTCTTGCCCAAATATCCCGGGGGAGTGTGAGGGGGCAGCGCCCCCTCGCCCGGTCGACGGGCGCAAGCCCGGCGAAACCCAAAGGTTTAATGGGTTATAATCTCAGGTCCCATCATCAGGTTTGGCAGCCAGGTCGACAGGAATGGTATATATGTGATCATGACCAGGAAAACCATCAGCACCGCCAGGAAAGGCAAGGCGGCACGCACAACGCGCATCATCGGCATACCGGCCACCCCTGAGGTGACAAACAGGTTCAGGCCCACCGGTGGGGTGATCATGCCAATCTCCATATTAACCACCATGATGATGCCCAGATGGATCGGATCAACGCCAAGCTCGATGGCGATTGGGAAGACCAAAGGCGCCACGATAACGATCAGCCCCGATGGCTCCATGAATTGCCCACCGATCAGCAAGATCACATTGACCACGATCAGGAACATGATCTTACCAAAGCCAGCCGACAGCATGGCATTAGCGATACTTTGCGGAATCTGTTCGTCCGTCAGCACATGTTTCAGGATCAGCGCATTGGCGATGATGAACATCAGGGTGATGGTCAAACGTCCGGCCTCAAATAGAGTATTACGCGTGTCGCGATGAAAAAACGCAGTTATCAGCGCCTGCGGCTTCTTCAGGAGGCTTATTTTCTCCTCCCCGTCACGTGCCGCCAGCGGCCCCATGTCGCGGTAGATGAAAGTGGCAACGATAAAGGCGTATATCGAAGCAACAGCAGCAGCCTCGGTTGGGGTGAACAATGCTTTGGTGACGCCGGGAATACCGTAAATACCAACCATGATAATCACGATCAGTAACAGGCCCCAGACCGCGTCAGCAAAACTCTCCCATATTTCCCGCCACCCCGCCCATTCGCCTTTGGGCATGTTTTTGATCGTGGCTATTATATAGATTGCGATCATCAACATGGTGCCTGCCAGAATGCCGGGAATAACGCCGGCAAGAAACATCCGGCCGACGGAAACTTCTACAGCGCTGGCATAGACTACCATCACGATAGATGGAGGGATCAGAATGCCAAGCGTACCGGCGTTACTGATTACCCCGGCAGCGAAGTCCTTGGTATACCCAACCTGCCGCATGGCGACGATCACGATCGAACCAATGGCGACCACGGTGGCGGGGCTGGAGCCTGAAAGGGCGGCGAACATCATACAGGCGAAAACGCCTGAGATCGCCAGCCCGCCGCGGAAATGTCCGACCACGGCGATGGAAAAGCGAATGATGCGCTTGGCCACGCCGCCGGTGGACATGAAACTGGAGGCAAGGATGAAAAACGGAATGGCCAGCAACGTGTAATGCCCGGCCTCGGCCTGATAGAAACTCTGCGCGACCGAGGCCAGCGAGGTTTCGGAAAATATCAGCAGGAAAATGATCGAGCTCAGGCCCAGCGAAACAGCGATGGGCACCCCGATCAGCATGAAGCCGATCACCATGACGAAAAGGAAAAGGACATCCATTGTTAGCTCTCCTGCTCGTCAGATTGGATTTGTTCGATTTCGTCTTCAACTTCGTGGCTGACAATCAGGCTGTCCTGGCTCCCGGTCCAGATTGCCCAAGTGGCCTGTAAGAACCGCCAAAGCAGCAAACCAGCACCTATGGGCAGGATTGCATAGGGTATGACCCTTGGCAGTTTATCGTATTCGTCACCGTAATTGATCAGGTCCTCAAGAAAGCGCAAGAATCCCGGCATGGGTACCTGATCGGTGATGTAAAAGGATCGCCCGCGTGCATCCGTGTCAAAGCCCAGCGGGAACCAACGCCCTTCGGTAGGTGGTAATTCAGCGAACGGCGCCCAGTAATCCCAGGCGCCTTTTGTAAGTAAAAATGCATATGCGATGCACAGGGTTGCGGCGAAAAGCGCGACCACCCGGCGCAGGCTTGGATGCAGCAGGTTGGTTAATGCATCGACGCCCAAATGTGCGGTAGTTTTTACCCCATAGCTGACCCCGAACAGAACCAACCACGCGAACAGGATCAAAACGACCTCAAGCCCCCAGATCAGCGAGGCATTAAAAAGATATCTTAAAACCACGTTTATGAAGGTGAGTATCGCCATAAGCCCAAGGAGCACGGCGATCACCGTTTCCTCAAACCCTGCGCGTGTGTCGGAATGCGTACTCATCTGTCCCTCCCATGGCGGCCGGTTGATCCGGTTTTTGCTTGGCACGGCCCAAGGGTATGGGCCGTGCTATGTTGTTCGGCGGGCACGATGGCCCGCCTGGCCAATAAACGACCGTACTGGTTACACAAGCAAATCAGTGCTGCGCGTTGATGGCTTGTGCTGCCGCGATATTGTCGGCACCCACGTCACCTTCAAATTGCTCCCAGACTGGCATCATTGCCTCAACCCAGGCAAAACGCTGATCAGCTGAAAGCGTACGGATCACACCACCGGCATCAATAATCGCCTGTTTGGCGTCTTCGTTGACTGCAAAGGCTTCGCCGTTGCGCGCTTGGGTTACTTCCTTCAGGATAGTATCCAGCTGGTCGCGAATGTCGGCATCCAGACCTTCCCACCAGTCAACATTGGTTACCACCAGGTAGTCGATGATCCCGTGGTTTGTTTCGGTCACACCGGCCTGTACCTCAAAGAATTTACGACCGTAGATATTCGACCAGGTGTTTTCCTGCCCGTCGACAACGCCGGTTTGCAGGGCGCCGTAAACTTCCGAAAACGCCATCGGCTGCGGGCTGGCGCCAAGGGCTTCCATTTGCGCAACCAGCACGTCCGAAGGCTGTACCCGGAATTTCAGACCAGCGGCATCGGTCGGCGCTTCAAGCGGTACGTTGGCCGAGAATTGCTTCAGCCCGTTATGCCAGAAGGCCAGACCCAAAAGCCCACGGCGGGTCATGCTTTCTTTCATCGCCTGACCGGTTTCGGAGTTTTGGAACGCATCAACAGCATCCATGTTCTTGAACATGAAGGGCAGGTCAAAAATGCGGAATTGCTTGGTGAAGGCTTCGAATTTGGACAAGGAAGGGGCCGCCAGCTGGACATCGCCTTGCAGCATCGCTTCCAGAACCTGGTTGTCGTTATAGAGGGTCGAGTTCGGGTAGACCTCCATACAGGCCGATCCGTTCATTTCGGCGTTCACCCGTTCGGCCAGCAATGTTGCCGCGATGCCTTTCGGGTGGCGATCTGTGTTGGTGACGTGGCTGAACTTGATGACAATTTCACCGTCTTCACAGCTGGCATTTGCCACATTTGCTGTGACGCCCAGTGCCAGAGCCGCTGCGGCCATGGTTACGATCTTCATGATGTGTCCTCCCAGACTGATATAGATTTGTCGCCAACAAAGGCGCACTCACGCATAGGGGACCAGTTTTGCCTGCCACTCAAGAAAAAGAAATCATGCTTTAGGCCGATCGGGTATTATGTTTAAAAACAATAGGATATATCTGTTCAAGCCGTAATCAGGTGCCGATTGCTAAGGTGCGGTGCGCGTAGTTTCGCACAAATATTTGCGTAATTGTGCGGAAATCCGCACAATATACCGTGCTCAAGGGCGAAAGTTGTCAGGGCGAATCCCGTGGCGTGCCAGCTTGTCATAAAAGGTTTTGCGCGGCAGTTTCAGTTCAAGAGCGGCTGCACTTGCAGCCCCTTTATGGCGTCGCAAGGCTTCTACCAAAAGCGCGCGTTCAACCTGCGCCAGACGCTCGGTTAACCCACGATTTTCGGGCTTTTCGCCACCTTCCAGCCCGAAACCCATGGCATAGCGCATTGCAACGTTCATTAAGGCGCGGGCATTTCCAGGCCAATCTTGTGCCATCAAGTGGGCGTCAATGTCCGGCGTGATTTCAGGTTCAGGCAAAGCTGCTTGTTCGCACGCGGTAGCGACATAGTGGCGAAATAGAATTGGAATGTCTGAAACCCGCTCACGCAGGGCCGGTATTCGGATGCGAACAATATCCAGCCGATAATAGAGATCAGCATTAAAGCCTTCTGCTTCAATATCGCGGTAGGTTCCAGTGATCAGGCGGGTGGGCAGGGAATGTTCCAAAAGATCCAGCAAGGCAAATTGCATGGCCGGGTCCAGCGCCGCAACTTCGTCCAGAAAGAGGGTTCCACCGCGTGCCTTTTCCACACTGGCGTCCAAAATGGCCCGATCAAGTCCGGCAGCGGATACTTTGATAAAGGGTCGCATCGCGTCGCTTGACATCTGGTGGATGGCGTCAGCAACTTTCGCAGTGCCCGATCCCGGTTCGCCAGTGATCAGCACTTCGGCTTGGGTACGGGCTGCTTTGCGCACGTTTTCGCGCAGGTCTTCCGCCTGTTGTGAAGCACCTGTAAGCAGCCGCGCAGCGGCATCCCCGTTCTCAACCCGGCTTCGCAACTGACGGTTCTCCAACACCAGTGACCGGGTGCGCAGTGCCTTTTCGATTACCGCCAGTAACTCACCTGGGTCGCAGGGCTTTTCTAAAAACCCAAATGCGCCTTCGGTCATGCCGCGCACGGCCATGGGAATATCGCCCTCGCCAGTTAGCAAGATCACCGGCAAATCTGCGTCGATGCTTCGCGAATATTCGAGTAGGGCAAACCCGTCTTTACCCGGCATGCGAATGTCGCTGAGCACAACGCCTGGAAAATCAGATGTGATATTGTCCTTTGCTTCAATATACGAGGCCGCTGGTACTGGCGTCAGCCCATGCAAAACGAGCGTTTGCGCTAATGCTTCACGCACCATTGCGTCGTCGTCAACCACCAATACCCGGTGTGTCATGCTGCCTTCTCCGCGGGCCAGTATTCCAGTTCGATCGTGAATGTTGCGCCTGAATCCGGGCTGTTATCACATCGAATATTGCCACCAAAACTCTGCACCAGACCGTATGATATGGAAAGGCCCAGCCCCATTCCTTCGGCGTTTCCCACCTCTTTAGTCGTATAGAATGGCTCAAAAACCCTTTCGGGATCTTCGATACCTGGCCCAGTGTCGCAAACTGAAACAGTCAATTTGCGACCGGTTTCAATACTGATGTTAATGGTTTTTTCCCGGGTTTGCCCGGCCATGGCGTCGGCTGAATTGGTGATCAGATTGACCAAAACTTGCGCGAGGCGCACTTCGCCACCAGTTGCAAAAACCGGCATTCCCGGAGGCGACCAAACAAGTTTGATGTCATCTGCCTTCAGCCGTGCCTGAGTTAGCTCCACAGCATTATCAATTACTTGCACCAGATCAACCTTGGTCATTGGCTCGTTTTCGTTGCGTGCGAACGCCCGCAGATTCTGGATGATCCGGGCCATGCGCCGGGCAAGGTCGGAAATACGCCTGAAGTTGCTCTCGGCTTGCACCTTGTCCTTTCGCTCAAGAAAAACCGAACCGTTTTCCGCGAATGTCCGGATAGCCATTAAGGGTTGATTGAGCTCATGGCTGATGCCGGCACTCATCTGCCCAAGGGCGCTTAGCTTTGCGGCTTGAACCAGTTCGGCCTGTGCTATTGTTAAAGCTGCCTCTGCCTCACGCCGCTCGCCGACCTCACGTAACAGGTCGGTGTTGGCGGTCATTAGCGCTTCGGTGCGCTGAGCAACGCGGGCCTCGAGTAAAGAATTTGCGGCCTCTTCCTGTGCCAGACTGGCGGCCAGACTACGGCGCCTTTCGGCAGCCACGAAAAGAAAGGCTCCGAATGCCATACAGAGCGCTGCCGCCGCGGCTGCCTGAAGTGCCGCCCTTTGGCGTGCCGGAGTTGTGTCCAGCAGAATTTCAGCTGTCAGCCCTACTACTGGCAGGTCCCGTACCAGCTTGAGAGCTTCCGTTGGCAAGTACGGACCAGCCTTCAGTGACCAGATTTCATGCCCATTCTGAAATCTGCTGATATTGCCTGGGAATCCGCCGTCATTGCCTGATGGCAAGATCAGCTCGGATCGATTTGAGACGATAATTTGCCCCGCTTGATTGACAAAGAAAACTGCAGTTTCACTGGTTGGCCAGTTTTGCTCAAACAGCCAGATATCAACTTCGGCCACGACGGCGCCGCGCGATGGACCACCGCCGGCAAAAACCGGTGCGGCAAATGAAAATAGACGCCTGGGTGAGCCAGCATCGCCGGTTTCAACCCGGTCGGCTGTACCCAAAGCACCGTTCAGGGCACGCCTGTAGGGCGCCAGTTTCGTGTCAATTTCTGTAAGCTCCTGAGAGGAAGCCGCTACTATTTGACCCGCAGTGTTTATGAGCTCCAGAGACCACGCACCGGTTTT
This sequence comes from uncultured Aliiroseovarius sp., assembly GCA_964550345.1. Classification (GTDB taxonomy): domain Bacteria; phylum Pseudomonadota; class Alphaproteobacteria; order Rhodobacterales; family Rhodobacteraceae; genus JAAEUB01. Next base: position 136,032 of record CAZJYZ010000001.1, on the reverse strand, counting down.
ATCGGCTATACTTCGTAGCAGCTCGTTGGCCTCAACATTGCTGCCCTCGTTGGTCAAAAGCTCCTTAAGTACCGGATGTTCCGAAAGGACCACCGCAAGTTCACGGTACCCAAATAGGTGACCCGTCAGTCGATCTGATGCCAGCGTCAGATTACCTAGGCCGGTTTGCGCCAGTTGATCGAGCGCAGCACGGTAGGCGAGAGACCACACACCCCCGCTGACAATTCCAACGAAGGTAGCAAATGCTATAATCAGGAAGGCGCGGCGTTTGGTAAACATAAGGGGCACGTTAAACCGTGTCTGCCGGGATTGCCAATAATCCGGAAATGCAGAAATCTGGATATGATCCATTTAAGTTTCCTGGAATACCGGAATACCGGTATTTTATTGACTGTTAGAGATCTGGCAAGCCAATTTTAACATCCAAAAACCTGATTTATTCAAAACGGTCGGGGGACAGGTTTGATAGACTTTCGTCGTCAAGTTCGGATACAGCACCACCGGCAAGATCAGCCAACAAGCGGCTGGCGGCTGGGGAGGTCTGGAAACCATATCCGCCTTGTGCGGCCATCCAAAGGAAGGTGTCGTCCCTGGTATCCGGGCCGATCACAAGGTTTCTGTCGGGTGCAAAACTGCGCAGGCCGGCCCAATTAGCCACCATCCGTGTCACGGGAACAGAAACACGCTCTTCATAAAGGGCAATTCCCTCTGCCAGTGTCAATTCCTCGGCCCATGCGTCATGCGGGTCGACCGGTGTCTCATCTGCGGGTGAGACCAGAAGGCACCCCGCGTCAGGCTTCATGTACCAGGTTTCCCCTGGCCCAAACAGGGTTGGCCAGCGGCTGACATCATAATCTGTGGGGGCTGAAACCCGCGCTATTGAGCGTCTGAAGGGTTGGATGCCGATCGGAGTAATTCCCGCCATTACCGCCACATGATCGGCCCAGGCGCCGGCAGCATTAACCACAATGCGGGTGTAAAAACTTTCGCCTGCCGCAACGACCTGCCACCCATCTTTAACGCGTGTAACCGCCGAGACTTTCCTATCGGTCAAAACCTTTCCGCCCGATTTCCGGATTTTTCCAGCAAAAGTCTGCATCAACAGATCGGTATCTATATCCCACGCCTCAGCGTGGTATCCTGCCATAGTCACGGCTTCCAGATTCAACACCGGAATTAGGTCACAGGCTTCATCCGTGCCTATGGCATGCATGGACATCTGTTTCAGGCCAGCCTCAAAGGCTTCCCGCTCACCATCCAATCCAACCATCATCAACCCGCGTGGAGACAGCAGGTTTTCGGTGGTGTGAAAAAAGTCGGCACTGGCGCGGTTGAGTGCGACGGTCGAAGCCGAGCCATATGTTGGTTCGAACAAAGCGGCTGACCTGCCGGAGCTGTGATAGCCAAGTGTATCTTCACCTTCCAGAAGTGTGACTTTCCCCAATTTGGACAAAGCCGCTCCGGCAGATAGTCCGGCGATACCGCCGCCAATTACAAGAAAGTCAGTCATACTCCCCTTTGCCATAGGTGTTGAAAAAGAAAAAGGCCCGACAGATGTCGGGCCTTGGATTTTGTCAGATGGTAAGGGTGCAGTATCTGACGGGAAGTTATTAACCTCTGCGAGGACCAAAATCTTTGGTTGTGATGACACCGTCATTGTTACGGTCTTTGTTCAGGAACCAGCCTTCGGCAGCGGTCAGAAATTCTTCCTCTGTAACTTCTCCGTCACCGTTCAGATCGGTAACTTCACGGGTCATGCCTTCGCCCTGGTTACCCTGACCGCCTTGGCCCTTTCCGCCATTTCCGTGACCGCCATTTCCCTGACCACCGCCTTGCTGTTCTTCTTCTTGCTGAGCATGGTCGGCGGCGCGGAGTTCATCAAAAGCATCATATTCGGCGCTGTCCAGAACGCCATTTTCGTCCTGATCGAGCATATAGAAAATCTCGCCACGTTTTTCCTTGATCTCTGCCAGAGTTACCACTCCGTCTTCGTTCATATCGAAGTTTTCAACGAAATGGGCGCCGGGGACATTCTGAGCGAAAGCCGGGGCTGTCATGAATACCAATGCGATTGCGGTGAGAGTAATAGGGGTTTTCATTTGCTTTATCCTTGTATTTGCATATGTCCATTATCTCCTATACGGCTCCCTGTCCGCTTTCCGTCGCAAATATTTGCAAAAAAAAAGGCCCCACCAAAAAGGCGGGGCCACAAAGCTTGTTTTAAAGGCGAATTAGTTGGGGATTTCGTCCGTGATACCTTCAACATAAAAACCCATGCCAGCCAATGTGCCATCGTCAGCGGTTTCGCCTTCGGCCAGCCAGGCGCTGCCGTCCTGCTTGTTCAGCGGGCCGGTGAATGGGCTGTAGCTGCCATCGGCAATCGCGTCACGCAGGGCTTCGGCCTCGGCGCGGACATCGGCGGGAACAGCATCTGAGATCTCGCCGATCCCAACCATGCCGGGTGCGATGCCATCCCATGTATTAACGCTTTCCCATGTGCCATCGATGACGGCCTGTGTGCGGGCGATGTAGTAAGGTGCCCAATTGTCGATGATCGAGCTAACACGTGGCAGCGGACCATAATCGGCCATGTCAGATGCCTGACCGAATGTGATAACCCCACCAGCTTCCTGAGCGGCTGCCTGAGGGGCAGTTGAGTCGGTGTGCTGCAGGATCACGTCGGCGCCTTGGTCGATCAGGGCTGTGGCCGCGTCAGCCTCTTTCGCCGGGTCAAACCAAGTGTAGGCCCAGATGATCTTGAATTCGACATCCGGGTTCACGCGTTTGGCGTGGATATAAGCCGAGTTGATGCCCCGGATAACTTCTGGGATCGGGAACGAGGCGATATAGCCAATGATGTTCGACTTGGTCATGTGACCGGCAATGATGCCCTGAACAGCGCGACCTTCGTAGAAACGTGCGGAATAAACCGAGACGTTGTCCGCCATTTTAAAGCCGGTTGCGTGTTCGAACTTCACATTCGGAAATTTTTCAGCTGCAGCCAGTGTCGCGTCCATGTAGCCAAACGATGTGGTGAAGATCAGGTCCGCACCTGACAAGGCCATTTGGGTAATGGCGCGCTCGGCGTCGGCCCCTTCAGGGACGCTTTCCTGAAACACGGTTTCAACCGCATCACCGAAATGCTCTTCGACAGCCAGTCGGCCTTCGTTGTGTTCATAGGTCCAGCCGCCATCGCCGACTGGCCCAACATAGATGAAGCCGACCTTAACCGGATCGGCTGCCATTGCAGCGCCCGTCAGGCCCAGAGCCACCACGGCCCCGGTCAGAATTGTTTTAATTGCACTCATATTACTCTCCCTTGATGAATTGAGCAGTTACTTCGTTGATTATTTCCTAGACGATTATCCTGACGCATGGAAGCTTCGCCCGAGTGATCCCGGTGCGCCATGCTGACCGCGCGCCGAAATAAAGACCAGAACCACGATTGTGATGACATAGGGGCTCATGGAAAGGTATTCGACCGGAATGGCCAGGCCCGCCGCTTGCAAATTGAGCTGCAATACGGAAACCCCACCAAACAAGTAGGCGCCCAATAGAACCCGCCATGGGCGCCACGAGGCAAAAACAACGATCGCCAGAGCGATCCAGCCTGCGCCTGCGGTCAGCCCCTCGACCCATTGGGGCACGCGAACAAGGCTGATATAAGCCCCGCCCAGCCCGGCTGTGGCACCGCCGAACGCAATCGCCATCAACCGCACCCGGATCACCTTGTATCCCAGTGCATGCGCTGCTTCGTGGTTTTCCCCAACAGCGCGCAGGATCAGCCCGGCCCGGCTGTATTTCAGGGCGTACCAGACGCCGGCGACAAGGATCAGTGACAAATACACAACCGGATCATGGCCAAACAGGATTGGTCCGACGATGGGCAGGTCCGACAATACCGGTATATCCAGCTTTTGCAGAACAGGTGACTTGATACCCTCATACGGTTTACCGATCAGGGCGCTCAGCCCGAGCCCGAACAGGGTCAGCCCCAACCCCGTTGCCACCTGATTTGATAGCAAATATTGTGTCAGTATTCCAAATAACATCGATACGGCTGCACCGCCAATTGCCGCAGCCACAAAGCCAAGCGCCGGACTGCCGGTATTCACACCGATGGCAAAACCCACCACGGCGCCGGTGATCATCATGCCCTCAACGCCGAGGTTCAGAACACCGGCCTTCTCCACCACCATTTCACCTATGGCTGCCAGCAAAATCGGCGTTGCCGCCACCATCAGGCTTGCGATGAGCAGGATCGGATTGATTGATGAAAGGTCCATTATGCGGCCTCCGGTTTTGTCAGGCGGATGCGATAATTGGATAGGATATCCATCGCCAGAAGGAAGAATAACAGCATGCCCTGAAACAACTGGATCGCCGCCCCGGGCAGGCCCAGCATCAATTGCGCCAGTTCGCCGCCAATATAAGTCAGCGCCATCAAAAGTCCCGCCAGAAGGATGCCAACTGGGTGCAATCTGCCCAGAAACGCAACGATTATCGCGGTGAAGCCATAGCCCGAGCCGAAATCAATGCTGATCTGTCCTGCGGGGCCTGACACTTCAAACAACCCAGCCATGCCAGCAAGCGCACCGGACGTGCCCAGGCAAAACAAGATCAGCCGCGCGGGTTTGACGCCCGAGAAGCGCGCCGCGCGTGGTGCTTCGCCAGTCAGGCGCACCTGAAAGCCCAGCATGTGGCGGCTGAGAAGGACATAGCCGAATATGACTGCAATGAATGCCGCCACCACGCCCCAATGCATGCCGGTCCCGGCGATTATTTCAGGGTTTGATGCGGCGGGGAAGTCGCGTGCCAAGTTGCGCGAGCCGGGAAAACCCATCCCGTCGGGATTGCGTAAAAGCCCCTGCGCCATGGAGGCCAGCCAACTTTCGGCCACATAGACCAGCATCAGGCTGACAAGGATTTCGTTGGTGCCAAACTTGACCTTCAGCACACCCGGTATCATAGCCCAAGCCCAACCGCCGAATGCCCCTGCAATCACCATCAGCGGGAAAATCAGGATGCTCTCGGACGGGTAGAAAGCCAGCCCGACCCCGGCGCCGACAATGGCGCCCATAATGTATTGCCCCTCGGCGCCAATGTTCCAGATGCCGGCGCGGAAACCCAGCGACAGGCCGATGGCAATCAAGATCAGTGGACCTGCCTTGACCAATAATTGTGGGCGTGAATAGGGGCCGAAGGTTTCGTGAAACAGCGGATCCCAGAAAATGGTGCGAATGGTCTCAAACGGGTCTTTGCCCATCATGGCAAACATCAGCCCGCCGACAACCATGGTTGCCAGTACCGCCAAAACCGGTGTTGCCAACGTCCAGACTTTTGAGGGTGAGGGTCTTTTTTCCAGCCGTATCATGCGCTTATCTCCGCTTCGTGCATGTCGTGTGCACCACCCATCATCAGGCCGATCTCTTCCACGCTCAGCCCCTGCGCTGGGCGTGGCTCGGCCAGCCGGCCTTCATTCAACGCTGTGAACCGGTCCGAAATTTCCATTAGCTCATCCAGGTCCTGACTGATGACAATCACCGCAGCTCCGCCAGCGGCGAGGTCCAGCAAAGCCTGCCTGATCGCGGCAGCGGCACTTGCGTCCACGCCCCAGGTGGGTTGATTGACCACCAGAACATTTGGCCGCTGTAGAATTTCGCGACCGATAACAAATTTCTGCAGATTGCCCCCGGAAAGAGAGCGCGCGGCATTCTCCGGTCCCGGCGTGCGAACGTCGAACTCAGCGATGATTTTTTCTGCGAATTCGTTAACACGTCCCCATTTCAGAAAGCCGCGCGAGGTCAGGTTTTCGCGCACCGCACCGGTCAGGAGTGCATTTTCCGACAAGCTCATGTCTGGGGCTGCGGCATGGCCCAGCCGTTCTTCGGGGGCGGCCAGCAGGCCAAGTTCGCGCCGCTGGTTTGGGGTGAGCAGGCCAACGTCTTGCCCATTCAGCGCGATGGTCTTTGGGGGTGCCAGTGTCTCGCCCGAAAGGGCCGCCAGAAACTCGTCCTGACCATTGCCTGCAACGCCACCAATGCCAAGCACTTCTCCAGCGCGTAATTCCACCGATATATTCCTGAGCGCCGTGCCAAAAGCCGAGGATGGCGGCTGGCTGAGCCCATTGATCGCTAAAATAACCTCGCCGGGTTCTGCGGCTTCACGCGTTGGGATATGCAAGCTTTCCCCAACCATCATTTCAGCTAACTCGCTGGCAGATTTTTCACGTGGGTCACAGGTGTCAACAACCTTGCCCAAACGTAAAATTGTGGCATGCTCACACAGCGATCTAATTTCCTCAAGCTTATGGGAAATATAAAGAATTGCTGTTCCTTCCGCGGTCAGTTTTCGAAGGGTGTGGAACAGGATTTCAACTTCCTGCGGGGTGAGAACACTGGTGGGTTCGTCCATGATTAAAAGGCGCGGATCCTGCAACAGGCAGCGGATGATTTCGACCCTTTGGCGTTCTCCGGCAGACAGATCCCCGACGATACGGGCGGGATCGAGCGGTAGCCCGTATGCCTCGCTCACTTCGCTAATCCGGGCTGATAATTCCCGCTGGGCAGGGGGATTGTCCATGCCAAGTGCGATGTTTTCTGCCACATTCAGCGCGTCAAAAAGGGAAAAATGCTGGAACACCATGGCCACACCGGCGGCGCGTGCAGACGCCGGATTTGTCGGTGTAAATACAGACCCCTCAAGCGTCATCGTGCCTTTATCGGGTTTGACCAGACCATAGATCATTTTCACCAACGTGGACTTTCCAGCCCCGTTTTCCCCCAGCAAAGCATGCACCTCGCCGGGCCTGATTGTGAAGGACACATCATCGTTGGCGACCACGCCGGGATAAGCCTTTCTCAGGCCATCAAGAGTTAACAGCGCGGGCTTCTTTTCGCTCTGACTTTCTGTCATCTGACATTTCCCTGTTGGTTTTTTTAATTGCCACTTGTTTTATCAGCGCCCCGGCCACGCCTATGGCTATCTGTTGCGGGTGTTTGCCCAAGGCAGGTTCGCCGATTGGGCAGGTTATTTGGTTGATTTCAGTATCGTTGTGCCCCAACGCGCGTAAGCGACTGCGAAAACGGGCCCATTTTGTGGCCGAGCCGATCAGCCCGACGCTGGCAAAATCATGGGTTAAAGCTGTGTGACATAATTCAAGGTCCAAAGCATGACTGAACGTCAGGATAAGGTGGTGCGCGTTCGCAGGCGCATGACGCAAAGCCATCTCGGGCCGTGCAGCGGGCAGGATCGTAACGCCGGACGGTTGCGTTGTGGGAAAGCGGTCTGCACTGGTGTCGACCCATGTGATCACAAAATCCGGTAAATCTGTGATCACATTTACCAGTGCGCGACCCACATGCCCGGCTCCGTATATCCAAAGAGGGGTAGGGTTGCTCACAACCGGTTCAACCATCCACCCTTCCACAAAGCTGGGAGCCGAAGGAATACCTTGCGATCTGGCTTTGGCCAGCAGACGGGAAATCGCGAAAGGCGCGTCTTGTGTTTCTCCAGTCGGCCTGCTGAAAACTTCTTTAGTTGCAATAGATTGCACCGAGGTCACGTCAAAAGCTTCACTCAGCAAAGTTACAGCCCCACCACAACATTGGCCAAGCGACGGGCCAAGTGGGACGCGCTCCAGGCGGCTTATTTGTCCTTCCATCAACATGGTGCGTGCCTGCTCCGTGGCCTGAAACTCAAGGGTGCCGCCGCCAATCGTCCCATCCTGCCCATCCTTCCAGACCAGCATTGCAGTGCCGGTTTCACGCGGGGTCGAGCCCTCGGCGCTGGCAACAACAATTCTGACGACTTCACCGTGAAGCTGGACAGCCCGGGTCAGAGAGGCAAGGTCAAAGCTCATGCCTGCATCCTTTTGACGGCGGCTAAAATGCGTTCAGGCGTTGCCGGGGCGTCCAGTGCGGGGTAGCCATTACCGCAATAAGCCACTGCATCCGAAAGAGCCAGAAACGCTGATATGCCCAGCATGAACGGCGGTTCACCCACTGCTTTTGAGCGGTGGATGGTGTTTTCGCGGTTTTCACCGGGCCAAAGTGCGACGTTAAACACTTCTGGTCGGTCAGCGCAGGCGGGTATCTTGTAGGTTGATGGCGCGTGGGTCCAAAGCTGGCCCTTTTCGTCCCAAACAAGCTCCTCCATCGTTAGCCAACCGGCACCCTGAACGTAGGCCCCCTCGACCTGTCCAAGGTCCAGCGCCGGGTTCAGGCTGCTGCCTGCATCGTGCAGGATGTCGGCGCGCAAGATGCGGTTTTCGCCTGTTAAGGTATCAATGACGACCTCGGTAATTGCCGCTCCGTAGGCGAAGTAGAGGAATGGCCGTCCCCGGCCTTCAATACGGTCCCAGTTGATTTTCGGGGTGCGATAAAATCCGGTTGAAGACAGGCTGATACGTGCCTCATAGGCCAGTTTTGCGGCCTCACTGAAGGGAATTTTGTGGTCCCCCGCCTGTACATGACCGTCTGCGAATTTGACCAGATCTGGCTTCACGTCCCAACGATTGGACAGAAAGCGCACCAGCCGGTTCTTCAGGGTGTCACAGGCAGCTTCGACGGCCATTCCATTCAGGTCCGAGCCCGAGGACGCGGCTGTTGCCGAAGTGTTTGGCACCTTTGCGGTGTCCGTTGCGGTGATGCGAATCGCTTCCATCGGAAGGGCAAAAGCACTGGCTGCAACCTGTGCCACTTTCTGGTTCAGCCCCTGGCCCATTTCGGTGCCGCCGTGGTTCAGATGCACCGAGCCGTCCTGGTAAATATGCACAAGGGCGCCAGCCTGATTGAGGTGGCTGAGGGTGAAGGATATCCCGAATTTCAACGGGCTGAACGCCAACCCCTTTTTCAGGATAGTATTCTGCGCATTCCAATCAGCCACAGCCTGTTTTCGCTGAGCGTACCCGGCACTTTCCATCAGGGATGCAGCAATTCCGTGTAGTTCAAAATCCTCAATGGCCTGATTGTAATGGCTGCGTTGCGGCTTTTTGCCCTCTTCGGGGGCGGCATAATAGTTCCTGCGTCTTACTTCAGCCGGGTCCAGGGCTGTTTCGTGGGCGAGATGGTCCATCACCCGTTCGATCCCCAGCATTCCCTGTGGTCCGCCGAAGCCACGATAGGCCGTGGCGCTGGTCGTATTGGTCTTCAGGCGGTGAGAGGTGATGCGCATGGCCGGAATGTAGTAGGCATTATCCGCGTGCAACATGGCGCGGTCCGCCACAGGCAGTGAAAGATCTGCTGCCCAGCCACAGCGGGCATATTGAGTGAAATCGACCCCGGTCAGGCGCCCGTCTTCATCATAGCCCGCCCGGTAGCTGATGCGGAAATCGTGACGCTTGCCCGTAATGACCATGTCGTCATCCCGGTCATAGCGCATTTTACAGGGCCGCCCGGTACGCGCTGCAGCGACAGCACAGGCAACGGCCAAAGCGTTGCCCTGGCTCTCCTTGCCGCCAAAACCACCACCCATGCGCCGCATTTCAACCCGGACCGCGTGCATAGGCTTGCCAATAGCCTCGGCCACCTTGTGTTGGATTTCGGTTGGATGCTGGGTTGAGGAATGCACTAGCATGTCGCCGTTTTCCTGCGGCACGGCTAATGCTGCCTGACTTTCCAGATAGAAATGTTCCTGCCCGCCCATTTCAATCACACCTTCAAGCTGGTGTGGGGCAGTGGCGATGGCTGCGTCGGCGTCGCCACTTTCCCAGATTACTGGTCCGCCTTCGAAACGGCTGTTGGCTGCAATTGCGTCATCAATGCTCAGCACTGCCGGGCGCGGATCAATGGTGATCTTGCCCAGCCTGGCAGCCTTGCGCGCGGCTAAGTGACTATCCGCAGCTACCAGGTAAATGGGTTGAGAATGGTAAAACACCTCACCCATGGCTAAAAGTGGTTCGTCATGGGCAGCGGCGGAAACATCGTTGTCAAAAGGCAGGTCGGTGGCCTTCATCACCAAAGCAACGCCCGGAGCTGTTCTTACATCCGAAAGGTCGGCGCGGGTGATCACCCCGCGGGCTTCATGCGACAGGCCAAAGGCCAGATGCAGGCAATTGGCCGGGACCGGTATGTCATCGACATAGCGCGCGGCACCTGAGACATGCAGGTCTGCGCTGTCATGGGGCAGGGGGGCTTTGACACTCATGCGCTGACCTCCCTGACAGAAACCACTTCACCCTGATCCTCCAGCCAGACACGTGTGAGCATATTGCGGGCGATCTCCAGCCTGTATTCGGAGCTGGCGCGCACGTCCGAGATTGGCGAGAAATCTGTGGCAAATGACGCCGTTGCGGCCGTGATAGTTTCCCTGCTCCATTGCTGGCCCAGAAGCGATTTTTCAACTTCAACGGCCCGGCTGGGCGTGGCGGCCATGCCCCCAAAGGCGATGCGGGCCGATTGCACCATTCCGTTTTCAACGACGATACTAAAGGCGCCAAGAACCGCAGATATGTCCTGATCGAATCTTTTGGAAACTTTATAGACCTTCAGCCGGTCCGGCTGCCGGGGGATGGTGATGCCCTCGATGAACTCTCCTGCCACAAGGTCTTGCCGGCCATAAGCGACGAAATAGTCTTCCAGCGGGATGTTTCGTCGCGCCTCACCGCGCCTCAGATGCAGGCGCGCATTCAGGGCTATCAACGGCGGCGGCGTGTCGCCGATGGGCGAGCCATTAGCAATGTTGCCGCCAAGGGTCGCCGCCCCCCTTATCTGAGCGCTGGCAAAGCGTTTTAGCATGGCCGCGAAATGGGGGTGAAGATCAGATATGGCTTTGCGAAACCCCTCGATTGTCAAACCAGAACCAAGATGAATGCCGTCTTCATCCACCACCACGCCACCAAGGTCTGAAACTCCGCTCAGAAAGATCACATCGTGCAAATCCTTCAGACCCTTGGTTAGCCAAAGGCCTACATCCGTCCCACCGGCAACCAGAGTTGCATGGGGTTTTTGCATCAGCAGGGTGGCAAGCGCGTCGGCCGACCCCGGCATGGCCGGGGCCACCTCCTTGCTTGCGGTGGGACCCTTGCCCATCCGGGTTGCATTCAGCCAATCTGGCACCGGGTCAGCCATTGCGGCTTTGGCGGCGCGAATGATGGGAGCGTATCCCGTACACCGGCACAGGTTGCCGGCCAGCAAGGTATCGAAATCCTCTTCGCCATTAAGGTGCCCGGCGGCGAGTGTTGTTGCAAAGCCCGGCGTGCAGAAGCCGCATTGCGAGCCATGATATTCCACCAGCGCTTTTTGCACCGGATGCTGTTCACCTTCCGGCCCCGAGAGCCCCTCAACCGTGATCAGCGCCTTGCCTTGCATTTGACCCAGCATCAACAGGCAGGCATTCAGTGCGCGTACGCCCTGTGCATCTGCCACCATGACGCTGCACGCGCCGCAATCCCCTTCATTGCAGCCTTCTTTGGTGCCTTTCAACCCACGTTCCTCGCGCAACCAGTCCAGCACAGAACGGGTCGGCTCGACAGCAGTCAGCTCCACGGTCTCTCCATTGAGAAGAAACGTTATGTTCATGAATTCATCCGCCGCGTTACCAATCTCGTCCCCCTTATGCGCGCCTTCGATGCGGCGTAGAAAGCGCGCGGGATTGGTCAGCCTTCATGCTAAGGCGAGATTTTACGTTCTGGCAAGATTTTTTTTCACGACGAAATATTTGCCAAGCATCAACAGGGATGAGAGGAGATTGCGAAATTAGGAGGGGAGGTGCGCGTTTTGTTACCTAAAAATCCTTTGCCTCCGGTACTTTGACTTGAAGTGGTCCATGCGGAATGCGCCGCTTCCTAGCAGTGTTTTGTGCGTTTTCAGCAGAGAGTAAATTTTTCGTCAAATTCGCCGTTTTCTCTGGCGTGATGCTCGGGTAGCTTTGCCGCATGACCCAACCTGTCCGATTCATTCACCTGCGCCTGCATTCCGAATATTCGCTGCTGGAAGGCGCTGTACCGGTCAAAAAACTTGCGGGTCTGTGCTCCCGTTCGGGGATGCGGGCCGTGGCTCTGACCGACACAAACAACATGTTCGCGGCGCTGGAGTTCTCTGAGAAACTGGCAGGTGAGGGGGTTCAGCCAATTGTCGGTTGCCAGATTGACCTGACCTTTGACCCGGCCCCGCCCGGCAGTCGCCCGCGCGACCCTGCGCCACTAGTGCTACTTGCGCAATCGCGGGACGGCTATCTGAACCTTATGAAGCTTAATTCGTGCCTTTATCTGAAAAGCGACGGTGCCCTGCCTCAGATCACGCTGGAGGAGCTTTCGGCGCATAGTGAGGGGCTGATCTGCCTGACCGGTGGGGCTAATGGGCCGGTGGGGCAACTTATTCTGGCTGGCCAGCAGGATAAGGCCGCTGCGCTTCTGGACAATTTACAGGTCGCTTTTGCAGACCGCCTGTATATCGAGCTTCAGCGCCACCCAGGTGATGCTGGATTACCCGAGGGCGAACAGACCTGCGAGCGGGCATTCATCGAATTTGCCTATGCACGTGATTTGCCATTGGTCGCCACCAACAATGTGCATTTTCCTGAATCTGACCTCTATGAGGCACATGATGCCCTGCTGTGCATCGCGGATGGTGCTTATGTGGATCAGCAGGAAGCACGCCGCCGCTTAACGCCGCAGCATTACTTTAAGTCGCAGCAGGAAATGGTGACCTTGTTCGCTGACCTGCCAGAGGCGGTGGAAAACACTGTTGAGATCGCCCGCCGCTGCGCCTTCAAGGTTGAAAAGCACGACCCGATCCTGCCCAGATTTGCGGATGATGAGGTGGTAGAGCTCAGACGTCAGGCCGAGGCCGGGCTGAAAGAGCGGCTGGCGGTGATCCCGCACGCTGCCCCGGTCGAGGAATACGAACAGCGGCTTGAGTTTGAGCTGGGCATTATCGAAGGCATGGGCTTTCCGGGCTACTTCCTGATCGTTGCCGATTTCATCAAATGGGCCAAGGATGAGGATATACCGGTGGGTCCGGGGCGTGGCTCTGGTGCTGGGTCACTGGTGGCTTACGCGCTGACTATCACCGATCTTGACCCTCTGCGTTACAGCTTGCTGTTTGAGCGCTTCCTCAACCCCGAACGGGTTTCCATGCCTGACTTTGATATCGACTTTTGCATGGAGCGGCGTGAAGAGGTCATTACTTATGTGCAGAAAAAATATGGCCGCGAGAAAGTAGCGCAGATTATTACCTTCGGCGCACTCTTGTCGAAGGCAGCCGTGCGCGATGTGGGCCGTGTTTTGCAGATGCCCTACAGGCAGGTGGACAGGCTTTCAAAAATGATCCCGGTTGAAGGGGTTAAGCCGGTCAGTATCGAAAAAGCGCTGGCGGATGAGCCGCGCCTGCGCGACGCGGCGCGGGCCGAAGAAGTGGTGGACCGCCTTTTGACCTATGCGCAGCAGGTCGAGGGCCTGTTGCGCAACGCCTCGACCCACGCCGCCGGTGTGGTGATCGGCGACCGGGCGCTGGACGAACTTGTGCCGCTCTATCAGGACCCACGCTCGGACATGCCCGCAACCCAGTTCAATATGAAATGGGTTGAGCAGGCCGGACTGGTTAAATTTGACTTCCTCGGGCTGAAGACCCTGACCGTGATCCAAAATGCGCTGGACTTATTAAAAGAGCGAAATGTGCAAATCGACATCGGTGCAATCCCACTGGATGACGACAAAACGTATGAATTGTACAGCTCTGCCAAAACCGTTGCGGTGTTTCAGGTGGAAAGTTCAGGCATGATGGATGCGCTCAGGCGCATGCGACCGACCTGTATCGAAGACATCGTTGCGCTGGTGGCTCTGTATCGTCCGGGGCCGATGGAAAACATCCCGACCTATTGTGAGGTCAAGAACGGCCAGCGCGATCTTGAAAGCCTGCACCCGCTGATCGACCATATTCTGGAAGAAACCCAAGGCATCATCGTTTATCAGGAACAGGTGATGCAGATCGCACAGGAAATGGCAGGCTACAGCCTTGGTGGCGCTGACCTTTTGCGCCGCGCCATGGGTAAGAAGATCGCCGAAGAAATGGCCAAGGAGCGGCCTAAATTCGTCGAAGGATCACTGGCTAACGGCGTTGAAAAGAAAAAGGCGATGGAGGTTTTTGACCTTCTCGAAAAGTTCGCCAATTACGGTTTCAACAAATCTCATGCGGCTGCTTATGCGGTGGTTTCGTACCAGACCGCATGGCTCAAGGCCAATCACCCGGTTGAGTTCATGGCCGGGGTGATGAATTGCGATATTCATCTGACCGACAAGCTGGGCGTCTACGCCGAAGAGGTGAAGCGCAACCTTGAGATTGAGATCGTGCCGCCCTGCGTTAACCGCTCGACCGAGCATTTTTCCGTTAGTGAAGGCCGGGTTGTCTATGCGCTGGGCGCGTTAAAAAATGTCGGTGTGGAGGCGATGAAACTGATCACCGAAGGGCGCGGGCGAAAGCCGTTTTCGACGCTTTTTGATCTGGCACGTCGGGTTGATCTGAAGCGGATCGGTAAACGGCCAATGGAAATGCTGGCACGCGCCGGGGCTTTTGATGTGCTCGACAAAAACCGCAGGCGGGTGTTTGACTCGCTGGACGGGCTAGTCTCTTATTCCGCCGCCATTCACGAACAGCGTGCCTCGGATCAGGTATCTTTGTTCGGAGAAGCAGGCGAGGATCTGCCCGAACCGCGCCTGTCCCCGGTTGATGACTGGCTGCCTGGCGAACGTCTGGCGGAGGAACACAAGGCAATCGGGTTTTACCTGTCTGGCCATCCGTTGGACGATTATCTTCCCGCGTTGAAGCGAAAGGGCGTGATGACGCTTGAGGAAGTTCGCGAAGCCGCCGAGCGCGCACCGATGGTGGCTAAGATGGCCGGGTCGGTCGCCGGGCGGCAGGAACGAAAGTCTGCCCGTGGCAATCGCTTTGCCTTTGCCCAATTGTCTGACCCAACAGGGCTATATGAGATCACGATATTTTCTGACGTGCTGGAAAAGGCCCGGGACCACCTCGAGGCCGGGGCAAATGTGGTCGTTCAGGTCGAGGCCAATTTGGAAGCCGACCAGTTGAAGTTGCTGGCGCGTTCCGTGACGCCGGTTGACAATGTGGTGGCCGATGCGGGCGGCATGGCGCTGAAGCTGTTTTTGGACAATGTAAGCGCCTTGAGCCCTGTTGCCTCACTTTTGGAACGCGCCCGCGAAACCGCCAAAAATGTCCGGCCTGGCAGCGTTACGCTGTGCCTTCTGGACCCGACCCTACCGGGTGAAGTCGATTTGGATCTGGGGCAGGAATTTGTTCTCAATCCGCAAATTAAAGGGGCGTTGAAATCGCTGCCGGGCGTGCTGGACATTGAAGAGATCTGACGATCCGTGGCTTACCAGTGAGGCGGCTTTTGATCCGCCAGTGGTATTGATCCTCCAGCCTCAGCCTCGCGCGCAGCCTCTCGTTGCATCAACATTTCAACCAGCCGTGTCAGGCGGGTTATTTCTTTGTCCTGACGGGCGGCCACGTCCGACAATTCCTCGACCGTTTGGGTTAGGTGCGCTATGGTTTCTTCCAGATGGGTGATGCGGATATTGGGCATAATGTTCCTTACATTGACGTAACTCATAGGTGGTCTGGGCACGATTGACCATCTTGCTCTTAAAACGGAGATACAAATGAAGCCACTTATCAAAACCGCTTTGGCGGGCTTGGCGTTTGCCATGACATTTGGCGCTGCACAAGCCTACGATGGTGAACAATATGTCGTGTGCAAGCTTGATCCAAACGGCGACAACTTTTTAGCGCTGCGAAATTGTGGCTCAACAAGCTGTAAAATGCTGGGCAAGTTGGATCCGGGTACTTTTGTGATCTCAATGGAACCGGTCGAGACTAAGGGTTGGCGCGAGGTCATCATCCAGCACGATATTCAGGATTGGTCTTATACTGGCCCGTCCGGTTGGGTTTACGGCAAATTTATTTGCCTCGTTGACAACCGCTAGGCCGGGTTTTTACCTCAAAACTTGCCCCTCGCCCCCCCATCCGCTAGACCGCGCGCGAAGACCAGTGGATCGGACAGAGTATGGCCAAGCAAAAGAAGCAACCGCGCCCCAAGGCCGCGACCCCAAAAGGGTTTCGCGACTATTTCGGTGCCGAGGTTGAAACCCGTAAAAAAATGCTCGAGCAGATTGCCGAGGTCTATCATCTTTATGGCTTTGACGCGCTGGAAAGTTCGGGCGTTGAAACGGTCGAAGCACTGGGCAAATATCTGCCCGATGTTGACCGTCCCAATGCCGGGGTTTTTGCCTGGCAGGAAGAGGATGACCAGAAATGGCTGGCCCTGCGCTATGACCTGACGGCACCTCTGGCACGCGTCTATGCCCAGCACCGCAATGATCTGCCAACCCCTTACCGGCGTTATGCAATGGGCCCGGTCTGGCGCAACGAAAAGCCCGGTCCGGGCCGTTTCAGGCAGTTTTATCAATGCGATGCCGATACGGTCGGCACAGCAAGCATGGCTGCGGATGCCGAGATTTGCGCCATGTTGGCCGATACGCTTGAGGCGGTGGGGATAAAGCGTGGTGACTACATCATCCGGCTGAACAACCGCAAAGTTCTGAACGGTGTTTTGGAGGTAATGGGGCTGGAAGAAGGCGAGACACGCGAGGCGGTCCTGCGCACGATCGATAAGTTCGATAAGGTGGGCGAACGCGGCGTGCGTGAATTGCTGGGCAAGGGGCGGCTGGATGCCTCGGGTGCCTATATCGACGGTGTGGGGCTGACGGATGCGCAGGCCGAGCCGGTGATAGCTTTTCTGACGTCCAAGGGGGCGGATGCCGAGGCAACTCTTGCTAATCTCGGTGCAGCCGTGGGCGACACGCAAACAGGGCTTGATGGGATTGCCGAGCTTGAAACCATCGCGAAATTGCTGGCTGCTCAGGGTTATGGCCCCGACCAGGTGGAGATCGACCCCTCGGTGGTGCGTGGCCTTGGCTATTACACCGGCCCGGTTTACGAGGCTGAACTAACCTTTGAGATTACCGATGAAAAGGGACGCGTGCGTCAGTTTGGATCGGTAGCCGGCGGCGGGCGGTATGACGATCTGGTCAAACGCTTCACCGGGCAGGCCGTGCCTGCAACCGGCGTGTCGATTGGCGTTGACCGGCTTCTTGCGGCTCTCGTCGCCACTGGACGGGTCAAAACAAGCCAAAGCGGGCCAGTTGTTGTTACGGTGATGGACCGCGACCGCATGGCGGATTATCAAGCCATGGTTGGTGAGTTGCGCGCGGCCGATATTCGCGCCGAGGTTTATTTGGGTAACCCGAAAAACTTTGGTAACCAGTTGAAATACGCTGACAAACGCGGCTCCCCTATTGCGATTATTGAAGGCGCAGATGAACATGCCAATGGCGTTGTGCAACTTAAAGACCTAATACTGGGTGCGAAGATTGCGGAGAACGCCACGTTGGAAGAATGGAAATCGCGTCCATCTCAGTTTGAGGTAAAGCGTACTGAACTTGTGGCCGAAATAAAAACAATTCTGGCCTCGCAAAATGCCTGACAAAGTCGCCATCCGCAGTGAAGCCGCACGGCTTCTTGCCTTCTTCGAAGGCCACGGTGCCTTGCGGGTTGAGACCGATATCCTGCAGCCCGCCGCAACCCTTCTGGATCTCTATGGCGAAGATATTCGCGCGCGGGCTTTCACCACCCATGATCCGGTCATGGGCGAGGCCATGTTGCGCCCGGACTTCACCGTGCCTGTTGTGCAGATGCATATGGACGATGGCGCTGAACCAGCGCGCTATACCTATGCCGGCAAGGTTTTTCGCGCGCAGGAAGAGGCCACGCACCGAGCGGCTGAGTATTATCAGGTCGGGTACGAGTTGTTCGACGGCGTCGATGTCGCCCGTGCTGATGCCGAAGTTTTTGCGCTGTTTCACGAAGTTTTGTCGCAGTACAATCTGCATGCGGCTACCGGTGATCTGGGCATATTGCTGGCGGCCGTCCGTGGCCTGAAAACCACCGAAAAACGCAAGGCGGCCCTGCTGCGTCACATCTGGCGCCCGCGTCGGTTTCGCGCCTTGCTGGATCGTTTTTCCGGCCGTTCGCCCATGCCACAAGGGCGCGAAGCCCTTTTGGCCGAGGGTGGTGCGCACAGCGATGCACCGCTGATTGGATTGCGCAGGCAAGCCGAGATTGACGCGCGCGTCCAGGCCTTGCGCGAAGATGCCGCTGCACCACCAATCTCGCAGCAGGAGGTTAACCTGCTCGATGATATCCTAAACCTGCGCGAAACAATGACCAATGTCCTGACCAACCTCAGCGATTTTGCGGTGGATATGCCCGCCATAGCTCCGGCTGTTGACAGGCTCGAGGCGCGTTGCGAAGCACTGGCGGCGCGCGGCATCGAAGTGGCATCGCTTGATTTTGAAGGGTCTTACGGGCGCACGACACTGGAATATTATGATGGGTTTGTTTTTGGTTTTTATGCGGATGCGCGCCCGGACCTGCCACCTGTGGCCACAGGTGGACGGTACGATGCCCTGACCCGGGTATTGGGGCAGGGGCGGTCCATTCCGGCGGTAGGTGGTGTCATCCGGCCGGAACTGACGCTGGACCTGAAAGGGGGGCGATCATGAGCCTCAAGCTGGGCCTTCCCTCAAAAGGTCGCCTGATGGAAAAGACGTTCGACTGGTTCACTGCGCGCGGCGTGCCGTTGTCGCGCAGCGGGTCAGAACGGGAATATGCGGCCATTGCGTCGGGTTTCGAAGGGCTTGAGCTGGTATTGCTCTCGGCCGGAGAAATCCCGCGTGAACTGGCTGCGGGCCGCATCCATTTGGGAGTAACCGGCTCGGACCTCGTGCGTGAAAAGCTCGGGTTGTGGAACGAAAAAGTTGCGGAACTGGCGCCAATGGGCTTCGGCCATGCGGACCTGATCATCGCTGTACCCCAGGCCTGGGTTGATGTCACGACGCTGGACGATCTGGACGCTGTGGCGGCGGCCTTTCGGGCTGAGCACGGGTTCCGCTTGCGTATTGCCACCAAGTATCACCGTATGATCCGCGAACATATGCGCGCCCATGGGGTTGCCGACTACCAACTTGTGGACAGCCAAGGCGCGACTGAAGGAACGATCAAGAATGAAACCGCCGAGGCTATTGCCGACATCACTTCAACCGGTGAGACTTTGCGTGCCAACCACCTGAAAATTCTTGCTGGCGAACCGGTGCACAAAAGTCAGGCCAAGCTTTTCAAGTCACGCCGTGCGGATTGGGGCGAAGAAGCGCGCAAGGCGCTGGCAGCCCTTGAACGGCGGCTGGGGATAGGCAACGGAGCAGGTCAATGACAACCTGGACAGCATTGACTACCCTGATGGGGAAAGAACCCGCCGAAGCTCTGGGGGAAGCAATGGAGCGCCTGATCCCTGAACCCACAGGAATCGGTGTGTTCGAGGTCGAGGACGAGTCAGGACTTTGGGAAGTTGGCGGTTATTTTACCGAGGCCCCCGATCAGGCCGGTCTTGCACTCTTGACCGCAATGCATGGGGCCGCTGAATTCGTCGTCTCAGAGGTGCCGGAAACTGACTGGGTCGCGCATGTACGGCGTGAACTCAGCCCGGTCGCTGCTGGCAGATTTTTTGTGTATGGCAGTCATGACGCTGCAAAAGTGCCCGATGGCAAAGAGGCGCTTTTGATAGAGGCGGCGATGGCATTTGGGACAGGCCACCACGGCACTACATTGGGGTGCCTGCGTGCTTTGGACAGGCTCGTGGATCAGGGTTTTGTCGGTCAGAAGGTGGCGGATATCGGTTGTGGTACCGCGGTTCTGGCCATGGCTGCGGCAAAGATCTGGAAAGATGAAGACACCCGCATCCTTGCCAGCGACATAGATCAGGTGGCGGTCGACGTGGCGCAGACAAATGTGGCAGCAAATGGGCTTTCAGAACGTGTCAAATGTGTCGAGGCGGCGGGCTTTGCGCAAAGTGATTTGCGCGAAACTGCCCCGTTTGATCTGGTCTTTGCCAATATTCTGAAAGGCCCGCTTATCGGTTTGGCACCTGACATGCGGGAAACACTTAGGACTGGTGGCTATGCCATTTTGTCAGGAATTCTTAATGATCAGGCTGCCAAGGTGGTCGATGTGTATGAAAATCTTGGGTTTGATCTTGTGGAAAGCGAGCGGATTGGAGACTGGACAACCCTGACATTGTGCCGCGATTGAAGACAATTTCGAAACAATGTGTTTCCTCAACTTTGCCACATTTGCCATATTTTCACCACAATTAGACCTGATATTTTGCACATTCCGTTGGTGGGGGCCAACAGAGTGGAGACGAAAATGGGTGCTGCCAAATCCCTCAGTTTTCAGGAACGCGTTAACAAAATTGACCGCAATCATCGAAAGATGTCGCGTGGCTATACAAGGCTTGTAGAGCGAGATGGAATGTTAATTCCCGTGCCTGCACGCCGTCCGCGCCGCCAAATCCCTTTTGCAGGTATTCTGCTCACTCTTTCAGCCTTTTTTGCCTTTAAGGGCGCTATGTTGGCGCATCTTGGACCACGCACCTATGCCGAACGTATTGGTGAATTGGGTGGCGGTGACTTAGGGGAAAAATTCGGCGCTTGGGCAATGGCGACCGATCCCGTTACGACCTGGATTGCGGCTCAGATGGCCTTGTTCATCTGATCGCCTTTTAGCTGCCCCGGACAGGATGTCCCTCCTGACCATCTGTGAATGCAGCCCGCCCTCCCGGAAGCGCTATGCGCCCGGGGGGGCATTTTTTTGCGTTGCATCTAAAGCGTGTCGCGCCCGTAAGCGATCAGGCCCAGCTTGCGCGCCGTGTCCATAGTCAGAATGTCACTGTTCAACCCGCTGGGAAGTTGGAACTTTCTAATGGCTTGTCGCGTGCGCGCATCCATCTCGCCGCTCAGGCTGCCGCGATATAAGCCGCGTGCCTTCAGGGCGCGCTGTAACGAGGCAATGAACTCCGCGGTCAGCACATCCGGGCAGGGCACTTCAAAGAAGAATTCCTCACGCGGCTGAACAATCGCCTGATGGGTTGAGCTTTTATAAACCGCCGGATGAATGATCGCCCCGTCTGATGCAATTTGAGCTGGCTGAACCAAAACCTGTTCGGTGACGACCTCGACCACAGCAGGCGTTACATCCTTGCCATAGCAGGCTCCGGGCAGGGCATCGGGAGGGCCAGCGCCGGGTTCGGTGATTAATGTGGTTTCGTTGCGCGAAACTGGGCTGTCAACGGCACTACAAGCGGCCAGCCCTAAACTGGCAGCCAGCAACAGGCCAAGGGGACTTGGGATAAACTTCATACTACTCGTCGGCTCTTTTTGGGACCGTTTGGCCGACTATAGCGTTTATTTATGCGCGATCCTAGGGGCCATGAATGCCTTGCCCGCGCGGGCTGATCTTTGCCGTATTTGGAATGGGTTTCAACCCTTGGCCGGGCGGGCAAGTTCATCCAGCATCGGGGAAATATCCTCGATCTTTTCGGCAATGATCTGCACAACGCCGCTTTCGCGTTGCAATTGGCCGGTGACACGCAGGCAACGGCCGGACACCACCGCGCGGCGAAACCTTTCATAGGCAGCGCGCCAGACAATGATATTGGAAATCCCGGTTTCGTCTTCCAGCGTCAGAAAGATCACGCCATTGGCTGTTCCCGGCCTTTGACGCACCAATACCAGCCCGACCACGGTCACACGGGCGCCGTTTGGCGGCTCATGCAGCCGGGCATGGGGCAAAGCAGCGGGTGGGCGTGGCCAGTCCTGCCGGTTTTTAACCGAGATTCGCATAAGAACAAAGATAGAACAAATATGCTGGCACGCAACCGTGATGTTACCGGGCAAAAAACGACTGGCGGCTTGTCAACGGCTTCGTTAAAACCCCGGGAACTGAACATGGAGCTGGCAATGGCCAAGATTACTTATATCGAGTTTAACGGGACCGAGCATGTTATCGATGTTGCAAATGGCCTGACGGTGATGGAAGGCGCGCGCGACAATAACGTGCCGGGTATCGAGGCCGATTGCGGCGGCGCCTGTGCCTGCTCGACCTGCCATGTCTATCTGGATCCAACCTGGGTCGAAAAGGCACCTGCCAAGGATGCCATGGAAGAGGACATGCTGGATTTCGCCTATGAGCCTGACCCCGCACGATCCCGTCTGTCCTGCCAGATCAAGGTTACCGACGCTCTGGACGGGCTGATCGTCAACCTCCCCGAAAAACAAATCTGATGTGGCGGGCGCTGGTCCTGCTGACACTCGTTGCGCTGCCGGTCTTCGCTGCATCTGCGGATACGATCACAAACGCGCAGTTTTCAGAACCAACCGACCGCTATGACCATGGTGTTCTCGGCGATGCCATTGAATGGGGCGCACTTATCCTTACGGTGAACAAGTGTCCTGGATGTGACGGTGAACGGGTTGAAACCGTGACCATCCGCCTGCCTGAAACGCGCGTGTTTGAAGATATCGCCCCACGCCTGATCGCGGATGAAGACGGGTTCCCTCTGGTCATGGTGGTGGAAAGTGATCTGCAACTTGGCGCGCGCCTATCGCTCTATGATGCAACCGGTCTCTATGCGGCCACGCCCTTCATTGGCCGCCCACACCGCTGGTTGGCACCGATTGGAGCGGCTGATCTCGATCAGGATGGAGCGATAGAGGTTGCCTATATTGATCGTCCGCACCTAGCCAAAGAACTGAAGGTCTGGCGCCTGAAGGGCAAAGACCTGACCTTGGTAGCCAGGCAGGGCGGGCTGACAAACCACCGGATCGGGCAGGATTTCATCACCGGGGGGATTAGTCATTGCAATGGCAGCCCTGAGATGATCGTGGTCAGTGGTGACTGGAAACGGGTCATGGCCTTGCGCTTGGAGAGAGGCGATCGGCTGCAAACACGGGACCTTGGTACCTTCAATGGTCAATCAAGTATCAACCGGCACCTGAACTGCTGACCAAGCCGGTCCTAAGGCTTTGACCTGATCTACTCTCGTTTATAGGAATGTTTCGAATGGTTTCGCCATCCGACGGGGGCCTCGCTGCGCTCGGCTACATTCCGGTGGGGCGAAATATCACAAACTTGGGTTTCACCTTGGTGGAAATACCTCCGCCGGAGGCTTGAAATCCGCGCGTACGCGCCCGGCCCAACCGGCAAAAGTCCATCTTTGATGGGCAGGTGCCGGGCGGGAGGGCCCTGTTTTCAGTATCTGTCTAGCGGTTAAATCCCCACTTCGGCAATCGCATCTGCCAGAAGCGGGATCGTATCCGTGTTGAGCCCGGCAATATTCATGCGACTGTCGCCTACCATGTAAATACCGTGCTTGACCCTAAGCTCTTCCACCTTTTCAGGCGCGGCCCCAAGGCGCGAGAACATGCCGCGGTGATCGGCCAGAAAGCCAAACCTGTCAGACCCCGTAGCGCGGCGCAATTCGCCTGCCAGCCCTTCGCGCAGGTCCAGCATGCCTTTGCGCACATCCTCCAGCTCGGCCATCCAGTCCGCCCGCAGGCCTTCATCCTCAAGGATCATCGTTACCAGCCGGGCACCGTGATCTGGTGGGAACGAGAAGTTCTGCCGGTTGAGGTGGGTCAGGTTCTGTTGGGTAACATCATTTTGTTTCGCCCCGTCAGAAACCGCCATCAGCAGGCCCGTACGTTCCCGGTAAATACCGAAATTCTTTGAGCAGGAAGCCGCGATTAAAACCTCAGGCAGGGAGGATGCCACCAGCCGTGTCGCCGCCGCATCTTCCTCCAAGCCGTCCCCGAAACCCTGGTAAGCGATGTCAATCAGCGGCGTCGCTCCGGTCTTTTCCAGTAGCGCTACGACTTCGCGCCATTCCGGCAGGGTCAGGTTGGCACCGGTCGGGTTGTGGCAGCAGCCATGCAGCAAAACGGCGTCACCCTTTTTCGCCTTGGCCAAATCAGCCATCAACCCATCAAAATTCACACCACGGCTATCATCATCGAAATAGCGATACTCGGCCATTTCCAGACCCAGATGGCTGATGATAGATGGATGGTTGGGCCAGGTCGGGTTGGAAATCCAAACCGTGGCGTCAGGCTTGGCCATTTTAATCAGCTCAAGTGCCTGATGAATGGCGCCGGTGCCTCCAGGTTGTGCGGTAAAGGACAGACGTTCGCTTGGAACCGCGTCCCCCAATACCAGACCCGACAAGGCGGTGCCAAAGGCCGGATCCCCGGCAAGCCCGGTATAAACTTTGGTCGTTTCCACATCCCACAGCATCTTCTCGGCGGTCTTGATGGCGCGCATCACCGGGGTCACGCCGGCGGCGGTTTTGTAGACGCCGACGCCAAGGTCGATCTTCCCGTCGCGTTGATCCTCGCGGTACATTTTCATCAGCGCCATGATCTTGTCTTCAGGCTGTGGGTTTAGGTGTTCAAACATGTCAGACTCCGGTTTCGACATTCAAATCGTTATACATACCCCATTCGGACCATGATCCGTCATAAACCGCGTGGCGGTCATGGCCGAGGCGTTCCAGCGCGAGGCAAAGGATACAGGCCGTGACGCCGGACCCGCAGGTTGTGATCACGGGCTTCGACATATCCGCACCGGCAGCGTTAAAAACCGCCTGCAGGCCGGCATTGTCTTTCATGGTTGCATCGTCATTCAGCAGGTCCCGGTAATAGACATTCTTTGAGCCCGGGATATGCCCGCCCCGCAGGCCTTCGCGTGGTTCTGGATCTATTCCCTGAAAGCGCCCTGGTGAACGTGCGTCGAGTATCTCGTGATCCCCCAGCTTGGAGGCGGCGGCAACCTGTGTTACGTCCCGGATCATATGGGCCTGACGGCGTACATTCATATGCCTGTCCCGTAAAATCGGTGGCAGGTCTTCGATCTCACGTCCCTCTGCCTGCCATTTGGGCAGGCCGCCATCCAGAACGGCATTGTCAAAATGACCCATTAGCCGGAAATTCCACCAGACACGGGCGGCAGACAGCATTCCGGCACCGTCATAAACCACAATCTGGTGCCCGTCGCCGATGCCAATGGCACGCATCCGAGACATGAATTTTTCAACGGGGGCAATGGTATGAGGCAGGTCTGATCGCAGGTCGGCTATTTCATCAATGTCAAAAAAGCGGGCGCCGGGGATATGCGCTGCCTCATATTCCGCTTTCGGATCACGCTCGTCTTCCGGCAGGTACCAGGAGGCGTCGATAATCCGCAGGTCAGGGTCATTAATATGGCGCGCCAGCCAGTCGGTTGAAACCAGTGTTTTTGGATCAGAATGTGGCATGTCGCCCTCGCCTAGCGTTCTTGAATTTGTGCACCTACATCATTGGGTACAAGGCGGGGGCGGGCGAGGCAAGTCCGGCTTTCGGTCGGCAGGGCCGCGAGGGCAATAATGCACCCTGATCCTGAAATGTTGAAACACAAGCGTCGATATTCACAATAAGCGACCATGTTTGAACTTTACCGGCGTTTTGGGCGTCTTGTTGCAACATATTCATGCAAGGCGGCCTCGCGCCAAGCCATGTACAACCCGGATCCAATAATCAGACCGATGCCGATCCACGCGACAAGATCGGGCCATTCGCCAAAAACCAGCCACCCCCATGTGATTGATAGTGGCAAGGCTATATATTCGAACGGTGCGGCCAGCCCTGCCTCGCACAACCTGTAAGCCTGACTGATCAGAAGGCCGCCAGAGGTGCTGGCAATGCCAAGGCAAAGAAACAACGGAAGGTCACCTGGGTCCACACTGCCCCATGCGCGGGTCAGAAACTCGAGGGAAGCAGAGCTGCTGCCTGCAAATTTACCGTCCCCAAGGAACAGACCAAACATGGCCGAGACCACAACGAAGGTGACCTGAATATAGATGGTCATGGTCAGGGCACTTTCACTAGTGCCGATATGGCGGGTCATAATGTGCAGACCCGCATAGAAAAAAGCGGCAATCAGTGGAAGAAAAGCCGCGAGCTGAAAACTATCCGTCCCGGGACGAATGATGATAATCACCCCAACCAGTCCTGCAACCACAGCCCCCCATCGCCTCGCGCCAACATGCTCCCCCAGAAAAATTACTGAAAACCCCGTAATGATAAGGGGGGCGACGAAAAAAACTGCTGTGGCATCAGCAATGGGCATAGCGGCAAGACCAAGGAAGAAACTCATATTTGCGAAGACTACGAAGGAGCCACGCAGAAGGTGCAGTGGCAACCGTTTGGTGCGCAAATGCTTCCTGCCACCCATCAGGGGCATAGCGACAAGTAATATCAGCGCCAGTCCGATGGATGACCTGATCAGCACTACTTGATGCAGGGCATAGCCGCCCGCCATAAACTTGATCACGGCGTCATTGACCGTGAAAAAGAAGGCGGCACCGATGGCCGAGGAAATTCCTATCAAGTTGGTGTTACGTGTGCTCATGGGGGCACATGATCAGGCGAAGCGCGACAGGTCTGGCCTGAATGCGACAACGGGGTTGTCGCCGGGATTTGCGTGCCAATAAATTATCGTGCTGCTTTTGCTTTGCGTATTGCGCTCTCTAACGCATCCAGAAACCGTGACCTGTCAGCCTTGGAGAACGCTTTGCCGCCGCCTTGGCGAAACGGATCAGCGGCGCGCAGGTCAGCGGCAAGGTCGCGCATGGCCAGCTGGTGACCGATATTGGCCTTGGTGAAAGCCTCACCATTATGGCGCAGCACTTCGGCGCCTGCTTCGACGCATTTCGCGGCCAGAGGGATGTCGCCGGTGACCACCACGTCGCCCGGTCCGGCGCGTTCGGCGATCCACATATCGGCCAGGTCAGCCCCGTCGGCAACATAGATCATCTCGACCAGCGGGTTTTGCGATGGTCGAAGGCCGCCATTTGAAACGATGCGCAATTTGACCTTGTGGCGGGTGGCAACGGTTTCAGCCTCGGCCTTGACCGGGCAGGCGTCGCCGTCGACATAGATCATGCCTGCCGTCACGCCCAAAGCGCCTCGGCGTGGAAGGCCACGTGATCTTCCATGAAGCTTTGCACAAAGAAATAGGAATGGTCATATCCCGGCTGCATGCGCAAAATGGCCTGCTGGCGGCGGGTCGTGGCAGCTTCGGCCAATGCCTCGGGTTGCAGATAATCCATAAACTGATCCTTGGTGCCGGTATCTGTCAGAACCGGACCGTCAAAGCCCACATCACGCATCAATAGGGTTGCGTCATGCGGTGCCCACAAGGTTTCATCCTTGCCCAGATAGGCGGAAAGCTGTTTGCGCCCCCAGTCTGAGGTTGCTGGGTGGCAAATTGGCGAAAAGGCCGAGACCGAGCGGAACCTGCCGGGCAGGCCCATGGCCAGCGTCAATGCCCCGTGCCCGCCCATCGAATGGCCGGTAACACCCTGCCTTTCCGGGTCCAGAGCGAAGTTATTGAAAACTAATTCGGGCAGGTCTTCAGCCACATAATCAAACATGCGAAAATGCGGTGCCCAGGGGGCTTGCGTGGCATTGACGTAAAAGCCTGCGCCCTGACCCAGATCATAGGCCTCATCATTTGCGACGCCGTCGCCGCGCGGGCTGGTATCGGGGAATAAGAGGGCGATGCCCTGTTCAGCGGCCCAGACCTGCGCACCTGCCTTGGTCATGGCATTTTCATGGGTGCAGGTCAGGCCCGACAGATACCAAAGTACCGGCACCGGGCCGTCCCCGGCCTCTACCGGCAAAAACAGACCAAAGGTCATTTCGGTGCCAGTGGCCGAGGATGCGTGGCTGTAAACGCCCTGCATGCCACCGAAACAGACGTTTTCGGAAATGGTTTTCATAGGGCCTCCTATTTGCGCGGGGTCAGCGCGATGGGCAAAACGCGTATGGTGAAAAGCAGAAAGGCAAATGCCCAAAGAAACCCGGCGAGGTTCCACATCAGGGTCGGGTTGTCGCTCCAGTCTGAAACGATGCGCAGGGTGGCGCCAAGATAGAGGGATGTAAACAACAACCAGTCGATTGCTCCGCCAACAATTGGCCTGCCAGAATGGCCAAGGGCCGCGCGCAGCATGACGATTGTGGTCATAGAAGCAATGGCACCAGCGCCAATCGCATGACGGGTCTGGCCAAGCGTCGCCCAGTCACTCAAGCTGGACAGGGCCAGAAACCCCATGGCGACGGCCAGCCAGAAATAGGCGATATGCTGTGCAAGCAGCAGCGGCTCTTTGCGAACGGACCAGCCCTGCCAACGGGCCACGCGGGCCAACAGGCCGAGGCTGGCCAGAAGGGCACCGACACCGGTAAGGGCCGAAGCGCCGGTGACGCTCCAGATCAACGCAGCGGCGCCGGTCAGTGCCATTGCTATCTTGTCGGTCAGTCCGAACGGCGCCGGCAGAGTTGTCTGCCCGCGTTTCATCAGCCAGTTACGGCTGAATGCGGGCGTTATGCGTCCACCTATCAGCACCATCAGCACCAGAATTGTTGCTAGCCCGGCATTTATTCCGGTATCGGCCGGGCCAAACAGCATAATGGCCTGCGCAGCGCTTAGTAACGAAATCAGTTCCACCACAATAAGATTTCGCCGGTTGCCCGAGCTGAGGATGTCCCGTGCCGCCATAAGCGCCAGTAGGGGCAGAAAAACCATCGCTGCCAGTGTTGTGGCAACAGCACCCGGTGCCATGAACATTCCCACACGACCAGCCAGCCAAAGCGCAAACAATATCGCCAAAGGCGTACCTTTCAAGGCGGGGCGCCCAGTCCAGTTCGGGATGGCCGTTAGCAGAAAGCCAGCAAGGGCTGCGGGCATGTAACCAAACAGCATCTCGTGCATATGCCAGGCTAGCGGATTTACCATCACCTCGATCTGATCCGCAAAAATAAGCAGCCATAACGGAATAGCCAGCCCGGCAAATAATCCGGCAGCGGGGAAAAACACGCGCCAAGCGGCGGAAAAAACGATCATAGACTCACCCATGCGATAACCAGCGAAACAGTGGCGACAGAAACCAGTGTCGAGACCAGAATTGAGGCCGAAACCCGCGCAGGCGCAACCTTGTACTGATGCGCAAGTATATAGACATTGCCTGCCACCGGAAGAGCCGCCGCCGCAATGATTACACCCGCATCAAAGCGGCTGACCTGAAAGACAAGCAAGGCGGCAACGGCGACCGCAGCGGGGTGCAAAACCAGTTTGGCAAAGCTCAGCCAAACAGCCACCACCAAGCGCTCGGCCGATTTTGGAGCCAGAGATGCGCCGATTGCAAACAGGGCGCTGGGCGTTGCCGCCCCTCCTAAGATCACAAGGAATTCATCCGCCGGGGCAGGCATAGGTAACGCCATTGCCGACCAGACCAGTCCGGCTGCCATGCTGGCAACCATGGGGTTCTTAACCAGCCCCAGCATAATGCCGCGCAAAACGCCAAGCGACATGCGTCCGTCGCGGTTGGCGCTGATCAGAATAGTGAACAGGCTTGAAAATACGATGAGGTCGGTTGCCAGCACCAGCATGACAGGCCCGATTGCGGCCTCACCTAACAACAGTACCAGCATCGGTATGCCCAGAAAGCCGACATTGCCGATCACTGCCACCTGTGACTCAATCACCAGTTCATCAAAGGGCAGGTGCCGGATCAGGGATATGGTGCTGGCGATCAGATAAACGCTTATCGTGCCCGCCAGATAGGCCCCGATCAGATGCCAGTCGATGATTTCCGCCAACGACAGGCTGGAGGCAAAGCGAAACAGCATTGCGGGCAGCGTGAAGTAAAATACGAATTTGGTCAGTGCTGCCGTGGCTTCGGGGGAGAAGAACTGACGTTTCGCGGCCCAGTAACCCAAGCCGATCAGTGCAAAGAACGGCAGTGTTTTCAGAAATATTGCTGCCATTTCAAACGCCTAACATGATTTTCAGGACGCCGTGCCAGCAGACAGAGCTGCGGGTTCCCGGATGGAGTGACGGTGTGAACATGCCCGTCAACCGCCGCCAATCAGCACACCTGCCGCGAAAACCAGCGCCCCGCCCAGCACCACCTGAAACGTGGCGCGCATGAACGGCGTCTGCATGAACCGGTTCTGAATCCAGACGATGGCCCATAATTCGATGAAAACGACGATGATGGCAATTGTCGTTGCAGTCCAGAAATCAGAGATTAGGTAAGGCATCGCGTGGCCCAGCCCGCCAACCGTTGTCATGATGCCGCTGGCAAAACCACGCTTGACCGGGCTGCCACGGCCGGACAATTCACCGTCATCCGACGCGGCTTCGGTAAAGCCCATCGAGATGCCAGCACCGATTGAAGCGGCAAGACCTACCAGAAAGGTCGTGTGGGTATTGCCGGTGGCAAAGGCAGTAGCGAATATTGGTGCCAGCGTTGAAACCGACCCGTCCATCAGCCCGGCCAGCCCCGGTTGCACCCAAGTCAGAACAAACTGGCGGTTGGCGTCCTGGTCTTCCTGGGTGCGGTCATCACCGCCAAGGTTTTCCTCTTCCAGTCGGCCGGCCGTTTCGGAATGCCCTGCCTCGGCCGCTGCGAGGTCCCCCAACAATTTGCGGGTATCCGCGTCAGAGGAACGATCTGCAGCTTTGCGGTAGAAGAGCTCGGCTTGTTTTTCCATGCCGCGGGCCTCGGCACGCATGGTTTCCAGCCCCAGATTTTCTACCAGCCAGATCGGCCTGCGGGCATAAAAGCCTGAGACATGTTCGCGCCGGATGAGCGGGATAACGTCGCCAAACCGTTTTTTGTGCGCCTCGATCAGGCGGCGACGGTGGTCATCTTCTTCCACCGCCATGCCGTCAAAAACCTTAGCCGAAGCGGGAAAATCCTCGCGCAGGCGTTCGGCATATTGCCGGTAAATGCGTGCGTCATCCTCTTCGTTTGAAATCGCGAGTGCCAGGATCTCCTGTTCGCTTAGATCCGCAAAACGGCGGCGGTGGGATATTCCCGGTATCATGGCGTGCCCTTTGATTCTTAGAATGGTTCCAGATTACCATTATAAACTTCAGACGCAATCATATGCGCCTGTTTAGGCGGGCTATTCAATGGCTAAATGCAGGCTTCTTCCGGGTCCAGCGGCAAAACCGGGCGACGTAGGTTCTTGTACCTACATTTACTGATTTCCGGCGTGGAAAGCTCACCCGCATCAGTGACGATCACAGTGCGCGCAATCGGGGCAAAGGTGTCGAGGGAATGCCGCACGGACTTTGCCCCGGGAACGGTTTTTAGCGGGGTCGTACCTTATTCAGGCGCACCCAACTGGTCAATTGAGGTTATCACTGCCCCCAGCAGCCCGTATTCCAGCGCTTCATCGGTGTTCAGCCAGAAATCCCTTTGGGTGTCCTCGCGAATGCGCTCAGCGGTCTGGCCTGTTGCTTCCGCGAACAGGTGGTCAAAACGTTCCCGCATTATCGAGATCTGTTCGGCCTGGATCATCATGTCGGTGGCGGATCCACCAATCCCACCCGAAGGTTGGTGTAGCAAGAACCTGGTATTGGGCAGGCAATAGCGGTTTTTCTTTTCGGCGCCGATAAAGATGAGCGCGCCCGCAGACGCGACCCATCCCGAGCCGATGCAACGCACTTCGGGGCGAATGAACTTGATCATGTCATGCACCATGTCGCCACTTTCCACATGGCCGCCAGGGGATGAGATATAGAGATTGATCGGATCATCCCCGTCCTCGGCCAGTGCCAGAAGGTGCGTTACCGCCTTGCGCGCGGCCTTGTCGTCGATCGCGCCGGTAATCAGGACATTACGGCTTTTAAAAAATAGCTTGTCCACGGCGGGTGAAGCGGCGTTGTTGTCTTTACCGTTTTCTTCGCCCAGAAAAATATCTTGCATCATCTTCTCCCAAAGAATGCCCGTTCGCGATTAATCTAAAGGCAATCCAGGCAGGCACAAGGGGCGTGGTTAAAAATGACTCCTTTTGCCCGTCTCTTTCATCTTGGATGAAATACCTCGGGGGTTCGGGGGCTGGCCCCCGATCGGGTGCGGCGCGAGGTAGCGCGCCGCGAAGCCTTTAGTAAACCACCACGCTGCGGATGCTTTCACCGGCATGCATCAGGTCAAAACCTTTGTTGATGTCCTCAAGCCCCATCGTGTGGGTGATCATGGGGTCGATCTCGATTTTGCCATCCATGTACCAGTCGACAATCTTTGGCACGTCCGTGCGCCCGCGCGCGCCACCAAAGGCCGTGCCGCGCCAGACGCGCCCGGTGACCAGCTGGAAAGGGCGGGTGGAGATTTCGGCCCCCGCCGGTGCGACGCCGATAATCACGCTTTCGCCCCAGCCCTTGTGGGCGGCCTCAAGGGCGGTGCGCATCACGTCCACATTTCCGGTGGCGTCAAAAGTGTAATCCGCCCCGCCACCGGTCAGCTCAACCAGATGGCCTACAAGATCGCCCTTAACCTCGGAAGGGTTAACAAAATCAGTCATGCCGAAACGCTTGGCCATTTCGATCTTGGCGGGGTTCAGGTCAACGCCGACGATCTGGTCGGCGCCCGCCAGCCGCAGCCCCTGCAGCACATTCAGGCCAATGCCGCCCAGTCCGAATACAATCGCGGTTGAGCCGATTTCGACCTTGGCCGTGTTCATCACAGCCCCCAGCCCGGTGGTGACGCCGCAGCCGATATAACAAATCTTGTCAAAGGGCGCGTCCGGCCGCACCTTGGCCAGCGCAATCTCGGGTAATACTGTGTGGTTGGCGAAGGTTGAACAGCCCATGTAGTGCAGGATTGGCGTGCCATCGAGCATGGAGAACCGGCTGGTTCCATCAGGCATCAGCCCTTGGCCCTGTGTCGAACGGATCGACTGGCACAGGTTGGTTTTTGGGTTCAGGCAATATTCACACTGGCGGCATTCTGGGGTGTAAAGCGGGATCACATGGTCCCCGGGCGCGACTGAGGTCACGCCTTCGCCAACTTCCAGCACCACGCCCGCGCCCTCATGGCCCAAAATGGCCGGGAACAGCCCTTCGGGGTCGGCACCGGAAAGGGTGAATTCATCAGTGTGGCATATGCCGGTCGCCTTGATCTCGACCAGCACCTCTCCGGCACGTGGACCTTCAAGGTTTACTTCCATGATTTCCAATGGTTTTCCGGCCTCAAGGGCCACTGCTGCCTGAGTGCGCATATTCTATCTCCCTGAAATATTTTCTGCAGGTTGAGTGAAAGCCGAGAGTATTTCAACTCTGAAAACGGCGTGGGCACGCACTTTCGCGCCTTTCACCCAACCTGACGGTAAAATTTCTACCGGTAGCCAGTGTTCAGAGTTTGTATTCCTGATGGCAGGATTTGCAGGTTCCACCAACAGCACCCATAGCTGCGCCAAGGCTGGCGGCGTCACTAACACTGCCAGCAGCCGTGCTCGCAGCGTTTTCCAGCGCGCCAGCCTTCGCAACAAAATCATCCCAATTGGTCCAGATTTCATCCGCAGCCTCGGATTTTGGATCGTCCTCCTGTGCTTCAAAAAGGTC
This sequence comes from uncultured Aliiroseovarius sp., assembly GCA_964550345.1. GTDB lineage: Bacteria > Pseudomonadota > Alphaproteobacteria > Rhodobacterales > Rhodobacteraceae > JAAEUB01. The sequence goes on along the minus strand of CAZJYZ010000001.1, from coordinate 102,676 downwards.
AGGTACCGTCGCCGCAACTGTGGCCATTGTAGCGAGGGCCGCATTGGCGGCGTCTGCGTCAAAGGTTGTTTGTCCGCGGGCCATGCCGGCCAGAATTTTCATGTTGGCCCCGATGGTTTCCATCGCTTTCATACGTTCCTTCACTGCCAGGTTTTGCACGCCGTCATGGGCGAATGCTGCGGTGGCAACCAAGCTGGCTGTGAAAATGGCTATCTTGAATCGGGTCATCAACTGTCCTTTGTTTCGCGTTTATCCATTCAGAGTAACAATTTTACCCCAAAACCAAAATAACAGAGCCGTGAGCAGGGGCGGGACTCGACTCAGGCTGGAGGATCTCTTAAAAGAGCAAATCAAGAACAAATCAAGAACAAATAGTGCCATGCCTGCCAGACGTATCCTTTCCCTGTGGTTTCCCCGCCTTGCTGCCGAGCGGTTGCTCAGGCTTGAGCCCGGCTTGGTGCCCGGACCCTTTGTTGTCGTGCGTGATCAGGGAAATATGCAGGTGCTGGCGTCTTTATCGCAGGAGGCAAGTGCGGCGGGGCTTGCCCCCGGTCAGCCTTTGCGCGACGCCCGTGCCATGTGTCCGGGGCTGGTTTCGCGCCCGGAAAACCTGACGGCTGAAGCGGCATTCCTGACCCTGCTCAGGCGCTGGGCGGGTAAGTTCAGCCCATGGGTCGGCGAAGAACCACCGGCGGCGCTGGTTCTGGATATCACCGGATGCGCCCATCTTTTCGGTGGCGAAGCGGCGCTGGTGGCGCAGGTAGAACAGGACTGCGCCGGGCTGGGCCTGAGCGTGCGGGCAGGGGTGGCGGACAGTGTGGGGGCAGCCTGGGCATTGGCGCGCTTTGCCGGGGTCGAGGCGGGGGGTGCACCGGGTGGGGATGCGATAGATCAGGAGGCGCGGGCAACGCGTTCGCGCGCGGCCAAGGGCAAACGCCGTCACTGGACCCGTGGTGGTGCCCCTCCGCCAGTGGCTGCGGGTGATGCCGGGGCCGCACGAATTGCGCCGGTGGGCAGCACCCGTAGCGCTATCGCCCCCCTGCCCATGGCTGCCCTGCGCCTGCCTGACGACATTCTGGCCGGGCTGAACCGGCTGGGGCTGCGCCGTATCGAGGATGTGCTGGGCACGCCGCGTGCCGGGCTGGCAAGGCGGTTTGGCCGCGATCTGGTGCGCCGTCTTGATCAGGCGCTGGGGGCCGAGCCCGAGCCGGTCTCGCCCGCCCGCCCGCCATTGCATTTCGCCGTGCGCATGAGCCTGCCAGACCCGATCGGGCTGGAGGAGGACATTCTGGCGGGCCTCGACCGGTTGCTGCCGGAGCTGTCCCAGCGCCTCAGGGCGCGTGGGCGCGGGGCGCGGCAAGTACGGCTGGAACTGAGCCGTACGGATCACACACGGCAGGTTATTACCGTCGGGCTGGCGCGCCCCAGTGCCGATCCTGCCCGCATCCGCCCTCTGCTGGCGATGAAATTGGACGGGGTGGATGCGGGCTTTGGCATCGACCAGCTGCGGCTGGTTGCCACGATGCACGAAGCCGCCACCCCACATCAGCATAGCGGGCCTGTCCGAATGCGGGGGGCACCTGCCGGGGGCGCACAGGATGGCGCGGCAATGGATGATCTGATGGGGCGGATCGGTGCCCGGCTGGGGCTGGAGGCGCTGACCCGGATCGCCCCCGCCGAAAGCCACGCGCCGGAAAAGGCTGCTCTGGTGCTGGCCGCCGCCTGGTCCGAACCGGCCCGTGACTGGGCCACCCCCCCCGGTGCGGCGCGCCCGCTGATGTTGTGGCCTGCCGAGCCGGTGATGATCCCCGCCACGCCGGTCCTGCCCGCCACTTTCCGCTGGCGCAGCCGCGACCACGAGGTCGTGGCACGTACCGGCCCCGAACGGATCACCCCGGAATGGTGGCTGGCCGAGGCTGAGTGGCGAAACGGCGCCCGTGACTACTGGGAGGTGGTGACGGGCGAAGGCGCGCGGCTATGGCTTTATTACGCCTATGGCGCGGCCCTGTCGCCGGGCTGGTTTTGTCATGGTTCGTTTGGCTGAAAACGTGAATTTTCGTGCGATGTGTTACCCCAAAAGGATAAGTTTCACCATGGTCACCGCGCTGCGAGCGCTTTCAAACAATGTTGCAACTTGCAGGGTCGTCAGAAACAGGACCGGATAGCCAAGATAGGCTAACCGCTTCGGGTTCATCACAGGGACAGTCCGCTGGAACAACCGGGAAAGCGCGGGCATCACAATAAGTGCCATGAAAATGCCAATTGCGGCTCCGACCAGAATATCCGAAGGCCAGTGTGCGGCTATGATGATACGTGGCAGAGTTATCACGAAAAGCGCATGTGCAAGCAAAATGGATCCGGCCAAGCGGCTGACAAAGAAAAGGCTGGTGGCGACGGCGAAATAAAGAATTGCGTGATCGCTGGGCAGCGATGACAGGCCTTCCCCCCATTCCAGCGGTCCATAAAGGGGATCGACCATGTCGAGCCCTTCGGTTTGGACAGGCCGGTTGCGGAAAGGCAGGTTCACGGCCAAGGCGCGTCCAAATGCAATTGCCAAGATCGCGACCCACAGGCTGGCGACCAACTGCACCCGCTTTTTCAAAGGCTCATCCCACCGGTAAAACCACGCACCCCAAAAAACCAGCATTGGCGGCACACCCTTGAAGAAATGGCTATCGAAACAGGCGAATATCACCAGATCAAAAATCATCCAACGGCCGGAAAGCCCGTTGAACAGGCTGAAAACCCAAAAATCAAAACTCATTACTGTACCTCTTCCCGACTTGGTAAAAAGGGTATTAAGTCGGGTACATCTTAATTGTTACACATCTTAGTCACACGCGCTCTTATGAAAGATGGCAAACATTTTCATTACCATCAAATTGCGCACTACATCTTAACTCTTTGACCTTTCATCAATAATTCGTACCGCCTTGCCTTGTGAGCGGGCCACCCCGCCAGGTGTTGCCACCTCAACGGCCACCGAGACGCCGATGACCTGTTTGACCCGGTGCGCAAGGTCGCGCGCCGCCCCGTCGCGTGCCTCGCCCGTCGCTGCCTCGGGCGTTGCCTCGCACAGCACCGTCAGCGCATCCAGCCGCCCTTTGCGTTCCAGCCTGATCTGGAAATGTGGCGTCAGGGCTGCAACTTTCAAAAGCTGTTCTTCGATTTGAGTGGGGAACACGTTGACGCCACGCAGGATGATCATGTCATCCGAGCGCCCGGTGATCTTTTCCATCCGCCGCATGGAACGCGCTGTGCCCGGCAAAAGCCGGCTCAGATCACGGGTGCGGTAGCGGATGATGGGAAACGCCTCTTTGGTCAGCGAAGTGAATACCAGCTCGCCCATTTCACCGTCTTCCACCAATTCACCGGTCTCGGGGTTAATGATTTCCGGGTAGAAATGATCCTCCCAGATGTGCAGCCCGTCTTTTGTTTCAACACATTCATTGGCCACTCCCGGTCCCATGATCTCGGACATGCCAAAAAGGTCCACGGCATGCATGTCAAAGGCGTGCTCGATCTCGCTTCGCATGGCGTTGGTCCACGGCTCAGCCCCAAAAATGCCGACCTGAAGCGGGCTTTGACGCGGGTCCAGCCCCTGCGCGCGGTATTCATCGAGGATTGAAAGCAAATATGATGGCGTGACCATGATCGTTGTGGCCTTGAAATCTTCGATCAGGGTCACCTGACGCGGTGTCATTCCGCCCGAAACCGGTACCACGGTACATCCCAGCCGCTCGGCGCCGTAATGAGCGCCCAGCCCACCGGTGAACAATCCATAGCCGTAAGCCACATGCACCACGTCGCCGGGGCGGGTTCCGCTGGCACGCATGGAGCGCGCCATAACCTCGGCCCAGACATCAAGATCGTTTTGGGTATAACCAACCACGGTCGGCTTGCCGGTTGTTCCCGAGGAGGCGTGAATGCGCGCGACCTGTTCGCGGGGCACGGCAAACATGTCAAATGGGTAATTGTCCCTGAGGTCCTGTTTCATGGTGAAGGGAAAGCGCGCCAGATCAGCAAGTGACGTCAGATCATCCGGGTGGACCCCAGCTGCGTCAAAGCTTTTACGGTAAAAAGGCACATTCTCATAGGCATGGTGCAAAGACCATTTCAGCCGTTCAAGTTGTAGTGCGGTAATTTCATCGCGCGACGCGATTTCAATAGGGTCCAGGTCCTCGCGCCTGGGGGTAAGGTCTTTCATTCTACGCCTTTCTCAGGGTCTTATCCTTCCATATTGTCGCGCGTTTGGATGTCTCACTTTATTCCTCGATATGCTGCCCGCTGATTTGGCGGGAATGGCCACGAAACTCGGCCACTTTGCGGCCATCTTCACCGGAAATGGTCACGTCGTAAATACCTGAACGCCCGGCAAGGTTGATTTCACGCGCTTCGGCGCGCAGTTCCTCGCCTTCGTGGCCGGGGCTGACATAGGTGATCGAACACATCTGAGCCAGCGTGCTCTGATTACGGCTGTTGCAGGCATAGGCAAAAGTGCTGTCCGCCAGGGTAAAGATTACACCACCATGGCAAATGCCGTGGCCGTTGACCATATCAGGTCTGATACGCATGGTAACAACGGCACTTCCCGGTTCGATTTTGGCAAGCTTCATCCCCATTCCTGGGCTAAGCTTGTCGCGCTCCCACATGAACGCTGCAACACGCTTTGCCCGTTCGTCTTCTGTCATGCTGCTATCCCCTTTTAAGCAAAGCATGCCCAAAGCTGGCCCCCTGTTCAACACACCATTCTTGCTGGGGATTGATTTACCGGGCATTTGCGGCCAAGTTTGGGGTATGAATATGCAAACGCAAACGCCAGTACCCTTTAAAAAGAATACCGGGCCCCGCGAACAGGTTACCTTTCATCGCCAGGAACTGGCCATCATCATGGGGCTTTATGGTCGCATGGTCGCGGCCGGAGAATGGCGCGATTACGGGTTGAGTTTTCTGAGTGATGTGGCGGTCTTTTCAGTTTTTCGCCGAACCGCCGAACACCCTCTTTACCGGATCGAGAAACGACCACGCCTGCGACTGCGTCAGGGGCAATATGCGGTAATCGGCATGGATGGGCAGGTGCTTAAACGAGGGCAGGACCTAAAAACCGTGCTCAGGGTGCTGGAACGCAAACTGATCCGGGCGGTCGATTAAGCCTCTCAGCGCTGACGAGCGACGCGTTTACGCGCGTTCACCGGACCTTCGCCCTGTGCTTCGATACGTGTGATTGCCTGTTCTATGCCCTCATAGGCCACGGCCATATCGGTGGCATTGGCGTGGATCAGCGTAGTTTTATCCACACAAAGGGCCACATGCCCTTTCCAGAATACCAGATCTCCACGCCGCAAGACGGCCCCTTTGGCTAGTGGCGAACCCAAGGTTGCCTCTTGCAAGTCGCTGTCACCGGGGCAGGGGATGCCACAGGCCAGAAAGGCCGCCTGCACCAGACCCGAGCAATCAATGCCAAAGCCGGAGTTTCCGCCCCAAAGGTAAGGCGTACCAAGGAAAAGCTCAGCAATTGCAACGGGATCAGCAGGGACGTCCTGTAAATGACGCAGATGCGCTGTCGGGACATATCTGGTTTGGGTCGAACCGCCATCCGGCGTGCCCAGCGTTACCTCGCTCCAGCGGCCATTCTCAAACGTGTCTCCGGGTGTCAGCAATGTTCCAAAGTAAATGGGCCGTATATCCGCGCTGCTTTTTAACGCGGGTTCCGGGAAAAGGTAACTTTGCCTCGTGCAGATAATGTGGGTCAGGGGGCCGAAATCTTTGCATAAGGCATCCCGGCGCATGTAGCCGACATAGCTGTCACGTAGGGCAAAGCCGAAGGCCCAGCCTTCACCCTCCTCCAACACCTGAAAGCCCTCATGCAGCAAAAGCTCACGGTTGCGGTTCCACTGGTCCGGGGCGATCCCGTCAAAAAGTGGCGCTACCGGTACGGCGACCCGCATTGCTGTGCCTTCGGTGAATTGTTCGGCTTCGACTTTCCCGCGGAGGCTGACATGCGCAACGCGGCCATTAGATGGGATCAGGCGTGCGTCGCTCATAACTTCAGCAGTTTTGGCAAGGCCGCGAGGATTGCGCGCGTGCCCTGACCCGTGCCGCCGACGGGGCGTGCCGGGGCGGCTTTGGGTTGCCAGCCGTAAATATCAAAATGTGCGTAGGCCGGGGTTTCGGTGACAAAGCGGCGCAGGAAAAGGGCGGCAGTGATCGACCCGGCAAAACCCCCTTTGGGGGCGTTATCAAGGTCAGCAATGCCCGGTTCAATCATCGCTTCATAGGGGTCCCAGAAGGGCATCTGCCACAGGGGGTCGCGCTGCTTTTTACCTGCTTTTGTCAGGGCCTTCGCCAGTTTATCCTTCGTGGCGTAAAACGGTGCCAGATCGGGGCCGACGGCGACCCGTGCCGCACCGGTCAGGGTTGCCATCGACACGATCAGATCCGGGTTTTCCTCATCCGCCATTGTCAGGGCGTCGGCCAGCACCAGCCGCCCTTCGGCATCTGTATTGTTGATCTCAACCGACGGGCCCTTGCGGCTGGTCAGGATGTCGCCGGGTCGCATGGCGCCCGCGGAAACCGAGTTTTCGACAGCGGGGATCAACACGCGCAGGCGCAAGGGCAATTTCAGCGCCATGATCATGCGCGCCAGTCCCAGCACCGCTGCCGCACCGCCCATATCCTTTTTCATCAACCCCATGGACGCGCCGGGTTTGAGATTAAGCCCGCCCGTGTCAAAGCAAACGCCTTTGCCCACAAGGGTCAGGGCAGGGCCCTCATTGCCCCAACGCATGTCTACCAGCCGCGGTTCTTTGTCCGAGGCACGACCGACGGCGTGGATCATCGGCAGGTTTTCCTGCAACAAGGCTGCACCGCGGATGGTTTTGACCTTTGCCTTAAAAGTGTCCGCCAGATCACGTGTTGCTGCTTCCAACTCGTCTGGACCCATATCCGAGGCAGGAATGTTGATCAGGTCACGGGTTAAAAACTCACCCGCCGCAATCGCCTTAATTTTTGCTGCATCGACGCCCTTGGGGGCTTGCAGTTGCGCTTTGGTTTCCGGCATTTCTTTGTAGCGGTCAAACCTGTAGCCTGCCAATAACCAGCCAAGGGCAGCCTCGGCCAGTTCTGTGCGTTTAAGGTTGTTCTCCAGTCGCCAGTTCCCGGCAGGCAGAGAGGTGCGTGCCCCGGCCAGCGCAAACCGGGTACGTTTTCGCGCCGCTTTGTCGCCGTAGCCCACCAAACCCATGCACGGGGCACCATCCGCGCCAGGTACAACCAGCACTTTGCCGAGTTTCGGAGTAAAGCCGCTGGCTGTGATCCAGCGCCGGGTCCGGTCATCCTGATTATCAAGAAATCCGTCCAGCCCATCGGTGGGTATGACGAATAGTGGCAAGGCAGGATCGGTGGCGGGGGCAAAAGTGCAGGTCATGGCAGCCTCAGATTAGGTCAAAGACCAGATTAACCCCGAACACGCGCACTGCAAGCAAGGAAACCCCAAGCCGCAAGAAAAGGTGCTTTTGAACAACCAGCCCAGCCCGCGCCAGACATCAGACCGACATATTTTGCAAATCCCAAACGGCCACCAGAGAGCCTTCGCCAATTCGCACCAGACGGGCGAGGGCGGCGCAATATGCGGCGCTGTCAAATCCCGGTATCAAAGAAATGACGTCGCGGCCAACCCGGGCCAGCGTGGTCATGCCAATTTGCTGTGCGATCGCGACAATATTTTTGACACCTTCAAGCACTTCGTCCAGCTCGCCAACATTATGGGACCTTTACACCTTGGCCAGCAGAACAGCCATTTCCTCCATCGCATGTGATACTAACTGATCTGCCCCGGCTGCTCCCAACTGCAAGATCAGAACCTCTAACTGGTCACGGTCCAGCCGTACCTGTTCTTCAAGCCTCAAATATTCAATCTTACCCAAGATCTCACCCCATATTCACGCCCCATGCGCGGGATCATCCTGCGGGCAAGCTCTGAAAAAATGGTTTCAACCAACAGTAAAAATCACTCGAATTTCACGGAAATTACAGCTAAAATGGAAATAACCAAAGGGATGTTAACACGTGAAACAAATGAAATACGCTCAGCCTTTGCCGGATTATCTGGTAAACCGGTATCAAGGCTGGAAAGCCACTGCCTATGCCAAGAACAAGGCATGGTATCGTCGCTTGGCTGACGAGGGTCAGCATCCACGCGCCATGATAATCTCGTGCTGTGATTCACGTGTTCATGTGACGGCGATTTTTGGCGCCGATCAGGGCGAGTTTTTCATTCATCGTAACATTGCCAATCTTGTGCCTCCCTACAAGCCCGATGGCACCCATCACGGCACCTCGGCAGCAGTGGAGTACGCGGTGACGGCGCTTAAAGTCGCGCATGTTATTGTTCTTGGCCATTCAAGCTGCGGTGGCGTGAAAGGGTTCCACGATATGTGCAAGGGGGATGCTCCGGAACTTGCCGAAGAAACCAGCTTTGTCGGACGGTGGATAGAGCTTCTACGTCCCGGTTTTGAACGTTTGGGAGGACCGGAAAAGGAGATTGAGCTGTGTGATCTGGAGCGCGAGGCTGTACTGGTATCCTTGCAAAACCTGATGACTTTCCCTTTCGTGCGTCAGGCGGTTGAAGACGAGGTCTTGTCCCTGCACGGTCTTTGGAACGATATTGGCGAAGGCGGTCTGGAATATTTCGACGCCGATAGCGGTGGATTTGTTGCGGTTTAGGGCCCCTCTAGAAGGCAAAGTGCGGGCATGGTGAGGCCCGCGGTGCTGCTGAGATTTGCCGGGCGAAAGGCCAAGGCAGTTGCGGCACATATTACCGGTAATGCTATCGCGCTTTTTACACGGTTTCTAACTGCTGCGCGGGTCAATTGGGTGGGCATCGAGCCAATCCAGCGCCAAAGGGTTTATTTCGCCAACCACACGTCGAACGCAGATTTTGTGTTGGTCTGGACCGTTTTACCCGCAGCTTTGCGCGCCCGTACCCGCCCGGTTGCAGCTAGTGACTATTGGCTCAAATCGAAGATACGAGCCTTTGCCGGGCGGGACGTGTTTCGTGCCATACTGATAGACCGAAATCCTGAAACCCGCCCCGCCGACCCGGTGGAGCTGATGGCGCAGGCATTGGATCAGGGATCCAGCCTGATCCTGTTCCCCGAAGGCAAGCGCAACATGGGCCCAGACAAGCTTTTGCCTTTCAAGACCGGGCTCTATCATCTTGCCCGGGCGCGGCCAGAAGTTGACCTTGTCCCCGTCTGGATCGAAAACCTTAACCACGTCATGCCGAAAGGTGAAATTGTGCCGCTGCCGCTGATCTGCTCGGTTAGTTTTGGTGCGCCCCTGCACCGGGCGCGGGGGGAAAACAAAAAGGCCTTTTTAACGCGGGCTGAAGCGGCATTGCTGGCGATGTCAGGAGAGAGCGCGTGAACGCCGGAGCCGAATTCAATCTGCTCCTGAACGGAGTCTTTCTGATCCTGGTCCTTTCATGGGCGCTGGCCGCACTCCTGCGCGCGCGCTTGTCACCGGACGGTTCCAACCCAATGGTCGAGAACCTGGCGGCCCGGATCGGCGCGTGGTGGGCAATTGCCGCACTTTTAGCATTGGCAATGCTGGGAGGGCGCGGGGGCGTGGTGATCCTTTTTGGCATCATCTCATTCGCGGCCTTACGCGAATTTTTGTCCCTGACGGCCAAATCATATGCCGACCATTGGGCGCTGATGGCGGCGTTTTTCTTTATCCTGCCGCTGCAATATGTGATGGTTTATATGGATTGGTACCGGATATATTCGGTGTTCATACCGGTCTATGCTTTCCTGTACTTGCCGGTTCTGTCCGTGGTGAGGGGCGGATCAGACCATTTCCTCAAACGGGTCAGTGAAAGCCAGTGGGCCCTGATGATCTGTGTCTATGCCGCCAGCCATGTCCCGGCGCTGTTGTCTTTGGATATACCCGGCTTTGAAGGCAAACATATCCTGCTGATCGCCTTTCTGGTGATCCTCGTGCAAATAACCGATGTTCTGCAATATGTCTGGAGCCAGCTTTGGGGGCGCACCCCGGTTGCCACCACCTTGTCTGCCTCAAAAACATGGGAAGGCATGGCAGGCGCCATTGCATCGGGGGCCGTTTTGGGTGCGGGCATGTGGTGGATGACACCGTTTTCACCGATTATAACGGCGCTGCTTGGCATGATTATCACCGCGACCGGCCTTTTTGGCTCACTGGTCATGTCCGCTATAAAAAGCGACAAAGGCGTGCGCGACTGGGGCCAGTTGGTGGCAGGGCAGGGCGGATTTATCGATCGGCTGGACGGCGTGGTTTTCGCAGCACCAGTGTTCTTTCATCTGGTGCGGTATTTCTGGGCAACGATCTGAGCCTTGGCACTGTCTTTCAGGCAACCATAACCCGGCGCTCCGAATGAAACTGCCCGGCGAGGCGCACAGACATGCGACCGGTGCCGGACAAATGAATTTGCTTGTATCCGCTAAGGGCTAACCCGCGGGGCTTACCCCTTCTTCAGGACTTCACGCCCCAGAACTTCGGCAATTTGCACGGCGTTCAGGGCGGCACCCTTGCGCAGGTTGTCCGAGACACACCACAGGTTCAGGCCGTTCTCAATCGTGCTGTCCTGACGAATACGGCTGATGAAAGTAGCGAAGTCTCCAACGCATTCAACCGGCGTGATATAGCCGCCATCCTCGCGTTTATCGACCACCAGAATACCCGGTGCTTCGCGCAGGATATCGCGGGCTTCGTCTTCGTCCAGGAAGTCTTCGAACTCGATATTCACCGCTTCCGCGTGGCCAACAAACACCGGCACCCGCACACAGGTCGCGGTGACCTTGATGCTGGGGTCTACGATTTTCTTGGTTTCCGCTACCATCTTCCATTCTTCACGGGTGGTGCCGTCTTCCATGAAACTGTCGATATGGGGGATGACATTGAAAGCGATCTGCTTTGGATAGACCGAGGGGTCAACTTCCTGCCCGGGCACATACATGCCCTTGGTCTGGTTCCACAGCTCGTCAATGGCGTCTTTACCCGTGCCGGATACTGACTGGTAAGTAGAAACCACAACGCGTTTAATACGGGCGCGGTCATGCAGCGGTTTCAGAGCCACCACCATCTGCGCGGTCGAACAATTGGGGTTGGCTATGATGTTTTTCTTGGCATAGCCGTGGATATCACCTGCATTCACCTCAGGCACAATCAACGGCACGTCGGGGTCATAGCGATAAAGCGATGAATTATCGATCACCACGCAGCCTGCAGCCGCCGCAACCGGCGCGTACTTTTTAGTCGCATCTGATCCGACAGCAAAAAAGGCGATGTCCCAACCGGTAAAGTCGAACGTATCAAGGTCCTTGGTCTTCAATGTCGTGTCGCCAAAGGTGATCTCGGTGCCCAGCGACCGGCGGCTGGCCAGCGCGGTAATCTCATCAACCGGAAACTGGCGCTCGTCCAGAATATTCAGCATTTCACGGCCAACATTACCTGTGGCCCCGACAACAACAACTTTGTAGCCCATCATGGCTCTCCTTCAAACGTGCCTCTTACGACGCGCGCCTGATAGCCCACGGCGGCGCGGGGGGGAAGTGTTTATTGTTGACTTAAACGCCGCAGCCTGAAATAGAGCGCCATCCCAAGCCGCTGCCGCGTGAGCAGTCAGGCATCAAATGCCTAGGGCGGGATGAGCAGATTGTGCCAATGCGCACATTACACAGGTTCCCAATTCACGCGGGGGTACTGACGGCCGGATCGGCGGATGGGCATGAGGCCCATACGCGAGGTTTCCGCCGCAACCGCAAAGACAGGGCCGCGTAAGCGGTCCGGACCCGCATGACAGCGGCACGCCATGTTGCGTGCCAGAAAGTATAATATGACTAAGTTTGAAGACCTCGGGCTTGACCCGAAAATTCTGAATGCCGTGACCAAAGCCGGTTACGAAAACCCGACACCCATTCAGCTCAAGGCGATCCCGCTGGTGCTGGAAGGGCGCGACGTGATGGGGCTGGCCCAGACCGGCACCGGTAAAACCGCCGCTTTTGGCCTGCCGTTGATCCATCAGCTGCTGAGCCATGAGGGAAAACCGGCACCAAAGACGGTCAAGGCTCTGATATTGGCCCCGACCCGCGAGCTGGTGAACCAGATCGCAGAAAACCTGAAACTCTATGTGCAGGGCACACGGATGAAGGTCCATACGGTGGTTGGCGGTGCCTCGATCAATAAACAAATCCAGTTTCTGTCGCGTGGAACTGACATTCTGGTGGCAACACCGGGGCGTCTGATTGACCTGATGGACCGGCGCGCGGTGCTGCTGGACAGCGCCACTTTTCTGGTGCTGGACGAAGCCGACCAGATGCTGGATATGGGTTTTATCCATGCGCTGCGCCGCATCGCCCCGGCGCTGGGCACCCCGCGCCAGACCATGCTTTTTTCTGCAACGATGCCCAAGCAAATGGCCGAACTTTCGTCAGCATATCTGGACGACCCGGTGCGCATTGAAGTTGCCAAGCCCGGCAAGGCGGCTGATAAGATCACGCAGGGCATTCACTGGGCACAAGGCCGGGCCGACAAAATCCGGCTGCTGAAAGAGCATTTGGCAGCCGAGCCCGAAGGGCTGGCGTTGGTATTTGGGCGCACCAAACACGGTTCGGAAAAACTGATGAAGGAACTCGTGGCGGCAGGTTTTAACGCCGTGTCGATCCACGGCAATAAAAGCCAGGGCCAGCGGGAGCGTGCCCTGAAGGCCTTTAAGGATGGGGATGCGCGTATTCTGGTGGCCACGGATGTTGCCGCGCGTGGCATCGACATTCCCGGTGTCAGCCATGTCTACAACTTCGACCTGCCGGAAGTGCCCGAAAACTATATTCACCGCATAGGCCGCACAGCGCGCGCCGGGGCTGATGGCGATGCCATCTCGTTTGTTGCAGGCGTTGAGATTGGGCTGCTCAAACAGATCGAGAAGATCATGAAGATTTCCATCCCTGTGATTGGCGGTGAACGTCCGGAGGAAGAAAAACCGGCACCTCGCGGCAAACGCGGTGGTGGTGGAGGGGGTCAACGGCGCCGATCAGGTCCGCCACGTGGCTCGAAACCAGCAAATGCATCAGGCAAACCGTCCGGCAAACCCGGCTATGCGCAAGGCAAACCCGGCAAGCCCTCGGGCAAAACGGTTGCACGCAAAAAACGGCGCCAGCGTCAGCGCGCCAGATCGGCGGCCTAAAGCGTTTCGCGAAAAGCCTGATTCAGGGTTTTGGCGAAACGCTCGAAACCTATCAATGGTGTGGGCGCTTCGAAATAAACTTGTGTCTCAAGTTAATTTCGAAACGCTTTAGTCCGTTCTGTCCTGGCTGAACAGGTAGGCCATGCAGCCCAACAGGGTAGGTATGGCGAAGAACAAAAACACCATCTGGTAGGGTGCGGCCACGCTGGTCGCTCCTGTTGCTACGCCAGCTTTTGCCGATGAAAAAATACTGCCACTGGCAAACTGGAACAGGCCAACCCCGCCGATACAAAACATATTGATCAAAGTGACTCCGCGCCCCACCAGATGCGGCGCGATAAAGCTGCGGGCATGGGCGACGATCATCGGGTAACTTGCGCCGAAAAGCCCGATGGCGGCCAAAAGTGCCGTTATTTGCCACAGGCCGATTTCCGGTGCAGCCCAAAGGGCAAGCAGGCAAGCGACCAACAGGATATTTCCGGTGAATACCACCCATTTCCGCGTACCAAGCACCCGGTCAAGCGGTCCATAGGCAAAATTGCCGATCACCATCGCCAGCCCCATAACCAGCGTCACCGCTCCAATACCCGAGACATCCAGACCGTATACATCCTCAAGAAATGGCCCCGCCCACAACCCGCGCAATCCCGCAGCCGCAGTATAATTAACTGTTGTCAGAGGCAGGATTACCCATAGGGCAGGGATTTTAAGAAGGTCAAACAAGGATCCCTTCACGCCCTTGCTCTGCACACTGGGAGGATCCTGGACCAAAATCCAGATTGCACCTGCTACAAAAAGCGTGATCCCTGCCAGACCTGCCATGGTTTCGCGCCAGCCAAACGCATCGACAGCCCAGGCCATCGGAAGGGAACCGGCTATATTCCCCAGAGCCCCGATACCGATAACAGCCCCTGCCAGCGTGGCGAAAATCTGCGGGCTATAGATGCGGGCAAAAATATAATAGGACGCCATAAGAACAGGCGAGCAACCGATGCCTATCAGCACCATTGCCACCTGAATATGCCCCGGTGTGGTCGCCAAGGCGAACACACCTGCCCCGCCACCGCCGCCGAATGCCAAAAGCAAGGCAGCCACCCGGCGCGGCCCGATATAGTCCAGCGCCCAGCCCACAGGTATTTGCATCAGCGCGAAGACCAGAAACCACAATCCTGAGGCGCGCGACAGGTCCCCGGCACTGGCGCCCAGATCCGTCGCCAGCACAGGAGTCATGACCGCCAGAAAGGCGCGGTAAAACTGGCTTAGGACATAAGCCAGAACGAGCGTGATGATACCGGATTTCAAGGGATGTCCTTTATTGTGCCGTCGGCACAGGACCCCAGTTTCAGTTCTGTGGCAAGCTGTTTTGGTGCTTTTCGGAAAATCAGATGGTAACGGCCCTTGCCAAGGGGGGCATTCCATGGCCTCTTTAGGCGGAAATTCTGGCCAGAGCGATGAGAATGAGCAATTTTACCCTGGAAACCTTTCTGCCCTATCAACTCGCCACGCTCTCGGCGCGGGTATCAAAGGACTTTGCCCGACATTACCGTGAACGCTTTGGCATTTCGGTGTCCGAATGGCGGGTGATGGCGCATCTTAGTCAGGAAGACGCGGTTAGTGTGCGCGAGATTTGCGTCCGCGTCGACATGGACAAGCCGAAAGTCAGCCGCGCTGCTTCAAAGCTGGAGGCGGCGGGGTATCTACGCAAACTGGTGAACCCACGCGACCGGCGGCTGGTGGAATTGTCCCTGACAAAAAAGGGCAGGAAGATGATCGACGAGCTGGCACCGATTGCTCTGGCATATGAGCGGGAAGTCATTGAGTTACTTGGCCCTGCCGGCGAAACATACCGCACCCTGACATCAAAACTGAATACAGTGCTCAGCCAGAAAGAGGTCAACAACTGACCGAAATAATTACAGGTCTTTGCGCGCATTGAGGGCGGCGGTAATTGTCCCCTCATCAAGGTAATCCAGCTCGCCGCCAATCGGTACACCCTGCGCCAATGAGGTTACTTTACAGCGCCCTTCAAGCTCTTCTGCGATGTAATGCGCCGTGGTCTGCCCGTCGACCGTGGCACTAAGTGCGAGGATCACTTCGGTTATGCCCCCATCGCGAACCCGGGCAATCAGCCGCGGAATGCCCAACTCATCCGGGCCCATGGCGTCCAGCGCTGATAGCGTACCGCCCAACACGTGATAGCGCCCTTTGAAAGTGCCGGCGCGCTCCATCGCCCAAAGGTCCGCCACGTCCTCAACCACGCAAAGTTCCTGCGCGTTACGTTTTTCGGACGCGCAAATGTCACAGATTTCGCTAGTGCCTACATTGCCGCAGGTGACACACTCACGTGCCGTGGTAGCGACCAGGGACAAGGCATCTGCTAGGGGGGTGAGCACCAGGGCACGTTTGCGGATCAGGTAAAGGACCGCGCGCCGGGCCGAGCGCGGGCCAAGGCCGGGCAGTTTAGCCATCAGCTCGATCAGATCTTCGATTTCCTTACCCGACTGGCTCATCGCATCACACAGGTTAAAATGGCAGCTTCATATCCTTGGGCAGCCCAAGGCTTTCGCTCAGACGGGTCATTTCCGACTGGCTTTTTTCCGCGGCTTTTGCCTGCGCATCTTTAATTGCAGCCAGGATCAGATCCTCAACAACTTCCTTTTCATCGGGATTGAAAATCGACGGATCAATGTCCAGCCCGGTCAGAACGCCTTTGGCTGTCGCCGTGGCCCGCACAAGCCCAGCACCACTTTCACCGGTTACGGTAATATTGGCGAGTTCTTCCTGCATTTCAGCCATTTTTGACTGCATGTCCTGTGCTGTTTTCATCATCTTGGCCATGTCGCCAAGGCCACCCAGTCCCTTCAGCATCGTATTCTCCTGTTCAATATGTGCTGATCATTAGATACGGGCGCACCGTTGCATGTACAAGTGAGGTTTGCCTTCACGAGGGCCGGTTGCGTATGGGAAAAATCAAAACAGCCCAAAATGTGGTTTGTTGGCGACGTCAAAAGTTTCTGTAGGGGGATTTTGGTGTTCACAACATTCATACATAAAACCGGACTGGCCATTTCACTGGCTTTTTTACCATTCACGTCGCTGGCTCAGGGACTGAGCGAGAAAATCGCGGGTTCGGTTGCCACTCAGGGCAATGCCGCTCGTGCGCTCGGTCTTGACGAAGAGGCCATCGCCGCCGCCGCTTTGGAACGCGCCCATGCCTTGTCGCCAAATTCCATGGCTGTTTTGATTGCTAGGCAAAACCTGCCGGAATTCGGTATCCTGATCCCCGGCCTGAATTCCGGTTTTTCCATCGTTGTGCCGGGCTTTTCCATGTGTGTGGTCGTGGAAGCGTAAGGCAATTTCGACACACGGGTTGAGGTTGGGGTGAATGTCGGGCCTCTGGGCGGATATGTGCGTGGTGACAGGCATTATTCACCCAGCAACGACGCCAGTTTTGACAATTTTGGTGGGGGTGTAAGGCTTTTGATCCAGCCAAACTCACTGGCTGTCGGTACGGCCTCGGCCCTTGGTCACCCGCCTGCACATATTGAGCTGGAAAGTGTTGGGTGTGCCCCCGTGCAGCTGAATGGCGAGGTCTATAATGCCGGGGTGATTTCCCACTAGCCTGGTAGCGTGAAAGGGGGGTGGCAGGTTGGTGTGGTTTGCTCTGGACCGTCCTTGAGGGCGCGTTTGAGGCGGGTCAGCTTTCCTCAAACGGGTCCCATTCTTCTTCGACCTCGGGCAAGGCTTCTGCCGCTGCCTTGGCTTCCATGTCCTCTAGGGTTCGGATGGTTTTGATCGTGGCTTTGGGAAAGGCGGCAATAGCTGCTTGCACAAATGGATGGGCTTGCGCTTCTTCTTTTACTGCTATGTCGGCGCTGTCGCGGGTTTCGGCAATGGTCGGCTCGGTGCAGCCATTTACCAAAGTTACCCCCCAACGCACACCAGTCCAGCCCTGCAACCGGGCGGCCAGACGCGGTGCGAGGTCTTGTGGCGCATCGTCCGCAGGCGTGAATTCGATGCGTCCGGGCTGGTAGGAGGCAAGGCGCAGACCGGTTTCAACTTCGACCAGCAGTTTCACATCGCGGTTGGCGCGGATCAGCTCAACGACGCTTTCGAATAGCGCGAACCGCGCCAGAGCACTTTCCGGGGATTGGGCCAATGCAATACTGGCGCTTGGACCCCCGGCGCCACCGCCAGCGCTGCCATTTGGGTTCCCACCGGCGTCGCTGCCTACCGGGGCCGAGCGCAGCGAGGCCCCTCCGCCCGCCGCAGGCGTGCCACCGCCGACAGGCGCGTGGCTCCCACCCCCGCCGCCGGGCCCGGGTGCGGGCGGTATCGGCATGTCTTTCAGTTTGCGCACCAATTCTTCTGGTGTGGGCAGATCCGCTACATGGGTCAGGCGGATAACCGACATTTCTGCCGCCATCATGGTATTGGGGGCTGCTGCGACTTCTTCAAGGGCCGTCAGCAACATCTGCCACATCCGCGTCATGGCGCGCATCGGCAACTTGTCGGCAAAGCTTTGCCCCCGGCTGCGTTCATCGGGGGAAACGGTCGGGTCCTCTGCCGCTTCCGGCGTAACCTTGATGACGCTGATCCAGTGGGTGATTTCCGCCAGATCGCGCAGCACAGCCATCGGGTCGGCACCATCTGCATATTGCGCGGCCAGTTCGCTCAATGCCCCTGCGGCGTCCCCGCGCATGATCATGTCAAACAGGTCCATGACCCGGCCGCGATCTGCCAGCCCCAGCATGGCGCGTACCTGATCGGCGCTGGTCTCTCCGGCGCCGTGTGACACGGCTTGGTCCAGTAGGGACTGGGCATCGCGCGCAGACCCTTCGGCTGCGCGGGTGATCAGTGCCAGCGCGTCATCGGCGATTTGCGCCTCTTCCGCATCGGCAATCCGGCGCAACATTGCAATCATGTCTTCAGGTTCTATCCGGCGCAGATCAAAGCGCTGGCACCGGCTTAGCACAGTCACCGGAACCTTGCGGATCTCGGTTGTGGCAAAGATGAATTTTACGTGTTCCGGTGGCTCCTCCAGCGTTTTCAAGAGCGCGTTGAAGGCCGAGGTGGACAGCATATGCACCTCGTCGATGATATATATTTTATAGCGGGCAGAGGCTGCTCGGTAATGCACGCTGTCGATGATTTCGCGAATGTCGCCAACGCCTGTGCGGCTGGCAGCATCCATTTCCATAACATCCACATGACGCCCTTCGGAAATCGCGACACACGGCTCGCATTTGCCGCAAGGTTCAATCGTCGGGCCGCCTTTACCGTCAGTGCCCACACAATTCATACCCTTGGCGATAATCCGTGCGGTCGTGGTTTTACCCACGCCGCGAATGCCCGTCATAATAAAGGCCTGTGCGATCCGGTCGGCCTCAAAGGCATTTTTGAGCGTGCGCACCATGGCCTCTTGACCCACGAGATCCGCAAAGGTCTCGGGCCTGTATTTGCGGGCAAATACCTGATAGGCGGTATCGGGCGTTTCGGTCATATCGTCCCCTGAATCACATTTTTCCGAGACTAAAGCGGCGCGCGCGCGGCGTCCACTGAAAGCGTTGGATGAGCGCCGGGCCTATTCCCATTCCATCTGGCTGAACAATTGCTGCGCATTGCGTCCGGCCAGATTTTCGAAGTTTAACAGGTAGGAAAAACCTGACTGGTCTACCTTCACAGAACCGATCATATCGCCGCCTTCGTCAATGTGCGCTCCGATCAGGTCGCGCAGATCTGTCAGGTAGTCATATGTGTCAAACTCAGCGCTTGCCAGATCCGTTGGATTGCCGTGGCCGGGCACCACATGTTTTGGTTCATGCGCTGCCATTGCCTCGAAAGACGCCATCCAGTCAGGGGTCGATGAAACTTCGATGATCCCGAGCATCCGCTCGGTATAGACAATGTCACCGGTGAACATGACGGATTGATCCTCAAGCCAGACAAATGCCTCGCCGGGTGTGTGTGCCGGGGCGTGAGTAAGGGCAAATCGCACGCCACCCAGTGTGAAGGTGATACTGCCGGAGAAGGTTTCATCGGCGTAGTAAGGTTCGGTCCCGGCAAGCATGAATTCGGTAATCAACTGGGTCAGTCCCGTCAGTTGCAATGAGCCACGATCTTTGTGATCAGCCACGGCGGCTTTGGTTGCGATGATATGCGCGCCTTGTTCGTGCCAATAGCCATTGCCCAGCCAGCGGTGATCCTGCCCGCCGGTATTAATCACTTTAACAACCGGCTGATCGGTGACGGAACGCACCATATTGTGCAGTGCTTTCGCCCCGAGATAGCTGGCGCCAGCGTCAATTAAAACTGCACCGTCATCTGTAACTACCAGCCCAAAGGTGGCGTTATTCCCCAGATTTGCCGGGCTACGGTTTCCGAGGTCACCAACGATGGCATAGACGTTGTCGGTTACTTGCACCACGCGCAAAGCCTGCGCTGAAAGGCTGGATGAAAACAATATGAGCGCCAGGATGGTGGCTGTTATCCGCAGCATCAGTTTACCTCAATGAGTAGCGTGAATTGTCAGAAGCCTAATTCACACGATCCTGCCAACGAATGCAAACCATTGCATGAGAATGCCGGTGCCAAGCCAAACCGTTATGGGGGGATTGCTGAGTTTTGCTGTAAGGCTTCGGCCCGCAGGCAATGGGTGAGAGGCTGGACAACGACCCAAGCGGGGCTCGTTACGGCTGCTTCCTTCCGGATCTGACCGGGTTGGCGAGGCGCCTGCCCGCGCCAACCTCTCGCCTGTCATATAGGACCCAGTCGAGCGGATAGCAAGAGATCACAAGACCAGCTCAAAAATATGATACCCGTTGTCGTCCGGACCAATCGGCGTGATATTGTTCGTTGTGATACCCTCCATCTGATCCAGCGCATGCGGGGAAGAGCGAAAGCGCATACGCGCGCCGGAAACCGGGGAAAATCGCCAGTGCTGTTCAAGCTCTGAATCCAGCTTTGGATGAGCCTTAAAAAAATAGGTGGGAAGCAATTTTTGCAGTTCTACCTTTGGCGTTCTTAGCGGCTTCGACATGCAGGAGGCCGGATAAAACCCCCCGCCACCCAGCCGGAAATTATTCGTGATCAGAGTGAATTCCTGCTCTGGATTGACTGGTACGCCCTTGTGCGAAAGTTGCCTGATGCGCCGCGTATCCGGGCGGATAATCTGGCCGGTCTGATCATAGCGCGCAGGCTGGCTCAGATCGATGGCATATTCCAGCCCCAGAACGGTTTCAAAGAGATAGGCCGGGGTTTCGGCCGGCTTCAGGTCAACCGGGTATTCCCCCGGCAAGGCAATGTTGAAAACGGAAGCGGATCGCTCCAGCCATTCACCCATGCCAGCGCCGGTAACCCGGAGTAATGCGATCTGATTGGGAAAAGGATAGAGGTCGGTGACGGCGCGCATGGTTAATTCACCTACAGCGATATCGGTAAAGTTGTCCGGGCCCCCATATCCACCTGCCTTAAAGGCGCAAGCCGAAGACAAAAGTGGCAGATTTGGATCGTAGTAATCGGTGAAGTTTTCCTGCACATACCATCGCTGCAGGCGTTGAATTTCCTGCACAGCCGCCGATGGTGCAGCCAGCGCAAAAAAGGTGTTCAGTGGACGTGCCGTATGGCCAACAGGCCGGGTGATCCAGCGCAAAAGTCTGTCGTGGATTGGCTCCATGATTTCCAATACAACCGGGTCTGGCCGAACATTGGCGCGAAATTTACGACCATCTTTCAGAGTTGAAAATATTGGCCTTGCCTCTGAAACGTGGTGCGCGACCTGCCAGCTACCATTGGTTTCGACCAAATCAAGATCAATTATCCCAAGATGCGAACCCCAATACCCGGCGGCAACAAGCGGCTTGCCGTGCACAATTCCCTTTTTAGCGTCGACAATCTTACTTTCAGGCCAGTCCGGACCGGGGAATACCTGATGACGGTGACCAGCGATAATCGCATCAATGCCGTCGATTTCTGCGAGTGGAACCGCCGCATTTTCCATATTTGTAACGTGAGCTTCCCCGCCGATACCCGTATGCGCCAGGGCGATAATAATATCTGCACCCGCAGCTTTCATTTGCGGTACGACATTGTGTGCTGCTTCGATTATGTCACGGGTCTGAATTTTATTTGACATGTCGTCGTACTGAGCCACGGAATTGGGAGGCAGAAATCCCGTAATGCCTATGCGAATCCGATGCTTGTTGCCTGCCAGATCAGTCACGTCCCTGTTGAGTATCGTGAAACAGGAAAATAGAAACTCATCGTCGGCCGGTGTTTGCGCACGTTTGATCAGTGCGTTGGCACTGAGAAATGGAAAATCGGCCTGACCCGCAATTTCAGTCAGGAAATCCGGGCCGTAGTCAAAGTCGTGATTGCCCGGTGTAGCTGCATCATAGCCCAAATGATTCATGATCGAAACCATTGGATGCAGTCTTTCGGACCCAAGCCCGGCCCCGCTTTCAGCAGTCACACTGCATAAAAAATCGCCGTTATCCACTAGGATCGAATTTGTAGCTTCCAACCGAGCTTGCCGGATAAGTGTGGCGGTACGGCTAAAGCCCCGTGTCACCGCGTTCTGGTTCGTCTGGTAATTGTAAGGCATTACCTGCATGTGCAAATCTGTAGTTGCCATTATCCGCAGGGTAACCAGCGTATGCACAAGACTGTCCGCTAAATCGTCATCTTTACCCACTGGTCCCGGCCTGATCCCCAAACTTCGGTGCTTTCCCTTTACCACAGAGAGGTGAAGACCCACACACTAGGCGAGAAAATAATAGTAGAAATACAACCCATAGTATTGTTGAATCAATGAGGTGTTCAAGTAACAAACTGATGATAAGCCTAAGGAATAAAAAAGGGGGATCAAATTGCAACAGGCCGAGCAAGTAACATTTGGCGGTGGCGCTCTGGACCGTGCCGCGCATCTTCGCAGTGACTTGGAAGCACTAGATGAACTGCGTAAGGAAAGTGGTGCCTGTATTCTGCCATTATGGAAGGGCAAGCCACTGGTCGCGCAGAATAATGCAGCCCTTCAGTTGGTGGATTCCACTCATCCTGTAATGGACAACATACTTGGCAGCCCGATCTTTCTTGGCCTGTCTGATGATTTCCCGATATTTGCCGTAGATGTTTCTCCGTGGCAGCCAGAGCCGGGCACACAGGTCCCTCAGGAGGGTGTTTTTTTTGACCCCTCTCTGCAGGAATTGCCGGGTAGCGGCGGCATTTTCTCGGAACTCCGCGGGGTGATGGCACGCCTATCGCCACTGGACGGCGAACTTGCGGCGACGGCCCGTTCAATTCTTCTGTGGCAACGCAGCCATAAATTTTGTGCTGTCTGCGGCGTAAAGAGCGAGGTTTCACAAGCTGGCTGGCAGCGAAGCTGCCCGGATTGTGGCAGTCATCATTTTCCCCGTACAGATCCGGTGGTGATTATGCTGGTGACACATGGAAATTCAGTGCTTGTTGGACGCAGCCCGGGCTGGCCTGACGGAATGAACTCAATCCTTGCAGGCTTTGTTGAACCCGGCGAAACGCTGGAAGCCGCTGTGCGGCGGGAAGTTTTTGAAGAAACCGGAATAACAACCGGACCCGTGTCATATCTGGCAAGTCAGCCCTGGCCATATCCTTCCTCGATCATGATCGGATGTCAAAGCGAGGCGCAGGGTCGCGACATTACGCTTGATCCGAATGAGCTGGAGGATGCCTTCTGGCTGACACGCGAAGAAATGATGGACGTTTTTGCCGGTCTGAGTGACAGGATGTCACCACCACGCGAGGGGGCTATCGCTTCTTTCTTGCTTAGAAACTGGCTTGCGGACAGTCTTGATTAGCGGCAAAACCGCTTAATACGGGTAAACAAAGGGTACAAATGCAATTCAAAGCACGCGAGGATATAGAAGCCCCGATAGAAGATGTATTTCGGGCAGTAACGAATTTTGAAGGGTGGGAGCGTGCGGTAATGCGCCGAGGTGCTGAAGTTTCGCGGACAGACAATCTGGAACAGCCCGACAAGGGTATGACCTGGGCGGTTGAGTTCAGTTTTCGTAACTGGCAACGAAAGGCTGATTTGGAGTTGCTTAATTATGACGCACCAAACAAGGTTCGCGTTGCCGGGAAATCCGGAGGCGTGAAGACCGACTTTGATGTCGAACTGGTGGCGCTTTCACGTGAACGTACCCGTATGGATGTATCGGCCGAGCTTAAACCGACATCAGTCTCGGCCCGTCTGTTGGTTCAGCCCCTGAAACTTGCCCGTTCTAAGTTATCAAACCGGTTTCGCCAGCGCATAGCTGATTTTGCCGGGGCAATTGAAGCGGATATTCACCCAGGGCGCCGCTGAATAGTTAGATGGTTAGTGGCGGGACTGATTGGCGGGATATACCCCCAAAATCTCAATCTGTGAGGTGAAATAATCCAGCTCTTCCATAGCAAGCTGTACATTGTGATCGTCCGGATGGCCCTCGATATCGGCATAAAACTGAGTGGCCGAGAAGGACCCGCCCACCATATAACTTTCCAGCTTGGTCATGTTGACGCTGTTGGTGGCAAAGCCGCCCATCGCCTTATAAAGTGCTGCTGGAATGTTTCGGACCTCGAAAACAAAGGTCGTCATCATGCCTAAATCACCGCGCCGTGTCAGATCTGGTTCACGTGCCATGATGACAAAGCGGGTCGTGTTATGTCCGTGGTCTTCGATGTCGTTGGCGATAACCTCAAGCCCGTAAATCTCGGCCGCCAATGCGCTAGCCAATACACCCTGATCTTTCGCACCACTTTCGACCAGCTCGGCTGCCGCGCCCGCCGAGTCCGCTGCTGCATGGCCGACGATATCGTGGGCCTGCAGGAATTCGGCAGTTTGCGGTATCAAGACCAAATGCGCACGCACATGCCGGATATCATCCAGCCGGGTACCCGGAAGCGCCAGCAGGTTGATACGAACACGTACGAAAGCCTCGTCAATGATATGCAACCCGCTTTCAGGTAAAAGGCGGTGAATATCCGCAACCCGTCCGTAGGTGGTATTTTCAATCGGCAGCATTGCCAGTTCGGCCTGACCGGAGCGTACGGCTTCTATGACTTCTTCAAAAGAATGACAGGCTAGGGGTTCAAGCTCGGGATGGGCCTTTATACACGCCTCATGAGAATACGCGCCGGGCTCGCCCTGAAATGCAATTCTACCAGTCATTCTGCCATTCTTTCATGTATTTGCACCAAAGGGGCACTTTAAGCTTTTCGCCCCGCAACTGAACCAGAAAAGGTGGCAAAGCTCTCAGGACTTATCAATGTTGCGGGCGTTTCGCATCCAATTTGTATCCCAAATCGAATGCGAAACGTTTTGTCACGCCTCATACCGCTTGAAAAGTCCTAAGGGAAGCGGTTAGAAGGCGTCTAAACAGGGATTAGACGGATCGCGACATGTTCGACACAATGACAATGACTAAAATTGGCGGCGCTGTATTTGGTGCTTTGCTTTTCCTCCTGCTCGGCAATTGGGCAGCGAGCACACTTTATTCGACGGATGTCGGAGGCCATGGCGATGAGGGCCATAGTCAGGGCTTCGTAATCGCCTCTGCGGAAGATGACCACGGCGACGAAGGCGCGGCAGAAGAAGATACCGGACCTACCGAAGAAGAGATTGCAGCGATGTTGGCATCCGGCGATGTTGACGCAGGTGCGAATGTCTTCAAGAAATGTAAGGCCTGCCACAAGCTGGAAGAAGGTGTGAAAGCCGTTGGACCTGATCTTTATGGTCTGGTTGGACGCGAAGTTGCCGTACGCGACTTTAGCTATTCGAACACAATGGCCGATATGGGCGGCGTCTGGGATGCAGCAACGCTCAATGAATTCCTGATCGACCCGAAAGGTATGGTGCCGGGGACGAAAATGACCTTTAAAGGTCTGAGCAAACCGCAAGACCGTGCTGACCTGATCGCCTACCTGTCGACGATTGGCGGCTAGGGTCCCCTAAATATGAAAAGTTTCAGGCCGCTTCGGGAAACCGCAGCGGCCTATTTCGTGGGGAAACAGCCAGGATCGGGCGGTTTGTGGCCTGCGCACGCCCCGTTCACCACTTCTTCACGAATTCTCAACTTGAATAATACCCGGCAGCGGCTTTAGCTTGGATGTGAACAAATTCTGCGAAAACCGCTGAAACAGACGGAGGAGAAGTCTATGTTACCCGAAAGAAACCCTGTGGTTCCCAAGGTTGCGGCCCGCAAAGCCGGATTAAACCTGAAATCGGTGGCTTTCCTACCGCTGGCCGGCCTTGTGCTTGTTGCCAGTGCTTACATGGCGCGCGGCGAAGGCGAAACCACGATCAGTCACGGCATTTCTACATTTGGCGATCTGAAATACCCGGCGGACTTTGCCCATCTGGATTACGTAAACCCGGATGCCCCGAAGGGTGGCGAGATTGTCATCGCCAATGAACGGGGCACATTTGACAGCTTCAATGCTTATGCGCGCAAAGGTGTTTCGGCCTCAATGGCGACGATTGCCATTGAGCGGTTGATGACGGGTACGGCGGATGAAATTGGTTCCAGCTATTGCCTGTTATGCGAAACGCTCGAATATCCTGAGGGGCGTGAATGGGTGATTTTCACCCTGCGGCCCGAGCTGGAATTCGCGGATGGCTCGAAAGTCTTAGCGTCGGATGTGGTTTTCACTCACAATCTGTTCATGGAGCAAGGCCTGCCCAGCTACCGCGAAGGCGTATCGCGCATTATTGCCAATGTGGAAGCGCTGGATGAACGTCAGGTGAAGTTCACCTTTGTTGAGGATGCTCCTAAGCGCGAACGCATTGATCAGGCCGGTGCCAGCCCGGTCTTTTCGCAAGCGTGGATGGAAGCCAACGAATACCGGCTGGATGAAACCAATATACAGCCGATCATGGGCACTGGCGCTTATGCTCTGGATAGTTTTGAGATAAATGAGCGCATCACCTACAGCCGCAACCCTGACTATTGGGGTAACGACCTGCCGATGAATATCGGGCGCAACAATTTTGATACGATACGGGTTGAGTATTTCGCCGATGGATCCGCCGCTTTTGAAGGCTTCAAGGCAGGCGCTTATACGTTCCGCATCGAAAATTCGTCCAAACAATGGGCAACCGGCTATGATTTCCCCGCACTTGAGGCGGGCCATGTAGTTAAGGCAGAATTGCCGGACGGTGCACAGGCCTCGGGTCAGGCCTTTGTGTTCAACATGCGCAAGGAACGGTTCCAGGATCCACGCGTGCGCGAAGCTCTTGGCCTGATGTTCAATTTTGAATGGTCGAATGAAACCCTGTTTTACGGGCTTTATGCACGCATAAACTCGTTTGCTGAAAATTCATACCTTGCGGCCGAAGGCATGCCTTCGCCGGAGGAACTGGCCATTCTTGAGCCGATTGCGGATCTGTTGCCCGACGGAGTGTTGACGGACGAGGTCGTGATGGCACCGGGCTCTGGCACCCGTCAGCTTGACCGCGCCAATCTGCGCCTTGCCTCGGACTTGCTGGATCAGGCCGGTTGGCAAGTGGGCGATGACGGCATTCGTCGCAACGCCGCTGGTGAAACCCTGAAGATCGAGTTTCTGGAGCGCAGCCCGGCCTTTGATCGCGTTATCAACCCCTATGTCGAGAACCTCAAACGTCTTGGCGTCGAGGCCAGCCTGAACCGGGTGGATAATGCGCAATATGTCGACCGGCGTTACGCTTTTGACTACGATATCATCACCGATCATATGGGCGTTGGCTATGAGCCCGGCGGCGGGCTGGCGCAAAGCCTTGGCTCGGCGGAAATGGAAGTTTCGGTGTTTAATTCACCCGGTGTCGCTGACCCGGCCGTGGATGCGCTCATAGACATTATTCGCAACGCCAACACCAAAGACGAATTGGTGACCGCCGTGAAAGCGCTGGACCGGGTAATGCGGGCAATGAAGTTCTGGGTGCCGCAATGGTACAAGGATGTCTATACCGTGTCTTACTTTGACATGTACGAATACCCCGACCCGCTGCCGCCCTATGATCTTGGTTACCTCGATTTCTGGTGGTTCAACGCTGACAAGCATGCGGCTTTGAAAGCAGCTGGCGCGCTCTAGGGCGTAAGGAAGGCAGGACAGGCAAATGGGCGCCTATATCATCAGGCGGTTGTTGTTGGTCATCCCGACGCTTCTGGGCGTCATGATCATCAACTTCACGCTGACCCAGTTCGTGCCCGGTGGGCCGATCGAACAGATCATCGCCCAGATGGAAGGCGAAGGTGATGTGTTCGAGACCATTTCGGGCACGGACAGCGTGGTTTCCGACAATGGCGGCGGGGATGAAAAATACCTTGGCTCGCGTGGCCTGCCGCCGGAATTCATCGAGCAGTTAGAGCGTGAATTCGGCTTTGACAAACCCCCGGTCGAACGCTTTTTCAATATGATGTGGAACTATATGCGCTTCGACTTTGGCGAGAGCTATTTCCGTTCAATCGGCGTGTTTGAGCTGGTCAAGGAAAAGCTGCCGGTTTCGATCACGCTGGGCCTGTGGTCGACGCTCATTGCCTATATCGTGTCAATCCCGCTGGGCATTCGCAAAGCGGTGCGTGACGGGTCGGGGTTTGATACATGGACCTCCGCGGCAATCATCGTCGCCTATGCCATTCCCGGCTTTCTATTTGCCATTCTCCTGCTGGTGCTCTTCGCCGGTGGCTCATACTGGCAGATCTTCCCACTCAGGGGGCTGACTTCGGACGGGTGGGAGGACATGAGCCTGATCGGGAAGGTGCTGGATTATTTCTGGCACATCTTCCTGCCGGTGCTCGCATCCTCGATATCGGGGTTTGCCACCCTGACATTACTGACCAAAAACAGCTTTCTCGACGAGATCAAGAAGCAATATGTGGTCACGGCTCGCGCCAAGGGCGTGAGCGAACGCAAGGTGCTTTATGGCCACGTGTTCCGCAACGCCATGCTGATCGTCATCGCCGGATTCCCCGCGCTCTTCCTTGGAGTATTCTTTGGTGGCTCAGTGATTATCGAGGTGCTGTTCTCGCTCGACGGGCTGGGGCGGCTAGGCTTTGAGGCAGCCCTGCAGCGCGACTATCCCATTATCTTCGGCTCACTTTTCGTGTTTGGTCTGGTTGGTCTGGTGGTTGGTATCCTTTCTGACCTTATGTATGTCTTTGTTGACCCGCGTATCGATTTTGAGGCGCGCGAAGTATGATTTTATCCCCCCTCAACCAACGCCGCTGGCGCAATTTTCGCCGCAATGGACGTGCTTACTGGTCGTTGATCATATTCGCCGGCCTGTTTGGTTTGTCGCTGCTGGCCGAGTTCTTCGCCAATGACCGACCCATTCTGGTGCAATATCGCGGCGAATATTTCATGCCAATCATGAAGTTTTACCCGGAAACTGCCTTTGGTGGCGATTTCAAGACCGAGGCCGTATATGGCGATATCGAGGTTGAATGTCTGATTGTTTCGGGCGGCTTGCAGGATTGCTGGGATGACCCCGAGGGCGTTATTGCCGACGCCGAGGATGGGATTGTCGGAAATACCGGAACAGCATCCGGCACCCCGATAGAGAAAGGCTGGACACTGTGGCCGCTTATTCCTTACTCGTTCAACACGATCAATGACATCGGCGGTGCAGCCCCGTCTGCCCCGGACCGCGACCATTGGTTGGGCACCGACGACACGGCTCGCGATGTCACGGCGCGGGTGATTTACGGCTTCCGATTATCCGTCTTCTTCACGCTAATCGTCACCGTGGCGACCTCGATCATCGGCATCGCGGCGGGTGCCATACAGGGGTATTTCGGCGGCAAGACTGATCTGATTTTTCAGCGCTTACTGGAGATCTGGGGTTCAACCCCATCGCTTTATGTGATCATCATCCTGTTTGCTATTCTGGGCCGTTCCTTCTGGCTGTTGGTTTTTGTCACCGTGTTGTTTGGCTGGCCAGCTTTGGTGGGTGTGGTGCGCGCGGAATTTCTGCGGGCGCGAAACTTTGAATATATCCGGGCCGCACGGGCGCTGGGCGTCGCCAATAGGGTGATCATGTTCCGCCACATGCTGCCCAATGCCATGGTCGCCACCCTGACAATGTTGCCATTCATCATTACCGGCACGATCTCGACCCTCGCCACGCTGGATTTCCTTGGCTTCGGCTTGCCTTCTTCAGCGCCTTCATTGGGCGAGTTGACCCGCCAGGCCAAACAAAACCTACAGGCACCTTGGCTGGGCTTCACCGCTTTTGTCACCTTCTCGGTTTTATTGTCTTTGCTGGTGTTCATCTTCGAAGGGGTGCGAGATGCCTTTGACCCCAGAAAGACATTTCAATGAACGTGCTTGAGGTTCAAAATCTGTCGGTCAGCTTTCGCCAGGACGGCAAGGACCATCCGGCGGTCAGCAATGTTTCTTTCACGATCGAAAAAGGCGAAACCGTTGCTCTGGTTGGGGAAAGCGGCTCCGGCAAATCGGTCACGGCACTTTCGACAGTAGCCCTATTGCCAGACAGCGCCACTGTTACCGGGTCGGTGAAGTATGAAGGGCGCGAGATGATCGGCGCGCGCGAGGCTGACCTGCGCGAGGCCCGCGGCAACGACATCTCGTTTATTTTTCAAGAGCCGATGACAAGCCTTAATCCACTCCATACGATCGAGCGGCAACTGACCGAAAGTATCGAGTTGCATCAGGGTCTGCGCGGGGATGCACTGCGCGATCGAATCATCGAATTGCTCACAAAAGTCGGCATTCACGACCCTGAAACACGTCTGAAAAGCTATCCGCATCAACTGTCGGGTGGTCAGAGGCAGCGGGTGATGATCGCCATGGCGCTGGCCAACGGGCCAGACCTTCTGATCGCAGACGAGCCGACTACGGCGTTGGATGTGACCATTCAGGCGCAAATACTCGACCTCTTAGCCGAGCTGCAGAAAAGCGAGGGCATGAGCCTTCTGTTCATTACCCACGATCTTGGCATCGTACGACGTGTTGCCGATAAGGTGTGTGTGATGCAGGGTGGCGAGATTGTCGAGGTCGGCCCAACGGGCGAGATTTTCGACAAGCCGGCCCATGAATATACCCGCCTACTGCTGAATGCCGAGGCACGTGGCAAGCCCGCCCCGGTTGCCGAGGATGCCCCCGAAATTGCCCGCACTGAGGCTCTGCGCATTTGGTTCCCGATCTATCGCGGCCTGCTTAGGCGTACCGTCGGACATATCAAGGCGGTAAATGCTGCCACATTCAAAGTGCGCGCCGGCGAAACCATTGGCATTGTCGGCGAAAGTGGATCGGGCAAGACGACCCTGGCGCTGGCAGTGATGCGGTTGATTTCATCTGACGGACCGGTCATGTTTCTGGGGGATGATATACAAGGTCGCTCATCACGTGAGCTTCGTTCCCTGCGCCGCGATATGCAGATCGTGTTTCAGGACCCTTTCGGCTCTCTTTCCCCACGCATGACCGCCGAGGAAATCATTGCAGAGGGTCTGAGCGTGCATGGGTTGGAGCCCGGACGTGACCGCCGCGAAATGGTGGCCGAGATCATGGAAGAGGTCGGGCTCGATCCCGAAACCATGCACCGCTACCCGCATGAGTTTTCCGGCGGGCAACGCCAACGTATCGCCATTGCCCGCGCCATGATCCTGAGGCCAAAGCTGCTGGTGCTGGATGAACCCACATCTGCGCTTGATATGACTGTGCAGGTGCAGATCGTCGAACTCCTCAGGCAATTACAGGCCAAGCATGGGCTGGCCTATCTCTTTATCAGCCATGACCTTCGGGTCGTGCGCGCACTGGCCCATCAGGTGCTGGTGATGAAGATGGGTGATATTGTCGAGTCCGGGGCTGCGGATCAGATATTTGACGACCCTCGCAGTGACTATACCAAAGCGTTGATGGCGGCGGCATTTGATCTGAGAACACACGCGGCTGCTTCGACCTGAAGCCGGGTCCTAAGTCGGGCCAATAACCGTACAGATCGTATCGCGGGCCCGTAGCCGCAGACAGGCAAGTTCGGCACCCTCACGGGTCATGCCAACAAAATTCGCGTGCCAGCCGTCAGAACGGTTGGCAACCTTTCGCAGGGCGTCGCCAAGTGTTGAGAGCTCATTTAGCGCAGTCTTCAGCAGCACCCTCTCGGCCTGATAGCGCGATCCATAAAGACCGACGTTAATACCGTAATGGCGCCCGCCCGAGCTTGAGACACGGGTGACGATCTCGGGACCTTCATTGGGAGCGAAGGCCGGTGCGATTGGGGTGATCGGTGCTTCTGCAATTGTTTCTGTGGCTTGTGTGGTCATGGTTTGCGGCCTTGGTTGCGGCCGTTGCATGGAAATATCGGCGGAGGCGGCCGCGACGACGACGGGTGGTTCGGCAGCAACTTCCTCGACCACATTCTCAATTCCATCTTCAATTGCGGCAATCAGTTCTTCTGGCGGTTCGCTGACAGGGCGCGGCACCGGACGGGGACTGGTGCGAACGGCTGTGACCAGTCGGATTGTGCGCCCGGCTGCAACCGGGGCGTCGTCACCGCGTGAATAGGCAGGAATTGTCGGGCGTCTGAGAGATGCATTTGTGGGCGCCCGGCGGAAACCGAGATCCATCAGTTCGGCGACTTTGGCATTTCGCGAAGCGGTTGAACGCCCGCCGAACACCGTGGTTATGATGCGTTCGTTACCCCGTTCGGCCGATGCCACAAGGTTGAAACCTGCCGCCGAGGTATAGCCGGTTTTGATCCCGTCCGCCCCGGCGTAAGCGTTCAGAAACCGGCTGTTGGTGTTGTTGACCGTGCGTACCCCTGCGTCAGTAGAGCGGCGTGAAAACAGGTTGTAATAAGCCGGATAATCATAAAGTAGATGACGCCCCAAAGTTGTCATATCACGCGCCGTGGATTGGTGCCCCGCCTGGGTCAGGCCATGGGCGTTTTTGAACGTCGTGCGGCTCATACCAAGGGCGCGGGCCGTTCGGGTCATGCGGCGGGCAAAAGCCGCCTCGCTGCCGGAAATAGCCTCGCCGATGGCAGTTGCTGCGTCATTGGCTGACTTTACTGCCGCTGCCCTGATCAGATATCGCAGCTGGATTTTCTGACCCGAACGTAAGCCAAGCTTTGACGGCGGTTCGGCAGCCGCATTCGCCGAAATCGTGACCATCGTATCAAGGGAAATCTCGCCATGTTTGACAGCTTCGAATGCGATATACAGCGTCATCATTTTGGTTAGGGAAGCAGGGTGCAATTGGGTATCGGCGTTACGCGAATGCAAAACTTTTCCGGTGCGCGCATCAATAACCATGGCCGCGTAAGGCGCAGCGAAGGCGGCCACCGGTGTTATCACCGATGCAAAGGTTGCTAAACCCAGGAAAAGCCCGATCCGGGCCAGTTGCCCAAGACGTGTTCGCACGTCGCCTACCTTTGTCTGCCTCTTAGGCCGGATCTGACGTCCGGCTCTATTGTCACGATGTTTATCATGGTGTGCCAAACAGGAAAACACTTTATTTGGATTGGCTTACAGATTTTTGTTGATACATTTTCCCAGATTTTGCGGTTCGGGCGTGGCGACCTACTAGATCGGAAATTGTGGCAACAATGTGGCGGGTCAGAACAACTCACGTGTCAACGGAACGAGCGCAGAGAGATCGGGTATCTCGCGAAAACGCCTTGCGTCATCCGGGCGTTCGGCATGCTCAATTTCCCAGGACAATTCATGCGGCGTGAAAATCCCCCAGCCACCGGCCTCGATTGCAGGGATCACGTCCGAGTGCAGGGAATTGCCCACCATCGCCGCATTTTGCGGTTGTATCTGATACCGGGCAAAGGCAATTTCGTATATCGCGGCGGTTTTGTGCGAGACGATTTCAACCCCGTCAAACAATTCACCCAAGCCCGATGCTGCCAGTTTGCGCTCCTGATCTAAAAGGTCGCCCTTGGTGATCAATACAATCACATGCTCTCCTGCCAGAGCCTCGATAGCTGTGCGGGCATGGGGCAGAAGCTCGATCGGGTGGGCCAGCATTTCCTGCCCGGCTTCAACCAGTTCCCGAATTACCCGCCCCGGAACCTTATTGTCAGTGACCTCAAGCGCGGTTTCAATCATCGACAAGGTGAAGCCCTTGATCCCGAAACCGTACCGGCCAAGGTTGCGCCTCTCTGCCGCTAAAAGTCGTTCGGACAGGTGATCAGATGGTGCAAAATCCGCCAATAGATTGGCGAAATGTGCCTGTGTCAGACGAAAGAAGCGCTCGTTATGCCAAAGTGTGTCATCAGCATCGAAGCAGATCATGGTTTTATTTGCAGCCAAGATTTTCCCCTTCTGAACGAACCTGTGAACCAGCTTGTGAAACGGCCCTTTCCTTGACCGAGGAAGCGTTTATATTGTCCGGGCTGAACGACCCTGAATGCAAGCGCAAAGGTGCCTTTTTTGAACCTGAGTAAGATTGTTCTGTCTGGTGGAGATGAGCCGGGTGACGGCGATGGTGACGCTGATCTGGCTGTTAAGGCCCGTCCGCGTACAAAGCGTCCGCCAATGTATAAAGTATTGCTTCTAAACGATGATTTTACTCCGATGGAGTTTGTTGTCATGGTGCTGGAGCGGTTCTTTAGTATGAACCACGCTCAGGCGTTTGAGATCATGTTGACCGTTCACAAGAAAGGTCTGGCGGTGGTTGGGGTTTTTTCCTACGAAGTTGCGGAAACCAAGGTGAGTCAGGTGATGCAGCTTGCGCGTGAGAATCAGCATCCTTTGCAATGCACCATGGAAAAGGAATAGGGGCCGGGAGCGATGTCAGTTTCCCGTTTGTCTCTTGCGCTTGAAAATGATGCGCTGACCTTGCCGGAGGGCGGGCGGATTGCCGTTTTTAATCCGCAAGCATCCACCGACCTCTCCGCTTTGAAGAAAGAGCATGTATTTATTGTACAGTGGTTCTACCCGGACTACTCGGCTTTCAAGCAGCGCGGATACGAAGTCGGTCCAGTGCCACAGGGGGATTTTACAGCCGCGGTTGTTTTCCTGCCGCGCGCCAAGGCGCAAGCCCGTGCACTGGTGGCCGAGGCTTCGCGCGTCACAGGCGGTGGTCTGATCGTTGTTGACGGTCAAAAGACCGATGGCATCATGCCGATGCTCAAAGCCTTGAAAACACAAGTTGACTTGAGCGGTACCATTTCCAAGGCTCATGGAAAACTTGTTTGGTTTTCAGGCGGAGATTTTACCGGTTGGGCATCGCGGGACACAGAAATTGAAGGTGGTTTCATCACCCGCCCGGGTGTGTTTTCGGCCGACGGGCCCGACAAAGGGTCTCAGGTTTTGCTGGCCGCGCTGCCTGATCATTTGAAGGGCAGAGGGGCAGATTTGGGGGCGGGATGGGGTTACCTTTCGCGCGCAGTTTTAAACCGGCCGGGGGTTACCTCGCTCGATCTGGTTGAGGCTGATCACGTCGCGCTGGAATGCGCGCGTTTAAACATCTCCGATACGCGCGCGCATTTCCATTGGGCTGATGCCGCACATTGGGGGGGCGATGAAGATCTAAACTTTGTGGTCTCTAACCCACCTTTTCATGCTGGTCGCAAGGGCGACCCGGACCTTGGCCGTGCCTTCATCCGGGCCGCCGCCGCCATGCTGGCACCAAACGGGCAATTCTGGATGGTTGCCAACCGGCATTTGCCTTACGAGGCAAGCCTGAACGCGCTATTCCGCCATGTAAACGAGGCAGGCGGGACGGCAGGGTTCAAAGTGCTTCACGCACTCAAACCTCGCCGTAAACCGCGGGAAATGCCATAATCAACCGGGAATTCCGGGGGAATCAGGAGGCGACATGTCCTTTTCTATTCACGGCAAAACAGCAATCGTCACCGGCGGTGCCAATGGGGTCGGTCTTGCCATCGCCCGCCATTTCGCCACTCAGGGCGCAAATGTCATGTGCGCCGATATGGATGAAAAGCAACTGATCAGTGAGTTTGGTAAAAACCCAGATTTTGATACTGACGCGCCAGAGGCAGGAAACCTGCGCTATTTCGCCGGGGATTTGCGTGAAAAGCTGACAATTGCCAACCTGCTTTCAGCGACGCTGGACGCCTTTGACCGCGTGGATATTCTGGTGAATGCAAGCCGTCAGATGCTGGCGACTGATCCGCTGAATCCTGAGGACATGTCGCTTCAAACCTTGCTGGAGCAAAACCTGCTATCGGGCATGCGCTTAAGTCAGTTGATTGCTAAACGGATGATCAAACAGGGGGACGACTTGGGCGATGACGGCAAGAGCCAGCCTCTTGGTGCTATCGTTAACCTGTCTTCTATTGCCGCCACCCGGACGCAGCCCGGCTTGATGGGTTTTTCCGTGGCCTCGGCTGCTTTGGATCAGGCAACCCGGTCCCTTGCCACGGCGCTGGCCGGGCACCGGATCAGAGTCAACGCCGTGGCTTTTGGTTCTGTGATGAGCGCTTCGCTGCGTGACACGCTGCGCGATCAGCCGGAAATGCGCGAAGGGATTGAGGCGGGCACGCCGCTGGGCCGCATTGCCTCGGCCTCGGAAGTTGCCGAAGCGGTGCAGTTCCTGGCCTCGGACGGGTCCGGTTTTGTTACTGGACAGATCCTCAATGTGGATGGCGGACGCAGCCTAGTCGATTCAGTTTGCGCGCCAATCCACTAAGCCCCGACTTCGGGAAAACGCACCGAACATTGCGCGTAACTTGCCTCAAGCTCGCTGCGGCGGGACAGCAGAACCGCCAGCTTGGCTTGCTCGGCTGCGACATCAATGCGGACCTTTCGGAAAGTTGTCTGCTCATCTGTGGCGTTCAGGCAAAGGCGGAAATTTCCAGTAGGCGTCAGGCAATAGCGGATACCGATTGAGGTTTCGGCGGGTATGAAGATTGCTCCGCGCTCAATGTTTTCCCGGGTCTGCTCGATCTGAGCCTGATTGTCGGCCAATGCGCGTCGCAGCGGTGCCTGACATTGTTGCAGCGGGGTCAGGGTGCATCCGGTAACAGCCAGAGCCAGAAGGCTTGTCAAAAACAGTTTTTTCATCATTTCCTCCCTCCATTTCACCTCATATTACGCCCAACCAGCCCATGTACAAATCCCCCTCGTTCGCATAGGACAAAAGCCGCCAACGGCGCGAAACGGGGATGACATGACAAATATGATGACGGATGAAAAACAGCAGGCTTCGGCGTGGTTCCGCGAACTGCGCGATACCATTGTTGCAGCATTTGAAAAACTGGAAGACACGCAAACAACGGGTCCGTATGCGGATAGCCCAGCAGGACGCTTTGAGGTCCGTGAAACCACACGTGCCGGCGAAGGCGGCAAGGATGCCGGTGGCGGTTTGATGAGCGTGATGCGCGGTGGTCGTGTGTTCGAAAAGGTGGGCGTAAATGTCTCGACAGTTTACGGAACACTGGGGCCCGAAGCCGCTAAAAGCATGGCAGCGCGCGGGGTGCCCGGTGTGGATGATGATCCACGTTTCTGGGCGTCCGGCATTAGCCTTGTGGCCCATATGCAAAACCCCTATACGCCCGCGGTTCACATGAATACCCGCATGTTCTGGACCCCCGGTGCCTGGTGGTTTGGTGGCGGCGCCGACCTGAATCCGTGCATCGAATATGACGACGATACGGCTGAATTTCACGGTGTTTTACGTGCGGCCTGTGATCGCCATGAAGCAGGTTACTACGACCGTTTCAAAGCCTGGGCTGATGAATACTTCTATGTGCCGCACCGGGGCCGGGCGCGCGGTGTTGGTGGCATATTCTTTGATGACCACAATAGCGGTGACTGGCAGGCGGATTTCGCCTTTACGCAGGATGTGGGCAGTGCCTTTTTGCCTGCATTCGTACCTGTCACAGAAAAGCGTCGCGACACGGCTTGGGATGCGGCTGACAAGGATAAGCAACTGGTGCACCGTGGTCTCTATGCGGAATACAATCTGGTCTATGACCGGGGAACGAAATTTGGACTGGCCACGGGCCATGATCCGGACGCGGTGCTTATGAGTCTGCCGCCAATGGCTAAATGGGTGTGAAAATGGACAAGAAAACTGCAATCGTAACTGGGGCGGCGCGTGGTATCGGGCTGGCTGCTACCAAGCTGTTTCTGGCTGATGGCTGGCAGGTGGCCATGATCGACAGGGATGCCCCGGCTTTGGCCGAAGAAGCCGAAGGGCTGGAAGGTGTTTTGCCTGTTGTCTGTGACGTGTCTCAACCCGAGCAGGTCGACGCCATGGTGTCGGAAGTTCTGGCAAAGAACGGCCGTATTGACGCCTTGGTCAATAATGCAGGTGTGGCTGATTTCAAACGCATTGAGGACACGGATTTTGCCCTGTGGCGTGAGATCATGGATACCAACCTTGATGGTGCTTTTCTGTGCTCGCAAGCCTGTGCCCTGGCGATGGCAAAACAGGGTGGGGCGATTGTCAACATCGCCTCAATCTCGGGTATGCGCGCGTCAACGTTACGGGTGGCTTACGGCACATCGAAAGCGGCAATCATCCACCTGACCAAGCAACAGGCGGCAGAGATGGGCGAGGTTGGCATCCGTGCCAATGCCGTCGCCCCCGGCCCGGTGCGTACCAAACTGGCGGCGGCGGTGCATTCGCCGGAAATCCTGAAGGCCTACACGGATGCCATTCCGCTAGCGCGATCAGGCACCGAAGACGAGATTGCCCAGATCATCACCTTCCTGTGTTCCGACAAGGCCAGTTATCTGACCGGGCAGGTGATCGCGGTGGATGGCGGCTTTGACGCGACCGGCGTTGGCCTTCCGGCGCTTCGCGGGCAGGTTTAACGACGTTTGCGCACCGGGCGTTTGCGCTTTTGCGCTGGTTTTTCAGCGGCTTGGGGGTCCAGGCCCAGTTGATCACGCAGCACTCTGGCGCGAATTTCCTCAACCTCGCCCGGTTTCAGATCACCCAACCGGAATGGGCCGTATGAAACACGGATCAAGCGGTTTACGCTGAGCCCAATTGCTTCCATCGCGCGGCGGATTTCGCGGTTCTTGCCTTCGCGGATGGCCACAGTCAGCCAGGCATTGGCGCCTTGCTGGCGGTCCAGAGCTACATCCATCGGCTGAAACCGCTCTCCTTCAATGGTTATACCCTTGCGCAGGGGCGCAATGGTTTCATCCTTGGGCCGGCCGTTTACGCGCACCCGGTATTTTCGCAGCCAACCGGTTGAGGGCAGCTCCAGCTTGCGTTTGATGCCACCGTCATTGGTCAGCAGCAGCAGACCTTCCGAGTTGATGTCCAGCCGCCCAACCGACATTACCCGCGGCATGGTGTTAGGCAACGCGGCGAAAACCGTGTCGCGGCCCTTTTCGTCACGTTCGGTGGTCACTAGGCCGGTGGGTTTGTGGTAAAGCCACAGGCGCGCGGGTTCAGGCGCGCCCACAGGTTTGCCGTCAAAGGTAATCACGTCTTCCGGGGTTACGTTCAACGCCGGGCTGGCGATTGTTTCACCGTTAACGGTGATCCGCCCGGCCGCGATTAACCGCTCAGCCTCGCGACGGCTGGCAATTCCGGCTCGCGCCAGTACTTTGGCGATGCGGTCGCCTTTATACGTTTCATTGTTCATAGCGCTGGCATAACGCCACGCGGCGCAAAGGGAAAGCCTTGGCAAACGCCACAGGGCAGGGCAGGTAGGGGGGATGAGCCGGTTTACCTCATATATGAACCTCGCATTGGACGAGGCCCGCGCAGCGGCGGCGCGCGGCGAAGTGCCAGTGGGCGCCGTTTTGGTGGACGGTTCGGGCACGGTTGTCGCCCGTGCGGGCAACCGCACCCGAGAACTGAGCGATCCTACCGCACATGCCGAGATACTGGTGATCCGCGAAGCCTGCGCCGCTTTGGGCAGTGAACGCCTGCCGGATCACGACCTCTATGTCACGTTGGAGCCCTGTGCCATGTGCGCGACAGCTATATCAGCGGCGCGCATCCGGCGGTTATATTATGGCGCAGCAGACCCGAAATCGGGCGGGGTAGCGCATGGGGCGAAAGTGTTCAACCATGCCCAAACTCACCATGTACCGGAAGTCTATGATGGGATCGGAGCAGATGAAGCCGAGAGGTTGTTGAAAGAGTTTTTCTTGCCAAAGCGTTGAGGGGTAATATGTATCGATTGGGGCGCTTTGAGCCCGTAGTTACATCCATCTCGCAGTCCAGTTTAGAATGTACTCATGATGCGCGGACCAATCGTTCCATGTCGAAACTGCCCACTCTCTGACTTTGTCCGAATGCTGTGAAGATCCGGCAAAAGTAGCGACATCGGCGACCGTTACCGAGAACCGTTTAGGAGGCTCGATGTGGTCGAGAGTATGCTTGTGCTTGCCAAGCCCAAGCATAACATCATTGGTTTCTCTTGGTGGCATAGGTCTTTCAATTTGCAGGCCTAACCTTGCGAGATGCAACCCAACTGATTGAATTTGCTGCCTTAATAAGTTGCTTCCCGGGTGTTGAACGGCATATGTATCGACAGTAAGGCGATGCGTCGAAAGAAGTTTCGGATCACTATATTCGCAGGCTAGAACCTTGTTAAACTGTTCAAAACAAGCTGGAGACCCTTCCATGTAGTTATGGACGGGTCCATCGATGTCAGGCAAAAGCGCTTTACACCCCGGACAGATGGATTTCGCGATAGAGTTCATGAATCTTCAATAGGTCGATACAAGCACTTTGCAAAGTCAGTTCCGTCCGCATTGCAGACGTTCACATAAACTGCGGCACAGACCTAAAACAGCCCTGTCAGTATCTTAACTCCGCCACCAAAGCGTAGTGATCACTGGGCCAGATGCCCTCCACAGGCCCATCACCGACAATCCGGCATTCAACCACATGTCCGGCACCGCGCCCGCGTGGCCAGCCGGGCAGGATGTAGTCAAGTCGCCGGTCAGGCTCAAAATCTACCGCCACATAGGGGTTTCGATTATCCCATGTGAAGCCTTTCTCATGCGGATGGCAGAAGGCCCAGGCATCCTGAAATACAAGGTTTTCCACCGGGCATGTGGTCTGGCCTGTCAGCATCCGGATTTCGTCTGAGTGCGGGTCGGCGTTGAAATCCCCACACAGGATGGGCGGAAATCTCTGTTTTGGCATTGTCGCAATAAACTGCGTCAGATCAGCAACCTGTTTTTGCCTGACATGGCTGTGGTGCTGCATCCAGTTGAGGTGGGTGCTGAAGACAGGGATTTTCCCACGCGGACCGTCAATTTCCGCGTAAACAGCCACCCGGCTTTCGTTTGCGTCCTCAAGCCCATAAAGCGCCGCGATGTCATGCGCCACAATGGGCCAGCGTGAGAGGATGGCGTTGCCCATGGTAACGCCGCTCAATGTTGCGCCGGGGGCGTGGACGTGATGATATCCAAGCTGGTCTGCGAGCTTAGCTGCAAAATTTTCGGTGCGGTCATCCCAGACCTCCTGCAAGGCGATGATATCAGCATCAGCCTCAGCCAGCGTGGCGGCGATGGCCCGGGAGCGTTCCTGCCACGGGCCAAATCGCCACCAGATATTCCAGGTCATGACGCGCAGACGGGTTTCGATAGCATCACCCATTGGGTTTCTCCGTAATTTGGGTTTTCAGAGCGTGATCGCCTGCATTACCTCAGGTTCAATCACATCGACCCCCGGCAGACCCTCGATCAGCTTCTCGGCGGATTGCTCCAGCAGCGGGAATGTCCGGTAGTGGCAGGGGATCACGGTTTTAAAGTCAAAATAGCGCT
Source organism: uncultured Aliiroseovarius sp. (assembly GCA_964550345.1). GTDB lineage: Bacteria > Pseudomonadota > Alphaproteobacteria > Rhodobacterales > Rhodobacteraceae > JAAEUB01. Next base: position 61,786 of record CAZJYZ010000001.1, on the reverse strand, counting down.
TCACCGCATAGGCCGCGCGCTCCATATCCATGGTGAAATGTCCACCGGCACACAGGATGCCGATATCAGGCGCGTGCAGATCGCCCATCCATTCCATATCCGCCATAATGTCGGTGTCCCCGCTGAGGTATATCATCCGGCCTTCGCCTTTGATCATAAAGCCCGCTTCGGACCCTGCATTAGCTGGTGCGCCGCATGCGGCTATGATGGAAGAAGAATGCACCGCTTGAACCATAGTCACCGCCACATCACCCAAACGCACGGTTCCGCCTTTGTTGAAGCCAACGACACTGACGCTTTCAGAGGCTTCCCAATGGCTCATCAGATCATAAATCCCAACAATGGGCGCGCCGGTATCTTTTGAAATCGCCAGTGCGTCGCCGGTATGATCGCCGTGACCGTGGGTGATCAGGATATGGGTGGCGTCTTTAATGGCGTTATCCCGGCTTTGACCTTCAAACATCGGATTGCCCGTCAGCCATGGGTCTACCAAAAGCACCTGATCGCCAATCTCGATACGAAAACCCGCATGTCCCAGCCAGATAATCTTCATGCCACTTCTCCCTTTGTGTTTCCTGTAGCCTAGCACAGCGCGTAAGTACCACAAGGCTTGCGGGTCGGCGCGTGCAGCGCTAAACGGACAGGCGAAAACCGCTTGGAGATACCTATGTCGATCGACATTGAAACCGCCCGCAAAGTAGCACATCTGGCCCGCATCCGGGTTGAGGAAGACCGCCTGCCGGGACTGGCGCAGGAATTCAACAACATCCTTGGCTTTATCGAAGAGCTGAACGAGGTGGATATTGAAGGGGTTGAGCCGATGGTTTCGGTCACGCCTATGCGTCTGAAACGGCGTGAAGATGTGGTGACGGATGGCGACCAGCAAGAAAAAATTCTGTCCAATGCGCCCGATGCGCGTGAAGGCTTTTTTGCTGTACCGAAGGTGGTGGAATAATGACTGACCTCAATAACCTGAGCATCGCCGAAGCGCGTGACCGTTTGCGTGCCGGCGACATTACTTCGGCTGAACTGACCGAGGATTGCCTGTCGGCCATTGAAGGTGCCGGGGCGCTGAACGCTTTTGTCCACAACACGCCCGACATTGCCCGCGAACAGGCACAAGCGGCGGATGCGCAGATTGCAAAGGGCGATGCCCCGGCCATGTGCGGCATTCCGTTGGGCATCAAAGACCTCTTTTGCACCAAGGGTGTAGCCTCGCAGGCCGGATCGGCGATCCTTGAAGGGTTCAAGCCGGAATACGAATCCACCGTTAGCCAGAACTTGTGGAATGCGGGCGCGGTGATGTTGGGCAAGCTCAACATGGACGAATTTGCCATGGGGTCGTCTAACGAGACCTCGGTTTACGGCGATGCGGTCAATCCGTGGCGCCGTGGCAACGAAGACACCGCCCTGACGCCGGGTGGATCGTCCGGTGGTTCGGCGGCAGCGGTGGCTGCGGACCTTTGCCTTGCCGCGACTGGTACGGATACTGGTGGGTCAATCCGCCAACCTGCAGCCTTCACCGGCATCACCGGCATCAAGCCGACCTATGGGCGCTGTTCGCGCTGGGGTATCGTTGCCTTTGCCTCGTCCCTGGATCAGGCCGGGCCTATGACCAAAAACGTGCGCGACGCGGCGATTATGCTGGAAGCGATGTGCGGCCACGACCCCAAGGATTCCACCTCAGCCGACATGGCCGTGCCGAATTTCGAAGCCATGATCACTGGCGACATCAAGGGTCAGAAAATCGGTATCCCCAAAGAATACCATATGGATGGCATGCCCAGCGAGATAGAAGCGCTCTGGGCCGAAGGCACTGCCATGCTGAAAGATGCGGGCGCCGAGATTGTCGATATCTCACTGCCCCATACAAAATACGCTTTGCCCGCCTATTATGTGATCGCTCCGGCCGAGGCATCGTCGAACCTGGCGCGCTATGACGGGGTGCGCTACGGCCACCGCGCCACGCTATCCAAGGGTGAAGGCATCAACGACATGTACGAGAAAACCCGCGCCGAAGGTTTTGGCGACGAGGTGCAGCGCCGCCTGATGGTGGGTACATATGTGTTGTCGGCGGGCTTTTACGACGCTTACTATAACCGCGCCCGGCGGGTGCGGAACCTGATCAAGCAGGACTTTGAAAACGTATTTGCGCAAGGCATTGACGCGATTCTGACCCCCGCCACGCCTTCCTCGGCTTTCGGGCTCGGCGAAATGGCCGATGCCGATCCGGTGCAGATGTTCCTCAATGACGTGTTCACAGTCACCGTCAACCTGGCTGGCTTGCCCGGCATTTCGGTGCCTGCAGGGCTTGATAAAATGGGCCTGCCGCTGGGGCTGCAGCTTATCGGCCGCCCATGGCAGGAAGGCGAGTTGCTGAATCTCGCCCATGTGATCGAGGATCGCGCCGGCTTTGTGGCAAAGCCGGAAAAATGGTGGTAGATCGGCCTGAGCCGTTAAAACAACAATATTGAGGCCGGTATGCGGATAATAATGGTAACACTTAGCCTGCTGGCGCTTGCCGCCTGCAATCCGCCTGTCCCTGATAGCGGCGCTGGCTTCGGGAATGAATTTCAGGGCGGCATGACGCCCGCAACCGGCAATCTTGCGACGGCAGGTGAACTTCCGGTGTCAGATGAAGTCATCGAAGGCGAAATTCCCCCGGTCAATGCGGGGTCTGTTTCAATCTCTAACGAGCAGGATTTTGGTGTCGTATCGGGGCGTGAAACCATTGAAAGTGATGCAGCACGCATTGCTGCCAATCGCGACCTCTACGTGATCGTTGAACCAACCGAGCTACCCTCGCGCCCCGGCAATTCCATGTCGCTCGTTGTTGAATATGCGCTTGCGACCACAAACCCGGTGGGGCAACCGCTTTATAACCGGTCAGGGTTCATGGCCGAGAGCAGGTTCAACCGCGGCTGCGCCAAATACACCTCGGATGCCCTTGCGCAAGAGGCGTTTCTTGAGCAGGGCGGCCCCAAACGCGACCCTAATGGGTTGGACCCGGATGGGGACGGATTCGCGTGTTTCTGGAGCCCGGAACCTTATCGTCAGGCGCGGTTGGCCGCGCAGCAGGCCGACCCTGTTGCGCCAGCTGAATAAAACCGCTTCGCTTTGCAGATCATCCCACATCCGTCGCCCAATTTTTCAGACAGGCGGGATGGGCTGAAACCAGAACTGGTGGTTCTGCATTTCACCGCCATGAAGGTCTGCGATGAAGCCTTGGGGCGCCTTTGCGCGCCGAAACATGAGGTGTCGGCGCATTACCTGATTTCGCGATTTGGCGAGGTTCTCGGGCTAGTCGACGAGGACCGGCGCGCATGGCACGCAGGTGTCGGAAACTGGCTTGGGGCAGGGGATGTCAATTCCCGCTCGATCGGTATCGAGCTTGATAATGACGGTACCACGCCTTTTGCCACCGCACAGTTGGACGCGCTTGAGACCTTGCTGGCAGGTGTCCTTCGTCGCTGGGACATTCCACCGGAAGGGGTTATCGCACATTCCGACATGGCGCCCTTGCGCAAGGCTGATCCGGGTCGCAGGTTCGACTGGCGCCGTCTGGCGCTGTCGGGTTTGTCGGTATGGCCGGAACCAGGTGCGGATGTGGCCCCGGATTGCGGGCTTTTCCTCATGGCTGCCGCGCATTTTGGCTATGACGCCGAATTGGGTTTCGACGCGATCCATGAGGCATTCCGCCAGCGCTTTCGCCCCTATGCCACGGGGCCCCTGGATGCCAGAGATATGGCAATGATCGAAGGTCTGACCCTTGACCGGGCCCGTGCCGGGACATAAGTCAGTCAGGCGCGGATGGCCGGATGGCCGCGAGGTTAATACTTCGAGGAAAGTCCGGACTCCACAAGGCAACGGTGCCGGGTAACGCCCGGCCGGGGTAACCCGAGGGAAAGCGCCACAGAGAACAGACAGCCCCTGCATGCCGGGGGCAATGGTGAAACGGTGGGGTAAAGCCCACCGCGTCTTTGGCAACAAAGGCGGCACGGCAAGCCCCACCGGGAGCAATGCCAAATAGGGGTTCCATATGGGTGTCTTGCCCGCGGGAACCCGGGTTGGCAGCTAAAGGCACGTGGTAACACGCGCCGTAGAGGAATGGTCATCAGCGGGGCAACCCGTTACAGAATCCGGCTTACAGGCCATCCGCGTATTTCTTTTTTCTATCCACCGGCGGGGCGTATCCACAATTGCTCGCGCACCGTTTTGCCCCACCGATCCCCTTCATATTCCTCAGCCAAAGTGAAACCGTTCCGCTCATATAGCGTGCGCGCGGCGTCCAGTCCTGCGAAGGTCCATAATCGGGTTTGGGAAAACCCCATCCGGTCTACATGATCCATCGCGGCCTGCATCAAGACGGCTCCAGCTCCTTTTCCGCGTAGCGCGTCCGAGATGATAAACCAGCGTAAATGTGCGCAGTTTTCACCTAAATCCTGCCCGTCGATGCTGAGTGAGCCTTCGATCCGTACAGCACTCTCCACGGACCAGATTTGATTTAGGGGCGAAGAAAGCCGTGGGAAAAACTCGGACATGCCCCCGGCAACCTGGCTTTCAAATTCCGGACCGAACTGGCCGCTTTTGACATAATATTCCGCGTGCAGCGATACGACCCGCCCAAGCAGCCCGGGCCTGTATCCGGCGGTGAGTGTCCAGGTGGCATGTCGCATAGTGCGAGAGTATGTGAGATAGGCACGGGGTCAAGCATTCAGAGTCGATTGAGTGTTGACTCGGCCCCCCACTTGGCTAAAAGGCACGTTCAAGGTTTTACCGGGTGGAATGCCGCCCGATGCAGGAGTCGACAACATGGCGAAGCCAACCACTATCAAGATCCGCCTGAATTCCACTGCGGATACCGGCCACTTTTACGTGACCAAGAAAAACGCTCGTACAATGACCGAAAAAATGGTTGTGAAAAAGTACGACCCGGTCGTGCGCAAGCACGTGGATTACAAAGAAGGTAAGATCAAGTAATCTTGCATTCTGCTTTTCGATGAAGGCCGTGCCGTCTGGTGCGGCTTTTTTCATGCCCGGATGTGGCGTGCCAGGAGCTTTGCCCATAAACGGTATGCTTCGGGGGCCGGGTGAAAGCCGTCCTTGGCCATCAGCTCTGGCCGGTAGGTCAGGGCAAAATGAATATAATCCACACCTTCGCCCTCTGCATGTAGCTCCAGCGCACGGTCAAACCGCTCGGTCTGGCGCCCCATAACCCAACGCAGGGGTTGGGGCAGGACAGGGAAATGGCGCATTGGGGGCAGGCCTGAGACGATAATCTTTTGCACTCCAAACCGATCCCTGAGCAGGGAGTATAGCATGCGGCGTCTTTCCAAAAATCGCGACAGGGTTGTACCGCCTGTAATGTCGTTCACGCCCAGGGCCACAATTGCAATATCAAATTGTCGCGCGTCGATTTCCTTTAAGGTGGCTAGGGTGTTGGCTGTGGTCGCTCCGGTTTTCGCCTCCAACTGCCAGTCAATTCGGAAATCCTTTTGCAGTGCGTCTATTAACCGACCGCTCAGGGCCTCGTTCTGGTGCGCGGCGCCGACGCCAGCTGCTGAGCTGTCACCGGTTATGAGCATGGAAAGCGGAGTACCGCTTCCTGCCGAACCCATGCGCGGGCCCGGCGGCTCAGGTAAATCCCCGGCGCGGTAGCGCGCATATACGCCCTGTGCGGCGAGCAGCGGGTACAATGTGGTCTTGACAGAAGCATCCAGGGAAATTGGCAAAACTTACCTCAAAAACAAAAAAGGCCGGTCACAATGGACCGGCCTTAAACACTAACTCAACCGGTACTATTCGCGATTGCCAAGAAATTGCAGCAGGAACATGAACAGGTTGATGAAGTCCAGATAGAGGTTCAGCGCCCCCATGATGGCCGACTTTGCCAGCCACTCACTGTCCATGGCGTGAGCGTGGGCGATGTAATCTGTTTTGATCTTCTGGGTGTCATAGGCTGTCAGGCCTGCAAAGATCAGCACGCCGAGGGCCGAGATTGCGAACATCAGCGCCGGGCTGCCAAGGAAGATGTTGACGATCATGGCAAGGATCAAGCCGATGACGCCCATGATCAGGAACGCGCCCCAACCGGAAATGTCTTTCTTGGTGGTGTATCCCCACAGGCTGAGCCCCGCGAATGAAATCGAGGTGATCAGGAAGGTCTGCGCGATGGAGAAACCGGTGAAGACCGCGAAAATCCAGCTGATCGACAGGCCCATGACTGCGGCGAAGGCGTAAAAGAACAATTGCGCCCCGGCGGCCGACAGCTTGTTAATCATGGATCCGAACAGGAACACCATGGCCAGCGGTGCGAACATCACGATCCAGCCCAGAATGTTGGGGGAAAGTGTGATCGGGTCACGCAGGATCGACAGTAATGCCGGGCTGGAACCAAAGGCCCAAGCCACGCCGGCGGTTACCGCAAGGCCAACCGACATGGTGCCGTAGACCTTGTTCATATGGGCGCGAAGTCCCGCGTCGATTTCGGTCGCGCTGGTGCGAGCACCTGTGTGAACCGTTTGATGTTGAGCCATTATGAGCCTCCTTGGCGTAAACTTGTGCAAACCTAACCAGTCGCCGCGCCCGGTTTGGGCGCGGCCTTGGGCTATATATCGGTTGTCACAGCATAGTTTTCAAGACTTTTTGACCCGAAATTGCGTCATCTTGCTGTGGCGCTTAGCGCAGCCAATGGGCGGGTACGTCCCATACAGGGCGTGTTGCTTCGCGGTCGGCGTCTTCGCGGCTTAACCCAATATCTGACAGCCGGTCTGCGTCCAAAGCCTTAAGGGCGCGGCGCGTGCGGCTGGTGCTCAGGGCCAGCGCGATCCATGCGATTGGCGAAACACGGGGCTTGGTTTGGCGTGCGATTCCTACATTTGTGCAAGTTGTGGTCATGGGTCTGTCCTTTCCTGAATCAGATGGTTTAACGTGTTAGAATCAATTTACTTGATGCTTTTGCCATAATGTGTTTCATTTTAATAACGAATGATTGTTAGATAAAGCATCAAGGAATGTGATATGCCGCGAAATCTCGATATGACCGCCCTGCGCAGCTTTGCCACTGTGGCTGATGCGGGTGGCGTCACCCGCGCTGCCGGGTTGCTCAACCTGACGCAATCGGCGGTATCCATGCAGCTTAAACGGCTGGAAGAAAGCCTTGGCCGCAATTTGCTGGACCGTTCAGGGCGCGGTGTGGCGCTGACAGCGAATGGAGAACAGCTGTTGGGATACGCCCGCCGCATGCTGCACCTGAATGATGAAGTTTACGAACGGCTGACCGATCAGGCCTATGAAGGTGAGATCGTGTTGGGTGTGCCCAGTGACGTGGTATATCCGGCGATCCCGAAAGTGTTGCAACTTTTGCATGCCGAATTTCCGCGCATGAAAATCAATCTGGTGTCATCCTATACAACCAGATTGCAAGCAATGTTTGCGCGCGGCGATTGCGACGTGATCCTGACGACCGAAGATGTTTTGGGCGTGGGGGGCGAGACCTTGGCGGAACTCCCCCTGATCTGGGTCGGAGCGCCGGACGGGTCAGCCTACAAGTCCCGACCTTTACGGTTGGCATTTGAACACAATTGCATTTTCAGAACAGGGGTGCAGAAAGCGCTGGACCAGGTCGGCATTCCCTGGGAAATGGCAGTTGAGAGCGATTCGAGCCGCACCATTGAGGCCTCTGTCAGTGCCGACCTCGCGGTGCATGCGGTAATTGGCGGTACTGAGCCACATTTGATGGAGCGCATTGAGCATGGCGGGACATTGCCCGATCTAACCTCGGTCAAAATCAACTTATACGTGGCCGATACCTGTCGGGGTGAGGTTGCAGACAGTCTGCTTGGCTTGATTCGTCAGACCTTCGGCGACCTGTGAGTGTTACTTGAACTCGCCGGTTTTTACCGTTCCCCGATGGCCTCGTTTTAAGGGTGTGCTTTACTGTGCTGCCGCATCTTCCGGGATTGTAACAACGACCTTTCCGGTTGACTTGCGATTTCGCAATAAATCATAGGCATCACCCGCCTGATCCAATGGCAGTGTATGGCTGATATGGGGTTTTATCCGGCCCTGTTCATACCAGGTGAACAATTGTGACAGGCTGTCAGTCAGAACTTCAGGGCGGAAACTTAGAAACCCGCCCCAATAATACCCCATGACCGAGATGTTCTTGACCAGCAGCATATTGGCAGGGATTTGTGGAATGTCGCCACTTGCAAAGCCGACCACAATTACCCTTGCCTCGGGTTTGCAGGCCCGTAAAGCCGCCATGAAACCATCGCCACCTACCGGGTCATAGACCACGTCCGCACCCCCAAGCGCCTTGACTTCGGCGCGGATGTCGCCGCTGGCGCTATCAATAACATGGTCCGCCCCGGCGGCCTTGCATACTTCCAGCTTCTCGGCGCCCCGTGCGCAGGCAATGACGCGTGCGCCCATGAGCTTGCCAATTTCCACCGCGGTCAGTCCGACACCGCCCGCAGCCCCAAGCACCAAAAGAGTTTCTCCGGCCTGCAGCTGTGCGCGATGCGCCAGCGCAACATGGGACGTGCCATATGCGACCTGAAAGGCGGCCGCATCGGTAAAACTCATGGAATCGGGAATAGGCAGACATCTTTCGGCGGGGAATACGCCCTGTTGCGCCAACCCACCAAGCGAGGCAAAGCAAGCGACGCGGGTTCCCACCGCAGGTGCCTGCGTGTTCGGGCCTGTAGCCAGGATCGTGCCCGCCGGCTCCATTCCCAAAGTAAATGGTGGTTCGGCGCGTTCCTGGTACTGGCCCTTGGCCATTAGTAAATCCGCGAAATTCAGACCGCATGCTGAAATCTTTATCAAGACTTCGCCCTTTGCCGGCATGGGTGGTTCGGTGTTTTCAACTGAACCGGGTTTTTCAAGATCCGTGATCTGGTATGCGCGCATATCAGGCCTCCTTGTTGGTTACCGGCATTCATCACAGGAGGCTTATGACTGTCAAATTGTTCGTTGCGGCCAGTTAAGATATTTCACTTTTTTCGGGATCATCTTTCCTTCGAACGATGGCCGGGAGATTTACGTAGTCGAACTCTTTGTTTTGATGCGTTCCGCTATTATGTTTCTATGCTGGCGAGAATCACTGTCCCATATGCCTTAAAGATAGGTACATTCGATTCGCAATTTGCGAAAACTGCCGCAAAACACGCATAGCGCGAGCGATATATTAATAGCCACCAGTGTCCAAAATGGCTGAATTCCAGAGAATAAACTGGTTAACACTCGGATAAATAACAAAAAAGTATATTGTAGTCGGCCTGTACAAAAAGACAGGTTGAGGTTGTGGGTGCTCCCATGGTTTCTCTTGTTAGCAATAGCGGAGGAGAATGCCTTATGAAACATCCAGTCGATGTCCACGTTGGAAAGCGCGTTCGTCACCGTCGTTGGATGGTTGGCATGACCCAGCAACAGCTTGCAGAAAAAGTCGGGATTAAATTCCAGCAAATTCAGAAATATGAAACCGGCATGAACCGTGTTTCGGCATCCCGCCTTTGGGATATTTCCGAAACCCTCTCCGTGCCGATAAGTTTCTTTTTTGAAGGGTTGGAGCCCAGACCGGGCAATGAAACGGGTAGTGCATTGCCAGGAGATATACTTGCTGATCGTGAAGCTCTGGAGCTGGTGCGTTCTTACTACGCGATCCCGGAAAACCAGCGCCGTCGTCTTTTTGAACTTGCCCGGGTATTGAGCGACGCGGCCTGAGCAAACTGACGGCTTGACCTTGCAACATGTTGCGCCTAGCGCTTGGGGAATTACCAAGGTAGGGGCGCGTCATGTTAAAGCTAACACCAACGGATAAAAAACACCTTATCGAGGTTGCTGTGATGCTCGCGAATGCTGCAGGCAGGGAAATCCTGCCGCATTTTCGCGCTTCTGATCTGCGCGCTGAAAACAAACTTGTGGATGGTGCCTTTGACCCCGTAACAGTAGCAGATCGGGCTGCCGAACAGGTCATGCGCGAAATCCTGGACCGAGAGCGACCGGATGATGCGATACTGGGCGAGGAATTCGGCTCAAAGGAAGGTACCAGCGGTCTGACCTGGGTGCTGGACCCAATTGACGGTACAAGGGGGTTCATTACAGGCACCCCCACCTGGGGGGTGTTGATTGCCGTTGGTGGGGCGAATGGCCCCGAACTTGGCCTGATTGACCAACCATATATCGGCGAACGATTTGTCGGCGGCTTTGGTCAGGCCTGGATGCAGGGGCCCGGGGGACGATCAGATCTTGTGAGTGCGGGAGTTGAGCAGCTGGAACAGGCAAGTCTGTTCTCGACTTTCCCCGAGGTTGGCAGTGATGTGGAACGTAAGGCCTTTGAAGCCTTGTCAGAAAGGGTGAAACTGACACGTTTCGGCATGGATTGTTATGCATACGCTTTACTGGCAGCCGGCCAGATTGACCTTGTGGTTGAGGCCGGGTTGCACCCTCACGACATCCAGGCACCGATCGCCTTGATAGAGGCTGCGGGAGGAATTGTGACCGATTGGCAGGGCGGAACGGCCCATCAGGGCGGGCGTGTTGTGGCGGCCGCGAATGAGGTTTTGCACGGGGCTGCACTGCAGGTGCTTTCGCGGACTGTTTAAGGGCTTTTGCAAGCCTCGCTTCGCTCGGAGATTTTATGCCCCCGGCGGAGGTATTTGTGCCAAGATGAAGAGAACCGATTGTTGAAATTGCCTATCAAATCGTAAGAGAGCAGGGGAAATTCATGGAAATCCTGATTAAGAATGCCGATGCACTGGTAACCATGGATGATCAGGCTCAGATCTTGTCTGGCGCTGACGTTTTGATCCGTGATGGTGTTATCGCCAGCACAGGGCATGGTTTAACGAGCGCCGGTGAAGTTGTGCATGCAGAAGGCTGTGTGGTGACGCCGGGTTTGGTGAACACCCATCATCACCTTTATCAGACCCTGACACGCGCCGTTCCGGGTGGGCAGGATGCATTGCTTTTTGGTTGGCTCCAGACACTTTACCCCATATGGGCACGATTTGGGCCTGAGGAAATGCGGATTTCAGCCTCGGTTGGTTTGGCCGAGCTTGCATTGTCCGGCTGCAGCCTGTCCTCTGATCACCTGTATCTGTTCCCGAACGGATCACGGCTGGAAGATACAATAGATGCAGCACGAGAAATCGGGGTACGGTTTCATCCGACACGGGGTGCGATGTCCATTGGCGAAAGCGACGGTGGTTTGCCGCCGGATATGCTTGTTGAGCGCGAAGCGGATATTCTGGAAGACAGTATACGCCTGATAGACGCCCATCATGATCCGCGTGAGGGCTCTATGTTGCGGGTCGGGATCGCGCCTTGCTCGCCATTTTCGGTTAGCCGCGAACTGATGCGGGACGCGGCCATTTTGGCGCGTGACAAGGGCGTGATGTTGCACACACATCTGGCGGAAAATGACGAGGACATCGCATATTCACTGGAAAATTTCGGGTGCCGGCCGGGGCAATATGCCGAAGATCTGGGCTGGACCGGCGATGATGTCTGGCATGCCCATTGTGTGAAGCTGGACGGGCAGGAAATTGACCTGTTTGCCCGCTCTGGTACCGGGGTGGCCCATTGTCCGTGCTCGAATTGTCGGCTTGGCTCAGGTATCGCACCGGTGCGGGCGATGCGCGATCAGGGGGTCAAGGTTGGCCTGGGGGTCGACGGTTCGGCCAGCAATGACAGTGGCAACCTGATCGATGAGGCACGCCAGGCTATGCTGTTGCAAAGGGTTGCCAACGGCGCGGACCGGATGAGCGCCTATGAGGCGCTCTATTTTGCCACCCGCGGCGGTGCCGAGGTGCTGGGACGCGACGATTGTGGGCAGATAAGTATCGGAAAACGTGCAGATATTGCCATCTGGGACGTTTCCGGGATCGAAGCGGCAGGCAGTTGGGACAAGGCGGCGTTGTTATTGGCGGGGCCGCGCAAAGTGAAGCATCTATTTGTCGAAGGCAGGCAGGTTGTGCGCGATGGGTTTGTTACAACATTAGACCTGCCCAGAGTAATTGAACGCCAGAATGAACTGGCGCGTAATCTGATGATTTAGCGCGCTCCCTCATTGCCAGCGGCAATCAAAGGGCAGGTTTGTTACCCAAAGGCCTGCTCGAGGTCGGCAATCAGGTCACTGGCATCCTCGATGCCAACCGACAAGCGGATCAGGTCATCGGTGACCCCCTCGGCGTCGCGTTTTTCCTTGGGTACGGTTTTATGGGTCAGGGATGCCGGGTGCTGGATCAGGCTTTCCACCCCACCAAGGCTGACCGCGAATGCGAAAAGGTGGCTGCGCTGCATGATCTGTTCCAGCCGCGCCAGCCCGCCATCGACATAAAGCGAGATCATCGAGCCGAAATCGCGCATCTGACGCGCGGCAATGTCATGGCCGGGATGGTCCGGAAGGCCGGGGAAGCGCACGGCTGAAATACCGTAACGGGTTTGGTTCTCCAATAAATGTTCGGTGATTTTGCGGGCATTTGCACAATGGCGCTCCATGCGCACCGGCAAGGTTTTGATAGACCGCAAGAGGAGCGAGCTATCCATCGGGCTAAGCACGGCGCCGGTGGCGTTCTGCATCAGTTTCAGTCGGTCAGACAGGCCATCGGGCGCGTTGCCGGAGACTGCCGCGACCCCGGCCATCAGGTCTGAATGGCCCGACAGGAATTTGGTTGCTGAATGCATCACCACATCGACCCCAAGCTCAAGCGGGCGTTGCAGGTAGGGCGAAGAAAAGGTGTTGTCACAGACGCTCATCGCGCCAGCGCTCTTCGCGATTTGGGAAATGGCGGCGATATCGACGATTTTCAGCATCGGGTTTGAGGGGGTCTCGTACCACAGCAAGGCTGTTTTGTCGGTAATGGCAGCGTTGACGGCATCGGTATCGGCGAAATCAACAAAGGTGACTTTATGTGCGGCCGAACGCGTGCGCACATCGGCCAAAAGACGGTGAATACCGCCATAGAGGTCCGCATGCGCCACGATATGGGCTCCCGCATCGACGCATTCCAGAATGGTTGCCGCTGCGGACAGCCCTGTGGGAAAGACGAACGCATTTGCCGCACTTTCCAGGTCGGCCAGACAGGCCTCGACCGTCAGGCGGGTAGGATTGCCCGAGCGCGTATAGATAAAGCCGCGGTTCTTATCGATCCCGTCCTGCACAAAGGTCGAGGCATGCACGATCGGGGTCACCACGGCGCCTGTCTGTGGGTCAGGTTCCTGCCCTGCATGAATGGCGCGGGTGTCGAAGTGCAACTGGTTGGATTTGCTCATGTTTTGTGGCTTTCTCAAATGGTGCCTACAGGGGCCAGAATATCAGGATGGACGGGATGCTGACCGCTACGACAAGCAGTTCAAGCGGCAGCCCCATACGCCAGTAATCCCCGAACGAATACCCCCCCGGACCAAGGATCAGGGTGTTGTTCTTGTGGCCGATAGGGGTGAGGAAGGCGCAGGAGGCGGCGATTGCCACGGCCATCAGGAAGGGGTCCGGGTTTACCCCCAGCGTTTGCGCCATTTTGATGCCAATTGGCGCGGCAACGATGGTGGTGGCAGTGTTGTTTAATACGTCGGAAAGCGACATGGTGACCACCATCAGGATGGTCAGAATGGCCCAGGGCGGCATGCCCCCGGTCAGGTCGATGAGGGCGGCGGCGATCAGCTCGGTCCCGCCCGAGGTTTCAAGTGCCGCCCCTAGTGGGATCATTGACCCAAGTAGCACCACCACCGGCCAGGAGATGTGATTGTATATCTCGGATAGCGGCAAGATACCGGACAGCACATAACCAATAACCACGATACCCAATGCCACTGGCAGATAGACCAGCCCGAAACTGGCGGCAGCAACGGCTGCTGCAAACATGGCGATAGCAGCCCAGGTTTTAGTGTTCTGTGTCACCGCAAGGCCGCGTGTCGCCAGTGGCAGGCAGCCCAGCCATTCGGTCACGTCAGCCTCAGAACCTTCGGGCACCAACAAAAGCAGGATGTCACCGGGTTTAACCGGTGTTTTGCGCAATTGTTTAGTGATACGTTTGCCCGAGCGTGAAATGCCCATCAAAACCGTGCGTTGACGCCATGCAAGGCCGATGCTTTGCGCGGTTTTGCCGGTAATGCGCGCGCCATCCGGCACAACGACCTCAATCTTTGAAAGGCCGGCCCCTTCGGCCTTCAGGTGATGTTCGTGCGCGGGGTCCGCGAAATCGAGGTTAAGGGCGGTGCGAAATTCATCCAGCGCTTCGGGGCGGGCCTCCAGCACCAGTATATCCTGAGCCTTTAGAGCTGTGCTGCGCTGTGTGCCATACCGGCGTTTACCATCCCGAATGAGGCCGAGGATGGCGACGTCATTTTTTTCAGCTTCCGCGTCAAGTTCATGCAGGCGCTGGCCGATTAAGTCCGATTTTCCCGGTATCGTCAGCTCGGCAATATATTGTCCGTATTCTTCCATCGGATCGGATGCACCTTTACCCTCTTTCGGTTGTGGGATCAGCCGCCAGCCGATCAGGGCCACGAAGATCAAACCTGCAAGGGCGGTTACGCTTCCGACAGGGGCAAAGTCGAACATTTTGAACGGCTCGCCCAAAGCATCGCCGCGAATGCTGGCGATGATGATATTGGGAGGGGTGCCGATCAGGGTGACCATGCCGCCAAGAATGGTAGCGAAGGAAAGCGGCATCAGCGTCAGCCCCGGCGCACGACCTGCCTTGCGGGCGGTCTGCATGTCGACGGGCATTAAGAGCGCCAGCGCGGCCACGTTGTTCATAAAGGCGGAAAGCACCCCACCTATGACGCCCATCAGCGTGATATGCGCGCCTAACGAACGGCTGGCATCAACCAGCGTGCGGGTGATCAGGAACACGGCGCCTGAGCGCACCAGCCCGGCCGACACAACCAGCACCAGCGCCACCACCAGTGTTGCCGGATGGCCGAAGCCGTCAAAGGCATGTTTGGTCGGCACCACACCCAGCACAACCCCTGCCATCAGGGCGGAAAACGCCACGAGATCATAGCGAAAGCGCCCCCATAAAAGCAGGGCGAACACGGCACCAAATAGGGAGAACAGGATGATCTGATCTGTCGTCATGGCCTTTGTTAACGTGCAATATGCAGGCTTGCCAAGTGCCGTCTCAGGTCACCTATCTATTGCGCTGGGCTGGGTTATGAGAACAGCACTGGGTAGAGTGTTGCCACAAGCAGCGCTGCCATGGCCCAGTTGAACAATCGCAAATGACCGGGGTTCTTAAGAAAGCGGCTAATTTCGCGCCCAAGCAGGGTCCAAACAGTTGTGGCTGGCAGGCTGGCGGCTGCAAAAACCGCTGCGATAAGGGTGATGGATCCCAGATTAAACCCCGGCGCATAGGCGCTGATGGTTGCCAGGGACACGGCCCAGGCCTTGGGGTTGACCCACTGAAACCCTGCCGCCTGCCAAAAGCCCAGCGGTTTTCCCGCAACTGTGCCGTTGTTCAGTTGCCCGGCCGTGGCGATCTTCCATGCCAGCCAGAGCAGATAGGCAATACTCGCCCCCTTCAGCAAGGTATAGGACATGGGCCAGGCGTCAAAAAGTTGCATCAACCCGACCCCTACCAAAAACACCATGACCACAAAGCCGACACTGACACCAACCATATGCGGCAGAGTGCGGCGAAAGCCAAAATTCGCTCCGGATGCCATCAACATCAGGGTGTTTGGCCCCGGTGTCATCGAGGCGACAAGGGCGAAAGTGGTGAGGGCAAGGAGTAGCTCGGGCGTCATGTCAGGGCCTGTTGGAATTGGTGTTAAAGAAGGTAATAATTGCTGACCTACTTTATACGATAGAAACAAAACTCCTGCAGAGCAAGAAAAAAGCCCGGGTTCTCGCCCGGGCTTTCTTAAATGTTATGTTTCCGGCCTATCAGCCGTTGGTGAATTCCGGGTAGGCTTCCATGCCCATTTCAGCCATGTCGAGGCCGTTTACCTCTTCTTCTTCACTGACCCGCAGCCCCATGATGGCCTTGATCAGGTAAAAGAAGACAAAGCTTACCACAAAGACGAAAGCGCCGATTGCCGCAAACCCGATAATCTGGGTAACAAAAGAGGCGTCTTTATTGGTCCATGCGACGATGAATGTCCCCCAGAACCCGGCGATCAGGTGAACGGGAATGGCGCCGACCACGTCATCAATGCGCAACTTGTCCAGCATTGGCACCGCGTAGACCACAATCACACCACCAACGCCACCGATCAGAAGCGAATGGAACAGGCTGGGCGCCAGAGGCTCGGCAGTGATGGACACCAGCCCGGCAAGCGCACCGTTCAGAACCATGGTCAGGTCCACTTTCTTGTACATCAACTGGGTAACGACCAGTGCTACGATTGCACCTGCAGCTGCGGCCATGTTGGTATTGGCAAAGATGCGTGCAACGTCCGAGACATCACTGATCGTCCCCATGGCAAGTTGTGATCCGCCATTGAAGCCAAACCAGCCAAGCCACAGGATGAAGGTACCCAATGTTGCCAGAGCTAGGTTGGAACCGGGCATCGGCACGGTGCGACCGTCTTTGTATTTGCCCAGCCGTGGGCCCAGTACCAGCGCCCCGGCAAGCGCGGCGAAGCCACCAGCTGCATGCACCAGCGTCGACCCGGCAAAATCCGAGAAACCCATCTGGCTCAACCAGCCGCCGCCCCACTGCCAGGATGCCTCGATCGGGTAGATGAAACCGGTCAGGACAACGACAAAAGCAAGAAACGGCCACAGTTTCACACGTTCGGCCAGCGTGCCGGATACGATCGAGGCCGTGGTGGCACAGAACATCAGCTGAAAGAAAAAGTCAGATGCGCCCGAAGCATAGCCAACATCGACCGCATCCGCGCCAACGCCAACCGGATCAAGTGAAGTCAGGGAAAAGAGCGGCCCCAGCCAGTCCTGGATCAGCCATTCCCCGGGATACATGATGCCGTAACCCGTCATCCAGTACATGATCGCGGCAATGGAAAAGAGGGCGATGTTTTTGGTAAGCTGCATGGTGACGTTCTTTGAGCGCACCAGCCCGGCCTCAAGCATGGCGAAACCCGCCGCCATCCAGAAAACCAGAAAGCCGCCCACCAAAAACAGAACCGAAGTCAGGATAAACTGGGTGTGATCGGCAGCGTTGCCACCGGCCTCTTGTGCACTGGCCACCATGGGCATAGCAGTCAATGCCAGTGTCAGGGGAAGAAGTTTTTTCAGTTGCATAACATGTTTCCTTTCGCGCCTAGATGGCGTCGCTGTCGGTTTCACCGGTGCGCACACGCAGGGCGCTTTCCACATCCAGTGTAAAAATTTTGCCGTCGCCGATTTTTCCGCTATTCGCGGTTTTGGCGATGGTTGAGACGACGGCCTCCGCCATATCGTCGCCGACGACGACTTCGAGTTTCACTTTTGGCAGGAAGTTCACGGCGTATTCGGCACCCCGGTAAATCTCGGTATGGCCTGACTGGGCGCCAAAGCCCTTTATTTCCGACACCATCATGCCGCGTACGCCGATCCCGGTCAGGGCCTCGCGGACCTCCTCGAGTTTATACGGTTTGATCGTTGCAATGATCAGTTTCACATCTGTTCCTTTCGCTGATAGCGGATGACCCGCTCCATGTACGCGTCCAGCAAAAGGCATGGTGGTGAGGACAGGCAAGGAATCGCAGCCTGAAAATAGGTCAGAATATGAGACCTAACATAAAATGGGCGGGAATCTTTGGGCGATGCCTGTTTTTGCGGCACAATAAAAACCAAAAGCACCTCTGCTTGAGGCTCCACATTCGCGTCTGGAACAGGTAGTCTGGCAAAAAACGAGAGCAGGCTGGCTGGGTTGGCATGAGTGGATCAGGTAGAAAACGCCCCCCTCTGGTGGCGGACAAGCGGTATACGCGTCCGAAACCGGCGGCGAAAAAAAGGGCACGAAAACGCTCGACGCCACGCAGGCGTAAGGCGCCGCCCAGATCGCGTCTGCACCGGGTTCTTACCTTTCCGCTACGTCTTTTCGGTTGGCTGTTTCGCCTGATCTGGCGTTTTGCCATTCGTGGTGCCGCTGCGGTGGCGCTGGTCACCGCTTTGGCAGTCTTCTACTTTTACTCGACCTTTCCGCCTCTTGACGAGTTGGTGGATGCCCGTGCGCGCGGGTCAGTAACCATGCTGGATCGCTACGGCGAGGTTTATGCCTGGCGCGGAGATCAATTTGGCGGCGCGGTAACCGCTTCCAGCGTCAGCCCGCATCTGAAAAACGCCGTTGTCGCCACCGAAGACAAGCGTTTTTACAGCCACTGGGGCCTGTCGCCCCGCGGTATTGCCTCGGCCATACGTATCAATATGAGTGAAGGGCGCAGCCCCTTGTCTGGCCATGGCGGTTCAACCCTAACCCAGCAGGTCGCAAAACTTCTGTGCCTTGGTGTTCCTTATGACCCAACCGCCGGGATGACCGAAACAGAATACGAACGTGATTGTCGCCGCGGGTCGCTATGGCGCAAGGCTAAAGAAGCGGTCTTTGCTTTGGCTTTGGAAGCTAAGTTTTCAAAAGACGAGATTTTAACCATCTACCTTAACCGCGCCTTTTTGGGGGCTGGGGCCCATGGATTTGAAGCAGCCGCCCAACGGTATTTCGGTAAGTCCGCAGCCGAGGTCAGCCCGGCAGATGCGGCAATGCTAGCCGGTGCCCTGACCGCGCCGACCCGGTATGCGCCCACCAATAACCTTGAACGCAGTCAGGACCGGGCGGCCACCGTGATCAAACTGATGTTTGAGCAGGGCTATCTGAGCGAGATGCAGGCCGAAGCGGCCTGGGCCGAGCCCGCAATCCTAAGCCCAGCGGCAGCAGCGCGTGCCGGGGGGTATTACGCTGACTGGATCATGGCGTCCGGTCCCGATTTCCTTACCCGCGACACGACCGAAGATGTGATCATCCGTAGCACGTTGGATCAGGACATTCAGGCCGCTGCCGAAGCCGCGATCACATGGGTATTCGAAGAAAAGGTCCGCGAGGGCTCTGAGGCGCAGGCGGCCATTGTCATCATGTCCGCAGACGGGGCTGTTCGCGCCATGGTTGGCGGGCGTCAGGTTCGGGTTACTGGTGCCTTTAACCGTGCTACACAGGCCAGCCGCCAGACAGGGTCTGCCTTCAAGCCCTTTGTTTATGCCGCAGCGCTCGATCTGGGTCATACTTTCAATTCTGCGATTGTCGATGAGCCTTACTGCCTGGACATCCCCGGTTCGGGTGAATGGTGCCCCCGCAATTATTCCAACGAATATTACGGCCGCGTCAGCCTGACCGAGGCCCTGATGCGCAGCCTGAATATCCCGGCTGTGAAAATCTCCGAGCTGGTGGGGCGCGATAACGTGCGTACCGTCGCTGAAATGTTTGGTATCGAAAGTGATCTGGCACTAGGCCCGGCACTCGCACTCGGGGCGTCTGAAAGCACATTGATCGAGATGACCGGCGCCTATGCCGGTATCCTGAATGGCGGCTCCTCCGTGACGCCCTATGGATTGGTCGAACTGCGGCTGCAGGGCGACGAGGTTCCGCTGATGGTGCAGCAAGGGGGCATCGGCGAACGGGTGATCACCCCGCAGGCTGCCGAACAACTTGTTTATATGATGAGCCGCGTTGTAGCCGAAGGCACGGCCGGGCGCGCGCGCCTCGAAAACCGCGAAGTGGCTGGTAAGACCGGCACCACACAGGCAGCACGTGACGCGTGGTTCCTTGGGTTCACGGCCGATTATGTTGCGGGCGTCTGGATGGGGTATGACGATAACACACCGCTCACCGGTGTGACCGGAGGTGGTCTT
>CAZJYZ010000001.1:0-41981 GCA_964550345.1 uncultured Aliiroseovarius sp. | reverse complement strand
ACCGGTGGCGGCTTGCCAGCTGAGATCTGGCAGCATGCCATGACGCAGGTGCATGCAGACCTTCCCGCAACCCCCTTGCCAATGATCCGCCCAACCTCTTACGAAGCGCTTCCGGACGCGCCTGAATCCGTACCGGGTAGAGCTAACCCGAATGACGATCCTATCCTGAACATCCTGCGCACCATTCTGGGCGGTGGAAACTAAGCAAGGTAAAACATGACTCAGATGACAAAACTGGCCGACATATTGGGTGACATACGCGCCCGGTTCGCGCATGTAGATAGCTGCCCCTATCAGGGCGAGCGTATTTTCTTTGAAAATGCAGGTGGTGCTCTGACCCTCAATTCCGTGGTCGAGGCCTCGGCCTTTCACGCCGCCGTGCCGGACAACCAAGGGCGTGACAATGCGGCTTCTCAGGCGTTGATGCAGGTCATCGAACAGGGCCGCGCCGATGCGCTGGAGTTCCTTGGCGCCAGCATGGGGCAAATCACTATTGGTGAAAGCGGCACCGAGCTGCTTTTCAGATTGATCCGCGCCGCGTGCCTTGGGGCGCCGGAAGGTGGGCAGGTCCTCTCATCAAGCATTGAACATCCGGCCACGCGCTCGGCCGCTGAAATCTGGGCGGAGAATACCGGACGCGCGCATGTTGTGGTGGCCCATGATGACGCCAGCGGCACCGTCTCGCCCGACGCCTACGCCGCGGCTACAACACCTGACACACGGGTGGCGACTATCCTGCACACCTCGCCAGTGACCGGCATGGCTATTGATGTGGCCGGGATCGTCGCTGGCATACGTGCCATCGCCCCTGATTGCCTGATCATTGTTGATGGCATTCAGCATGCCGCCCACGGAGCGATCGACATCGACGCTTTGGCCGGTCCCGCAGGCGGCATCGACGGCTATGCGGTGTCGCCTTACAAGGTGTTCTCACGTCACGGTTACGGTCTGGCATGGCTGTCCCCACGACTTGAAGCTATGCCCCATGACCTGTTGATCGGCGGCCCGACCGAGCGGTGGGAGCTGGGCACGCGTGATGCCGGTGCATACGCGAATTTTTCTAAGGTAGTAGAGTATCTCGACTGGCTTGGGGGGCATTTCAGCACCAGCGCGGATCGCCGCACAAGGCTGGAAGCTGCAGGCGACGCCATTCACGAACACGAAAAAACCCTGACTGATGCCATGCTGCACGGCACAGGCAACCTGCCGGGCCTCAGCGCCATGCAAGGGGTGACGATATTAGGCGGTGTCGATAACCCCGCCCGCGAAGGTCTGGTATCGCTGACGGTCACTGGCAAAACCGCGCCTGAAGTTGTGGCCGCACTGAACGCCCATGGCATAACCACACATAGCCGCAAGGCCGACCATTATTCCGGCTCAGTACTGGAGCCTCTCGGTCTTGACGGCTGCACCCGTGTTTCGCTGTGCCATTATAATAGTGAAAGCGAAGTCGCCACCTTCCTGACCGCCATGCGCGAAATCACCGAAGACAGCTGATCACCTTCCTCTTCATCTTGGCCTAAATACCTCCGGGGGTGGTTCAGAATGTCAGCATTCTGAACCTCGGGGGCTGGCCCCCGTCCGCGCCTGCCCCGCTTCACACTCTTTTTCGGCTGGACTAACGACACGCTCCAAGACAGTCTGACCGGGATCGGAGGGGCCATGGTAAAAACAGGATTTTTTTGGGATGAGCGGTGCTTTTGGCATTCAGGCGGAAATTACGCTCTGACCCTGCCAGTGGGTGATCTGGTGCAGCCTCTTGCGGCTGGCGGTTTGCCGGAAAGCCCGGAAACCAAGCGGCGGTTGAAGAACCTGATGGATGTGACCGGGCTGAGCGATGAACTTACACTCAGCTCGGCCCCAGAGGCCAGCTTTGAAGACCTATCCCGCGTCCATCCCCCGGATTTCCTGAACGAGTTCAAAGCTATGTCTGATGCGGGTGGCGGTGATCTGGGCCTGCGAACGCCATTTGGCAAAGGCGGTTACGAAATTGCCGCTTTGTCGGCTGGCCTATCGAAAGCAGCCCTGTTTGCAGTATTGCGTGGCGATCTGAACAACGCCTACGCCCTGTCACGTCCACCGGGGCACCATTGCTTGCCGGATTGGCCAAATGGCTTTTGCCTCATGGCCAATATCGCCATTGCCATTCGTGCGGCCCAAGCCGAAGGGCTGGCCGGCAGGTTTGCTGTGTTGGACTGGGACGTGCATCATGGCAACGGCACCGAAGCGATATTTTTTGAAGATCCCGATGTCCTGACGATTTCCGTCCATCAGGAACATAATTACCCGCTTGATACCGGTGACACCGCAGATCGTGGTGTCGGTGCCGGGCAGGGGGCAAATATGAATATACCGCTGCCTCCCGGCGCGGGCCACGCAACGTATCTGGAGGTGATGGAGCGTCTGGCCCTGCCTGCTATCCGCGCCTTTCAGCCGGATGTGATCATCGTTGCCTGCGGCTTTGATGCATCCGCTTTTGACCCGCTGGGGCGCATGTCGGCCTCGGCAGACACTTTCCGAGAAATGACCAAAATGACCCGTGCATTGGCGGATGAGGTCTGCACAGGCCACCTGATGATGGCGCATGAGGGTGGTTACAGCGAGGCCTATGTTCCGTTCTGCGGCCATGCGGTGCTGGAAGCCATGTCAGACGCCAAAGCACATGCACCTGACCCTATGGCAAACACCATCGCCACGCGCCAGCCTTCGGCAAGGATGGAGAAAGTCTATTCCAACTATCTGGATGAATTGGTGGCTTTCTTTGATCTGTAGCGCTCCCGGTTGCAAACTTGTGCCACGAAGTGGACGAAGCTAGAGTTAAGTCTAAGCGGTGCTGGCGTATCTCAGGGGGGAGAGACGGAAAATGACGCATATCATGATATTGGGCAGTGGTTTCGGAGCACTTACTGCGGTGCGCGAAATTCGCAAATCAAAGGTGAATGCGCAGATCACCGTGGTCTCGCCGGGCAATCACCTGACCTATCTGCCTTCTCTGATCTGGATGCCGGCGGGCCTGCGCAATGCCAAGGATATCGACGTTGACCTTGAAAAGTTTTTCGCGCGGGAAAATGTCGTCTGGCATGAAGGATCAGTTGTGAATGTCAGCGAGGGCGGGCGCAAGGTTGAAACCG
This sequence comes from uncultured Aliiroseovarius sp., assembly GCA_964550345.1. Classification (GTDB taxonomy): domain Bacteria; phylum Pseudomonadota; class Alphaproteobacteria; order Rhodobacterales; family Rhodobacteraceae; genus JAAEUB01. The sequence continues at coordinate 38,850 of CAZJYZ010000001.1, read as the reverse complement.
ACCGCGAGACGCTAACGAATGATTTCCTGATCATCGCCACCGGCGGGCGCTATATCCAAAAACTGCCGGGCATCAAAGAACACGCGATTATCCCCTGTCAGGGGCCTGATTTTGGCCAGAAAATTCACGACCGGATCAACGCCATGGATGGCGGCACGATTGCGGTTGGTTTTGGCACCAATCCGAAAGAGCCCAAAGCGGTACGTGGCGGGCCGATGTTTGAGTTCCTCTTTGGTATTGAGACCATGCTGCGCCGTCAGGGGCGGCGCGACAAGTTCAATATGGTGTTTTTTAATGGCGCAGAAAAGCCCGGCATCAGACTGGGAGAGAAGGCCGTGGTGGGCTTGCTCAAGCATATGAAAAGTAAGGGTATTGCCACCCATCTTGGGGCCAAGCCGATCCGCATTGAGGCCGATAAGGTGGTCACCGAACGCGAAGAGATCCCGGCCGATCTGGTGCTGATGATGCCGGGCCTGACCGGGCCTTTGTGGCTGGACAATACCGATCTGCCACGCTCACCCGGTGGGTTCGTGCAAGGCGACGCCATGTGCCGGGTCGAGGGCTGGCAGCAGACCTATGTGGTCGGTGATACCGGGTCGTTCCCCGGTCCCGACTGGCTGGCCAAGCAAGCGCATCAGGCCGATCTGCAGGCCGAGGCTGCGGTGGCGAATATTCTGGATGAAATCTTGGGCAAGGCGCCGAGCCATAAGTTCAAGGCTGAACTGATCTGTATCGTCGACACACTGGAAAGCGGGATATTGGTCTACCGGCGCGGATCGCGGACCTTTTTCATGCCTTTCTCGATCTTTGGTCATTGGGCGAAACGGCTGTTTGAGCGCATGTATCTCAGGAAATACCGCAGCTAGTTTACGTTGCGGTTCCTTGCAGTCACGCCACTTGAATTACGGGTGATATCTGACCAATTGTAACCCGCATAGCCAGAGGAATGTAAATGTCAGACGCCAATCCGCAAGCACTTGAATTTTTACTGACCCGCCGCTCGCGGCCGGGTAAGACGCTTGGCCTGCCGGTGCCGGACAGGGCTGATCTGGAGCTCATGTTGAAAGCTGCCGCGCGCTCGCCCGACCATGGCAAGTTGGAGCCATGGCGTTTTATCGTGTTGGAGAGGGATGCCTTGCTGCGCCTTGGGGGTCTGGCGCGAACACGCGCAGAGCCACTGAATATTCCTGCCGACAAAGCGACCAAGGTGATCTCTCAGTTCAGTGATGCCCATCTTGCGGTTGTCGTGGTGTCAGCACCGGTTGCTTCGGAAAAAGTGCCGGAGAGCGAGCAGGTGTTGAGCGCCGGGGCGGTGTGCCTGGCTTTCCTCAATGCCGCACTGGCTTCTGGCTGGGGCGCAAACTGGCTGACAGGCTGGGCCATGCATGACCGGGCATTTTTGAGCAAAGGGCTGGGGCTGGAGGCGCACGAAAGTGTTGCCGGGTATTTCCCGGTTGGAACCGCCAGCCGGGTGCCGCCGGAACGCCCACGCCCGGATATGGGCGCAAAAACACAATGGGTGTCGTCATGATGTTTTCCGATTTCTTTCGTGCCGTCGGCCAGATGACTGACAGCCGTTTTCGCAAAGTGTTGATCCTGGGGGTCGGGCTGACCATCATCCTGCTTGCCGTTATGTCGGTGCTGTTTGCGTGGACAGTGGGTTGGCTGGTGCCGGATAATGTCGACATGCCCTGGCTGGGCGAGGTTGACTGGGTTGGCGACTTTTTGTCATGGGCTGCCTTTGGTCTAATGCTGTTTTTATCAGTTTTCCTGATGGTGCCTGTCGCCTCGGCTTTTACCGGGTTTTACCTTGAGGACGTTGCCGATGCGGTTGAGGACATGCATTACCCGCATTTGCCGGATGCGACCCCTCCAAGCATCTATGAGACCTTACGTGATTCCGTGAACTTTTTCGGCGTGTTGGTGGCGGTGAACCTGCTGGCGCTGCTGTTGTTTTTCTTTGTTGGGCCCTTCGCACCGGTATTGTTTTGGCTGGTGAACGGGTATCTGCTGGGCCGGGAGTATTTTCAGATGGTCGCGATGCGTCGTTTGGGTCGTACGGGGGCAACCCGGCTTAGGCGGCGCCATGCGGCCCAGGTCTGGGTTGCCGGAACCCTGATGGCCATTCCGCTTTCCGTGCCGCTGGTGAATCTGATCATTCCGATAATTGGGGTCGCCACTTTCACCCATATGTTTCACAGATTGAACGGAGAATAGGGGCTCCCGCCCGCCATCGGCCCCTGACGGGGCGCTCGTCCGGTTGGGCCGGGCGCAAAACGCTGTCGCGTTTTGCGCGGCGTCGGTCTACTGCCCCGCGGCGTTATCCATCCGGTTGAACCAGTCAATGTCATCCAGTGTGATGACATTAAAAATGATGATACCGCAAATAATCGCCCAAAGCACAATGGTGATCAGCGTGACGATCAGCATCGTGCGCTTAATTCTGAAATTGGCGGGGGCACCTGCATGCGTGCCGGGTACAACCTTGCCTTCTTCGTCTTGGGTACGGGCGGTAATTTGCAGGGTCACGAACATGACCAGAAACCACAGGACTGCGAAGACAACCAATACAGCTGTTGGGGTCATCAGACTTGCTCCAGTTCTACCAGTGTTCCGGTGAAATCCTTGGGATGAAGGAACAGGACGGGTTTACCATGCGCGCCGATCTTGGGCTCGCCATTTCCCAACACGCGCGCGCCATCAGCTTTCAGCTTGTCACGAGCGGCCAGAATGTCCTCTACCTCATAGCATATGTGATGGATGCCGCCGTTCGGGTTCTTGGCGAGAAAGCCAGTGATCGGGCTGTCTTCTCCCAGCGGAAACAGCAGCTCGACCTTTGTGTTGGGCAAGGTGATGAATACGACCGTGACACCGTGATCGGGCTCGTCCTGCGGTGCGCCTACATCGGCACCCAACGTGTCACGATACAGGGCGACCGCCGCGTCCAGATCTGGAACCGCGATGGCAACATGGTTCAGGCGTCCGATCATCAAATAGTCCTCACAGGTTTCCGCTGTCTTATGCGACGCCCTTGGTTCAGGGGCAAGTCCCGAGCTTTGGAAAGAATATGACACATCGTTAACGCGGTATTCAGATTTAGGGTTTTTAGTCATTGCCAGGGAAAGGAGAATAATATGGCCGATGATCTGGAGATGTTCAGTCTGCAGCGGGCGCCAGACCCCGGGCGCCCTTTTCTGGGGATGACTGCTCTGGTTGTAGAAGACAGCCGTTTTGCTTCCGAGGCGATCCGGCTTTTGTGCCTGCGTTCAGGCGCGCGCATACGTAGGGCCGACAGCCTTGCAGCAGCCCACAGACATCTGAGCGTTTACCGTCCGTCCATTGTGATCGTTGATCTTGGTCTGCCCGATGGCTGCGGGGCAGACCTGATTGCGGAACTTGATCAGGCAACGCCACGGGTTGCAGTGATTTTCGGTATCAGCGGGGACGATAATTGCCGTGAAAAGGCCATGGATGCCGGTGCTGATGGGTTTTTTGCCAAACCGATTGAAAGCCTCGGGGCATTTCAGCAAGCTGTGCTCGCGAAGCTGCCGCAAGGTGAAGGCCCGACCACGCCCCGGGTTTTACCCACCGATACTATTTTGCCAGACCCAATGTCGCTACAGGATGATCTGAGCCATATGGCTGAGGTAATCAACGCCGCGCCACGTGGGAAAAAGTTGGATTATATTGCGCAATTTCTCGGTGGTGTCGCGCGTTCTGCCCACGACAAAGATCTTGAGGCGGCGGTGGCGGGTTTGGCCTCGGCACGCGAAAATGGGCGCAAAACCGGTATGGACCTAGCGCGTGTGGCCGGGATTATCCATGAACGGCTGGAAGATGGGATTGGCGTGTAAAAAGAGAAGGAATTCCCTCGGCTAATTACCTGTTCGACAGGGCGTCACGGAATCCGGTTTGTTGCTTTGGATTATTATACTCAAGCCCAGCCGCTTGTTTTAAAAAGTTTTAATCTACCGCTGTTTATTCGGTCAAAAGACCCGCAACCATATTATTAAATAAATCCCCTGGTGGACCCAGCTGGCATTGTGGGTTTGGCCAAGAGATATTCCGGGTTATCCTTAAGATTGATAAAGCCCCGATCAGGTCAAGCGACAGCTTTGAAGCGGACGGTGGGCCGCAGCCCCCTCCGGTCTCACAAGATGATATCCGGCATGGCACCTGTGTCCAGTCCCGGAAAAATGTGCCCGCCTAGTTCACTGCGAGCAGTGCCAAAAAGACCGGCCAGCGCGGCACCTGCATAGCTGCGCAGATCCGCTGTCGGCATCAGGTCGCGTGCCTGGTAAAGGTCCAGTTCATTCAAGCCTGGCCAGTCACCGTAAATCCTGCCGCCCCGCACGGCTCCACCGGCCATGATCAAAGCCCCGCCGGTTCCGTGATCGGTACCGCCAGTGCCATTTTCGCGTGCGGTACGCCCGAACTCGGTCATCGCCAATATGGTCGTCTTCTGCCAGATCGGTCCCAACTCATTTTTTAGGGTCAAAATGGATTTTTGCAAATCCCGAAGGGCACGGCCCAGACCGCCGCGCTGGTTGGTATGCGTGTCCCAACCTGTAATTGAGAAAGAGGCAATGCGGGTCTCTGCGCGCAACCGCTCGGCGGTGAATGCTGCGATTTTTTCGATACCACCGCGCTGCCCTTCCTGCATGGATTGCATCATTGCATCGCGAACCTCGGCGTAGTCTTCGGCCACACCACCCGCATCCAAAGTCTCAGCCAGTGCAATCGCTTCGGCCATGGATGCAGAAAACAACGGTGTGTCGCGGTACATGCGTGTCAGCAAAAGGCGAGATTGTGGGGACAACGTTATTACTGAATTTGGTGACCAATGGGATACTGGTGCTTCTCCGGACATTATCAGCATGTCCTCGCGCCCAACGGCGAAAGCTGTGCGCAATTCGCTGCCTGCCATTCCGGCCAATGCGCGGTTTAGCCAGCCGTCGCGTACGCGTCCGTTCTGGTCTATGCCAGCCTCGAGAATATCCTGGCCATCAAAGTGGCTGCGTTTATCGCGGTACGGGGTGGAAACTGCGTGGGCAAAGCCAAGCTCCCCCTCGGCCCAAAGCGGATGCAGGTCGGCAAGTGCGGGATGCAATGCAAAGAAACCGTCAAGCGGTAAGGGGGCGTCGCCAGAGTTCAATCCCGGGCGCAGGGCTGCAAAGTCCGGGTCTCCAACCGGGCGCACCACATCCAGCCCGTCCATCGCACCGCGCAGAATTATCACCACCAGCCTGTTGTCGCCCTGTGCCGCAGCCATGGCGATAGGCGTGACCAAAGGGGAGGCCGCCAGTGAACAGCCAAGAGCACCGGAGTTTAAAATGAAATTTCGGCGGTTCAGGGAAGTGTGTTTGTTCATAATTGCCTCCTTAGCGCCGCTGAAAAGCGGGGGAGGAAAGCACCAGCCCAACGCCTTCCCAGCGGGTTTCAGCAGCCTGTGCCGCGAACTTTACCTGTTCGTTTGCCAATTTCCCCAATGCGGCCTCAGCAAATGCACGTGGGTCTGGTAGCTCACCGCGTAGTTCCTGTTGCAAAGCCAGCGGAATAGTCAAAGCCCATTGTATGCGCCCGGCAAGCCCCTGTGGGGTGATCCAATGGGCACCGTCTTCGGCCCAGCCATCGGGGCCTGCGGGGCGTTCCCACACCTGCCCCATCAATGCCATGGGAACGGCGATACCCTGACGGATATCCTTTTGTTTCAAACCGGTGATGTCCTTGCCGCCAGTACCTAAGGCGCGCAGCGAGGATGCCATGAAATCAAAGGGTTGTTTTACTTTTTGTAGCTTCATGTCCCAGGATGCTGGATGCTCCAGCATCGCGGCGTAAACGGCCAACAATTCCCCTCCAGAGGCCGAAAATGCTTCCTCCATATGCGCCATCAAACCTGCATCGGGGTTGTCTGACACAAAGTGTACTGCCAACTTCCTGGCGATATGGTGTGCTGTGGCAGGATGCGTGGCGAGATCTTCAAGGGCTGTATGAACGTCTTCTTCGCGGGGGCGTTTTGAACCATAGCTACGACCCAAAATCCTCTCCGGTCCCGGTGAGCCGCGATTGGGTCTAAAGGTCACATATCCGTTTTCGTCATAGGAAAAGCCCGCCAGCAGGTTGGCAAATTCACGTACGTCTTGCTGAGAATAGGGCCCATCAACGCCCAAGGTGTGAAGCTCCAGAACCTCGCGCGCCAGATTTTCATTCAGCCCCTTACCACGGCGCTGGGCCACCACGCTGCCCTCGCCAACCGACTGAAACTGATCAAGATAATCCAGCATCATCGCATGGGTCGTTGAGGCGATTAGCATGTCGCTGAAACGCCCGGTCAGATTGGGGCGAATGGCGTCTTCGACAAAAGTTGCCGCCAGTGCGCGGGTCACGGGCCGTTTGCCAACAATGGTGAAGTGATCGGCCCAGAAGCGGGTCAGGCGTTCGCGCAGAGCATCTTCGCTGGTGGCATATCTGGCAAGGGTGGCGGCAAACCAGTCCACCCGACGCCCCCGCATTTTCCGCCTCAGTTTTTGCTGCTGCTCCCTGGCCGATTCACTTCCTTTGCGCACCTTTTCTTCCAATGCGCGGTCCTGTCGGATTTCGTCAACCTGTGAACTGAAACCAGCAATCTTGTAGTGTCGGGCAGCCGCGTCCCTGTTTGCCAGGCGGGATAAAATAGCGTCCGCATCCGACACGGGAGAGGCTTTCGGCCCCAGCCCGGTGCCAAACCGGATCTCTGCAAGCTCAGGATCAAATGCCATGTCGCTCCCTTTTGGTTAAACCTTAAGGGATCATACGCAGGCGGCAGGGTTTTCCGTCACCAAAAAGCGATTTTAGGTCTATTCCTGCGGAATCACGCGCAAGTTGAGTTCGCGCAATTGCTCATTAGCCGGAGCGCTTGGTGCGTTCATCATCAGATCTTCGGCCCGTTGGTTCATGGGGAACATGATGACCTCGCGGATATTGGCCTCGTCTGCTAACAGCATGACGATACGGTCGATCCCGGCAGCACAGCCCCCGTGCGGTGGGGCGCCGTACTGAAAGGCGTTGACCATGCCGCCAAAGCGCTTTTTGACCTCGTCTTCGCCGTAGCCCGCCAGTTCAAACGCTTTGAACATGATTTCCGGGCTGTGGTTTCGGATAGCGCCCGAGACCAGCTCATAGCCGTTACAGGCAAGGTCATATTGGTAGCCTTTGACATGCAGGGGGTCGCCAAGCAGCGCGTCCAGCCCGCCTTGAGGCATCGAGAACGGGTTGTGGTCGAAGTCCAGCCCGCCTTTTTCCTCGTCCAGCTGAAAAATCGGGAAATCAACGATCCAGGCAAAGGCAAAGCGGTCTTCGTCGGTCAGTTTCAGTTCCTTGCCGATGACGTCGCGCGCACGGCCCGCGACGCTTTCGAACGCCTTTGGTTTGCCACCAAGGAAGAAGGCAGCGTCGCCCACATCCAGCCCAAGTTGCTGGCGGATCGCTTCGGTGCGTTCCGGTCCGATATTCTTGGCAAGGGGGCCTGCGGCTTCCATACCGCCTTCGACTTCGCCGGATTTCAGCTTGGCTTGCGCATCTTTTACCGAAATGCCCAGCTCCTGTGCCACCGCGTCCGCCGTTTTTTCACGCCAGAAGATATAGCCCATGCCCGGCAGGCCTTCGCCTTGCGCGAACTTGTTCATGCGGTCGCAGAATTTGCGCGAGCCACCACCGGGGGCAGGGATGGCGCGAATTTCGGTGCCGGCCTGATCCAGTAGCTTGGCAAAGATGGCAAAGCCGCCGCCTGCAAAATGGTCGGACACGGTCTGCATTTTGATCGGGTTGCGCAGGTCGGGTTTGTCGGTGCCGTACCACAAAGCAGAATCGGCATAGGAGATTTGTTGCCAATCCTGATCGACCTTGCGGCCGCCACCAAATTCCTCAAACACACCGCGCAGTACAGGTTCAATCGTGTCAAACACGTCCTGCTGGGTTACGAAAGACATCTCCATATCCAACTGGTAAAAGTCTGTGGGCGAGCGGTCGGCGCGCGGGTCTTCATCACGAAAACACGGGGCGATCTGGAAATATTTGTCAAAGCCCGCCACCATCATCAGCTGCTTGAACTGCTGAGGTGCTTGCGGCAGGGCGTAAAATTTGCCGGGATGCAGACGGCTTGGCACCAGAAAATCGCGCGCACCTTCGGGGGAAGATGCAGTGATGATCGGCGTTTGATATTCGCGGAAATCAAGGTCCCACATGCGCTTGCGCATCGAGGCAACCACGTCCGAGCGAAGCTTCATGTTATCTTGCAGTTTTTCACGACGCAGGTCGAGGAACCTGTATTTCAACCGGGTTTCTTCCGGATAATCCTGATCGCCAAATACCATCAGCGGCAATTCGTCGGCAGCGCCCAGCACTTCCATATCACGAATGAAAACCTCGATCTCGCCAGTCGGTATTTTATCGTTGATTAGATCAGCGTCACGCGCCTTCACTTCGCCGTCAATACGAATGCACCATTCCGAGCGGACCTTTTCGATCTCCTTAAAAACCGGGCTGTCCTCATCGGCCAACACCTGTGTCATGCCGTAATGGTCACGCAGGTCGATGAACAAAACGCCACCATGGTCACGTACCCGGTGCACCCAGCCCGAAAGGCGGATTGTGTCACCAACGTTGGATTTGTTGAGGTCTGCACAAGTATGGCTGCGAAAGGCGTGCATTGGGTCGCTCCGGGTCCGGGGTTTTAAAGTCACGCTGATACACAAGCCCAGCGCCCTAAAGTCAAGGGCAGAAGGGGAATATCGCCAATCCAAAGCTTGTTTGGGTGCAAGCCTGCCGCAAATAGATGGTTTTGATGGTATCCAGGGGGGAAGTGTTGAATAAAGTTACCAGTCAAAAAGCACCGGCATCCGAAATGGACGGTGCAAATGTGGATTGTCAGAGCAGATTGAAGGTTATGGAATGGACAAATCTGAGCAATCCGGAATGTGGTTCGCCTTGCCATTTCTGGTTTTTGTTGTCTTCAGCTACTTCTATATGCGTCCATCCGCCTCCTCACTGGACTTGATGGCATTGTGGCTGGCCGGGCATTTTGCGCAGACCGCCGCCCCTGACCTGATTTATCCACCGGATATGGGTATCTTCACCATGTATCCCCCGGGCGAGTGGGTGGACTACGTTCGTAAAGAATATGACTTCTTTGGCGCGGTATACCCTTACCTGTATCCGCCAATCTGGCCGTATCTGGCTGGCAAGCTGACGTCGGTGATGGATTTTCGGGCAATCCTCCAATTTGTCCTTTTGCTGAACTGTACCCTCCTGGCGGCCAGCATGGCGCTGGTGACGCGCCTTGTCCGGCTGAGAATGAATCCGATAATATTCGTTGCTCTGAGCGGGGCGATCCTTTTGCTGACGCCAATCGGTTTTGTTGCGCTGCAACAGGCACAACTACAGATACTCACGACCTTTCTGATCCTGCTGGCAATAGAGCGCAGTCGGTTTGATCACCCGCTCATGGCCGGATTGGCGCTGGCGCTGGCTGCATCGTTAAAACTCTACCCGGCATTGTTTGCCATTTTTTGGCTGGCAACCGGGGAACGGCGTGCCTTCCTCAGCTTCCTGATCTCAGGTGCTATTCTGGCGGGACTTTCCGTTCTTTTAGCCGGCTGGCCCCTGCACGCGGAATTTCTGCGGCAGATTTCGATCATTACCAATACGGTTTTTGTAACGGCTGTGACGGTGAATATGGACGGTGCCCTCGCGCTGCTGTTTTACGTGCAGGATATGACATTGGTGCCGTCGCTGGAAGAAAATGGTCAGAATGCCCCCCAACAAGGATGGTTCATTATGTACCGCCCTCTGGTTTGGAAGGTCTTGCAGAATAGTGCTCTGCTAGTGATTGTTGCGCTGCTCTGGCGCGGGTTTCGCAACGCAGAGAGGGTAACGCGATATTCAACCTTGTGGCCGCTGGCCCTAACACTGATCCCGCTCATCTCGCCGATGGCGTGGGCATATTATTACATTCCTACCGTCCTCTTTGCGGTGACCCTGCCGGACCGGTTGGGGTGGGGCAGGGGGCTGACATTTCTAGCCTTGGGTGCGATTCCGATGTTGATGGTCTTGTTCCCTTTCTACCTGTCCCTGCACCTGCTGGTCTGGATGTTTCCGGCCGTCGCCGTGGCATGTCTTTTGGTCTGGTGTGCAGGCTTTGCCCTTTCGGCGCGACAAAGTAGGCAAAATTCGCGGTAATACCGCCCGCACCCTTGCGCTTGCCCCGCTGATGTCTATAACCCACGACAATTTGCGTCTCGGGGGATATGATGCCTAAAAGAACCGACATTTCATCTATCATGATCATCGGCGCCGGACCCATCATTATTGGTCAGGCATGCGAGTTCGACTATTCCGGGGCGCAAGCCTGTAAGGCGCTGCGCGAGGAAGGCTACCGCGTTATCCTTGTCAATTCCAACCCAGCCACGATCATGACCGACCCGGAACTGGCGGATGCAACCTATATCGAGCCGATCACCGCCGATATGGTTGCCAAGATCATTGAAAAAGAACGCCCCGATGCTTTGCTGCCCACCATGGGCGGGCAAACCGGGTTGAACACGGCATTGGAGCTGGCCGATCTGGGTGTGCTTAAGGAATTCAATGTTGAACTGATCGGCGCCAAACGCGCAGCCATCGAAATGGCGGAAGATCGCAAGCTGTTTCGGGAGGCGATGGACCGGCTCGGTATTGAAAACCCCCGTGCCACCATTGCCGAAAACATGGATGAATGCCACGCGGCGCTGGATGATATCGGCCTGCCTGCGATTATCCGCCCGGCCTTTACCCTTGGTGGAACTGGCGGGGGTGTGGCCTATAACCGTGAAGAATACGAACATTTCTGCCGCTCAGGTCTGGATGCCAGTCCGGTCAGCCAGATCCTGATCGACGAAAGTCTGCTGGGTTGGAAAGAATATGAGATGGAGGTGGTACGCGACACCGCAGACAACGCCATCATCGTCTGTTCCATCGAAAACGTGGACCCGATGGGGGTCCATACCGGCGACAGCATCACCGTCGCCCCGGCCCTGACCCTGACGGACAAAGAATATCAACTGATGCGCAACCACTCGATCGCGGTTCTGCGCGAGATTGGGGTTGAGACCGGCGGCTCCAACGTACAATGGGCGATGAACCCGGCGGATGGGCGCATGGTGGTCATCGAAATGAACCCGCGTGTGTCGCGTTCTTCGGCGCTGGCGTCAAAAGCCACGGGTTTTCCCATCGCCAAGATTGCGGCCAAACTGGCGGTTGGCTATACGCTGGATGAACTGGACAACGACATTACCAAGGTCACGCCGGCCTCGTTTGAGCCAAGCATCGACTATGTTGTCACCAAAATTCCGCGCTTTGCCTTTGAGAAATTTCCGGGGGCCGAGCCGCTCTTGTCCACCGCGATGAAGTCAGTGGGCGAGGTCATGTCGATCGGGCGTAATATCCATGAAAGCCTGCAAAAGGCATTAGCTTCGATGGAGGACGGGCTGACCGGTTTTGATGAGGTCGAGATTGAAGGCGCGCCGGACGTGGCTGCGGTCACCCGCGCGCTCAGCCTGCAGACCCCGGACCGGATGCGCACCATCGCGCAGGCCATGCGGCATGGCATGAGTAACGACGACATTCAGGCCACCACCCGCTTTGATCCATGGTTTCTGGCGCGTATCCGCGAGATTGTGGATGCTGAGGAAGATGTGCGCAAGAACGGCTTGCCAGTGACAGAAAACGGGCTACGGGCGCTGAAAATGCTTGGCTTTACCGATGCCCGTCTGGCCAACCTGACCGGGCGTGACGAAGGTCAGGTGCGCCGCGCGCGCCAGAACCTTGGTGTGACGGCCGTTTTCAAACGCATAGATACCTGTGCTGCAGAATTTGAAGCGCAAACACCTTATATGTACTCGACTTACGAGGCCCCGATGATGGGCGAGGTCGAATGCGAAGCCCGCCCGTCAGACCGCAAAAAAGTGGTCATCCTTGGCGGTGGCCCCAACCGGATCGGGCAGGGGATTGAGTTTGATTATTGCTGTTGTCACGCCTGTTATTCGCTGACCGATGCAGGCTTTGAAACCATCATGATTAACTGCAACCCGGAAACAGTCAGCACAGACTACGACACGTCTGACCGGCTGTATTTCGAACCGCTGACCTTTGAACATGTGATGGAAATCCTGCGAGTTGAGCAGGAAAACGGCATTTTGCACGGCGTCATTGTGCAGTTCGGTGGGCAGACCCCCTTGAAACTGGCTAATGCGCTTGAGGCAGAAGGCATTCCTATCCTTGGCACCACGCCAGACGCCATAGACCTCGCGGAAGACCGGGAACGTTTTCAGGCGCTGGTCAATGACCTGGGGCTGAAACAGCCGCGCAACGGGATAGCTTCGACCGATGGCGAAGCCCTTGCCATCGCCGAAGAGATCGGCTTCCCGCTGGTTATCCGACCCTCATACGTGCTTGGCGGGCGCGCCATGGAGATCGTGCGCGACATGGCCCAGCTGGAACGCTACATCGCCGAGGCGGTGGTGGTGTCCGGTGATAGCCCGGTTCTGCTGGATAGTTATCTTGCAGGTGCCGTGGAATGTGACGTGGACGCGCTTTGTGACGGCAAAGACGTGCATGTAGCAGGTATCATGCAGCATATTGAAGAGGCCGGCGTGCATTCCGGAGACAGCGCGTGTTCCCTGCCGCCTTATTCCCTGCCGTCCGAGATCATAGCCGAGCTGAAAGTGCAGACTGAAGCTTTGGCGCTGGGCCTGAATGTAGTTGGCCTGATGAATGTGCAATTCGCGGTCAAGGATGGCGAGATTTACCTGATCGAGGTTAATCCGCGCGCCAGCCGTACCGTGCCATTCGTTGCCAAAGCCACGGATAGCGCGATTGCTTCCATCGCCGCACGACTGATGGCAGGAGAGCCTTTGGCGAACTTCACCCATCGTGGTCCGTATCCGCAGGATGCAAAACCCGGCACATTGCCAATGGCCGACCAGCTGACTTTGGCAGATCCGGTTATGCCGTGGTTCTCGGTTAAAGAAGCGGTGCTGCCCTTTGCCCGCTTCCCTGGCGTCGACACCTTACTGGGGCCGGAAATGCGTTCAACCGGCGAGGTGATGGGCTGGGATCTTTCCTTCCACCGTGCCTTTCTCAAAGCACAGATGGGGGCAGGACAAGTCTTGCCGGATGGCGGCAATGTATTCCTGTCCATTAAGAATTCCGACAAGGGTCCGGTTTTGCTGGAAACGGCCAAGACCTTGTTAGAACTTGGCTTTACGATCCTCGCCACCCGCGGCACGGCCGCGTTTTTGGCTGAAAACGGAGTGGAAAGTCAGGGCGTCAACAAAGCCTATGAAGGTGGGCGCACGATCGTTGACGTGATGAAGGACGGCGAAGTTGCACTGGTTATGAACACCACCGATGGCTCTCAGGCCATTCAGGATTCGCGCAGCATGCGTAATGTGGCATTGATGGAGAAGATCCCTTATTTCACCACCGCCGCAGCCTCTCACGCCGCCGTATTTGCCATGAAGGCACGGGCCGAAGGCGAACTGGACGTTCGCCCCCTGCAAGGCTAGAGTTTTAGCAGGGTTTTAAGGCAGGCGGGCGGCCTGATAGGCCGCCCTTTCGCATCCTATTCAAGATTTTTGATTACGTTCCACAGAAAAGCTAGGAGGCCGGCGAGGATAACAACCTCTGCGATCGGCGCGACTGGGAACATGCTTGCTTCGGCAATGGTTTCGGAAAACAACAGCGCCAGCATGATGAACAACAAAAGGCTACCTATTGTATGGAGCCAGAAATGGGCCCGCGCCAACGTGTTTTCAGCCAGCGACGGGAAAACACGGTAGACGATGCCGAAAATAGTCATCAACGTGAACCCGAGCAGATTAAGATGCGCGTGAAGCCCGGTATAATTGTGGTTACCGGAGGCACCCATATAGATACCAACAAGGATGCCGGTGAGCAGAAAAAGCCCGCCCACCAAGATGAAATTACGTGAAATATTCATGTCCCACTCCTTTTTTTAAAGGCCGAGTCTGACCAGCCCATTGGCAGTTTAGGACAGAATGTCGCACCCCCAAAGGAAAATATAGCGAGATTTGCATATTCAGAACTAGGGGCGCTTTGTCCAAGGCAACCTTGAACGAAGTGGCTTTGCAATCATCTGGCTATTCACCCTCACAGGCCTGAAGCTTGTAAAATGTGGCCAGACTTTTAGCGGGTTCTGGGCGAAAACGGTCACGCTCGTCTGCGGCCCTGATCCGGTCTACCCGGAACATGCGAAAATCATCGCGCAACTCGCACCATGCGACCAGCGTCCAGACCCGCCCCCAAAACAGTAATGCTAGCGGGCGCACCAATCGGTTTGTCTTCGTGTCTTCCACATCGCTGTAATCCAGTTCAAGCCGGGTGCGCGATTGGCAGGCGGCCTCTAACTGGTCGATGAGGGCCCGGGTTGCCGGGTCATTCTCACCGGGTGTTAAGGCATGGATATGCACGGCTTCAGCCCGTGCGCGCATGGTTTGCGGCAGCACGGCCTCGATTTTCACCAAAGCCTCCTCAGCCGCCAGTGCCATCGCCGCCCCGCCCCAGGCCTGCGTAAGGCGTGCGCCAGCCACGAGGGCCACCACCTCTTCGCTAGTGAACATCAGGGGGGGTATGTCATAGCCGTCGCGCATGAGGTAACCGACCCCTGCCTCACCTTCGACCGGCACGCCTGCGCCCTGCAAGTCAACAATATCGCGGTAAATAGTGCGGGGGCTGACCTCCAGCTTTTCAGCCAGAGAGTCAGCCGTGGTTACCCGCGCGCCGCGCAAATATTGAACTATCTGAAATAGACGATCGGCGCGGCGCATCCTTATCCTTTCGCTTCGAACAGACCCAGTGAGTTTCCGTCAGGATCCAGGGCGTAGGCAAATCGCCCCGGTGGGATATCAATGGCATCAGACAACACCGTACCACCGGCCTTGCTACAGCGCGACATGGTCGCCTCAAGCGTGTCCGGCACCCCAAGATGCAATGTCGGGCCAGCACCGTCCCCGGCCGCCTTGCCCGGGTAAAGATGCCCGCCAGCGCCGTCCATCACGCCGCCCAGAATGGCCATCGGGTTCGGGCCGGTTTCGTCAATGCGCATGTCATAGCCAAAGACCTCATTATAAAATGCCACTGCTTTATTCATATCGCTGACCGGAATTTCGCTCCAGACCAAAACTGCTTGTTCACCCATCTCTTGTACTCCTTCATTAAGATGATGAAGGTACATTTGCACAGGGGTCCTGACAGCATTGTGTCAGGATGTTTCAGGAGGTGACCCAAGCCAGCCTAATCCGTCACCAGTGCGGGTATTCTGGTTGTATTCACCATGACAAACCCGGCAAATCGCGGCCTATTATTCCTCAAGTTCCAGTGATGGAATGACCGGAAAGAAAACGCCGCCCGACCACAATCCGAACCACGAGCTTCCCTCATGAGGCGCGTGTTCCCCCAGCTCCACCAGCCGGTAAAAACTTTTTCGGTCGATCAGGGCTTCAAGTTTAGCCCGAACCAGCACATACGGTGACGGCTCACCACTTTGCTTGTCGCGCGCCACCCGGATCGGATTTTCTGGCCCGGCAACAACAATGTCGCCAACCTGTGTCTCAAAGGTCAGGGTTTGATCGGGACCGGTGCCTTCGGCCTCAAAATCCACAGCAACAAAAGGCGCGTCATCGACCGTGATGCCAACTTTCTCAACCGGGGTGACAAGAAAATACTCGTCACCGTCTTTGCGCAGAATAGACGAAAACAACCGCACCAATTCGGGCCTTCCAATAGGGGTGCCAAGATAAAACCATGTGCCATCACGGGCGATGCGGATGTCCAGCTCACCACAATAGGGCGGATCCCACAAATGCACCGGGGCAGGGCCGCCTTTTGTAGCTTTGCGTGCTGCCGACGCGAGGTTTTCCGCCGATATTTCCGGATTTGCTGGATTTATCGCTTTTGTCATTTGTCCCCCGGCGTGAAACTGCCTTAAATGGCACAATAGTATGATGGCGGGAGGGTTTCCACATGGATAAGGCAGAAGATCTGGTGGCAGAGATAGAAGCGCTGGGTGAAAAGCTGGCAGCGGCACGCGCCTCAATCGCTAAACGCATAATTGGGCAGGAAGCAGTTGTTGATCAGGTTCTGTCAGCTTTACTTTCCGGTGGTCACGCGTTGCTTATCGGCTTGCCGGGGCTGGGTAAAACCCGGCTGGTGGACACCTTGTCGACCGTTATGGGCCTTGATGGGGGGCGGGTGCAGTTTACCCCCGACCTGATGCCCGCAGATATCCTTGGGGCCGAAGTGCTCGAGGAAGGCGCGGATGGTAGCCGCTCGTTCCGGTTTTTGCCCGGTCCGGTTTTTTGCCAGCTCCTGCTGGCGGATGAGATCAACCGCGCCAGCCCGCGTACCCAGTCGGCTTTGCTGCAGGCAATGCAGGAACACGAGGTCACCATCGCAGGTCAGGCGCACCGGATGCCTGAGCCGTTCCATGTGCTGGCCACCCAAAACCCGTTGGAGCAGGAAGGCACCTATCCCTTGCCTGAGGCGCAGCTTGACCGGTTCTTGTTGCAGATTGACGTTGATTACCCCAGCCGCGATGCCGAACGTGACATTCTTCTGGCCACAACCGGGGACGGCGAAGCCGAGGCGCCGGCCGTTTTTGCCCCCGATGAATTACTGGCCGCACAGCACTTGTTGCGCCGCATGCCTGTGGGGGAAAGCGTTGTTTCGTTGATCCTTGATCTTGAGCGTGCCTGCCGTCCGGATGACCCAAGCGCAGGCGAGGCCGTGCGCGAAGCAGTCTCATGGGGGCCGGGGCCGCGTGCGGCACAGGCACTGATGCTGCTGGTACGCGCACGCGCGTTGCTGGATGGCCGTCTGGCCCCGGGGGCCGAAGATGTGCTGGCACTGGCGCGCCCGGTTCTGGTGCACCGTATGGCGTTAAGCTATGGCGCGCGGGCGCGTGGTGACAGTCTACCCGCCCTGATTGACGATGTTGCCCGTGGCTTTGGCATGGCAGCCGAGGCCGCCGAGTGAGCCCAGCCACCCAAAATACAGCCCCGCTCCGGGGCCGGGCCGAGGCGCTGGCCGCCAATTTGCCGCCCCTTCTGGCGCGGGCCTTCAAGCTGGCTGATACGGTTATTCTGGGGGAACATGGGCGCAGGAAGCCGGGGGCTGGCGACGCGTTCTGGCAATATCGACCCGCAGTTGCAGGGGACGCGGCGCGCAGTATCGACTGGCGTCGGTCAGCGCGCTCGGACCAGCATTTCGTCAGCCAGAAGGAATGGCAGGCCGCACAGTCAGTTCTGCTTTGGGCCGACGATGCTGCGTCCATGCGCTATGCTTCGAATAATATTCTGCCGACCAAGGCCGACCGTGCTGCGCTGATTGCACTGGCACTTTCTGCCTTGCTGATCCGGGGCGGGGAACGGGTCGGCCTGACGGATCTGCCAGCGGGTCGCGGACAGCTGCAACTGGCACGTATTTGCGAGGCGTTGGAGCACGCGGACCACATGCAGGAATACGGCACGCCACAGGCCGCCAACATACCGCGCCATGCCCGCACGGTATTCCTGTCGGATTTTTTGGGTGATTTGTCGACGTTGGAAGCCGCGCTGAACGAGGTCGCCGACCGCGGCATCAAAGGCGCATTGGTACAGGTTCTGGACCCGGCAGAAGAAGCGTTCCCCTTCCAGGGCCGCACCTTGTTTGAAAGCATGGGGCGCGGGGTTTCCTATGAGACCCGCAAAGCGCGCGATCTGCGCGAACGTTATCTTGACCGGCTAGCAGCGCGCAAAGAGGCGTTGGCGGCGATGGCCGGGCGGATTGGCTGGCAGTACCACCTGCATCACACGGACGCGCCGCCTACCGCTGCCTTGCTGTGGCTTTATCATGCGCTGGAGGAGCGGCACTGATGCTGGTCCTTGGGCCAATAGGATTTACCACGCCTTGGCTGCTTGTGGCGCTGGCAGCCCTGCCGGTCCTGTGGTTAATCCTGCGCGCTGTGCCACCGGCCCCGGTGCGTCGGCTGTTCCCCGGTGTGGTGTTACTGCTTGGACTGGAAGATCGCGATAGCGAGGCGGATCGCACCCCGTGGTGGCTTTTGCTTTTGCGCATGCTGGCGCTTGCGGCGATGATTCTTGGCTTTGCCGGCCCGGTACTTAACCCTTCGGCCGGAGATGACGCGCGGCGCGGCGATCTTCCTCTGTTGGTGTTTATAGATAATAGTTGGGCCAGCGCGCCGGACTGGCAATTGCGGATCGAAGCTGCCGAAACGGCGTTGGACAGGGCAGCGCAGCAGGGGGTGAGGGCGGCACTTGTGACCTCTTCAAACCCGCGAAGACCTGATTTCCGTGCGGCTAATGAGGTTGTGACCCAGCTTGCGGGCCTTGCTCCGGTTCCGTGGCTTCCAGACCCGGTTTTGGCCGTGGAATGGGGCGCTGGCCTGCCCGATTTCGAAACCCTGTGGATTTCGGATGGCCTGGCTCGAGACGGGCGCGGCGCGCTCTTGCAAGCCTTTGAGGCTGCGGGCGCTGTGCGGGTGTTGGAACCCCCTTCTACACGTGTGGCCCTGCGTCCTGTGACATATCACGATGGTCTGATTGACATCACGGCCCTGCGTAGTGGGGTTGGGGCGGGTGATAGCATCAATGTGCTGGGCCATGGTCCCGATCCCAACGGGGTCGAACGGGAACTGGCACGGATGGCGCTGAGTTTTGAGGTGGGTGCCAGCATTGTCACGGCGCAATTGTCGCTGCCACCTGAGCTTCGCAACCGTGTAACACGTTTTGTCATTGAGGGTGTGAGCAGCGCCGGTGCCACGGCTTTAACTGATGACAGCCTGCGCCGCCGCCGGGTAGGGCTGATCGGGGCCGGAGAGGGGCGCGAAGGGCTCGAATTACTGGCGCCGCTTCATTACCTGCGCAACGCCCTTGCCCCAAGTGCCGAACTGATCGACGGAACGCTGGCGGAAATGATGCGTGCGGGCAGCGATGTGATCATTCTGGCAGATATTGCCACTTTGGCCGAAACCGACCAGCGCGCCCTGACCGAATGGGTGACGCAGGGTGGGCTTCTGCTACGGTTTGCAGGGCCGCGTCTGGCGGCAGCGGATACCGGGCGCGGCGTTGAAGATGTGCTTTTGCCTGTGCGCCTGCGCGCCGGAGGGCGTGTGGTTGGCGGCGCGATGAGCTGGGGAGAGCCGCGCGCCATCGCGCCTTTTAAAGCTACTTCGCCGTTTTATGGCCTTGCCATACCCACGGAAGTCACCGTGTCTGCACAGGTTCTGGCCGAACCGGGGCCGGATCTGGCTGCCGCTACCATAGCGGCGCTGGCCGATGGTACGCCCTTGGTGACCCGTAAGGTGCTGGGGGAAGGGCAAGTCGTGCTGTTTCATGTTACTGCCAACGCGGAATGGTCCGGTCTGCCGTTGTCAGGCCTGTTCGTGCAAATGCTGGAGCGGCTTGCGATCTCGACCCGCGCCGGGGTGCCACCGGCTGATATTCTGGCGGGAACAACCTGGCAGGCGCAGGAATTGCTGGATGGTTTCGGCGTCCTTGGACCGGCACGCAGCCAGCCCCCGGTGCCGGGTGAATTGATAAGCGCAGCAGCCAGCGCCGATCTGCCCCCCGGTCTTTATACTGACACGACGCGCGATATTGCGGTGAACGCCGCAGGTCCTGAAACCCGGCTGGCGGCTGCCACATGGCCGTCGCGTATCACACCCCAATGGGGCAGGGAGGCGAAGGCTCACGATCTTTCCGGCTGGCTGTGGCTGGCAGCTCTTGCTGCGCTGGGCCTTGATATTCTGGCAGCACTTGCCCTGTCGGGCCGGTTTCCGGGCAGTACCCTGAAAACTTCGTCTAGGGCGTTAGGGTTAGCTCTGGCAGTATTCCTGATCATTCCAACACCCTCCCCGGTGCTGGCGCAAAGTGTGCAGGACGAGGCAAGCCTGATCTCTGCGGCTGCTGAAGTAACTCTGGCCTTTGTCCTGACCGGAGATCGAGAGGTTGACCATGTCAGTGCGGCGGGTCTGCTTGGTCTGTCGGATGAGCTTTTCCGCCGCACATCGGTTGAGCCCGCCTTGCCGGTCGGTGTGGATCTTGAGACAGACGACTTGTCGGTCTACCCGTTGCTCTACTGGCCGGTGTCATCCGGTCAGATCTTGCCTAGTGACGCTGCCTATAGCCGCCTGAACTCCTATCTGGCCAAGGGTGGGATGGTGCTGTTTGATACCCGGGACGCGGACATTTCCGGCATTGGCGGCGGTGCAACGCCTGCCACACGCAGGCTGAGGGCATTGGCCGCCCGGTTGGATATTCCACCACTGGAGCCAGTTCCGGATGACCACGTGCTGACCCGCACATTCTATCTGCTAGAAACTTTTCCCGGCCGCCATGCCCGTGGTGCGCTGTGGGTCGAAGCCGCCCCGGTGGACGCGGAAAGGGCCGACGGCATGCCGTTTCGCAACCTCAATGACGGGGTAAGCCCGGTGCTGATTGGTGGTGGGGATTGGGCGGCAGCCTGGGCGCTTACCCCGGGTGGTGCCTACATGTTTCCGGTTGGGCGCGGCACCAGCGGTGACCGGCAACGCGAAATGGCCTATCGTTTCGGGATCAATCTTGTGATGCATGTGCTGACCGGGAATTACAAAAGTGATCAGGTGCACGTGCCCGCCCTTCTGGAAAGGTTGGGACAATGAATCAGGCCGCAGCGCAGATTATCTTTGACCCGGTCCTGCCCTGGCTGGTGCTGGCAGTGGCCGCAGGTATCATTACCGTGCTTCTTGTGTTGGCAATTTGGCGCGGGTTGGCTGGATGGACGGCACGCACCCTTGCTGCGGCAATATTGTTGCTGGCCCTGTCCGGCCCTTCGGTGCAGCAGGAAGACCGCCACACTCTCAATGACATCCTGTTGGTGGTGGTGGATGAAACCGCGTCGCAAGCCTTGCCGGGGCGGGCGGTACAAATGGCCCGCGCGTTGGAGGCTATAGAGGCGCAGGTGGTCGCACGCGCGACACTCGACATGCATGCCGTCACTTTGGCCGACGGGAGCGAAGACCGTGGCACACGGCTGGAAAGCGCCATCTCTTCTGCTTTGGGGGATGTCCCGCGCGACCGCATAGCCGGTATCATCGCCATATCCGACGGGCTTGTACATGACGTCGGGACACTTGCAGAAGGTCCGCCCTTGCCGGCACCACTGCACCTTCTACTGACCGGAAGGGGTGTGGATTGGGATCGCCGCTTAATCCTGAAATCCGCCCCAACTTTCGCCATTTTGGGGGAGGAACAGTCCATCATTCTACGGGTTGAGGATTTCGGTGCCATCCCCTCCAGCGTCGGTACCAAAACACAGATTTCCATATCCGTCGATGGCGCCGCGCCCAGCTTGCATGACGTCCCAATTGGGCGCGATCTTGAGCTGCCTCTGACGCTCGAACACGGGGGGCAGAACGTTATTCGTCTGGCGCTTTCCGAAGCCGAGGGCGAACTGACCACGCGCAACAACTCAGCCGTGGTGCAGATCAACGGCGTGCGCGATCGCCTGCGGGTTCTGCTGGTTTCAGGCAAGCCACATCCGGGCACCCGCACATGGCGTAACCTTTTGAAGTCAGATGCGTCTGTTGACCTTGTGCACTTCACCATCCTGCGCCCTCCGGAAAAACAAGATGGCGTACCAGTCAGTGAACTTAGCCTGATCGCCTTCCCAACTCAGGAGCTTTTCATTGAAAAGGTGGATGAATTCGATCTGATCATATTTGACCGTTACGAGTTGCGGGGCATCCTACCATCGGCCTATCTGGCTTCGGTTCGCGATTATGTCCAAAATGGCGGGGCTGTTCTGGTAGCGGCTGGGCCGGGTTTTGCAACTGCCGGATCCATCGCGCGCTCGCCTTTGGGTGAAATCCTGCCCGCATTACCCACCTCGCAGGTCCACGAGGCCGCCTTTACGCCGGCCGTGACCGAGGTCGGGCGGCGCCACCCGGTGACGCAGGGGCTTGAACAGAGGGACCAAAACTGGGGCAGGTGGTTGCGTCAAATCGAACTGGCGCCAGTGTCCGGCCATGTGGTGATGCAAGGGCTGGATCAGACACCTCTATTGGTGCTGGACCGGGTTGGCGACGGGCGCGTCGCACTTTTGGCCTCGGATCATGCCTGGTTGTGGAACCGCGGTTTTGAGGGCGGCGGACCACAACTTGAGCTTTTGCGGCGGCTGGCCCATTGGATGATGAAAGAGCCGGAGCTGGAAGAAGAAGCCTTGTGGGCCGAGGTTCATGGGGACGAAATGCAGATCATTCGCCGCTCCCTAAGCGAAGGTGCACGCGAAGTCGAAGTTACGCAGCCAGATGGAAGCACCTCGACGCTCACCCTTACCGAAACCGCACCGGGGCATTACGAGACCGGGTTTCCCGGCGGTGAAATGGGGCTTTACCGCCTCACGGATGATACCCTTAGCGCTGTTGTCGCCCTTGGCCCTGCCGCCCCGCGCGAGTTTGAAGAAACCATCGCTTCGGGTGACAAGCTGTTGCCGGCGGTGGCAACCCTGCGGGGGGGTGTCTTTGCACTGGAGGAAGGCCAGCCTGCCATGCGGTTTGTGCGGTCCGGCCGTCTGGCTGCAGGACGTGGCTGGCTGGGCCTGAATGAACGTGCGGCCTACCTGACGCTGGATGTGCGCATCACACCGCTGCTGCCGGGTTGGCTGGCGCTTTTTTTCGCCGGGATGCTGTCAGTATGGGGTTGGCTGCGCGAGGGGCGGCGCTAGACACGTGGTCAGTTTTCCAAGCCAACTTCAAAAAGCTGCTCGCCCCACCCGTCGACCAAACAATGCGCCTGTATGAAAACCAAAGAAGTCCCAGCCGGAATATCCACCCCGCCCAGAGACCGGGTAAACGGTTGCTCATGTACATGCGGGTGCGCCAGCATCCTGTGCCCCAGTACCGTCCCATCTGCGTCCAGTATCTGCCAGCCATCGGCGTAATGATCCCAGCCCGTGTCTGGATGGGAAAGCGTGACGGAAAAGCTCCAGCCAGCAGCCCCGCCGCGGGCCTCAACAGCCTCAATCACCGGAGGGGCCGAAAAAACCGGTGATGCGGTCAGGGCAAGGGTCAGCAAAAAGGCAAGTACTATGTTTCGCATACAGGTAAGTTAGGCCTGTCCCACCTCATTGTCACAGCACAGATCCGTGAAAATGCGGGAAAGTGAAAATGTAGTATGCTTATTTCAGGTGAAATAAAGGGAGCGAACACATGGAATTTGACAGAGAGCTGGTATCAAATGGAAACCCGATGGAAAAAATCGTTGGTTTCAGCCGGGCGGTGCGTGTGGGGCCGTTTGTTTCAATCGGCGGTACTGCCCCGGTTGACGAGGAAGGCAAAACTGTTGGTGTGGGGGATGTTGCTGCCCAGACCCGGCAATGTCTGGAGATTATCAAATCCGCTTTGGAAAGTGCGGGTGCTAGTCTTCGGGATGTGGTGCGCACAAGGGTAATTCTGACAAATATCGAAGACTGGAAAGCCTCGATTGAGGTGCGGAAAGAATATTTTCGGGATGTGCGACCGGTTGATACGATTATGGCGATTGACCGGTTTGTTAATCCTGAGTGGCTGGTTGAATACGAGGCTGACGCGATCATCAGCAATTGGGGAAACCCCGTCAGTTAATACTCTGCAAAGGCCATTTGTTTGGTGAAAGTTGGGGTGGGCGCTACAGAATTGTCAGTGGGTTCGCGTGTGGCACCAGTCAATACGGGGCCTGACTGGGCTATTTTCCTGGTCAAAACATCAAAAACCCCCTGAATCGCAGTGCGTGGGCCAGTATGACTTGCCATTTTGGTATTTTGGTAATAAATCTTTACCAATCACCGTATAGGGAAATCTGCCATGCACATGCCTCCTTCCGACCCCGCCATCATGGCCCGCAAGTCCCTGATCGTCGCGCGTCTGCAAGAAGTATTGCCCGAAGGTGCCGTTCTGGACGACCCCGCCGAAACCCTTGCTTATGAATGCGATGCGCTTGCGGCTTATCGTTGTCCGCCGCTCTGCGCGGTCTTGCCGGGTTCAACTAAAGAGGTCTCAGAGGTGATGCGCATCTGCCATGAAATGGGCGTGCCTGTGGTGCCGCGTGGTGCCGGTACTTCTCTGGCTGGTGGCGCGTTGCCAACGGAAGACAGCGTTATTCTTGGCGTGGCGCGCCTGAACGCGGTGCTGGAAACCGACTATGACAACCGGTTTGTTCGGGTTGAGGCCGGGCGTACCAACCTTTCGGTTACCGGTGCGGTTGAGGCGGATGGTTTCTTCTATGCTCCGGACCCATCCAGCCAGCTGGCCTGTGCGATTGCAGGCAATATCGCGATGAATTCCGGTGGGGCGCATTGCCTCAAATATGGTGTCACCACCAACAACCTGATGGGTGTGACAATGGTCATGGCGGACGGCGAGGTTGTCACTATAGGCGGTGCTCATCTGGATGCCGCCGGGCTGGACCTTTTGGGGCTGATCTGTGGTTCCGAAGGCCAATTGGGTATCGTTACCGAAGCCACCTTGCGCATTCTTGCCAAACCTGAAGGCGCGCGCCCGGTGCTGGTTGGCTTTGACAGTTCCGAGGTAGCTGGCGCCTGTGTCAGTGACATTATCAAGGCCGGTATCGTACCGGTGGCGATTGAATTCATGGACCGGGTTTGCATTCGCGCCTCCGAGGCCCACGCCCATTCCGGCTATCCGGATTGCGAAGCAATGCTGATCATCGAGGTCGAAGGCTCGGACGCGGAAATCACCGACCAGCTTGAACGTATTATTGCCATTGCCAAGCGCCACAACCCGGTTGAACTGCGCGAAAGCCAGTCCGAGGAAGAAAGTGCGCGTATCTGGTTGGGGCGCAAATCGGCCTTTGGGGCGATGGGTCAGATCAACGATTATATGTGCCTTGATGGCACGATCCCGGTCAGCGAATTGCCATTTGTCCTGCGTCGGATCGGTGAGATGAGTGAGGAATACGGGCTGGACGTAGGTAACGTATTTCATGCCGGTGACGGAAACATGCACCCGCTGATCCTGTATGATGCCAACAAGCCAGGTGATCTTGAAAAATGCGAGGCATTTGGCGCAGACATCCTCACGCTTTGCGTTGAGGTAGGCGGCTGCCTGACCGGAGAGCACGGGGTTGGGGTAGAAAAACGTGAATTGATGAACGCACAATATTCCCCGGCTGATCTTGAGGCGCAAATGCGCCTGAAGGATGTGTTTGACCCGCAATGGCTGCTGAACCCGGCCAAGGTTTTTCCACTGGATGCATCGCAACAACGAAGGGCGGGTTAGGGGGTTTCCACCCCCTCTTGGCTTCCGCCAATTCACCCCCGAGGATATTTGAGGCAAGAGAAATATGAGGCCACAGACAGAGGCAGAACTGGCCGAGGCAGTGAGGTCGGCAGAGGGCCCGCTGCGCGTCCTTGGAGGGGGCACCCGGGATATTGGGCGGCCTGTGGAGGGACAGGACCTTTCTGTTGCCGGACTGAGTGGGGTAACGCTTTATCAGCCCGAGGCCTTGACCCTTGTGGTGCGCGCCGGGACGCCTGTGGCTGAAATAGACGATCTGCTTGCGGGCGAAGGACAGCGTCTTGGCTTTGAGCCGATGGATCACCGTGGCCTGTTGGGCAGTACCGGCACACCCACCATTGGCGGCGTCATAGCGGCAAATGTTTCGGGTCCGCGGCGCATTCAGGTAGGCGCTGCGCGGGACTTTTCCCTTGGCGTGCGATTTGTCGACGGGCTGGGGCAGGTGTTGAAGAATGGCGGGCGGGTGATGAAAAATGTCACCGGATACGATCTGGTCAAATTGATGGCCGGAAGTTGGGGCACTTTGGGGGTGATGAGCGAGGTCAGCCTGAAGGTGATGGCCATGCCAGAAGCCGAAGCGACGCTGGTTGCCCATGGGTTGACCGACGAAGCGGGCGTTGAGGTGCTTTCCGCCGCACTCGGTTCTCCTTATGATATATCAGGTGCGGCACATCTTGGTGTGGGCATTTCCGGCACCTCTGAAACAAGGATACGTCTTGAGGGTCTTGCCGGTTCGGTGGCTTACCGGGCGAAAGAGTTGCAACAGGGTATTTGCGCCGGTTGGGATCTTGCCGAGGGGGATGCCTCGGCCAATCTTTGGCGTGAGGTGCGCGATGTTGAACCCTTCGCTGCGTTGGAGGGGGCAGTTTGGCGGGTGTCGCTCAAACCCTCGGATGGGCCGGTAGTTTCAGCAAATCTGAATGCTGCCGGGCTTGAACACAAAGCCTTGTTTGATTGGGGCGGAGGGCTGGTTTGGTTGCTGGTTGACGGGACTTCGGACGCTGGAGCCCGGCTGGTGCGAGATCAGGTTGCCGGCTTTGGTGGGCACGCAACCTTGGTCCGGGCGCCTGAGATGCTGCGCCAGCGGCTTGCAGTTTTTCAACCTGAACCTGCTCCAATTGCAGCGATATCTCGGCAAATACAGGAGAAATTCGATCCCAGGGGTATTTTAAACCCCGGATTGATGGGGGCCTGAATGAAGACATTTTTTACCCCCGAACAGCTGCAGGACAGCGGCCTTGAGCGCGCTAATGACATTCTGCGCGCCTGCGTTCATTGCGGCATGTGCACGGCAACTTGCCCAACCTATCAGGTGCTTGGCGATGAGCTCGACAGCCCGCGCGGGCGCATTTATCTGATCAAGGACATGCTTGAAAAAGGCGGAACACCGGATGCCAGGACGGTGACCCATGTGGACCGCTGCCTGTCCTGTCTTTCCTGCATGACGACCTGCCCTTCCGGGGTGCATTACATGCATCTGGTAGATCTGGCGCGCAGCCATATCGAAAAGACGCATAAGCGACCAATCATGGATCGTCTGCTGCGCTGGGTATTGTCGCAGGTCATTCCTTACCCCAAACGCTTCCGGCTGGCCTTGCTGGGGGCAAAGATTGGCAAACCGTTTCGCCGTTTACTGCCGGATGCACGCTTGCAGGCCATGCTGGCGATGGCGCCGAAACAAATACCTCCGGTCAGTCGCAATGACGATGCGCAGGTTTTCCCTGCCGTCGGGCCAAGGAAAAAGCGCGTGGCGCTGATGACTGGCTGTGCGCAAAAGGCGTTGGACACAGACATCAATGACGCCACGATCCGACTGCTGACCCGGATGGGTTGCGACGTGGTGGTGGCGCAGGGCGCAGGCTGCTGTGGTGCCCTGACCCACCATATGGGGAAAGAAGACAAGGCGCATGCCTCGGCTGCCGCAAATATCCGCGCCTGGACGCACGAGATTGACGGTGAAGGGCTGGACGCAATTATCATCAATACGTCAGGCTGTGGCACCACGGTTAAAGACTACGGTCACATGTTTCGCGAAGATGCGTTGGCAGAAAATGCAGCACAGGTCTCTGTCTTGGCGATGGATGTCAGTGAGTTTCTGATGGGGCTGGACCTGCCCGCCAGTGGTGCGGCCCCCTTGCGGGTGGCCTATCACGCCGCCTGTTCGCTGCAGCACGGTCAGAAAATCACACATGCGCCGAAGGATTTGCTGAAACACGTGGGCTTCGAAGTGGTTGAGCCGCAGGACGCGCATCTGTGTTGCGGGTCTGCGGGGACCTATAACCTGTTGCAACCCGAGATTTCAGCCAAGCTGAAATCCCGAAAGCTGGCAACGCTACATGCACGCGACCCTCAGGTGATCGCGGCGGGAAATATCGGGTGCATGATCCAGTTGGGCTCAGGCGAAGAAGTGCCGGTTGTACACACGGTCGAACTGATCGACTGGGCCACTGGTGGGCCATGCCCCCCCAAAATGGCACCGATTTTGCCTTAATCCTGCCCATCCACCCACATAGCCATATCCTGAAACCAAGGACTGGCTATGTGGAAATACCTGACTTTACTGATGCTTTCGCTGGTGTTCGCTGGCACTGCGCAGGCGGATAATTCCGGGCTGCGCAACCTTATCACGGGCGATGATGGTCGTGGCTGGGAAGGCGTGGGGCGCCTGAATCTCGGCCCAAACGCCTTTTGTACCGGCGCGCTGGTGGCAGACAACCTGGTGCTCACAGCCGGGCATTGCCTTTTTGACCGGAGTACCGGGCAGCGCATAGACGAGGGTGATATAGAGTTCCTTGCTGGATGGCGTTCGGGCCGTGCTTCGGCATACCGCGGGGTGCGCCGGGTTATTGTTCATCCTAAATATGAGTTTGCCAGTAGTGATACCGAGCACCGGGTTCGCTATGATCTGGCCCTGGTAGAGCTTGACCGTCCAATCCGTTCAGGGTCAATCCAACCTTTTCTCACCCATGGTCAGCCCGCCAAAGGGACGGCTGTCGGTGTTGTATCCTATGCCCACAACCGTGCTGAAAGCCCGGCATTGCAGGAAAGCTGCAACGTCCTGGCGCGCCAGTCGGGCACACTTGTCTTGTCGTGCAATGTAGATTTTGGGTCTTCCGGGGCGCCTGTGTTTATTTTTGAAGACGGGGTGGCGCAAATCGTGTCAGTCGTGTCGGCCAAAGCTATGGCGCGCAATATGCCGGTTTCTTTGGGAACTTCTCTCGAGGGGCCACTGGCGGATATGATGGCCATGCTGGCGCAAAGTGACGGCGTATTTGGCGTGGCAATTCCGGTTGTGCAGGTTATATCCCCGAGTGGCAGCACTGGTGACGGGGCAAAGTTTTTGCGCCCATAGGGCGGGCGAAAGTAATCTACGCCTTGGGCATTTTTGATTATAAACCTGTTAAAACAACCTATAAACAACCGCTTAAGGGTCTTGTGGTGGAAAACCCGAAAGATGCATATTAAGAATATAAAAATGTATCAGCCTGCAATTTGAAATTGCATATGAAGCTTGGCAAGCCAGTTCTTGCGGCTGTAGCAACACCATCTTGAAACTAGGGAAATACGACCCTACCTGAGGATCAGGTGCCGCATTCGCGGGCCTGAATTTACTGCCTTGCCCATATGGGAAGGCCACTTATGTCGCTCAAAAGGAGGACTCCAAATGCGTAATTTTGACCTTTCACCCCTTTACCGTGCCACTGTTGGCTTTGACCAGGTCGCCGACCTGATGGACCGGGTGCTGACCAATGATGTCAGCCGCGAAAGCTACCCACCTTACAATATTGAAAAAACTGGTGATGATGCATGGCGCATTTCTATCGCTGTTGCCGGGTTCGGCGAACAGGAACTGGCCGTGGAAGTGAAAGAAAACGCGCTGCATGTCACAGCTAAAAAAGTTACTGAGGACAAAGCGCGCACTTTCCTGCACCGTGGTATCGCCACCCGCGCCTTTACACGGCGTTTCCACCTAGCCGACCACGTACGTGTCACCGGTGCTGCCCATGAAAACGGTATGCTTCACATAGATCTTTCGCGGGAAGTTCCCGAGGCCCTCAAACCGCGGCGTATCGAGATTGCCTCGACCCGTGATGTTGAAGGCACGACGATTGAGGCCTAAGGCCCTGCTTTCATAGCGAAAATTATATGGCAAGGCGCGTGGATCAGGTTCCTCGCGCCTTTACTTTTTGGTCTGTTTTTGCATGTGAGGTACCTTTATACGAAAGCCCCTTCCCGGGGATGGCGGGAAGGGGCGCGCCAGTTGGACTGGCGCTGTTGGGGCTACTTTCGGGACAAGAAACATAGCCCCGAGGGAAGGTTATTCTTGCGAGAGCGTCTGGGCCAACCGCATCAGGGTCACGGCCTCGGCGCGATATCCAAACACATCCTCACCCTTGTTCGCCCCGGCCAAAGCGATGGCGTCGCTATAGGTCCAGTCACCAAGGTATTTGTCGTCTGACAAAAGCTGCCCGAACCCGGCGATAGCTGCTGCAAATCGGGTATCGGTATTCGCTGAACCCATTCCGGGGGTGATTGGGACTTGGATAAGGGTTGAACTATCCTCGTCCGGGTTCTTATAACGCAGTTTCAGGAAGCCCAGCTCATCCGAACCCGTGCCTTCCACCGGTGCCTGATAGCGCAGGGCATCCGTCATAATGGCGTCTGAGCCAACCGGGGTCACTTCGTAGATTGCAGTAACGGAATGGCCCGCCCCAATCTCGCCAGCATCAACAGCATCATTGTTGAAATCCTCCCGCGCCAAAGCGCGGGTTTCATAGCCGATCAGCCGGTATTCAGCGATCTCAGCCGGGTTGAATTCGACCTGAATTTTCACGTCATTGGCAATCGGGAACAGGGCGCCGGAAAGCTGATCCACCAGCACTTTCTGAGCCTCGCTGAGTGTGTCGATATAGGACGCAGTTCCATTGCCGTTCTGCGCCAGCGCCTGCATCGTCGCATCATCCAGGTTGCCCCGGCCAAAGCCCAACACGCTTAGGTAAACGCCGCTGTTGCGTTTATCCGAGATGTAATCCTTCAGCTCATCCGGGCCATATATGCCGACGTTAAAATCGCCGTCAGTCGCCAGAATAATACGGCTGACCTCGCCGTCTTCAGCCATGCCCTCGGCGACAGCATACGCCTGCTGCAGACCTTCCTGCCCGGCGGTTGAACCACCGGCAGACAGACGTTCAAGGGCCGACAATATGGTACTGCGTTCGCTGGCATTGGTTGGTTCCAATACCTGCCCGGCGGACCCGGCATAGGTTACGATCGACACCTGATCTTCGGGCCTCAGCTGGCCCAGCATCAGGCGGAAACTTTGCTTGAGCAGCGGCAGTTTGTTGGCATTTTCCATTGAACCGGACGTGTCGATCAGGAAAACCAGATTAAGCGGTGGGCGATCTTCTAATGCGGGCAATTCACCCTGAATAGCGATATGCACCAGATCTGTGCCCGCATTCCACGGCGTATCCATGACAGTGACCGTCGGTTGGAAGGGGTGTTCGCCTTCGGGGCCTGCATAGGCATAGGGGAAATAATTGAGCATTTCCTCAATCCGCACCGCATCTTCGGGAGGCAGGTAGCCGCGCATCAGAGAGGAACGCACGACCGAATAAGCGGCAGTGTCAACGTCGATGGAAAAGGTGGATACCGGCTCTTCCCCAGTAATTTTCAGCGGGTTTTGCTCTTCGTTGGCAAAGGCTTCGGTGTTTTCTTCGCGTGACCTTGCCCGGTCATCCACCACCGAAGCAAAGCCTTCGCCCGGCGCCGCACTCCGGCTCAGGGCCATGGGGGCCAGAGGGGCCGGGCTGGGCATAAGGGCCGGTTCGCTTATCGCCATGTCAGCAGGTGCACCCGCGATGATCCCGGTCAGGCCGCCGGTTTCTGCTTCCTCAGCCAATACCATCGGGCTTACATCCGGGCTTTCTGTGTCGCTGGTTTTGGGTGTGCCATCCTGCTCGGTGGCCACGACCACCTCATCACGGGACATTTCCGGTGTGGGCAGATCAAGCCCCGGCGTCGTATTCAGCTGCGGATAGACAACATAAAACGTAAAACCAACTGCAACGAGGGCCGTTGTGGTCGCCATCGCAGCGCGTGAAGTCATTGAATGAAACATCTTTGCTACTCCTTTAAAGAACGCCCCGTTTTGGGTCGTTTCAGAAGTAGGACGTGTGCGGGCCGCATTTTCTTGGGCGGTATCGAAACTTTTTATTGCAGCGGTAATATTTTGCGCTTTGCGATCCTCGTCAGGGGCGGGCGGGCTGGATTTCAGAGCGTTTGCCAACTTCTCAAGATCAAAATCATCACTCATGCCTCTGCCTCCTTTTCATGTATTGCCCTCAGGCGTTTTTTAACTTCCGACATACGCCAGGCGATGGTGCCTTCTGACACGTCCAACACGCGTGCGGCTTCGGCCTGTTTCATTTCTTCCCCCAAAATCAGTGCCACTGTGTCGCGCAGATCATCCGGCAGGGCCTGCATCGCTTGCGTCAGCCAATCCAGCCCCTCGCGGTTTTCTCGCATGGTGGCCTGCCTGTTCACTTCCCAGTCACCCCAGCCATCTGCGGCTTTCGTACGGGTCGCCCTGCGGCGGCGGCGATCATGGGAGGCATTTACCGCCACGCGATAAAGCCAAGTCGTAAAGCGTGCCTCGCCGCGAAAACCCCTGAGCTTACCAGGCAGGGCGGCGCAAATATCCTGGGTCAGGTCTTCGGCCTGATCGCGCGTGCCCATCAGGCGAAAACTGAACGCGAACAGGCGGTCATAGTGACGGGTCAGGAGGGTGGTAAAAGCCTCCCGGTCCCCATCAGCGGCCGCCACCGCCAGTGCTTCGTCGCTTGTATCCATGTCTTTCACGTAGCTATGACGCAACCCAAAGGTCAATCCTTGGGAGTTTTTTTTGGCTTGGAATTGAAGATGGGTCGTTCCAATGAGAATGCGAAATAAAGGGAGCAAATCTTTCCCCTGTGCCACATTCCCGGAATATTGGATCTGGCCTGGGTTTCAATCGGTTAAGCAGTAGAAAATGTTTAAACGTTCTAGGAAATTTTCTTTCTGAAAACCAAAGATGTTTAAACCCCCACCCTTCAGGAAGGGCAAGAGTTTAAACATCGCTTAATAGTACGGGTCTCAGACCGACATGCAGATGTATTTCATCTCTAGATAATCTTCGATCCCGTGGCGGCTGCCTTCGCGGCCCAGCCCTGATTGTTTAACCCCGCCAAAAGGGGCAACCTCGGTCGAGATGATCCCGGTATTGACGCCAACAATGCCGTATTCAAGCGCTTCAGCAACCTTGTAAACGCGGCTCAGATTATTGGCATAGAAGTAACTTGCCAGCCCGAAAATCGTGTCATTGGCCTGCGCGATCACGTCATCTTCGTCTTTGAAGCTGAACAGAGGTGCAAGTGGGCCGAAAGTTTCATCGGTCGAGAAATCCATGTCGCATGTGGCACCGGTTACGATGGTTGGCTCATAAAAAAGTCCACCCAGTTCGTGGGGTTTCCCGCCAAGGATCACCTCGGCCCCCTTTGACTTGGCGTCTGCCAAATGGTCCTCGACCTTCTGCAGCGCGTCCGGCGAAATCAGCGGGCCAAGTTCAGTGTCTGCGTCAAGCCCGTCACCTACCTTAAGTTGGCCAACTGCCACCGCCAGCTTTTCGGCGAAAGCGTCGTAAACACCTTCCTGCACATATATGCGGTTGGCACACACACAGGTCTGGCCATTATTGCGGAATTTGCAGGCAATCGCACCCTCGACAGCGGCATCCAGATCGGCGTCATCAAACACAATAAAGGGTGCATTGCCACCCAGTTCCATCGAACATTTCTTAACCTGATCAGCAGCTTGGCGCAAAAGAATACGCCCCACTTCGGTTGAGCCGGTAAAGGTGATTTTACGCACAGTCGGATTTTCACAAAACTCCTTGCCGATGTCCGAAGCGCGGCTGGAGGGCACCACGTTGAAGACCCCGGCAGGGACCCCGGCACGCTCGGCCAGCACGGCTAAGGCCAGTGCCGAAAGGGGTGTTTCGGCTGCCGGGCGTGCGACGAAGCCACAACCAGCCGCGATAGCAGGCCCGGCCTTACGGGTGATCATTGCATTTGGAAAATTCCACGGTGTGATGCTCGCAGCCACGCCGATTGGTTGCTTGATAACCATCAGTCGCTTGTCGGCCTGATGGCCGGGAATGGTTTCGCCATAGATGCGTTTGGCCTCTTCGCCGAACCATTCAATAAAGTTGGCGCCATAGGCGATCTCGCCAGCGCTTTCCGCCAAGGGTTTTCCCATTTCAGCGGTCAGGATTGCAGCCAAATCAGCCTGATTTTCCATCATCAGGTTGAACCACGCGCGCATTATATTTGCGCGTTCCTTGGCCGTCCGTTTGGCCCATTCGCGCCCGCCCTTGTCGGCGGCTTCGATGGCGCGGGCAACTTCCGCGCGCGACAGATCGGCAACTTCGCAGATGGTATCGCCACGGGCAGGGTTGCTGACCGTGAAAGTTGCTCCGTCATCGGCTTCGATCCATTCACCGGCAACATATGCGCGGGTTGCAAGCAGGCTGGGATCTTGTAAAATTCCAGCCAGATCGGTTGTATTATTGGTCATAATATCCTCCCATTAGCGTCCTGCTGTGAATGCACGAAAGTACGATCCGATGTCCAGACACCAAAAAACCAAAATCATCGAAGGATGTTGCAGATGACCCCCGATATTGCTTATACAAACGCCGATTTCATCGAAGGAGCAGCGGAATACCCCGGTCGCTGGGCAAAAAATGCCAGTGCGTTTCGTGCCAGCATGGCTGCGGCCGGGCGCTTGCGCGATAACATTGCATATGGAAGCGGGGTCCGTCAGATCATGGACCTTTTTTTGCCTGAAGGTAGGGCGGAAGGTTTGGCTGTCTTTATTCACGGTGGCTATTGGCGCGCCTTTGACAAGGAAGATTGGTCGCATCTGGCCGCCGGTGCGGTCGCGAGAGGATGGGCCGTCGCGATGCCATCCTACACATTGGCACCTGTTGCGCGGATAGCGGAAATTACCAAAGAGGCAGCGCGCGCCGTTGAGACTGCGGCTGGTATCGTGCCTGGTCCCATCGTCCTTACCGGGCATTCTGCCGGAGGCCACCTGGTGGCGCGCATGAACTGCACAGACGTGGCGCTTGATGATAAAGTCTCTGGTCGTCTGAAACGTATCCTCCCGATATCACCAGTTTCAGATCTGCGCCCGCTTATGCAGACGGCGATGAATGCTGATTTCCGGTTAGACACGGAAGAGGCCATTGCAGAAAGCCCATTGTTGCATTCTGACAGGCGCGGGATCGAAACCCGCGTATGGGTGGGTGCCGAAGAACGTCCGGCATTCCTTGATCAGGCGCGTTGGTTACAGGAGGGTTGGGACGAAGCCGCTCTGCACATCGCGCCCGGCCGCCACCACTTTGATGTTATCGACGCGCTGGAGCAATTAGACAGTGCCATGCTCAATTCTCTGCTGGCGGCATAAAACCTGCCAAGGCACCAAAAAAAATAAGCTTAAGGCGGGTTATTGTGCGAATTTTTCCTGCCAGGTTGGTAATACATCCCCTGCAGCCGGTCGGGCTTCGTAAACCCCGCGGGCAATGGCGCGGGACAGGCAGACAGACGCAGCATGTCCCAATAAAAGCGGGTCAAGAACCGGGTCCGACACAGGTTTTTTACCGGTCGCTGCCACAAAAACCAGATCCCCGTCGAAAGGCGTATGGCTGGGATGAATGGCACGGGCCATACCATCATGGGCCGCTACGGCCAGCCGGGTTGCCTGTGCCTGATCCAGAACT
The DNA here is from genome assembly GCA_964550345.1 of uncultured Aliiroseovarius sp. Lineage (GTDB taxonomy): Bacteria > Pseudomonadota > Alphaproteobacteria > Rhodobacterales > Rhodobacteraceae > JAAEUB01. The sequence goes on along the minus strand of CAZJYZ010000001.1, from coordinate 3,670 downwards.
GCATCAGTTGCAATAATTGCGATAGTCGTCGCCGCGCCGGGGTTAACCTTGGTGCGCGGTGGTTGGCCCGGATCAAAATCCGTTCCAACTCCCATCCCTCCGAATTCACCATTGAACTCCCACGGGGCGGCCCAGAAATGCCCGTCATTGGTCGTCACCCCACCCACGGCGTTCACAGCAACCAAAGCGCCCACACTTAAACCATTTTCCAGCACCAAAGAAGCCGAGCCCAACCCGCCCTTAAGGTCGGCCAAAGTTGCTCCAGAGCCGGCCCCAGTCGTACCCAATTCAAACGCTTCACTTGCAGTTGAAAGGGCTTCGCGCCCCAGTGATTTATAGGGGTTTTCACCCCAGTTCTTTTTGCCGCCATTGGCAAGGTCGAACAATATTGCGCCAGGAACAATCGGTACCCTTTGCCCGGCAACTTCAAACCCGCGCCCGGCTTCACGCAAGGCGTCTGCCACGCCTGAGGCTGCATCAAGCCCGAAGGCAGAGCCGCCGGACAGAACCAGCGCGTCAACCTCCTGCACCAGCTTGTCTGGTGCCAAAAGGTCGCTTTCACGCGTCCCCGGTGCGCCACCCATCACGTGCAAGCCCGCCACAAAAGGCTTTTCCCCCACCAAAACTGTCGCGCCGGTTTTGGTTTCCCGATCTGAGGAATTTCCTACTTTCAGCCCGTTTACATCCGTTATCAGATTACGCTTACCAGGTTTCACCCCAACGCTCCTTCATCTTGGCATAAATACCTCACGGGGGTCCGGGGGTGTGAAACCCCCGGCGCTTCAGATACAGCGCCCGCCATCCACTTCCATTACTACTCCCGTGACCATACTTGCCTCGTCCGAGCACAAAAATGTGGCGGCGTTGCCCATGTCTTCGGGGGTTGAAAATCGTCCCAAAGGAATGGTCGACAAAAACTTGGCGCGCATTTCCGGCGTGTCTTCCCCCATGAAACTTTTTAACAAAGGTGTGTCCCCAGCAACCGGTGCAAGCGCGTTAACGCGCAGTCCCGCTGGTGCCAGCTCAACGGCCATGGTTTTGGTGGCGGTAATCATCCAGCCTTTCGACGCGTTATACCAGTTCAAGTTAGGTCTTGGGCTAATCCCGGCGGTCGAGGCGACATTGAGGATCGCACCCTTACCTGCCGCCTTCATTGCAGGAACAAAATGTCGTGCGGTCAGGAAAACCGATTTGGCGTTGACCGCCAGAACCCGGTCAAATTCTGCTTCGCTGACAAATTCCAATGGCGTTGGCATATGTGTAATCCCGGCATTGTTGACCAGAATATCCAGATCACCCTGACCATGTATAGTCTTGGCCATGGCTGCAACGCTGGCATTGTCAGCAACGTCCACTTCCAGCGCTTCACCGCCAACCTCATGTGCTATGGCTTGGGCAGCGTCACCATTGATGTCTGCCACAAAGACTTTCGCCCCTTCGGCAGCAAACTTGGCTGAAATGCCTGCACCAAAGCCTGAACCACCACCGGTTACCAGTGCTGTTTTTCCTTTCAGTCGCATGGTTTTACCTTCCCTGACCGAGCTGTTTGAAAATCATTTATCTTTCTTCATTTCTGCGTCGAAAGTGCTTCTTGTGCAAGGTCAGAGCGGTCGCGCCGCCAGCCATTCTACCTGTTTTATTCCGACAAAACGGGCAAACCGGCATAATTCAGCATCTAGCTTGTCCAACCTGTTTGCGCTCCACTTGATGCCCGGCTCGGTCCAGAAACCAGTCACTTGCAGCCAGCCTGCTTTGCGGTCCGCTTTCAACTCGATCCGTCCGACAAAGCGAGACCCTTCCAAAAGCGGATAGACATAATATCCCCATTTTCTTTCAGCTTTGGGCACAAACATTTCATTTCGGTAGTCAAAACCGAAAAGACGCTGCAGCCGCATGCGGTCTCGGATTGCCGGATCGAAAGGGTTAAGCAACCGCAGGCGTGCGGTCGGCGCCGGGCAGGCGGCCAGCCGTGCTTCGATATCTGCCGGGGCGAAGCCCGCCACAATGCTGCCATCCGCCGCTTGAGTTTCTACCGCAATCAGACTTTTGCTATCCGCAATCCAGTTTCGGATCGTGCGCGCATCCAAGGTGCCCCAAAATTTCTGGATCTCTCCGGCTGTGCCAAAACTGAGCCTGTCCAAAGCCTGAACGTTCAGCCAGTTGATCGTTTCATCCGGTCCGGGGCCATCCGGGGAAGGGGCGGGAAAGACCCGTTCTCCAAGGTCGTAGAATTTAACAAAGTTTTCCCGGTGAGAGGTTGCAAGCTCTCCGCCATACCACATTTGATCCAAGGCTTTCTTGTGCGGCGGGCGGGCCCACATTTCACGCTTGCCTTCAATTTTCGTGTCGAAAGCGTGGGTCGATAAAGGCCCTTCCCTTTCGATACGCGCGCGAATGTCTTTTACCTGTTGGCGCGCCAGGCCAGATCGGTACCATTCATGGCGTGCCACATGGGCACCAAGGCGTGCAAACTGACTCTGCCAATAAGGGTATACGCCTGCCGCGATCAGGCTGGCGTCATGGGTGAAATGTTCAAAAAGAGCGCGCTCTTTCAGGAGTGGCCAAAGCCCGCCTTCGCGAAAGTTTTGATTGCGGCTCCAGATTATGTGGTTATGGGCGCGGGTAACATTGCGGATCGTGTCAATCTGGACAAAGCCAAGCCGGTTCACAATATTCATGATATCAAGCGGCCCGGTCGGGGTGACAGACAGAAGATTGGTCCAAAGCCACAGGTGCCTAGCAGCGCGGTTTGGGATAAACAGCGGCTTCACTTCATGGTACCCCGTCTGGCGATTTCGCGGTAGAGTGCCTCTGGCGTAACGTTCAGCTCGCGCGCCAAATGGTGCCACTCGCCCTTTTGCGGCAAGCTCCCTTCTTTCCAGGCCAGCCAAGCATCCAGCCTGTCACGGACCTTTCGCAGGGAAGAGATTTCAGCGCGCAGGCGGGCGGTACGTACTTCGCCAGCCAAATGACTGGCATAGGTTAGGGCTGTCTCTTTGTCCCGATTTATCAAGGCGCGGATTTTAGCCTGTGGCCAGATGGTCAGAAGACTTGGTTCAACCGCTTCGGCTGAGCAATGGTAAGTTTTAGTAAGCAGGGATGCTTCGGCCACAAGTTTCCCCGGCCCGGCACGTTGCAGGATGAATACTGCGCCGTCTTCTTGCCGTCTGAGCAGATGCACCCGGCCAGTACGTACCACATAAACGGATCGCACAATGTCATCGCGCTGAAACAGTAAAGCCCCTGCGTTCAGGTGCAGTTCCCTGCCGGGTAGTTGGTCAAGAATCTCCAGAAAGGAAGCGGACATGATTGTGATCATGTCATGGATGGGCGCTTTGGGGCAAGAGAAGCAGGGAAATAAAAGGAAACGCGATGAATACTAGATTTTAACATGGGTACTGGTGGGGGTGGGACCTTTTTTTGCGCAAAACACCGGCGTCATTCAGGAAATGAGTTCGGGCCACGAACACAACATGCATATGATGGGTGCGGCGCCGGTTAGTGAGCTCGGTCAGGGGGCATTTGCTGCTATTGGCGAGATTGTAACAGCACTAGAAGCCGACCCGCACCCGGATTGGTTAAACGTGAATATTGATGCCCTACGCGATCATTTGGTGGATATGAATCTGGTGGTGATAGAGGCTGATGTCGTCACCTCGCCTACAGATTT